>NZ_BTIG01000413.1:0-288 GCF_036247965.1 Bradyrhizobium sp. TM233 | reverse complement strand
ATGTCGGTGAGCACGCCGATGCGGATGGCATCGGCCTTGATCTCGGCGCGCGCAGGCGGGCCTGCGAGCGCCAGCGTGATGAGCAAGGTGGAGGCGGACGTCGTGCGGAGGTTGGCCATGGCGTTTCCTGACTTGTCGTTTTTGATTGCTCGAAGGCGTGGTCAGGCCGGTTCGGCGACGACCGTGTTGCGCAAGGTTCCAATGCCGGAGATCTCGACCTCGACAGTGTCGCCCGGGCGCATCCACAGCGGCGGCGTGCGCTTGGCGCCGACGCCGCCGGGCGTGCCG
>NZ_BTIG01000412.1:0-308 GCF_036247965.1 Bradyrhizobium sp. TM233 | reverse complement strand
CCGCCGTTCCGCGGCCGCGGTGTCGGCCGTCTGCTGATGGAGCGCGCGCTCAAGGACGCGAAGGCGAAAGGTCATCGCCTCGTGCTGCTGGTTGGCGACGAGCCCTATTACAGCCGCGTCGGCTTCAAGCCGGTCCCGAAAGGCCGTGTCACCATGCCCGGCCCTGTCGACGCCGCCCGTATCCTGGTATTCGAGCTCGTCGACGGCGCCTTCGAGGGCGTGTCGGGCCCGGTCGGCCCCGACTGGAGCAAGGCGCGGGCAGGGTAGGCCGGCCCGCGGCAGTGGGTAACCCGGATGTCGCTGCGCTC
>NZ_BTIG01000411.1:0-375 GCF_036247965.1 Bradyrhizobium sp. TM233 | reverse complement strand
GCGTCCGGGGCACGAGAGCCCCTACCCCATCTCCCGCACCCGCCGCGCATAGAGCCGCCGCAGAGGCTCGAGCTGTGTCGCCTCCGCCGCGGCACGATACGCCTCGCGCGCCTCTTCCGTCCGCCCCAACCGCCGCAGCAGATCCGCGCGCACGGCGGGCAACAGCTCATAGCCGCGGAGCCCGCCTCGGGCGCTGATCGCATCGACGAGATCGAGCGCACGTGCCGGCCCATCGACCATCGACAGCGCGGCAGCGTGGTTGAGCTCGATCACCGGAGAGGGACCGATGCGCAGCAACACCTCATAGAGCCCGGCGATCTGCGGCCAGTCGGTCTGCGCAAAGCTCGGCGCGCGCGCATGCAGCGCGGCGATCGC
>NZ_BTIG01000410.1:0-339 GCF_036247965.1 Bradyrhizobium sp. TM233 | reverse complement strand
TCATCATCATGGGCCTGCACTTCCTGGGACTGACGCGCATCGGCCTGTTGATGCGCGAGGGACGGCTGCCGATCCCCAAGCCTGTCGGCCTCTGGGGTGCCTATATCATGGGGCTCGCCTTCGCCTTCGGCTGGACGCCCTGCATCGGCCCGATCCTCGCCGCGATCCTTTCGGTCGCCGCCGCTGAGGCCACAGTGACAAAGGGCGCAGGGCTGCTCGCGGTCTATTCCGCCGGTCTCGGCATTCCCTTCCTGATCGCCGCTTTGATGATCGAGCAGTTCTCCGCGCTGTTCGCGCGGATGAAAGGCCATCTCGTCAATGTCGAGCGCGCCATGGGCG
>NZ_BTIG01000409.1:0-280 GCF_036247965.1 Bradyrhizobium sp. TM233 | reverse complement strand
TCGGCCTCGCGCACCAGAAATTCCTCGAAGGTGAGAGCATGGGCGCTGATGGCCTTGGCGTCATCGTCCTTGCGCAGCGAGGCGAGCTCGTCGCGCAGCGTCAACAGGCAGCTCGGCTCGAGACCGACGATCGGCACGCCGCGCGCGGCAAAGGGCGCAAACGCGGCCACGAGACGATCGAGCTCGACCCTGGCTTCATCGACGAGGCCGGCGGACAGGAAGGTGCGCCCGCAGCACAGCGGGCGGCTGCCGCTCAGTGCCTTCGGCAGATGCACGCGAT
>NZ_BTIG01000408.1:0-310 GCF_036247965.1 Bradyrhizobium sp. TM233 | reverse complement strand
GGAGCGGCTTCTACATCGGCGTCAACGGCGGCGGCGGATCGAGCCGCAAGTGCTGGGATCTGATTTCCCCCGGTCTTGGCACTATCGTCCCGGAAGGGTGCCACGATGCCACGGGCGGCACGGCGGGCGGGCAGATGGGATTTCGTTGGCAGTCCGTCAACTGGGTGTTCGGCATCGAGGGCCAGGGCAACTGGGCCGACTTCACGGGCGACAACGTCAGCACGGTGCTTTTCCCGCCGACCGGTCTTCGTAATCGGTCCAAGATTGAAGGCTTCGGCCTGATCACCGGGCAGGTCGGCTATGCCTGGAA
>NZ_BTIG01000407.1:0-306 GCF_036247965.1 Bradyrhizobium sp. TM233 | reverse complement strand
AGGCCGGCGTCGATCCGAAGATCATGGGCTCGGGCCCGATCCCGGCCTCGCGCGCCGCGCTGAAGAAGGCCGGCTGGAATGTCGGCGATCTCGACCTGATCGAGGCCAACGAAGCCTTCGCGGCGCAAGCCTGCGCCGTCAACAAGGATCTCGGCTGGGATACCTCCAAGGTCAACGTCAACGGCGGCGCGATCGCGATCGGGCATCCCGTCGGCGCGTCCGGCGCACGCGTGCTGGTGACGCTGCTGCACGAGATGCAGAAGCGCGATTCGAAGAAGGGCCTCGCCACGCTGTGCATCGGCGGCG
>NZ_BTIG01000406.1:0-291 GCF_036247965.1 Bradyrhizobium sp. TM233 | reverse complement strand
CGGCGAGATGATCGAGCTTGAAGAAGCCGATCATCTGGTTGGCGGGCTCCGTCAATCCGGCATCGGAGCGGCCGACCAGGCGCGAGGCCATGTTGCCCTGGTGCTCCTGGCCCGCGAGGATCAGGTTCTCGCGCACCGAGAGCTTTGGAAACACCTGCAGCAGCTGGAAGGTGCGGCTGACCCCGAGCTTGTTGAGCTCGGCGGGGCGCAGGCCCGTGACGAGTTTGCCGTCGAGCTTGACCTCGCCGCCTGACGGGGTGAGCTGGCCGAGGATGCAGTTGAACAGCGTGG
>NZ_BTIG01000405.1:0-250 GCF_036247965.1 Bradyrhizobium sp. TM233 | reverse complement strand
CAGCACGACCGCGTCGATCCGCGCGGTCCAGGTGTCGGGTCTAGCAGGCAGGCTGACGCAGTCGGCGATGATGCGGTCGGCCTCGCGCTGGGTCGCGCGCAATTCGGATACGCTGAGCGCGCGCCAGCTGTTCGCCGCCGCCTCGGCGGCGAGCCTTACCGAGATCTCGTCGGTCAGCTTCAAGAGGTCGGCGGTGCCGCCCTTGCGCACCGCGATCGAGGTGACCACGGGCAGGCCGAGCTCCTTGGCG
>NZ_BTIG01000404.1:0-298 GCF_036247965.1 Bradyrhizobium sp. TM233 | reverse complement strand
AGCCACAAACTCGGTGTCGTCCCGGACAAGAGCGCCCCAAGGGCGCGCAGATCCGGGACCCATAACCACAGGCAGGAGTGTGGCGAAGACTCGTGGTTGCCGGCTCGCGCGCCAACCTCGCCCTGTGGTTATGGATTCCGGGCTCGCGCTGCGCGCGCCCCGGAATGACGGAAACTCACGCCTCCGCGATCACCCTTGCATTGGCGCGGATCGAGGCTTCGCTGACGCGAATGCCGAGGCCGGGCCCGTCGGGCACCACCACGTGACCCGCACGGTTGGCGACGCGCTCTTCCAGCAC
>NZ_BTIG01000403.1:0-308 GCF_036247965.1 Bradyrhizobium sp. TM233 | reverse complement strand
GGTCTCGGCGTCCTTGTCGGTGTCGAGCAGGGCCCGTGCCGCCGCCAGCGCGTAATTGCCGCCGGAGCCGATCGCCATGACGCCGGCCTCGGGTTCGAGCACGTCGCCGGTGCCGGTCAGCACCAGCGAGACGTCCTTGTCGGCCACGATCATCATGGCCTCCAGCCGCCGCAAATAACGGTCGGTGCGCCAGTCCTTGGCCAGCTCGACCGCGGCCCGGGTCAGCTGCCCCGGATATTGCTCGAGTTTGGCTTCCAACCGCTCAAACAGCGTGAAGGCATCGGCGGTCGCGCCGGCAAAGCCGCCGA
>NZ_BTIG01000402.1:0-277 GCF_036247965.1 Bradyrhizobium sp. TM233 | reverse complement strand
GCTCGGCACTTCCCGCCTGGCTGACCTTTAACGCATCAACCCGAACCTTCAGCGGTACGCCATCGTCGGCCGACGTCGGCACGCTCGGCGTGAAGGCAACCGCGACCGATCTCGGCAGCCTTGCTGCAAGCGAGATATTCAATATCACCGTGACGACAACTCCGAACACGCCGCCGACGGCGGTCGCCGACACGGGCGACGCCACCGAGAAGGGTGGTGTCAACAACGGCACCGGCGGTTCCTCTGCCGCGGGAAACGTGCTGACCAACGACACCGA
>NZ_BTIG01000401.1:0-372 GCF_036247965.1 Bradyrhizobium sp. TM233 | reverse complement strand
CGACATCCAGATCCTGTTCGACAATCTCTATCCGAGCCTGCCGCAGGTGCAGAACGGCACGCTCACAGGCCTCTGCGTCACCACCACCGAGCGCAGCGACCTCGCGAAGGACCTGCCGACCATGCGCGAGAGCGCGCCGGAGCTGGCGAACTTCGACGTCTCGTCGTGGTTCTCGGTCTTCCTGCCGAAGGGCGTCTCGCCCGAGGTGCTGAGCGCGCTCAATTTCCAGGTCAAGGCGATGCTGGAGCGCGACGACATCAAGAAGCAGATCGCCGCCATGGGCGCCCGCGCCGACTACGGCACGCCGGAGCAGTTCGCCGCCTTCGTGGATTCCGAGACGAAGAAGTTCGCTGGCATCATCCAGAAGGAAGG
>NZ_BTIG01000400.1:0-359 GCF_036247965.1 Bradyrhizobium sp. TM233 | reverse complement strand
CGCGAACGGGTCGACCTGATGCGGCTGACTGCGAGCATTGCGCGGGAGAAGTCGATCGGCGTGCTCTTCACCGAGCACGACATGGACGTGGTGTTCGAGCACGCCGACCGCATCATCGTGCTGAATCGAGGGACGCTGATCGCGGAGGGCACGCCAGCCGAGGTGCGCGGCAATCCGCAGGTGCAGGCGGTCTATCTCGGCGAGGGCCTGGTCTACGATGCCCGCCATCGCGAGGGAGCCTCAATATGAAGCTCACCGTCGAGGGCCTCAACAGCCATTATGGCCCGGCGCATATCCTGTTCGACATCGGCTTCGAGGTCGGCGAGGGCGAGGTGGTTGCGCTGCTCGGGCGCAACGGC
>NZ_BTIG01000399.1:0-254 GCF_036247965.1 Bradyrhizobium sp. TM233 | reverse complement strand
GGCACGGCCAAGCAGGTCTCCTTCACGGTTCACGGCACCAACGACGCCGCCGTGATCGGTGCGCCCGCCTTCACCACCGTCACCGAAGACGCCAGCGCGCCGACGCTGTCGGTGTCAGGCACGATCTCGATCTCGGATGCCGACCAGAACCAGTCCACGTTCCAGGCCGGCGTGATCACGGGGCAGGGCAATCTGGGCGCACTGACGCTGAATGCCAACGGCACCTACAGCTATTCGGTCGCCAACAGCGCCGT
>NZ_BTIG01000398.1:0-284 GCF_036247965.1 Bradyrhizobium sp. TM233 | reverse complement strand
CTTCATGATCTCCGAGCTGAGGCGTTCGTTCGAGATCGGATTCCTCATCATCCTGCCGTTCCTCGTCATCGACATGATCGTGGCGACGCTGACGATGTCGATGGGCATGATGATGATGCCGCCGACGATCCTGGCCCTGCCGTTCAAGATGCTGTTCTTCGTGCTGATCGACGGCTGGAATCTGCTCGCCTCCGGACTGGTGCGCTCGTTCTCGTAACCGCGGCGATCGCCTGGCGCCCCGTCATGGTTAGCGAAAAGTACCGCGCTATGGTTAGCGTTGGGTA
>NZ_BTIG01000397.1:0-274 GCF_036247965.1 Bradyrhizobium sp. TM233 | reverse complement strand
CGCGCGCCGCGCTGGAGCGGGCGGGATTCCGGCCGGCGTAAACGAGCTCGTGAGCGGGCCTTGGCTAAAGCGCGATGAGATCGGGAAGAATCGTCCTAGCGCTTTAGGTTGTCGTTTGAGGATGATCTTTCGGAAAGCCGCTGCGTACTTTTCCGAATCATCCCTTTAGGATGCGTCGTCCAGTGCCGCCAGCCGTTCCGCCTCGGCGATATCCTCGACCGTATTGGCGTTGAAGAACGGATCGAGCGGCTTGGTCGGCCACGTCACCGTCGCG
>NZ_BTIG01000396.1:0-297 GCF_036247965.1 Bradyrhizobium sp. TM233 | reverse complement strand
CTGCGCGAGTTCGGCTGCGATGAGGTCGTCACCGGGCTCGGCCAGACCGGCGTGGTCGGCGTGATCAAGGGCAGCAAGCCGGCTGGCGAGGGACTCAAGGTGATCGGCCTGCGCGCCGACATGGATGCGCTGCCCGTCGAGGAGCAGACCAACCTGCCATACGCCTCCAAGACTCCGGGCAAGATGCACGCCTGCGGCCATGACGGACACACCGCGATGCTGCTCGGGGCCGCCCGCTACCTCGCCGAAACCCGTAATTTCGCCGGCGATGCGATCGTGATCTTCCAGCCCGCCGAG
>NZ_BTIG01000395.1:0-378 GCF_036247965.1 Bradyrhizobium sp. TM233 | reverse complement strand
TGGGACTGAGGCCGTCACCGCCAACATAAGCAGATGTCCGAGCTGCTGTTCCACACATTTGCGCAACATTCCCGGTGTGTGTCCAAATTCACACAGATCTGCCGACAAAAAGTGAAAGGCCTACGACCCCCGCGGCTCGTGGCGCGACGTTCCGCACGATCGGCGCGGCTGATGGACCTAGCACACGCTCGCCAGCTTGCCGAAGATCTTAGCCCGCCATTAGCGAGTATCTGTCAGCTTGCGCCTTGGGGACGGGCCGTGGGGACATACGCGGCTCTGCTCAGAGGTGAAGGCCCGCCAGCCCCGGCGGGCCTTACCCCGCCTTGATGAAAGTTAATCCTGCTGAAAATTGTGAATTGGATCATATTGCCTCCCCGA
>NZ_BTIG01000394.1:0-1022 GCF_036247965.1 Bradyrhizobium sp. TM233 | reverse complement strand
CCAGCGCGCCGGCGATGGTGCCGGAATAGACCACGTCCTCGGCGACGTTGCGGCCCTTGTTGACCCCGGACAGCACGATGTCGGGCAGCTTGGCACCGAGGATATGGCGCGCGCCCATGATGACGCAGTCGGTCGGCGTGCCGCGCACGGCAAAGTGCCGCGGGCCGACTTCGCGCAGGCGCAGGGGATCGTTCAGCGACAGCGAATGCGACACGCCGGACTGATCGAGCTCGGGCGCCACCACCCAGACGTCGTCGGACAGCGCGCGCGCGATTTCCTCGACCACCTTGAGGCCGGGGGCGTGAATGCCGTCGTCATTGGTGCAGAGAATGCGCATGCGGAGGTTCGATTCCAAATAAGCGGGGTCCAAGCCGTCTTATCCGGCTCCGGCCGATCAGGCAAACCGGCCGATCGGAGGTTCCTGGCCTCGTCCCGCTACCGGCGGATGCGCCATTGCGGCAGGAAGCGCGCCAGCCGGCCCTCCGCACGCAGCTGCATTGCCGGCAGCACCGGACTGGCGACGGGAGCCTCGATCACGCCGAGCGCCTCCAATTGCGCAACGAACGCGTCCGGCTCTGGCTCTCGCGGAAAGCGTTCGCGGGCCACCGTCAGCGCGTTGTCGAAGTCGGCAGCATTCACACCGGGCTTGGCTCGCCGGCTCTGCACGAGATCGTCGTCCCAGAGCCGCGCGATCTCGATGTCGAGCACGCCACGCAGGCGCTGATCGACAGCCTGGATCCCGGCCCCCGTCACCGCCCATTGTCGGCCGACCCAGAAGATGTCGCGGTGCAAGGCCATGAACGGTGGGTTCGCGTTGCGGGGACCGGCAGGATAGCCGGCCGCCCGATCTTCGCAACCGATCGTTTCCAGCATTTCAGACGGGCAGCGCGATTCTTGTCTTGACGCGTTTCTTGACGCGAACCGGTATCCACCTCGCTCGAAAACGCTTCAGTCGCGCCCGATCACCTTCACGCCGCCCATGTAGGGCTGCAGCACGTCGGGGACCGCGATCGAGCCGTCCT
>NZ_BTIG01000393.1:0-256 GCF_036247965.1 Bradyrhizobium sp. TM233 | reverse complement strand
GGCGCAGGGGCCGGAGGAGAGGGCGCGGGCACGGCGGTCTCGGCCGGCGCATTGCTGGCGGTCGCGGCCGGCGGCGGAGCAGGCGGCGGGGGTGCTACGGCAGCGGGGGCAGGCGAAGGCGCCTGCGCAGCCGCTGGCGGCGGGGCGACCGGCGCAGGAGCGGGAGCTGGCGCAGCCGGCGTTTGCGGCTCGACGGTGGCTTGCTGCGGTGCCTGCTGGCCCGGACCCGTCTCGTTCTTCTTGGCCTTCTTCGCCT
>NZ_BTIG01000392.1:0-510 GCF_036247965.1 Bradyrhizobium sp. TM233 | reverse complement strand
CCAGCGCGCGCGCCGCCATCGCCTTGTGGTCGAGCAATGCGATGGGTCCGAATTTGCGCTTCAGCTCGCGTCCGAGGAACACGTTGGCCGCCGCCGTGAGATTGTCCGACAGCGCGAGGTCCTGGTAGACGACCTCGATGCCGACCGCGCGGGCGTCGACCGGTCGGCTGAAATGAACCGCGTTGCCGGCAAAGCGGATCTCGCCATGGCTGGGGCGGAAATTGCCGGCGATGATCTTGACCAGCGTCGACTTGCCGGCGCCGTTGTCGCCCATCAGGCCGACGACCTCGCCCGGCATGACCTGCATGTCGACGCCGTGCAGCGCGCGGATCGCGCCGAACTCCTTGCCGATGCCGGTCAGCTCGAGGACCGGTGTCGCGTCAGCCTTTGTCATCAGCGGCCTTCCTCAGACGTAGCGGTTGACCAGGGATTCCAGATATTCCTGCCGGCCCGAGCGCGGCTGCGGGTCGAAGCCGGGACGAAGCGCATGGTCGGCGAGATCGGCGAGCG
>NZ_BTIG01000391.1:0-266 GCF_036247965.1 Bradyrhizobium sp. TM233 | reverse complement strand
CAGCAGCGCCCTGGTGTAGGCCTCCTTCGGATGCGTCAGCACTTCGGCGGCCGGGCCCTGCTCGACGACGCGGCCGTGCTGCATCACCACGACCTCGTCGCAGATCTGTGCTGCGACACGCAAATCGTGGGTGATGAACAGGATGGCGATGCCGAGCCGCTTCTGGATCTCGTCGAAGAGTTCCAGCACCTGTGCCTGCACGGAGACGTCGAGCGCCGAGACGGCCTCGTCCGCGACCAGCACGTCCGGATCGAGCGCGAGCGCGC
>NZ_BTIG01000390.1:0-278 GCF_036247965.1 Bradyrhizobium sp. TM233 | reverse complement strand
CCAACTATGCATGTTATTTATGTTTTGTGTGATTCGCATCATTATTCCTCGCACTCTTAGGATATAGGGGTCGATTACCTGGGGATGGGAAGGGAATGCTTGAGTATACTTTACTCTTGCGGTCCCGGCCAAATGAGATAACAGTAAGTAGAAAAAAAAAATGTACACTAGTTTACGTCGCGTGCTCACTCCTAAGTGATGGAGTAGGGTGAAGTCGTCACTTATGGAAGGGGGACGTGACACTACATCGACACTACTGCAGAGGATTTCAAAACACC
>NZ_BTIG01000389.1:0-281 GCF_036247965.1 Bradyrhizobium sp. TM233 | reverse complement strand
AGCATTAGGATCTGCACTTACAGATTCACCTATGCTTGCATGAACAGTTGCTGATGCATTTGAGACTTCAAGAGAACTTGCAGCAACAAATAACGTAATCGCAAACTTGATCATGCTCCCAGAATTGCAAAGAGAGGCACACTTGCGTAATGAAGCTGGAAAGATAAGGGTCGCCCAAAAGTACGCAACTAAGGTCGTTCCTCGAAAAATGAAGGCGGGAGACCAGGTGTTGCGTGAAAGGACGCTAACTTCAGGAAAGAACAAATTGACACCACATTG
Organism: Bradyrhizobium sp. TM233; assembly: GCF_036247965.1. Classification (NCBI taxonomy): domain Bacteria; kingdom Pseudomonadati; phylum Pseudomonadota; class Alphaproteobacteria; order Hyphomicrobiales; family Nitrobacteraceae; genus Bradyrhizobium; species Bradyrhizobium sp. TM233. The sequence goes on along the minus strand of NZ_BTIG01000389.1, from coordinate 2 downwards.
GT
>NZ_BTIG01000388.1:0-294 GCF_036247965.1 Bradyrhizobium sp. TM233 | reverse complement strand
TTGAAACTGTGTGGTCGAATTTTTAGGTACAAGGTTTGTCGGCTGGACATGTGTTGAAAGAGAAGTTGAAGAGATTGAAATCTGAACTGAAACGGTGGAACTCTGAGGTGTTTGGTGACTTACGTTTGAAGAGGGCTGAAACAGTTCAAAAGATTAATGAGTTAGATAGGAAGGAAGAGGAGGGAGGATTGAGCACAGAGGAGTTAGGTGTACGACAACAGTTGCTTTCAGAGTTTTGGGCTGTCCTAACTTTGTCAAAAAGCTCGTTCTAAGTGGATTAAGGAAGGGGATCAA
>NZ_BTIG01000387.1:0-287 GCF_036247965.1 Bradyrhizobium sp. TM233 | reverse complement strand
AATTGCTTCTTAATCGTAAAATAGTTGCACAAATAGCTATATTCAAAGGGAATTGTCTTTTTATGATTGCCAACGAGATCATAACATAAGAATCAAAATTACCCGGAGATCAAACTCCGGGAAGGTAGTAGAATAGAGATTTGTGTGATAAAAAAGAATTCATACGTTAAAGTTATCAAAATGAACAACCACGCTCCATACATAAGAAAAAAGAAAATTGGCGAAGAAGAAGAAATCTTTTTTCTTACAACACAACAACTCCAAATTGGATTGTATTAGTTTTTCGA
>NZ_BTIG01000386.1:0-282 GCF_036247965.1 Bradyrhizobium sp. TM233 | reverse complement strand
GCACAACCTTAACCACTTGATCCTTTACTTTTGTTCGTCCAAAAATTCTGCTTAAACTCAGTACACCTCTGGCATTCCAGAGTGAATGTTCAACTTGTCCTCGTGATCTCCACTCATGATTCAAAACTTAACTCGATCGCTCTATAACTCATAGACGAACTATTCCCTTGGAATCTACTAGTCCATTAACGTCGATTCCAACTTCGTAACTACCCTCATTCGCACCATGAAATCAATCGTCTACTTAGTCATCACTCAAAGTAAAACTCGACGTGAGTCTTA
>NZ_BTIG01000385.1:0-280 GCF_036247965.1 Bradyrhizobium sp. TM233 | reverse complement strand
GTTTTGCCTTTGAATTGGCCATAAAGCTTTCCTGCCTCAGCAATGGATTCTTTTAAACAAATCTGGGGTGCAGAAGGTTGTAGCAGCAGTGAATCTGGTTGGACTATGTATATTGCCTCCCCCATGCAAGAAGATGATGGTGGATGCAGCAATGAAAATGATGGAGGATATCATGAAATCTATGGTGAAAACAGGATGAAGAAGAAGGGAGCCAGAGTTGATGAAGTGGAAAGTGATGATTCTATGGCTTCAGACGCTTCATCCGGTCCGGTTCGCGGCC
>NZ_BTIG01000384.1:0-404 GCF_036247965.1 Bradyrhizobium sp. TM233 | reverse complement strand
TTTTAATTCAGGGTCAATCAGTGAAGAGAAGGTGGTAGAATTAATCAACTTCCGTTCGTGGAAATGGCGAAGATGCAAAAGAAAGGGCTTTAGCTGCTCCTCATATGATTGGTATGCAAATCCGAGAATGTGCTTGGGGGTGGGAACAACCTGGTAGCTTTGTTTTCAGGCCAGGACTGTACCCCTGCATCAACTGAATTATCTAAGGAAAGGCTGGGCCAATTGCTCTGGACAGCTCAGTATACCTCTCAGATTGGTTCTGTCTCAAATCTTATTGTTGTGAAGTAAGAAGGCGTGGCTTTCATTTGGAGGATTGAAGGGTGGGATCATTTTATCTGTTATTGTTGGTCTGATAGAGAAGGCTCTCTGCAGTCTTGCTTTGGCTTCTCTAGTTTAGTGGATCT
>NZ_BTIG01000383.1:0-287 GCF_036247965.1 Bradyrhizobium sp. TM233 | reverse complement strand
TGCCACAAAAATAGTGTACAAGAATTAGGACTCTATATTTTATGAAGGAGGGCTTTTTTTTGTTCTTGTTTGCTTATATTATGTTAGTTTATAATTCTCTGAGCAAGCATCCTATGTATTATATAGTGTTTTATTCTTAAGAATGAAACTATTAATTTTTTAAGTGTCATTCGGCTGCCCTAATTACATTATTGGGAAAAATAAAAGGGAACAATCAACAAGGAAAGGAAAATTGATGAAGCAGTTGTCTTAGGGGGCAAAACTATTGTGCACAACAATGTACCCTT
>NZ_BTIG01000382.1:0-283 GCF_036247965.1 Bradyrhizobium sp. TM233 | reverse complement strand
ATCTCTCTGGATAATGTAGGAAGAAGATCTTCTTTTCCAAAAAACCTTCTTCCCTTGAAGTCGATATATTTTAAACAGATAATTCACTTAGAATTCAGGTTGGGCCTAACTCTATCCCAAAATCTAGCTCATAGGTGATGATTTTCCTCTTATTTATGAGGACCTTTTAAGCCAGACACTGCCACAAAACTCAAAAGAACTTGATTTTAAGAAGAAAGCATGAAAGAAAGAAAATTTATGGAATTGTTGGTCAAAAGAGAATGTTAAGCTACATGATGATGAC
>NZ_BTIG01000381.1:0-376 GCF_036247965.1 Bradyrhizobium sp. TM233 | reverse complement strand
ACCTTGAAATCATTTTGCATTGAAATCATTTTAGCATATGTTTGCATTGAAATCATGTTACATTGAAATCATTTCGCATATATTTGCATTGAAATTCTTTTAGCATATGTTTACTTTGAAACCTTGAAATCATTTTGCATTGAAATCATTTTAGCATATGTTTGCATTGAAATCATGTTACATTGAAATCATTTCGCATATATTTGCATTGAAATTCTTTTAGCATATGTTTACTTTGAAACCTTGAAATCATTTTGCATTGAAATCATTTTAGCATATATTTGCATTAAAATCATTTTACCATATATTTGCGTTGAAATCATTTTAGCATATGTTTACCTTGAAATCATTTTGCATTGAAATCATTTTAGCATAT
>NZ_BTIG01000380.1:0-290 GCF_036247965.1 Bradyrhizobium sp. TM233 | reverse complement strand
CTATTCTCAACATTCTCCAGTTTCATAATTCTAAACGATCCACCAAGATTCGAAAGTCCTCCTAGTTCTTTGATCTTGACTTCTTCATCCTTACCCACAATGAAGTAAGGTAAATGCTGCAACTGCTTTAATTTGCCCATTCCTTTCGGCATCTCCTCTATATTACGAGTTCCATCAATACCAAGATAGTGCAAGTTCACAAGATTTTGCATCCCACTAGGTAGCGTAGTCAGGTTAGCACAATATTCCAGCTTCAACGTTCGCAGATTAGTCAAATTACACAATGACTC
>NZ_BTIG01000379.1:0-276 GCF_036247965.1 Bradyrhizobium sp. TM233 | reverse complement strand
AGTGTTTGGAAAAGCTTATTTGCATCTTGGTCTTATAGCATAAGTCATTTCAACAAGTGTTTAGTTAAGCTTATGACCTACTTATAAGCTTTTTGGAGCTTATTTTATAAACTTCTTATATTAGCTAATGAATAAGCACTTATACCTACATATATAATCTCTTTTAAGCTTGTTTAAATAAGCTTCTCAAATAAGTAATGAATAAGCATCTATGTGAAAAGTGCTAATTGACAACGCACCCTTAACTTCCGTAACTCTTAGCATAACAACTAGTAG
>NZ_BTIG01000378.1:0-277 GCF_036247965.1 Bradyrhizobium sp. TM233 | reverse complement strand
CAAGTGACAGTAGCTCCACACCTGTAAAACTAAAGGACACGAAAAAAACAAATGATTAGTAGATTCTTCCTCAGCGTTACAGATCGAACACCTTGCATCCGCCTCATTCGTTATGATGTTCCTTCTCCTTATATTTGCCTTTGACTGAACTCTGTCAATCAGAACCTTCCACACAAATGCAGCAACATTAGAAGGAGCGACACCAGACCAGAGCCTATTAAAGAGCAAAGAGTCCTCCCCTACAATTGAATCCAACAATACTTGATAAGCAGCACTG
>NZ_BTIG01000377.1:0-282 GCF_036247965.1 Bradyrhizobium sp. TM233 | reverse complement strand
CAAGAAAGTGCTTGGACAATTATAATTCATAAGCAAGACTCCACCCTCCCCCAGCAAGAGTTAAGAAAGCATTCTAGCCAATATTTGAGTCGCAAACTCACATGGGCAATGGTGTTTGGACAATCGTACATCAAGCCCAAGTGCTTCCCCAAAAAATTGGACCATCAACTTTTTTCCTATTGCCACCACCTCATCGTCGTCCAATTTTGCTGATCGAAGGCGCAACGATGGTTGACCCTACTTCTCGCTTCCCTTAGCCCTGATCTTCTTAGGCCGACCTCT
>NZ_BTIG01000376.1:0-278 GCF_036247965.1 Bradyrhizobium sp. TM233 | reverse complement strand
ACTAAAGGAGGAGTCGAAGATGATTGTGCCGTTTTCAAGAAACCAGATATGGAGATGAAGAAGCATTTGAAATCGCTTTTTGTGTGGGCCCGCATTGAAGGAGTAGGCGTCAATAAAGTCTTGGTTGATGGCGGGGCCGCCATAAATTTGATGCCAAAGTTTCTGCTTAAGAAGATTGGGAAATCTGTCGAGGATTTGCAACCTCATAACATGATGTTGACTGATTACGAGGGAAAAACTTCTAAGTCTTTGGGAATGTTATTGGTGGACACCACAAT
>NZ_BTIG01000375.1:0-283 GCF_036247965.1 Bradyrhizobium sp. TM233 | reverse complement strand
CAAATTGCAGCAATATTTTTTCGTGACTTCGAGCTAGAGGCAATATTCGAACCAAATTGGATAAAAAAATCCACCAAGCTGTTTGGTAGTGCCGTAGAAATCCCCAACCAATTCAGAATTCTCATCCAGACACCCCACGCAAATCTACATTCAAGAAACAAGTGCAAGCATGACTCCTCATGATCCCCACATAATAGATACTCTAAACCAATCCCCACTGGAAGAGCCCTCCTCTTTGCTAACTCATCTTTTGTTTGAATTCGCTGTAGTAGTATCTTCCATG
>NZ_BTIG01000374.1:0-563 GCF_036247965.1 Bradyrhizobium sp. TM233 | reverse complement strand
GTAAAAGCAAGACGCGTAGGCGGATCGACTCATCAAGTTCCCATTGAAATAGGATCCACACAAGGAAAAGCACTTGCTATTCGTTGGTTATTAGGGGCATCCCGAAAACGTCCGGGTCGGAATATGGCTTTCAAATTAAGTTCCGAATTAGTGGATGCTGCCAAAGGGAGTGGCGATGCCATACGGAAAAAGGAAGAGACTCATAGAATGGCAGAGGCAAATAGAGCTTTTGCACATTTTCGTTAATCCATGAACAGGATCTATATAGACACATAGACCCATGGATCCATACATCTCGATCGGAAAAGAATCAATAGAAAAAGAATCGGAATTTATCAATATATCTCTCGAAACAAACGAAAAGGATACGAAAGACGAAACATAAATCATGGATCAACTAAGCCCTTTCGGAGACTTGCTTAAGAATAAGAAAGAGGAATCTTATGTAAATACCATGGAATAAGGTTTGGTCCTATTCATGTCATGGGGATTCTATAAATATTCTATTCCAAAAAGAGAAAATTCGAAACAATTGGAATTTTTTTGGAGATTGGATGCAGTTA
>NZ_BTIG01000373.1:0-285 GCF_036247965.1 Bradyrhizobium sp. TM233 | reverse complement strand
AGTGTCAATATGCTAACACAAGATCAAACTATGAGCTTAATCTCTATAATTGACAAAATGGAAGATTCCCCTTTGAGGGACGAATTCCTACAACAACTAAATCTTTAGGTCAAAAAGGAAGAAACCTTAAAAAAAGATATTAGCCCTCCAATAAATAGTATGAATGAGATTTTCAATAGATTTCGGCCTAAGCCAACAATAACCTTATCAGATCTTCAAGAAGAAGTGAAAATATTAAAAGAAGAAATTAATCAACTAAAGCAAAATGATCTTAGCTTAGAATTT
>NZ_BTIG01000372.1:0-282 GCF_036247965.1 Bradyrhizobium sp. TM233 | reverse complement strand
ATGGTTATTCAATCTATTAGAAGTTGATTGTTATACTGCATCAGAAGTTGTTATTTTATTTTATTATGGTTGGTCTTTAAGCAGAACTTTTCATCCAAGAAATACCTCAAAAATAAGAAAACCAAAAGTGGGGAGCAAAGTTTAATTTTGTGTGTATTTCATCTGTAACAATTTATTCTAGTTGGCTAAATCCCTTAAACTAATGATAGCATACAAGTTGCAAAAATCTAATGCTATTCTATAATTAACAAGAGAATGTTCAAGAATGTAGAAATTTATCTA
>NZ_BTIG01000371.1:0-290 GCF_036247965.1 Bradyrhizobium sp. TM233 | reverse complement strand
ACCTCAAGAGTAGTTACTGCAAACTCAAGTGCAACATTACACTCTAATGATCCATTCTGTCCTCCAACTGAAGAGAAAAATGATGAGAAGGGAAATAACAAATAAGAATAGTTTGAACGCCACTTAGTTATAGTTATAAGGAAAAATAACCAGAAGCAATTATGCAAATACCTTCATCACAGGTACAAGATTGGCGATGTTACGTATCATGAATACTTCTCCAGGTTGGAATCCTGATATGTTAGAGGGGCATACCCTAGAGTCTGCACAAGGAATTACAAAAAACTGTA
>NZ_BTIG01000370.1:0-282 GCF_036247965.1 Bradyrhizobium sp. TM233 | reverse complement strand
CAATTAAGTGGAGTCATGGAAAGAACAGGTTCAAAATCTCGATCAATTCCTTTTTCAAATCCCGCGGCAGCTGCGCGAGCTCTTCCAGCGTGCCATAAATGACCCACGAATAGAAAGAATCCTAGAACAAAGTGAGAAGTAGCTAACCAACTTCTAGGAGAAACGTAATTGACTGCATTGATCTCCGTAGCTACACCCCCCACGGAATTTAAGGAACCTAAAGGAGCGTGAGTCATATATTCCGCGGAACGACGTTCTTGCCAAGGCTGTATGTCTTTTTTG
>NZ_BTIG01000369.1:0-290 GCF_036247965.1 Bradyrhizobium sp. TM233 | reverse complement strand
TCTCATGTAGTGTTTCATGCATTCTCATGCATTTTTAATCTTTATTTGAGTTTTTGTTTGGTTTTAGTAATTATGTAGTTTTATAGGGACTTTAGTTGCATTTTATTAGAGTTTAGGAGTCTTAGGCAATTTCCACTTGTTTTGGAGCCTTTGTGCAAAACTGACCTTTTTTCATCAAGGTTTCAGGTTGAATCAGCTGAAGAGGGAAGGTCTAGAGGCTTGGAGAATTGAATGGAGGCTTAAAGAGGCTTGAAAAGGAGTAATGAGGAAGTTAAAAAGGTTTTCCAGCG
>NZ_BTIG01000368.1:0-296 GCF_036247965.1 Bradyrhizobium sp. TM233 | reverse complement strand
TCACCTTTGAATGAATTTCACCACGTACACCAATAAATATCAGAACTCATTTTTTTTGGGCAGCCCATGCATATTTTAAAAAAAGTTTTTTTTTAATTATAAAAAAATATAGAACGAGAGGTAGCTAGCAGCCTAGCACCTCTGGATTTCCGGGTGTGCCACGACATACTAAGGATGTTAATAGAGACTCACTCTTAGCAGAGTTGTCCACCAATTGAGATTATTTATACTCAAAGGGTTTCAAACCCTCAATCTATGAGAAGTTAAGAGTAAAACCCAAAACATGTGAACAGTTA
>NZ_BTIG01000367.1:0-285 GCF_036247965.1 Bradyrhizobium sp. TM233 | reverse complement strand
GGGTTTGGTATTGGTGAAACCCGCACCCGAACCCCAACAATATATATAAAGTTACTAAATTACTCTTATACATACCATGTTAACAACTTGATTTGTTAAAAATTTAATTATATTTGAACAACAAGATACTATATTTACTTGCAAAGAAGATATACAAGGTTTTTTCATAACAAAATCAAGTTGCGTTTTATTTTGCAAAAAAACTCTATGCATCAAGTTAGGTTAGGACGTGAATTTGAGGCTATAACGAGTTTGGGTAAACTCAAAACCCGACGGGTTTGGTAT
>NZ_BTIG01000366.1:0-270 GCF_036247965.1 Bradyrhizobium sp. TM233 | reverse complement strand
CATGTTAATGAAGAAGATATGAACCCTAATTTATTTTGTTTTGGGTTAATTGGGGTGAATTGAGAGAAGAACATTGATGATACTCATGAGAATAGAAATTAGAGATTAAGGAATTTTTTAATAAATGATTTTAGAGATTAATATTTATGAAATTGGAAATTAAGGATTTTTCCATTAATTTAATTTCTGATCTGTAATTTTTATTTTTTTCATTATTTTTAAAATCCACGTAATTTTTTTTATCCCATTCAGCTAGCCTATTCATCACTC
>NZ_BTIG01000365.1:0-276 GCF_036247965.1 Bradyrhizobium sp. TM233 | reverse complement strand
CTCTCTAAGTTTTTTTTTTTCTCTAGCCCTTCTCTCTCTAACCATAGCCGCAAAGCGTTGATCTGATTCCAATGGAGGATCCTTTAGCGTTCGCCATTATTTCCCAGGCCACATAATTAACTCAAATTGATGAGCAAGCTGCATATGTAGGTAATGTCTCAGCATCCCTGTCTGAGAACACATCTCAACAATTTGCAAGAACACATCCTACGCTCACCAAAACTGCAAAAGAAACACATCACGGTGATCGCCACATCATCCCTTTTTTTTCCCATG
>NZ_BTIG01000364.1:0-278 GCF_036247965.1 Bradyrhizobium sp. TM233 | reverse complement strand
ATTCTCTAAACTAATTACTAATTTTTTTTCTATATGAATGATTAACAATACATAATCATTACTACTATTGAGTTTTTCCAAAGTCCTTTTTTTATTTAGTTGACAAAGACTTAAGTCATTTTATAAACTGAAGATGATTCGTCAAGAATGGTCGGGATAGCTCAGCCGGTAGAGCAGGGGACTGAAGATCCTCGTGTCACCAGTTCGAATCTGGTTCCTGGCACATAATTTATTTGTATGAGTATCTACTCCCTATATTTATTTGAACAAATTTTTGG
>NZ_BTIG01000363.1:0-483 GCF_036247965.1 Bradyrhizobium sp. TM233 | reverse complement strand
AGCTGACACGGACATTTATGGAAGAGGACCTGCGTCCAGAGTTGGAGAGAGACCTGAAGGAATTTCTTGCCTTCGTGGAGGAAGTGCAGGAACTCAGCCGGCTTGAATTCAAGCTGCTGGAAGAGAACGAGAGTTTGGAAGAGAAGCTCAAGACTTCAGAAGAGATTCTGGAGATGGATGAGCTAAAGATCAGGCTCAGCAACATTCAGCATGAACTGGAGCGTCTGGAGAAGGATAGGTCAGAGTAGCGCCAGGAGTGCAGAAGAATGAGGAGGGATCCTCCATTCTAGATTATATGATGTAAAGAAATATGATGTAAACATAGAATTATGAATAAAAAAAAGACTGTTGCAAACATATGTGACATAAGAATATAGATATATATGCATATATAATCACAAACGAACAAAAGAGAATAAATAAATAAAAAGAAACAGAGTTTAACAAAAGGAAAACAAAGTTAACGAAAAAGAAGAAAAAGAA
>NZ_BTIG01000362.1:0-282 GCF_036247965.1 Bradyrhizobium sp. TM233 | reverse complement strand
ATGATTCAAGCTTGATATCACGTGTTTGTGACGATGAAGAAAGGAGTCAAATATTGGTTGTTGAGGATGGCACTATCAGAAATTTCCCTGGAACATTTGAGGATTACAAGGATGATTTGCTGAAAGAGATTAAAGCTGAAGTTGATGATTAAGCCTCCTTTGATGAAAACAATTCATTTATGGCGATTGGTGACAATTTCCCAATATATATCTTTATCTATGCACTTGCCTCTCATGTATTTTTCTGATAAAGAGACTTCCCTCTGGCAGATACCACATTTT
>NZ_BTIG01000361.1:0-282 GCF_036247965.1 Bradyrhizobium sp. TM233 | reverse complement strand
AACGGGACATTGGCGCTCCATGAGCCGTTACCAAGGACCGTGGTCGTCGCGACGGACGTCGCTCCGCCATTGTCGTAAATGTTGACCGTTGCTCCGACTTCGCCGGTACCGCTGATCGTCTGCGTTGACTGGTTGGTATTGCCACCCGTGCTGCCGATCGTCACCACGGGCGCCGTCGTGTCGAGCGTGATCACGTCCGCCGAGGTGGTCGAGCTGTTACCCGCAGTGTCGATGAACTTCGCCGTAATCGACTTCGAACCGTCCGCCCCGAGATCCCCCGAC
>NZ_BTIG01000360.1:0-282 GCF_036247965.1 Bradyrhizobium sp. TM233 | reverse complement strand
ACACTAAATTAATAATTTTGAAAAAGAGTTTATAAAAATATAAACTTAAAGAAATTTATTTTGAAACCAATAACTTGCAGTTATTTTTTTTACACTTAGAAGTTAAAAAAATGGTTAAGAATAAAACATAAGTATTACTTTTGAAAACTATATGGTAAGCATATTAGTTCTTTTACTAATTAAAGTTTTAATTTTGGTACTCCCACGTTTTTTATTTCATATGATCATCTCGGAAAATTTAAAAAAAAAGCATATGATCATCTCTCACCATATTTAATATCC
>NZ_BTIG01000359.1:0-456 GCF_036247965.1 Bradyrhizobium sp. TM233 | reverse complement strand
GTCAGATGTCGATGGTCGATTGGTTCGAGATGGTCGTCCCTTCGGGGGGGACTAGGTTCGAGATGTTGGATACGGACACCCCGGGCTCATGGGTGGTCGACCCCGCCGGTCACCGAGCTATCTATTCGGGGCGAATAATGGAGGATAGCGTCAACAAAATGGGAAACTTGACGCACGGAGTTTTGAGACGCTACACCGTCAGCTTCAACCTACCACCGGGCGTGCACTGTGGCCCTGGAGTTGTAGTACCACCACCATCGTCGCCTGAGGACGAGGAGGACCCTTCGGAGGGGTTGCCTGTAGGAGGGGCTTCATCTGATTCTAGCTCACCCACCGTCGCGGCTGCTGTTGACTTGGGATCGGGTACAGTACCCGTAGGACCAGCTGTGAGGACCGATGCAGTCATTGACCTGATCGTCTTGGATTCAGATTCAGACGATGATCATGGTGATGCGT
>NZ_BTIG01000358.1:0-285 GCF_036247965.1 Bradyrhizobium sp. TM233 | reverse complement strand
AGAAACCCTAGGATATCCATACTGACTCAAAGGTAAAAAGCAAAACATGCAAAAGACTCGATGCACTAACTACCTAAAAAGAAAAAGAAAACGATTTAATTATTTTTATAGAAGAACACAAAATTTAAAGCAAACTCAAATTAAAGAGAAGCAAACCTGGACTTGGGTTGTCTCCCAAGAAGCTCAATTTTTAAGTCTTTGATAGACTACCCCGGACTCAAAGTTCTAGCCGGGGTTTATATCAAATTGCATTCGATCCTTTAGATCATGCAAATTTTGACACAA
>NZ_BTIG01000357.1:0-279 GCF_036247965.1 Bradyrhizobium sp. TM233 | reverse complement strand
TAGGGAATATATGTTGGTTAGGCCAAAGCCCATAATGCTACAGAAGGAACGGGCCCAAGAGAAGAGAAAACACTGTTTTGATTTTTTATTTTTGGTTTGTGTTGTATTGGGCCTGGCCCAATTGGTTACAATTGTTGGTCTTTTTGTTCTCTTTTTTCCCACCTTGAGGACAAGGTGGATGTTTAGGGGGGAAGTGATGATAGAGACCTAAAATTTAGAATGGGCTTATTGTTAGTGGGCTTAGTGTTAGTGGGCTTATAGCCTATAAATAAGGGATTA
>NZ_BTIG01000356.1:0-290 GCF_036247965.1 Bradyrhizobium sp. TM233 | reverse complement strand
CGGTGGCATGTCAAGCTTCAACGGAATTAGGGAGAATTGGAGAAGGTAAAGGATGAACATAAAGGCTGAAAGATGGAGGGAGAAGACAATAGAAAAATTATTTGATTTATAAGTGTTTTTACAATTGTTGTAATATTTGATTTGTTTTTCTGTAGATACATAATTCCCTTTATATAAATACATAAAAATATTAGGGACTGAAATTGGGATTTTAGAAAACTTGTTAGGGACTGAAATTGGGATACTCGAAAACTTGTTGGTTTGACTCATGGCACACGCTTAAACGGATT
>NZ_BTIG01000355.1:0-296 GCF_036247965.1 Bradyrhizobium sp. TM233 | reverse complement strand
AGATGAATAACAGGAGAATTTGCAAACTTGATTTTGAGTAGTTAGTGTTGGCTAAGTGAAGTGATAACATTTTTTCTCAAAGTAAACTTCAGTACAAAGCTCTTAACTTTATGTAAAAGCAACATCACTTCATTTCAACTCAAATGTGCTTTTAGGGTTAGACAGGATTTTGGTATAAAACTATCGAACATGAAGACAAAATCACGTTATATACTTTCTATTACGAACAGAATTATATAGAGTAATAGTCACACAAAACTAGTGTTAAAAAATCTGCAACCAGCAACATTGAAAAG
>NZ_BTIG01000354.1:0-276 GCF_036247965.1 Bradyrhizobium sp. TM233 | reverse complement strand
TAGTTAATCATCCATCTGCGAAATGCAACAAAGGGATCTATGGGTTTTTATCAAATAGATAAATGGGTAGGCAAGATATCGGCCATAACAAAGAAAATACGCTACAAATCGGCTAATAATATGTTAATTAAAGCCTAATCTTTTTCCTTCTTTAATTCAAGCATGCAGCAAGAGTAGGTAATTTCCAACACTATCATTATATCATATATTAATACAGCATTACATACCTCTAAACTTTTGACAAAGATGGATTGAAAAATATAATGGATTCGTGCT
>NZ_BTIG01000353.1:0-288 GCF_036247965.1 Bradyrhizobium sp. TM233 | reverse complement strand
CTCTCTGAAAATAGAGCTCATGGTGTCCTGTCCAATTCTCTTCCTTGATGCAGAGTGAAATTACAGCAATTTCAGGCCCACCTTTCATTGTACCCTTGTAGACCACACTATCTGGTGAGGACCCAATTATGTTGCTGAAGTCCTCACAAGCCACTTCCAGCTCCTGTCTGCTATACCTCATCACATCCTTCAACATCTCTGAGTCTGCACATTGATAGTGTTAAATACATTCAAAACAGCTATAGAACTCTTAAAGTAAACACATATTAGAAAGCAAAGAAACCAAAC
>NZ_BTIG01000352.1:0-282 GCF_036247965.1 Bradyrhizobium sp. TM233 | reverse complement strand
AGAACTTAAGATGATAAGTCAAGTAAGGACTCATCTGATTTACATATATATGTAAAGATAGTTATTTTACTTACATGCCATCATGTTTGCCCAAGGGTTCATCATATTGTACTCCAACCCAGAAACCAGGACCCAGTGGTTCTGCCCGACCAACGAATGTTACTACGCCCCTTTTTCCCCCAGGTTCAACTTCACATCTGGATCCTACCTTAATATTTTGAAGTTGGAGTTCAGAAACAAAATAAATTAAAAAAGATTGAATCCATGAAAGCTAGCTGATAT
>NZ_BTIG01000351.1:0-283 GCF_036247965.1 Bradyrhizobium sp. TM233 | reverse complement strand
TAAAATTAGTTACATTCATTTTTAATTAGACAATTTACACTTACATTCCATTTATTATTTTTATTATTACACTAATTTATACTCTATTTTACGAAAGCACTGACCTCTCTTCATTCATACACCTCTTATAATAATGGAGAGATATAAAAGTATCTCTAATGCAAGGTTCTAGTTTTTATTTTTGAATTAAGAACTAAGAACTGAGTTCTTAACCATTGGAGGTGCTGACATGGAGTTTTTAGAGCAACTCCAACCCCAAAATTCTTATCTGGTTTCTATTCAG
>NZ_BTIG01000350.1:0-271 GCF_036247965.1 Bradyrhizobium sp. TM233 | reverse complement strand
GAATCACACAAAAAGCCATGCATCGGGAACCTACCCTGTCCCAAAAGCAAAACGAATCAGAGCTATTACAGTAACAACCAACTCCAAAAGCCTCTAACCACCCATACCCCACACTACTATCATCGACCCTCCCTCGATCAGGCATGAAGTCCGGGTCCTCGTCGAAAGCTTCAGTAATAGTCGTTCCGCTCCGGGTCTTTCCCGCACAACGAATCATCACGAACCGGCTGACAGACGCCAGGCAGCAGGCCGACCGCCCAAACACAAACAT
>NZ_BTIG01000349.1:0-278 GCF_036247965.1 Bradyrhizobium sp. TM233 | reverse complement strand
AGCTATGACCATCAACGAGTTCTGGGTCTCAATCTAGGTTCAAATCGATCTCTGAGCTCGAATCAATAGACTAATTGCGAGATGAAGGAGGGAGATCTGATTCTGGGTATAAAGTTCCTCCTCCCCTCTCTCTCTCGCGATCTCTTTTTTGGGTTGGGAATCATGGGTTTTCTCTGTTTTCATTTTTTTGGATGTGCTTGCAGAAGTTGAGAAAGATGGAGGATCTTATGAGGGAGATGATGCAAAGGTGTGCTGAAGTTATGAAAAGTGAGGAAGAA
>NZ_BTIG01000348.1:0-289 GCF_036247965.1 Bradyrhizobium sp. TM233 | reverse complement strand
GGTTCGCATTGTTAAAAGGCGCAGCGTCCAACAGGTAAATTGCATTTTAAACTTGATTTCCAAGCAAGCTATTTCAAATGACTGTTTATTCTTTAAATCCAGCTTTGTGGTGTTGTAATAACAATTTTTTATGTTAAATGTCTCCCTATGGTATATTTCAGTATAATGTCCCTGATGTCAATCCCTTTTGGTTGATTTCTTAAAACTTGAAAAACTTATGCATTTGTGATTCTATTCTTTGTCAAACTTTAATGACACCTGCGCTTTGGAAAGCACAACTTTGAAGTGT
>NZ_BTIG01000347.1:0-498 GCF_036247965.1 Bradyrhizobium sp. TM233 | reverse complement strand
ATCCCAGCCCCACTTCCAGTGTTATTGGAGGATCCATCCACAGATAGGACCCATTCTCCTTGAGTCTTCTCGCCTTCCGTGGGCGTTAATTCCGCCACGAAGTCGATCAAACTTTGGATTGTGACTTGGCCCCTCGGCTCATATTGTATATCATATTCTGATAACTCAACTGACCAGCTGACCAATCGCCCTGATAAATCAGGCTTCTGGAGTACCTGCCTTAAGGGAACATCATTTTTAACTTTGACTTGGAAACTTTGGAAATAAGGTCTGAGGCGCCTTGCTGTTTTCAGAATTGCCAAAGCCGCTTTTTCAATTTTTTGGTATCGCAATTCCGCCCCCTGCAAAGTATGGCTCACAAAATATATAACCTTCTGCTTATTTCCTTCTTCCTGGGGCAACACCGTACTCACCGCCTTGTCAGTAACTGCTAAGTAGAGTATCAAAGGAACGCCTGATGTTGGCTTGGAGAGTACTGGTAGCGTTGCTAATGCTTCT
>NZ_BTIG01000346.1:0-276 GCF_036247965.1 Bradyrhizobium sp. TM233 | reverse complement strand
GAAACGCATGAAATTTATGACTGACCGGAAGCATTACCAAGCTAACAAAAAATAATTATTGGCGAACTTACCCCTCCATATTGCTGTAAAGCAGCAGTATCATGCTCCCTTGAAATTGAAGCAAGTTGCTCTGGTCCAATTGGAAATTCACCAGTGGAGGTCAAAGGGGGTTTAATAGTTTCTGATAGTTGAAAACCAAAAATGATCAATCTTGAAAAATATAATAAGACAGAAAACAAATTTATCTACACATATAATTTATCAAAACATATTAGG
>NZ_BTIG01000345.1:0-282 GCF_036247965.1 Bradyrhizobium sp. TM233 | reverse complement strand
AAATGTTCAAAAGTTTTCTAGTATTTCCTATGGTCTTTCTACTTGATAAGTTATAGATATTTTAAAACTACATTTCTCCAAATTATTGTTTGGATCCTAGAAAATTACCAAATTGACTTCTTTACCGACTCCCATAGAACGTATTTTGAGGATAATAGTTTGCTAGAAAGATGATGACAGTGATGATAATGATGACAGTAACACTACTGATCCACCTTAACGCAATATCAACATGTGATGTTACTGAAAAAACTGATAATCTGTGTTAATAATGGAAATTTC
>NZ_BTIG01000344.1:0-293 GCF_036247965.1 Bradyrhizobium sp. TM233 | reverse complement strand
GAGTCTGATAACACTGGGTCATGCATCATGCTTCCGCGTTGTTGCTCAGTCCATTACAAAAAAAGACACTTTTCATCATAATGCCTGTCTCACTTTTCTTGACCCATCCAAGGGGTTAGACTCAGGGCCAGGAGTGGGGCATTTGATTTGAACTTTGAAATGGTCAGCAATTGAATGAATGGCTCACTCTCACTCTCACTTTGTCTCAACTCAAAGACCCAAACCTGTGTTAAGGCTCACAATTAGGACCCACATTGTAGAAAACTCACCCAGTTTGGTTCCTTGTGTTCACA
>NZ_BTIG01000343.1:0-280 GCF_036247965.1 Bradyrhizobium sp. TM233 | reverse complement strand
AATGTTGTGGCACTTGTTGCTGGATAGTTTAACGGGTTTCTATGTGTATGTTCAGGATATTCTGAAATTCCTCCTTGCAGACAATGTCATGTCCAAGGCGTTTCGTGACCATTGTTTCTGCAAACTTGGACATGGAATCAGCATTCGATTCTGGACAGATCCATGGGTGGAGTTAGGGCCCTTATATCTGAGATTTCCAAGAACGTTTGCTCTAGCAAGTGACAAGACGATCAAAATTCAGGAGGTAGGTTCCTTTGAGGCAGGAAGGTGGGTGTGGAAT
>NZ_BTIG01000342.1:0-290 GCF_036247965.1 Bradyrhizobium sp. TM233 | reverse complement strand
AGATGCAAGTCTCATAGAGCTACTCTGAAGGGTGCACCAAATGAAACACAGAACCAAGAAGTGCAAGTGAGTCAGGATCCTCCAGGGAAATTATATAGTGAAGGGTCAAAGATGGACCCTTGTGAACTCACATCAACTCTATCCTCAAGATAACACTTAGAAGACCGAAGTCTCTCCCTCTCTTTCCCAAACATACAATCACTCCCCAAAAGAAAGCACAAAGTATCCACTTAAAAACATTTTCAAAACCAGCATCATGTGAGTGAGCAAGACTTGGGAACATGTCATTT
>NZ_BTIG01000341.1:0-509 GCF_036247965.1 Bradyrhizobium sp. TM233 | reverse complement strand
GTTAGGTAGCAATGAGAACTGAGAAGTGAAGGTGGGGCTGCTGATGAGTGTGGTGTTTCGTGTACAAATTAAGAACACGAGTTTGAAATGTATGTGAGGAGGATAATGTTTCATCCACACTTCTCTTTTGAGGTGGAGAGGTGGAATGGTGAGAAAGATAGGAAGAAAAGAAAAAGTAAGAGAGAGAAAATATGAGATGCGATAGATAATAAGATGAGAGAGATAGAAATAAAAAGAGGTGGAAATGAAATGTTTAAAAAATGAGGTGTGTATATACATTATTGCATTTGTTTGCCATAAAATGAGAAGCATAGCATATCCAAACATCCACGCACATTCCTCTAGAGTCTCTATGCTATGAAACAAAGAAGGTAGACATCTAGTTTTTTGAGAGAGAATCAGTTATCAATTAGATTATGTTTAAAAAGAAAGGGAAAAAAAACATAAGGAGTATGTTGAGATGAGTCGAAAGAGAAAAAAGTAAAAATTTACTAAATAAAATATAAAAG
>NZ_BTIG01000340.1:0-287 GCF_036247965.1 Bradyrhizobium sp. TM233 | reverse complement strand
AATAGCGGATAGTCGTGAACCCTCAGAGCGCTACGCTATAGCACTATAGTGCCTGCTATATCGGCTATTTGACAACACTGGTTAAGATTTTAAGTACTTTATGGCTTATGCATGCATTATGGATTATGAGCCATGATTTATAAGTACAACTTTATTTAAGTGTTTCTAGTTACCTAAGTTTTTTTCTTTCTTATTTATGCTATTTTATATGCATATATGTGAAGTTAGATGCTGCGAGAACAGCTCTTCTTCAGCCACCCAAGATTGCAGGTCTATAGCTTTTGAAT
>NZ_BTIG01000339.1:0-277 GCF_036247965.1 Bradyrhizobium sp. TM233 | reverse complement strand
TGAGGAAGAATTTGCAAATTGATAAAACCCGGTGGACGAATTTTCCATCTCCAAGGAAAACCATTTTGATCTCCTATTAAAAAAATCCCCAATTCTCCTTTGGGGGCCTCAACTCTTACATAAAGTTCTTGTTTTGGCAATTCGAAAGTTGGAGACGGTTTTTTACCAATGAATCGATATTCAAAATCATTCCATTCTGGTTCTTTTTCTCTACCAAAACATCGGATTTCTAAATTTTCATAGGGGCCGCCGGGAATCCCCTCCAAAGCCTGTTGAA
>NZ_BTIG01000338.1:0-284 GCF_036247965.1 Bradyrhizobium sp. TM233 | reverse complement strand
TACATGCAATAATCAGGAACTACATGTATAATAAAATTGTTTAATATACTACATCAAAGATGAATTGCAACATTATTTGTAAACTAACAGACAATACAAGAGAAAGATAAAGCTAAGTACAATATAAACGTATCCCTAAAAATGTGAAAAAGGTGATAGAAAAGCTGAACAGAAACATGAACATGGCATATTCTCAAGATTTCAGCTTTGAGCTTTCTTTCTGAAGCAAATTTAACATAAACTCTGAATTATAAGTCAAATGTACCATTTTTAATTACACATAA
>NZ_BTIG01000337.1:0-499 GCF_036247965.1 Bradyrhizobium sp. TM233 | reverse complement strand
CGGCCTTCCGCCCATAGAGCGCCACGCTCCTCAAATAGCATTCCCTTGCTGCATTCTGGTCTACACGCAATATCCCGACCTTCCCGTTGCAGGCGGGATATTTAACAGTTAAATGAGCAGTTGAGATGACCGCGCAGACCTTGTTGAGGGTGTCTCGCCCCAAGAGTACGTTGTAATTGGCTCTACACGCCAATACTAAGTACTTTACTTGAAACTTCTTGACAAACTCTCCTTCTCCAAAGGCAGTCGGAATTTCCACGTATCCCCGCACACTGACACGGTCCCCTGTGAATCCCACCAAGGTTCCCTTGTATAGTTTCAAATCTGATTCCTTTAGTCCCAGGCGATCAAAGGCGTCTCCATAGATGATATCCGCCGAAGATCCCTGGTCTAAGAATACTTTCTTTGTCACATAATTGTTAACCCTAATTGTTACCACAATTGGATCGTTGTCATGGGGAATCACATGCGCGAAATCCTGAGGGGTAAATATAATAGG
>NZ_BTIG01000336.1:0-296 GCF_036247965.1 Bradyrhizobium sp. TM233 | reverse complement strand
GTTATGTCCTTAACCACTACCCTAAGATAGCCAAAAGCATGGAAATTATCTTCACCCCATTCATCTTATCATGAAAAACAATAACAGAAGCAATAGGAGTTACTGTCATAGGAGTTACTGTCATAGAGACAGTACTGAATCTCTCAATTCCGAATCTTGAAGTCCTGAACTATTCCGAATCTTCAAGTCCTGAACCATTCCGAATCTTGAAGATTCGGAGTACAAATATCCCTAAATTCGCACCTCAGAACCCCAAAAACCCCAGAAATCACAATACAAATGAAATTTCACAACAT
>NZ_BTIG01000335.1:0-284 GCF_036247965.1 Bradyrhizobium sp. TM233 | reverse complement strand
GAGTTTTCCTCTTTCATTTTTCACAAATAATGTCTTGTCTATTCCTCCCTTGCAATAACCATTGCTCACCAGAAACTCTGTAAGGCGTTCATACCAAGCTCTAGGAGCCTGTTTTAATCCATACAAGGCTTTCTTGAGTTTGTAGACATGTTCAGGATGATGTGGATCTGTGAATCCCTTTGGCTGTTCAACATAAACTTCCTCATTCAGATAACCATTTAGAAAGGCACTTTTAACATCCATTTGGAATAATCTGAACTTCAAAAGACAGGCAACACCAAGCA
>NZ_BTIG01000334.1:0-285 GCF_036247965.1 Bradyrhizobium sp. TM233 | reverse complement strand
TTGGAGAGAATTCGACGCCAGAATCCTGAGGGGCAACAAAATGTTGCTGCCGTTGTTGAACAATTGTTGAACCAACATGGCTTTAATGTGGGTTTTGCGAACAGGCCCCATTTTATCTCAGCCTTCACTGAGGAAGTTCTCGAAGCAGAGCTCCCTCGAGGTTGGAAAGTCCCAAAGTTTACTAAGTTTTCCGGGGACTCAGGAGAGTCCAATGTAGAACACGTGGCGAGATACCAGATTGAAGCTGGAGACTTGGCCATCAATGAAAATTTGAAAATGAAGTAT
>NZ_BTIG01000333.1:0-300 GCF_036247965.1 Bradyrhizobium sp. TM233 | reverse complement strand
CACATGCTAGAAGAGGAGTTTTCCGTGGCGGAAATTTGGGAAATTGTTAAGAGTTGTGATGGTAACCGAGCCCCCGTCCCTGATGGTTTCAATATGACTTTCTTCAAGCAATTCTGAAAGATGGTTAAGGATGATGTGGTGAGGGTTTTCAATGACTTCGACGCTCATGGGAAGATCCTAAAAGGGCTAAATGCAGCCTTTATTACATTAAATCCCAAAACTGCCAGTCTTAATTCCATTGGTGACTTTAGACAAGTTAGTCTTATCGGCAACATCTATAAGTTAAACCAATTCGTTTGC
>NZ_BTIG01000332.1:0-285 GCF_036247965.1 Bradyrhizobium sp. TM233 | reverse complement strand
GACGACGGTGTTGATATGTCACAACATGTGTTTTGATGAGACCAAAATTCTTAACCTCCAATATATAAATTTTAATGTTTAATTTTAGGAATAGAGTGCATAAAGGTAACATGGTATATTCCAACATTGATTTTTTTTAAATGTACATTGAATTATATTAAAAACAATAAAAAAAATAGATTATCTAGTTTAGACCGGTTTTACTAGTTATAAGTGGTTTTATCAGTTCTTTGCTAGGTCGATTATGACTTATGAGAATGTATTAGCTCACTAAGATCTTAGTTG
>NZ_BTIG01000331.1:0-296 GCF_036247965.1 Bradyrhizobium sp. TM233 | reverse complement strand
GCATATAAAATCAACACATCAAAAAATTAATGGATTTAATCTTTCTCTGCTACTTCCTCCATCGTTTACACCTTTCACCTTTCAACCCTTCAAATCCCAACTCGGTTGTGAAGAAACCCGGGATAGCAAACACCTGTGTAGCATAGAAGGAGAAAACTTAAATTGCACAAACCCAGAAATTTTTGTGTTAGGGTCTTAGGGAGAAACCCCCCAGGAATCACGACCACTACCGCCGTACCACCCCCCACTACGACATCACCTACCCACTCTTCTTCTTCTTCTTCTTCTCCGTCATC
>NZ_BTIG01000330.1:0-282 GCF_036247965.1 Bradyrhizobium sp. TM233 | reverse complement strand
AAACATATTATTGATATGACTTTGATGAATAAAGAAGTATATGGCTAAACTCATCTAAATTAAAACTAATGAAGTGTATCTTAGAAAATCCTTTTAGAATTGAATATAAAATCTAGATAAATTTTGGGAAGAAGTTTCTGTAAGTAACTTTTGGATATGAAAATTATATGAAGAAAGAGAAGCCGATCTGAACATGCTCGAACAACAAATGAATGGATTTAATAAAGCATATATAGTTAAAAATTCGGTACTTCAAAATTGTTAGCTGATATGAGTCTGATA
>NZ_BTIG01000329.1:0-421 GCF_036247965.1 Bradyrhizobium sp. TM233 | reverse complement strand
CATTGTACATCCAAAATAGTCCTAAGAAGACATGATCCCAAGCGGATACTTGGCATGTTCCCCCTCTTCCTGGTCCATCACAAGGGAAACGAAAACCAAGATTTGCTTTATCTGGTATCAATCTTGAGCTACGAGCAAATAGAACACCTTTTAGGAGTATCAATACCGTCACATGAATTGTAAATGCATGAATATGATGGACCAAAAAATCCGCAGTTCCTAAAGGAATAGGTAATAAAGCGACTTTGTTGCCTACTGCCACTAAATCACCACCCCCCCAAGTCAAACTGGTACCTGTTGTTGCACCAGGGGCCGTTATGCCCGGTGCTAAAGCGTGGGTATTTTGTATCCATTGAGCAAAAATGGGTTGCAATTGTATAGCTGTATCTGAAAACATATCTTGGGGACGCCCTAACGCACT
>NZ_BTIG01000328.1:0-283 GCF_036247965.1 Bradyrhizobium sp. TM233 | reverse complement strand
TTATCATACCCTTAGTTATGGACAGCTCATAGCTATCATTCAAAGAGTTGCTCTCAAAATCTGTCAGGACGACAAAATCCAACAGCAACTCACTAAGGAGAAGTCTCAGAATCGCAGGGATTTGGGTACTTTCTGCGAACAATTTGGTATTCAAGGTTGTCCCAAGAAACCTAAACCCAGAAAGCAAGATCCTCCTCCCAGACAACAATGGAGAAAGAGATCTAGCAGGAATGATCATAGGAAACCCAAGCCTAGATCAAAACCTTCGCAAATTCCAAAGAAC
>NZ_BTIG01000327.1:0-283 GCF_036247965.1 Bradyrhizobium sp. TM233 | reverse complement strand
TAACTATGGATATGGTTAATGTATTTATTGGGGCCACATAAAAAAAAAAAAAAATTTATGAAAAAAAAAGCGCTCTTAGTTCAGTTCGGTAGAACGCGGGTCTCCAAAACCCGATGTCGTAGGTTCAAATCCTACAGAGCGTGATTTTATTCTTGTTAGAGACTGACATTGAAATAATTGAACAGCAAGCTAAAATCTTAATTTGACCTCCTTTTAATTAGGATTCAAACAAAGAAAGAAATAGGAGGTCAATAAACAAAAAAAAAACAAATATTATTTAATC
>NZ_BTIG01000326.1:0-324 GCF_036247965.1 Bradyrhizobium sp. TM233 | reverse complement strand
TTAGGTTTTAAGTCTATTAATTCTTGTCATAAGTGTATAGGACTTGAAGTTTGTCATAATTTGATTGGGAGATTAAGAAGTTTATCGACAAGATGGTAATCAAGTTACAAGAAGGAGAGTGTTAGTATTAAGATGAACACTTGAGGTGGTCATATCAGGACCAGTTGCTTAAAGTCTAAGAGTGAATGAAACTTGTTATGGATTTTGGTGATGCGAGCTAGAGATTAGCGAGTGAATTTTGCTATGTGTTATGTGAGAGTTAGAGGAAAAGATCAAAGAACTATTACTGACCCTTAAGTTTCGAGGACGAAACTTTCTTTTTGG
>NZ_BTIG01000325.1:0-288 GCF_036247965.1 Bradyrhizobium sp. TM233 | reverse complement strand
CTTTCCAAAGTTCCTAGACTGACAGATAATGAATTTGAAATAGAACGTGACCCAGGAAAGCGCCCTCCAATTTGGCAATACCCACCAGATCAAGTAGATGAAATACGAAGAGCTTACCTAAAATGTGGTCCATATCAGAATTTTTTAGAGCACTATCCTTTTTCCGGTAAAGATGATCGTCAAAGACGATTCCAATACACTTGGTTTTGCTTATTTCCTTCATGGTTAGAGTATTCTCCTTCAAAAGATGCTGCATATTGCTTACCTTGTTATCTTTTTAGCAAAAAA
>NZ_BTIG01000324.1:0-298 GCF_036247965.1 Bradyrhizobium sp. TM233 | reverse complement strand
TTTCTTTCTTTTAGTGATGAACTTTCCCGATGCTATATCTTTGTGGGACGAATTTGAAGGTTCACTCAACGAGCAAATATTTATGAATTACAATTTACAAGAATACCTTTGGATACGCAGGGTTTTCAAGTTGATGGAGCATGTGACTATGAGGTGTCTTGGCCATTAACTCTTGCACTTTCTGGAAAACCCCTTCAACTCCATAGGCAGGGTCAGTGAGATATACCTCAGCTCCATAGGCTTTCTGTATAATTGTTCTCTCAATACTCACACAAGCTGGCATAACCACTATAAGTTT
>NZ_BTIG01000323.1:0-279 GCF_036247965.1 Bradyrhizobium sp. TM233 | reverse complement strand
AAAGAATTGAACCATACGTGAACACAGTCAGAGCAACTGCAACGGAAATAAGAAAAAAGAAGACATCATCAGAAGTATTATGTAGCCATAAACATGAATGAGAGAAAAGAAAACCAGAAAAAGATTTGATTTTTACAATGGGGAGCGGGAGGGGGCAAGACCCGGAAACTAGAAGAAGAGGAAAATTTGTGACAAGAAAGAATGAACCATACCTGAGATGGAACAAACATAGAACAATGCAAGGATGCAACTGAAATAAGAAACGAGGAGAAGGGAGAG
>NZ_BTIG01000322.1:0-302 GCF_036247965.1 Bradyrhizobium sp. TM233 | reverse complement strand
GGATTTTATGCCATTGATTTACTTTCATTGATTTTTGATCCAAAGAAGGGTTTGATGGGTTTTTCTCTAGTTCTTCAATATTCCCCTTCTTTTGTGCTTCGTTTGGGGATTTCCACATCCACTCGGGTGAATTTGGGCTCGCTGCTTTGTTCGGTGCTGGTTCTTATGGTTGCTTGGCGCGGGTGACTGTCATGTTTCATGTTGATATTCGGATGAATTTGGGTTGCTGCTGGGACTATTTGAGTGCTGGTCCTTTCTATTGGCATTTATTCTGGTTGTTGTTGAGGTTGGGAAAGCATGGC
>NZ_BTIG01000321.1:0-277 GCF_036247965.1 Bradyrhizobium sp. TM233 | reverse complement strand
TCGTCTAGTGAAGATAAAAAGAGAATGGTTAGAGGTTGCACTAAGATGCTTAAAATTGCCAAAGTTCGGAAAACAGGTGTGAATTTGAAGATTGAGTTTGATCCACAAACTGGGGATTGTATTGGTGAAAATTCAAATGAGTTTAGGAGTTATGCAGCATATCTTGCTCGAAGTACTTGTAGTATTTTAATAGATGAGTGGCGGTTGGTAGATGTAGACTCAAAAAAATTCAATTTGGGATGATCTTAAGGTATTATTGTTGTATTCTTAATTCACT
>NZ_BTIG01000320.1:0-525 GCF_036247965.1 Bradyrhizobium sp. TM233 | reverse complement strand
AAGACCATTACAATCAAGGTGGAGATTGTTGGGGTTGATTGCAATGTAAGTCTCATATTGCTAATGAAGAAGAAAAAAGATTAAAGGATACATCTTGAAGAAGTCTCACATTGCTTAAAATAGTGAAAATGAGGGAGTCCAAGGTTATATATAGGGATCTCCTTGTTTCAACACACCAAAAAACACCAAAGTAGTAACACCTGAAAACACTTTAGTGTATTGTGAGATGTAGTTCAAATATTCACTTTGGAGAGTGTGGGTGTACTAGGGTCATGGTCGGTTTTGACAACGGTGATGGTTATTTCTCCGGGTTTTGGAGTTTCCACGTTATATTCTTGTGTTGTTGATTACACTTCTAGTTTATTTTACTTCCTCAACTGTGTTATTTCCTAACATTTTGGTGAAAATTGAGTTTATGTTTTCTTCTCTATTTTGGACAATTTCACGAGTTAAAAGGGGTTAACTACCATTCTCCTTATTATTTAAGAAAACCTCACTCAATTCAGCTTTTCTTCTAATTTAATG
>NZ_BTIG01000319.1:0-291 GCF_036247965.1 Bradyrhizobium sp. TM233 | reverse complement strand
GGGGAGATGATGGTCCGAGCTTTGGATGGGACTGGAGCTACAGTGGATGGGAAGGACACTGGAGGTGCTTGTAAGGACTCTGATGTTTAAGTCAGTAGAGGAAGAATAACGACAAGTGAGAATGTAAAGAGAAAACTTGAGAACTTACCTTTGGTACTGGATGGAGGTTGGTATCTATAATGGTGGTGTGGTAGGTTGGGCTTGAGGGGTGGCAGTGGTTGCACGCTTGTGGAGCGTTGTATCCATGCCGTGAGGCTACGATCCTACGAGGGTAAGGTGGCAGGCCTAGCA
>NZ_BTIG01000318.1:0-283 GCF_036247965.1 Bradyrhizobium sp. TM233 | reverse complement strand
GGAGAACTTCATATTCCCTGAAAGACAGAGGCAAAGTTGTTAGAAGCAAGGAAGTCAAAGGGAAATGTAAAATAAGTACAAAAAGTGACCTAATCGCGGCAGTAATTTGAAGCCCAAAGGGGCACTGAGTAGCTCGGTGCAGACGAGAGGGGGAAGTTGGGAAAGGAGCCCAAGGGCAAACCTCTCTTTGGCGGGCAAGGACGCTTTGAGAGGATTGACTAAGAGACGGGGACACTCGGTCCAGTAAAATGGGAAAAGGGCGGTTTCGTCCTTTCGTGTAAAT
>NZ_BTIG01000317.1:0-285 GCF_036247965.1 Bradyrhizobium sp. TM233 | reverse complement strand
TTAAATATTATTGGTCCACATATAATTATGGTAATTTAATTCAAGTTTTTCCTTAGGTTATTTAGACAAACTTTTATTTTCATATTACACTCTTCCTCTTATTGTTTCTTTTTTAAGTTTTTTTTTGATGAATTAGAATGGGTAGAGGCACCTAGGGCTTTTCCGATGTATCAAAAAGAGGCACCTAGGGAAAAATCAAACTACAAGTTGCGCCTCAAATCTAAGCCATGTTTTGCTACCGCTTCTGCAACCAAACTTCTTTTTTAAGTGTTAACTCAAAAGAGA
>NZ_BTIG01000316.1:0-294 GCF_036247965.1 Bradyrhizobium sp. TM233 | reverse complement strand
CACTTTGCCGTGGTGGGTACATCACAGCTAGATAATAATTGAAAGGAAAAAAATTCTTAACAGATAATGTAATGGAGAAATGAGAAAAAGATAAAGATAGAAGGAAATGAGTTTAAAAAACATGTGTACTAAAATCACGACTGATTTATCACATGTATTAATTTTTCATATTTTTCTTGTTTAAAATTTATCACAGACTCACAGTAAAGCATCCTCCAACACCTTTGGGGCTTTGCCTGAAAGTCAATCTCAAAGGTCTTCTTTGCCTGTACTCTGCCTAAAGCTAAAAAACAA
>NZ_BTIG01000315.1:0-286 GCF_036247965.1 Bradyrhizobium sp. TM233 | reverse complement strand
CTGAGACGGTGGAGCCGGTGAGCATGGTGGCTCGCGGAGGGTCATACCGATGTGGAGCCCCGAGGCGGTGGACTGCGAGGATCATATGGAGCAGGTAGATGACCTGGTGCTCACTGAGAGCGACCAGAAGTACTTGGGTGATCAAGAGCCATACGATATCTTGAACTATGCCCTACGGGGTTCGCTCAAGATCGCATCCATCGTCCGCTATGTTCAGCAGTCTGTGCTGCCCGAGATGGAAGAATTGAGGGAGAAGGAGGAGCAGTCTGAGCAGCTGATCAAGACC
>NZ_BTIG01000314.1:0-282 GCF_036247965.1 Bradyrhizobium sp. TM233 | reverse complement strand
TGTTCATGAGTGTCTGTAATTCCTGAATCTTGAGATAGTGGATTTCCTTTCTTTGGGTGCAAACCCTCCAGACGTAGGTGAAGTTTCACCGAACTGGGTTACCAATCTTCTGTGTTCTACTTTATTATTTTTCTGGTTTTGTTACTGTTAGTCAGTTGTCGAACCGGTTGTCCCAGCATCGCGTTCGACATCTGTCCTGTGCGAGAACTGTATTTACAATTGGCATCAGAGCAGGCACCCTACTCTGTTGGGTGAGCTCCAGGGAATATATTCTGTTCTCAA
>NZ_BTIG01000313.1:0-281 GCF_036247965.1 Bradyrhizobium sp. TM233 | reverse complement strand
GGAACCCAGAAGTTGGCAGTATTCCAGTGGTGAATGAATTCACGGATGTTTTTCCTGGCGATGTACCTGGATTGCCGCCTGTGCGCGACATTGAGTTTGCTATAGACATCGTACCGGGAACAGGGCCGATTTCGATTGCACCATATCGTATGGCACCTGCGGAGCTAGTGGAATTGAAGTCCCAACTCGAAGATCTTCTGTGGAAGGGATTCATACGACCAAGCGTTTCACCTTGGGGAACGCCAGTCTTATTGGTGAAGAAGAAGGACGGGAAGTCGAGA
>NZ_BTIG01000311.1:0-285 GCF_036247965.1 Bradyrhizobium sp. TM233 | reverse complement strand
ATCACGCGAACTAACCAATTAATGTATATACGACAATCATCAACTTCCAAAGATTTAAATCTTAATCCTTTACAATCAAGTGCTTAACATAAACTTACCTACCAAACTTGCCTAATCATTGATCAAATCTAATCAATTTTCCTATCATAGTCCATACCAGCTGTGATTCCAAATATCACCCCCTCGATATTAAGTTGATCAGGCTCAATATCTTGGCGATGAAAATTTAGAAAAACTTACTAGTAAGGCCAATGAGTCTATCTCATCAAGTAGTCGCATCTGATC
>NZ_BTIG01000310.1:0-282 GCF_036247965.1 Bradyrhizobium sp. TM233 | reverse complement strand
AGAGTTTCCTTCATTGGGTCGTATCCCTCTCAATATGTGTTGCGAATATCATAGGACGATTTCAGAATTTTTCAAAGGAGAGTTATGGTGACCATTCGATCAATGGTTATACCATAACTCACTTTTGGGGAAATTCTTAGAGAGGTTAGAGGGGTTAGATTTACCTTAGGCTCTTATATCTTTCTGTGTACATTTTATAGTATAAGTTTGTTAAGTTGAATATGAAAATGAAACAAGTCATGAAAACAGATTAAATGACTTGTTAGAAGTCCCACATTGGCT
>NZ_BTIG01000309.1:0-281 GCF_036247965.1 Bradyrhizobium sp. TM233 | reverse complement strand
ATGATTCAGGAGATGGGCCTCTCCCTCGTAGATGGAGAGAAGAATCAATAGCCGAAGGGAACTTCACAAGATGCAACAACAAGGACATTGGGACATAATTCGTCAACCTCAATAAAATCAATCTGACGGTAGTGAACCCTAGTCCAATAGATGACCAGGGCCACACCCACACGACATCAACAACAGTGGGCTGAACCAAAGCCGACATGAGCCTCTATGGCATCGATGACGGGCACAATAAGCAGCGGGGTACCATAGGCGCAGAAATCGGGGGAACTGTC
>NZ_BTIG01000308.1:0-279 GCF_036247965.1 Bradyrhizobium sp. TM233 | reverse complement strand
CCCATACCCTCTATTTTTTGCGGGCAATTATCTATATTCAACCTCATACCCATTTAGCGGTTTTTTACCCTACCCATAGTGGATATTTTTTGCGGGTACCCTATGATTTTGAGACCCATTGTCATCCATAGATTTAGATTTTGGCAAAGATGGATAGTTTCCTATAATGACATTGAATTGTCTAAAGGTGGAGAGCTTCGAGTTGCTACCCACGTGAGTATGGAGACGGGTACATGTAATTTTTTAAAACGCGGGTATGGAGATGGTACTATAGTACCT
>NZ_BTIG01000307.1:0-295 GCF_036247965.1 Bradyrhizobium sp. TM233 | reverse complement strand
TTATGTTGGGTACAAGTTTAATTTTGAGGGTTATGCTATGTTTAAAAACCTACAGTGGAAGTATCTTATCAAACAAGTGACAAATGTATTCGCTTTAGCGATAAAACGTTTAGTTCTTTTAAAAAAAAATTACCCTTGTATTTTGGGATTGCTAAATAGTCCTTAGACTTGTCAAGTTACTAATGTAATTCCTCAGTTGAGAAATTGGGGCGATACAATATGTGAGTTCTCTTGCATATTAGGTGGATCTTTTACTCAAATAAGTGAGTTTTTAGCTGTTTTTGTTCATGTCCTA
>NZ_BTIG01000306.1:0-277 GCF_036247965.1 Bradyrhizobium sp. TM233 | reverse complement strand
GTTCTCCATGGACAAACTTAAGCAAAATTCACAACTCAATGGATTAACTTTCAAGATAAACTAATTCAATGGTGGTTTTTGACTCTTGACTCTAAGCACAAGATGGATGAAGAAGCATTTATAATCTATCAAGTCCTTCTCTATGACTTGTGCTTTTTTTTGGACTTGTTCTTCCTTCTTTATTGAAACAACCAAGTGGATTCCTAAACTTATTATACTGTACTTGTCCTTTTCATACCACTCTTGCAAACAATGTTTTTTAACAAATTCATATTGA
>NZ_BTIG01000305.1:0-292 GCF_036247965.1 Bradyrhizobium sp. TM233 | reverse complement strand
TTTAAAATTTGTTCATGTATATTGACTTTGCAATATAAAACTAATTTGAGTTAATTTATTATTTTTAACAGGTTTTGGAGAGCAGCAGCACAGTCCATACAAGTTAAATCTATTTGAAGACTCTTTAGTGTTTTATTAAGTTATATTTTGAGACTAAGGTGTTGAATTTATACTTAATGTATTTGGATGATGTTTTATATTTTTAATTAATGTGTTTCCATTTTATAATAGCAATCATATATTTTTTCATTGAAAATGCAAATACGGAAAATTATATTTTATTTAAGCAAAT
>NZ_BTIG01000304.1:0-281 GCF_036247965.1 Bradyrhizobium sp. TM233 | reverse complement strand
AACGTTTTATGTTATTGGAGGGTCTACCAAATGTGACATTTGACAATTATGTGAACGAAAGTTACTTTTTTGTGTTTCGGGATAAAATAAAATGTGTGGGTTGCGAAGAATGCGTTGTTTCTAAGCTGACTAACAAAACAAAATAGAAATCAACTAGTTAGGTCTAACACAATTGATAAATAGTTAATTTTTGGGTTAATTACATTTTTGGTCTTCCAACTATGGCCTTCCTGTGAAAATGGTCCCTAAACTTCAAAAATAGCAAAAAAACGACCCTGAAG
>NZ_BTIG01000303.1:0-298 GCF_036247965.1 Bradyrhizobium sp. TM233 | reverse complement strand
CTCTCTCATCTTCCACTTCCGCACTCAAGGATGACAAAAGTAAGGCACAATTTTTCAAATAACTCATTGTAGACTTCGCTCTTTCTATTCATTTACATAAGACACCTCATATGTATCTTACCTAACAAACCACTTATCATCTTTCATCTCCCACTTTTTCCCTCACAGAATGTGAAAGCAAGAGAACTTTTTTCAATTTATTCATTTTAGACTCCACCCTTTCTCGCTTATTCACATAAAACATCACATACATACTTGTATATTCAGTTATTTGGTATAAAAAAAAGAGAATCCATTA
>NZ_BTIG01000302.1:0-281 GCF_036247965.1 Bradyrhizobium sp. TM233 | reverse complement strand
ATGTGCATTGTTTTGCTGCTGTGGGTTTGCGTATGTAATGTGATGTTGCTCGAGTAGCAACTTGATGAGTGCCGGTGGCATCATTTAAAACTTCTCCTCTGAGTGGGTGGCATGTTTTCTAGCTTCATTTCAGAGAGTTGTCATCTTTATGTTGATGTTTTTGGCCATGGAGTATGGTTTATTGTTAGCTTGGGACTTAGGATAACGTTAGGTGATTCCTTGAATGTCATTGGTTTGCTTCAGGCTTTTGCCCTATGTCCTCCTTTTTTTTTGTGTTTTAG
>NZ_BTIG01000301.1:0-294 GCF_036247965.1 Bradyrhizobium sp. TM233 | reverse complement strand
AAGGCAAACCGGTCACAAAATCCATAGCAATGCCTTCCCATTTCCACACTGGTATCTCAATAGGCTAAAGCAATCCTGCTGGTTTTGGTACTTAGCTTTCACCTGCTGACACACAAAACACTTAGAAACAAAATCTGCTTCATCTTTCTTCATCCTTTCCCACCAATAAATCTCCTTTAGGTCTTGATACATTTAAGTAGAACTAGGATGGATAGTGTTAGAAGAATGATGAGCTTCTTCTAAAATTTTCCTCCTTAATCCTTCTACATTAGGCACACACAACCGACATCCAAG
>NZ_BTIG01000300.1:0-482 GCF_036247965.1 Bradyrhizobium sp. TM233 | reverse complement strand
CAGCAAATGATGCGTGAGGTAAAAAGTATTCACTTTTTCTATTACTCTACTAATTGTTTTTAAGTTTTTCTTATTCTTCACACACACCCTTTGCATCAAAACTCGTTTCTATTCTTCCCCTTTAAGCTTTTTCTTATTGTTTAGAAATATGTGGCCTTCTGCTCCAAAGGTACGTCAATGCATTTGCGTGATGAATTTAAGCATGTGACAACGATCCCCTTTGTTAGGAGCATTCTGTTGAGATTTAACTCATTATATTTTGGGAGAAAATCTTTAGTTTATTATGATTTGATTTAATGTGGATTGTAAAAGGTTTTAAGGGATTGTTATAGGATTTATTAGGATTTTATTGTAAAATAGAGATCAATTGAATCCACTATAAATAGAATAACAATGTAACCCTAAAAGTTGTACTTGGTACCACATGCTTCATGCCACCAGTAATACAAAGGAGCTATAGCTACTCTATGGCCGTAGAGGTA
>NZ_BTIG01000299.1:0-280 GCF_036247965.1 Bradyrhizobium sp. TM233 | reverse complement strand
ATGGTATGTCAATCTGCCACGTCAAATCATGCATTGTCTAATTTTGTATAACTATGAGGGGTACAATTGGTGCCGACTGTACATGCTTCAATGATCTCTAGATTAATTTTAATCAAACTTAGTGTAACTGTTTAGAATAAATCACCCGGAGGAGTTGCTTTACTAGGTACCCACTTTAAAGGCTTACGTGCTTTTTAGTAGGGACTATATTTTTTTGGAGGAATTTATTTGTTTGGTTCCGTAGTTTTCAAAATCCCCTTCCATATACTATTTGATGTCC
>NZ_BTIG01000298.1:0-290 GCF_036247965.1 Bradyrhizobium sp. TM233 | reverse complement strand
CACTTTCCTTTGTAACTTGATCATCCTCCAATCAATCCGATACTTAGTCTCTCGATCAAAACCTGACAAACTTTGAGTCCTACACACTTAAGACAGAGATTCATGGATTTAAAACCTAAACCTTCTCCAAGTTTGGTCCTCTAATGGCCTTTAATCCTCCAATACTTCTTAAATGAATATCCATTTCTTAAAACTATGACTCATTTGCTTACATAAACGACCTGACCAGTGTCGTCATGCTTTCACATTCACATCTTGATCCTGATATTCACAATCATAACTTATTATGC
>NZ_BTIG01000297.1:0-287 GCF_036247965.1 Bradyrhizobium sp. TM233 | reverse complement strand
GCTGGAAGAACTTGCTGAAGGAGTTTGAAGAACTGACCTCCACTGAAGTAACTTCACTTTGGGATTCAAAGATAGATTTCAACTCTCTGGTGGAGACAAACTTGGTTTTTGAAGCTGACCGTGAGAAGATGAGGAAGATGGGTTTAAAAGAGGCCTGCCAAGCTGTGATGACCAAAGGCTTAGAAATTGCTGCAGTCGCCAAGATGATTGACCTAGAATCTAATGGATTCGATGGCCTCACCAATGCCAAACTTGTTGAAGAAAAAGAAAAAGAAATTGGGAAGTTG
>NZ_BTIG01000296.1:0-280 GCF_036247965.1 Bradyrhizobium sp. TM233 | reverse complement strand
TATCATTATTATTATTTTTTTTGGCTATACCAAATTCGTCTAATCCTTCTGTGCTGTATAATTATACAAAATGTGCGTAAGGACGTCGTCGTCGGTCCGTCAATTCCGTCACCGATACGCCGTTGGCTATTGAACTAATGGACGTTTAATTATGTAAGAAGGGTTTTCGGAATCTGTCCTTGTGTAAGTAGGAGGATATCGAAGGGATGACAAATGTGCGATCTCTGTGTATACATAATTAATACATACACCCATTCATGACAGCGTATATAATGTGTAT
>NZ_BTIG01000295.1:0-279 GCF_036247965.1 Bradyrhizobium sp. TM233 | reverse complement strand
AGAAGCGCTCCAACTTGGTGCCAGAATTGGCGAGACCGGGCACAGCTTCTGAGCACGTGATCGAGATCCTCCTTATTCGCTTCACATCTAAGACAAGCTGCCGACGCACAAAGATGGTTTTTCCGCCGCTTAAAATTCATCGGCAGTGTCCCTTTTGCAATTAGCCAGAAAAAGAAACGAATTCTTTCAAGCACCTTGTGTTTTCAGCAAGGGTGAAGATCCACCGCACCATGCTCTGAGAGCAACGCATAAGCTGAACTAGTTGAGTATGATCCATCT
>NZ_BTIG01000294.1:0-284 GCF_036247965.1 Bradyrhizobium sp. TM233 | reverse complement strand
GAGTAAAAGCTTCTACAGCCGGTTGACCAAAATGAGGATCCCAAATTGCATGAGCAATAGGTCTTACATGTAAAGGATCCTGTACCCATGCCTCAAAATTTCCTTGCCAAGCTACATGAAACAGATTCCCGGAAGTCCACAGAAAAATTATTGCTAATTGTCCGAAATGAAAAGCAAAAATATTCTGATAAAGACGTTCCTCAGTAATATCATCATGACTCTCAAAGTCACGTGCAGTAGCAATACCAAACCAAATACGACGAGTAGTGGGGTCCTGAGCTAAA
>NZ_BTIG01000293.1:0-769 GCF_036247965.1 Bradyrhizobium sp. TM233 | reverse complement strand
GAACTAATATACAATATATAAACAGCCCCCGCTGTAGTAGTAACCTCGTCACGAGTAAACCTCCAGTGACGGAAAGAAAAGTGTAACGCCCGAAGGCAAAAGGTACAATCCACAAGAAAGGTCAAGTGTCCGCAACACCATCCCTCAAAACTGAGAATAAGCTGGCCCATCGGCCTGAAGCAAGACCTCCTAAGTCCAACCAACTCTCTGTGATTCTCGTAAAGAACCACACAAAAAGCTATAGGTGGGAAACTACCCTGTCCCAAAAGAAAACAAATGATGTTCAGAGCTAAGACTCTACTCCTACACTAATCCCATCTCGAGGAGCTCACACCAGCACTAAAACCTACATGCTAGCATGATCGTCGTCCGAATTTGAAATCCAGAACGACCTAGTCTATGTACACCATCCGTCCTCCTCTTGCTACCGCGATGCGCTCCTGTTCCGGCATCTCAAACCTAGCTCCCCCCGAAGGGTGAACCATCATGAATCAGTCCGCCATGGACATCTGACAAAGGGCGTAGTCCGCCAAAGCACACACAGAAGACGCGAGGGTCAACTCCAAAGAATTATGTAAATAATAGCATCGATAGATACAGATAATAGAATAGCCACTTAGGCTTATAGCTAGGGATAACATCCTAGGGTTGCATATTCCATAATGAATGTAACGACAGTAATAACAAATAGCATTCATCAAATAGAATTATCAATTATCAATCACACTCAGCAATTAAGTCAGTATGCATGTTGCATGAAATGATATGA
>NZ_BTIG01000292.1:0-502 GCF_036247965.1 Bradyrhizobium sp. TM233 | reverse complement strand
TATAGCTTTTTGTGTGGTTCCTCTACGGGGATCACAGAGAGTTGGTTGGGCTAAGAGGTCTTGCTCTAGGCCATCTGGGCTAACTCATTCTCATTTTGAGGGATAGTGTTGCGGACACTTGACTTTTCTTTTGGTTTGTACTTTTGCCTACGGGCGTTACTCTTTTTCTGTCACCCGTCACTGGAGGTTACTCGTGACGTGGTAGTGTTTAGCGAGGCATGTATATATATATATTGTATATTAGTTCTGTTGTCTTTCGCATTTGCGTTTTATTGATTTCAGTCTTGTTTATATTATCGACGAAAAAAAAATATTCACGTTTTTCCGCATTAATTTCTTTTGGTTACTAAAGTGACGCCACCGAAATCGGGGTGTTACACCCCTCCACCTCAACATGTCGTGATTGTAATTGTTAGATAATCCCCTTAGTTATTAAGTAGAAAAAGTTAATTATGGGGTTAGTTAGAGAGTAAGAGATGATAGGTTTTAAATAATAGCAAGG
>NZ_BTIG01000291.1:0-507 GCF_036247965.1 Bradyrhizobium sp. TM233 | reverse complement strand
TGTGTTGATGATTGTGTTTTCTTTGTTCTAGGTTCGCAATTTCCATGCCCAACTTCTACTCACGAAGGTAAGGGTAACTCGGTTTTAGAGCGTCTTTGAGTCTTGCATGCTTTTATCGCACTGCCTGTGTTTGAGATGAAGATGTTTGTATTGATTGGCAGATGATTATGATTATTATGCTGAATTTGGAAAATGTTTTCTGAGAGGCTTCGGCCGTTTACTGGTTTCTGTCGTTACTGCTTCCTAGTGGATGGAACATGTGGTTACTTTGGATTGGTCCTTGGGTGGGCTTTGTTATTGTCTGACTTGGCATATAGGGCTTGAGTCAAGTGGCGATGAGGAGGTGTGTCCTATCATTGTCCCATCTTGCGAGGTGCTAAGTGGCGATCAGGAGGTGTGTCCTATGATTGTCCCGTCTTGTGTGACGTTAAGTGGCGATTAGGAGGTGTGTCCTATGATTGTCCCGTCATGTATGACGTTATAAGTGGCGATGAGGAGGTGTGTCCT
>NZ_BTIG01000290.1:0-284 GCF_036247965.1 Bradyrhizobium sp. TM233 | reverse complement strand
GGTGCAAGTTGATCTCCTTCGAGCTTGCAATGACGAAACAACAGCATGCGAGTTGGAGCACAAAGTTTGGGCTGCGGTGGCTGATGAAACTGCTTCAGCAGTAAGATATGGCTTAAAGGTACATGCTTTAATCATGCTCATGTCCCAAGATGCCATCTTCATGAAAAATAATTGCAAACAGTTCATTGCTGCTGGCATTTTTTTTAAGGTGAAGCTGGGAGGATTCTTGCTACAGCTTTGGCTTTTGATGATTGAGTTTTGCTTGAGTTAGTACTGAAAACATA
>NZ_BTIG01000289.1:0-301 GCF_036247965.1 Bradyrhizobium sp. TM233 | reverse complement strand
ATTTGAACCTTGGACATGAGGCACATTGGCAGTAGCTGGTTCATTATTGTAAGTCACAGAATTTTGATTGCTTATGGGTTCCTTGAATCATATATTTTATGCACAGGATGTGCTGAACACAGTCACAGAATTACAAAAAGATGTTCGATCATTAATGCAAGCAGTGGGTTTTTTAGCTCAAACTTGGTACACCAGCTCATCGAAAGATCCTGAACTATCTGATGAGGAGTTGTTTACGAACAAATCAAAGTACTCTTTAAGAGCTACTGCAACTGAAGAAATAATGCTGAAATTTGTGCAA
>NZ_BTIG01000288.1:0-290 GCF_036247965.1 Bradyrhizobium sp. TM233 | reverse complement strand
AACTGTTTCATTTTCAATAATTTTGGAGAATTATGGAAAAGTATGAAATTCATGCCTAAATTGTTGTTGTTGTTGGTGGTGTGTTTAATTTGGTAGGTGCAAATCGGGTCTCATTCGTTCACCTATGATTATGTTTATGGTAGTTCGGGGTCGCCTTCGTCTAAGATATACGATGAATGTGTAGCGCCGCTTGTTGATGCACTCTTCCATGGCTATAATGCCACCGTTCTTGCATATGGTCAGGTATAATTTTTCAAATGTTGCAGACCATGTAACCCCCTGATGAAAAA
>NZ_BTIG01000287.1:0-283 GCF_036247965.1 Bradyrhizobium sp. TM233 | reverse complement strand
CCTAATTGCTAGACATAGAGTTAGGTTTGTTAGTCACTAAACACCCAAACTTCATGATAACTTTCTTTCTTAATCATGTGAGACATCAATGTTTAGGATTAGGGAGTTATTGATATCCACTCATGCGAGACATCGATGACGTATGGTTGAATTGGTGTAGATGAGTCAGATGCTTGAACATGTTATGTATTTGAATCACAAGAATGCAAAAAGGTCAAACAATGAAGTCTAATCCCAACAATTCCTAATACCTGTTGTTTCTCCGTTAGTTTATTTGCTTTTC
>NZ_BTIG01000286.1:0-288 GCF_036247965.1 Bradyrhizobium sp. TM233 | reverse complement strand
GCAATGAACTGCTTAGCTTGATGGATGCTTATTCTGGCTACCATCAAATCCGCATGAACCCGGCAGACGAGGACAAAACAGCTTTCATGACCGCCAGAGTCAATTATTGCTATCGCACCATGCCGTTTGGACTAAAGAACGCTGGGGCGACCTACCAAAGATTGATGGATAGGGTTTTTGCTGGGCAGGTGGGAAGAAACATGGAGGTTTACGTTGATGATATGATTGTTAAATCAGTACGTGGTTTGGACCATCATCAAGATCTGGAGGAAGCATTTGGCGAGATAA
>NZ_BTIG01000285.1:0-292 GCF_036247965.1 Bradyrhizobium sp. TM233 | reverse complement strand
CCCTCGACCTAATGGTTTCGGGCGCAACTTGCGTTCAAAGACTCGATGGTTCACGGGATTCTGCAATTCACACCAAGTATCGCATTTCGCTACGTTCTTCATCGATGCGAGAGCCGAGATATCCGTTGCCGAGAGTCATTTTAAGTAGAATGTGTCATGGCAGCTCTTGCACGAGCACCGTAAACGGGCCCGACAAGAGTGCAGCTAACAGTTTCAATTCCTTGACGCGTCAAGCGCCGGGGTTTGTTGTTTACTAGGAGGAGACCCCAATGGGATTTCCATCTAATATAAG
>NZ_BTIG01000284.1:0-289 GCF_036247965.1 Bradyrhizobium sp. TM233 | reverse complement strand
GGTGCTAATTAATGTAGTCTTAGGGTACCATTCATGATCTAATGGTGATGAGGTGTTGGTCGCGAACAATAATATTGGCTTCTCATAGGGTTGTACTCTTTTTCCTTGCTTGGTTTTTTCCCACTGGGTTTTTTTCCTTGCAAGGTTTTAATGAGGCATTCCTAAGAGTCGTTTTTTATGCCAACCAGTGATGCCTGGGGTTTAGGTCGCCTGGTGTGTTGGGTGCTATGGTTTTGGGGAGAATGATGTTCATACTGGGGTCTTTTGATATTTTTCATTCTCCGTGCTC
>NZ_BTIG01000283.1:0-298 GCF_036247965.1 Bradyrhizobium sp. TM233 | reverse complement strand
GCACAGCCCCGTTCTGCAATTGGAACAATCTGCTCTTGAGCTTGACCTTGATTAGGAGCTTCAGGACCCATTTGGCCTGTAGCTTGACCCACTACCATGTGAGGGAAACTAGTTGCTTCAGCGGCTTCATTTCTGGTTTGTCTCACCATTGTTGGAGCGGTTGAAGGTTTTGGGTAGAAGATGAAGGTTGAAGATGAATAGAGAGCGAGAGAGAGATCGTGGGTAAGCGGTTTTGAAAATACATAAGAGAGAGAGTAAAAACCGGAAGTGTAGGAGATCGTGTGTGTATAGTGGGTTT
>NZ_BTIG01000282.1:0-283 GCF_036247965.1 Bradyrhizobium sp. TM233 | reverse complement strand
CCCCTTCTAATACTAAGTTGAATCTCAATCTTGACTATGTTTAGCATATATTAATAACTTAAACTAACATATATTACTCAGCCATGATACTAATTTGAAACTAAAACCAAACCACTGCTAATTTAATCAATAAAGCTTGCTTCTACACGCTGTCCCTTTCTGCATCAATAGGTTCAACCACAAGCATGTAAGAATAATTTTTATGCTGCCTAACTTTTGGTAGTTGCTTCCATTTAGCTTTTTATTATGGACCCAGGGAAATCTATAATAAATTGAAATATAT
>NZ_BTIG01000281.1:0-291 GCF_036247965.1 Bradyrhizobium sp. TM233 | reverse complement strand
TTGGAAGGGAATATAGTTGCAACCAGAAGGGATGCCAATTTGCGCTTTTATGGTGATCCTTATCTCACCACCTCTGATATTCTACTTGGGATGGTGGATAGACCAAAGGCTGCTCAACCGTTGTACGCCAGTCTTCAAGCCCTATATTCCAGTTTACGCTACTAGCCCTTGTCCCAATTTCCAGTTGCAGAATTGCACTTGTCATTCATAGCATGATTGGTTCTGCAGAGTCTCGTATTCACATTGTTCTGTTTTGGATTGTGTTTCCATGCCATCACCAAATACCAATCC
>NZ_BTIG01000280.1:0-253 GCF_036247965.1 Bradyrhizobium sp. TM233 | reverse complement strand
AGTATTCGCTTAAACCTAGGTCAAAAAAACGCTAGTAAATAGCTAATTTACGTTTTAGGACACGATGGGACTTAATTCCAAAAGTCTTTAGAGGAATGTTAGAATTTCTCTTATTCCTTTCCCTGACGAGTGTTTTGACACGAAACCCTGGAATGTACGAACGATCGATTTCAATTCTCAGAAGTTTTCCGAAACTGAATCCCTGATAGCTCAAGAACCTTAGAGTAAACTGTCGATGAAGACTTTTTCTATT
>NZ_BTIG01000279.1:0-281 GCF_036247965.1 Bradyrhizobium sp. TM233 | reverse complement strand
ATTGCAAGCAATCAAAGAAATAAATGAAGATGCTTACAAGTGGCTTCTAGCTATCCCTACAATACATTGGTGCATGCATGCTTTTTCTTTTTACCCTAAATGTGATGTAACAATGAACAATTTGTCTGAGACTTTTAACTGTACCATTTTAGTTGCTAGGGACAAACCCATTATCACAGTGTTTGAATGGATTAGGAAGTATTTGATGACCAGGTTTGCTACTTTGAGAGAAAAAAGTAAAAGATAGAAGGATAATGTGATGCCTAAACCTAGGAAGAGGC
>NZ_BTIG01000278.1:0-286 GCF_036247965.1 Bradyrhizobium sp. TM233 | reverse complement strand
TTGGTTTATTTCAATTGCAGCTATTAGTGACAAAATGGTGCAAATTTATCTTAGCAATTTAACCTTAGATAGTTAAAGAGTAAAGTGCTCACACCGGAGTGAACATTTTAGATGAATATAATTTCATATTTAAACTAATAGAAAAATATATTTTAATATAACTCCATTAGCTATTTACATGTTTTTAATAAATTTAAGAGAAAATATAATAATTTGATAGTGAAAAAATGTACAAATTAATCATTATTGATAATTTGTATAAAAATATATGTACAAATATAAGTTA
>NZ_BTIG01000277.1:0-571 GCF_036247965.1 Bradyrhizobium sp. TM233 | reverse complement strand
TCTCTTCTGAAACTTTAACTTTAACCGAGCAAGAAAATACTGCTGTTGTTTCTACTAGGAGTGGAAGGGTGTTACAAGAGCCAGAGAAAAAAGTTGAGGGAGAGAAAAATGAGGAAGCTGAGGTAGAAAGAGATGAGGGTGTTGTGGAGGAAAGAGCTAGAGAGCCCACTAGGACTAGGGTTGTAAACACTCACATCCCTAAGATCCGCAAGATTCCATTTCCCAAGGCTTTGGTGAAGAAAAATTTGGATAAACAATTTTCTAAGTTCTTAGAGGTTTTTAAGAAGCTTCACATTAACATTCCTTTCTCCGAAGCCTTGGAGCAAATGCCAATCTATGCTAAGTTCATGAAAGATATCCTCAGTAAGAGAAGGAAGTTGAGTGAGGTCGATGAAACTATCTTGATGACCGAAGAGTGTAGTGCCATTTTGCAAAGGAAGATGCCTAAAAAGAGGAGAGATCCCGGGAGCTTTACTATTCCGGTGGAGATAGAGGGGTTAACTGTGGTAGAAGCCTTGTGTGACCAAGGGGCGAGTATCAACTTGATGCCGCTTAGTATGTTTAAAAGGTT
>NZ_BTIG01000276.1:0-286 GCF_036247965.1 Bradyrhizobium sp. TM233 | reverse complement strand
CAAAATAATTAATTTCATTATATTATGAACTAAAATAATTATGAAAATTGAAAAACAATCCTTCATTATCTTCAAATAATACGCTCATCAACAACATCTTCATCTTCCTTCATCACCATCTTCCTTCAAATTTCTCCTTTCAGATCTGAATCCCAGCCACCACCAACGAACATCACCAACCTCCATCGCTCAAACCACCCTCGTCTATCCCTGAATCTGCCAAGAACGCGCCCCCAAAAACAGCGAACATCAACCTCACCTCCCAAAAACGCGTCGCCACCCCGAC
>NZ_BTIG01000275.1:0-288 GCF_036247965.1 Bradyrhizobium sp. TM233 | reverse complement strand
TCCAATTTACTTATAGACACTTTAGCACAGTCAGGCATTACTTACTACTTTCGCGTACAGTTGAATAATTGCTTATTTGCTTTACATGGTTTTGTAGGTGAATTCAGTTATTTCAATAAATGTACTTTTTCAAGGATGCTTTGAGCATATACATGGCACTTCAGTGCTCGAGCCAGTGACTACACCCCTCGTGCCTTAGTCATGCTTTTAGAACCTTGTATTGTTGTGTTGGACCAATGTTCTTATTTTCTGAGTATTGTATCTTCTATCAAATAAAGAAGGCCAAAT
>NZ_BTIG01000274.1:0-277 GCF_036247965.1 Bradyrhizobium sp. TM233 | reverse complement strand
TCCACTAAGTTTTGCAGTTGCCATGAAGATAAAACTGGCTGTCCTTGTAGTGAGATCTCCACCTGTAAGGTTATAATCAGAAAAGCAATTAACTTGTCAATCATAAATGGGAATTCATTAATTGTATACAAATCACAATGGTGTAAGATTTAGCAAAGAGAGAAGACCAATTTACCTCGGTTTCACTAGCAAGATAAAGCTTCTTTACGAGATACTTTTTGATAAACGAGACCGGTAAACTACCATCCCTATAATAATTTGAAGATTCATTAGTGGG
>NZ_BTIG01000273.1:0-437 GCF_036247965.1 Bradyrhizobium sp. TM233 | reverse complement strand
AAGATGGTGAGTTTCTTTTTTTATATTTACTTTTTATGAATTAAGAGTTTTTTATTTTCTGGGGACTAAATTGACATAATAAGATCTGACTCATTGATGATGTGTCAAGCCAATGTGGCAAAAATGATGACATTTGAACTTTTTCGTATGAGGGACCAACGGAAAACTCAACCAAGGACTAACTTGACCGACGGTGACAAATTCAAGGACGAAAAAAGACCATTTCCAAAGTATGAGGACTAGTCCATCATAAGTGAACACAATCAAGGACCAAAATGGCTGTTTACTCTAAATAGGATTACTCTTAGGGTATGATTTGCATATTAGATTTGTAAAAGGGTTTACCCTTGGAAGGGATTCTCCCTAGTCCCTTCAAAGAAAGTTCTCCTTCTTGTGAATCCATTAGGATTGTCTTTCCTATCCCTCTCTTTATCTCT
>NZ_BTIG01000272.1:0-622 GCF_036247965.1 Bradyrhizobium sp. TM233 | reverse complement strand
GGATCGATCTCACAAGGACTCGCTGAAGTATTAATTGATAATAGAGTACAACAAAGCAATTAAAAAGGGGGTTTTGATTGTTTTGATTGTAAAGTAACAAACAAAACTTAAAAGAGATTTAATCAGATAAAAGAAAGTGTTAGTCCTCGGATTATAACATTCAAGTGTAACAAACCTTCATCGGTTACAAAAGATTAATTCTTCCTCATTGTTTCCCTAATTCGTGAGAGTTGATTAACTAAGCGAAAATCAATTCACAGTTTCCTAAACTAAGCGTTTATGAAACAGTTACGAATTTACACAAACTAAGCGATCATACATCAACACTTATTTCTAAAACGACAGAATTAAGCAAACCATAGATTCAGAAATAGAGACGAAGAAAATTAATAACGAAAGAATTTTTCATTAAAATCAAAACCTCAAGAGTGCGATATACTTCCAAAGAGATTTAATCCAGGAAGTTAGCATTTCATGGACGGAATAACAAAAGCAGTGAAAGTAATATAGAATATAGGGAATAGAAGGGCAAACCCTAACAGAGCCCTAATGATAAACTGAAATTCAAAATTATATTGCAAAGCAAAAGTTGTCTCAAGTTGTTTCAGCACAAATCTTTTTA
>NZ_BTIG01000271.1:0-288 GCF_036247965.1 Bradyrhizobium sp. TM233 | reverse complement strand
GAGCCATACACAAGATCAAACCCAAAATCTAATAAAACCCCACTATAAGCACAGGCTGAATTTCCAATTGCAGATAAAGCACAACAGCAACAAGCGATGCAACAATCTACTAGTTTCAGCAGCTTCACGGTTTCAGCTCAATCAACCAACGGTCCAAAGCAACACAATTTATCCCAGCAACTTCAAGAACAGATCACGCACCAACCATTATAAGATAATCCACACCCGTAACACATAATATCCAGCAACATCAGTCCAAGGAAATCTTACTTGCCCAACAAAGTATCA
>NZ_BTIG01000270.1:0-514 GCF_036247965.1 Bradyrhizobium sp. TM233 | reverse complement strand
ATAGTTATAACACGTTGTACGAGTTCATTTACAACATTTCTAACATTGTATAAAATGATTATCGCTTAAATTAATACAAAAATAATAATCGTGTTTAGACATTTCAATAATTAAAAAAAAACATTTCAGTAAATAGTATTAGAGTTCTATTTGTATAAATAATTAATATTACTCTGATTTATTAATTAAAATTGAAATCATTTTAACAATTAAGTTTTTTATTTATTTAATAATATGAAAAATAATTAATTTAATTTGAAATATTTAAATTTCGTAAGAAATGTTAAGTAATAAATGTTTAATGTCATTAAATAAGTTTTAATATCATTTTTTATATTTTTTACCTGGAAAATCATTTACTCTGACATGCCAAGACCAATAAGTGATAACTCAAATAGTCTTTTTTTATAAAAAAATAGCCTAAAATATTATCTTATGAATTTAATTTTTTTCAGCTTATTTGGTTTGTGAATGTTTTCTCACAGCCAATAGTCATGATACTAATCCCTTGAGC
>NZ_BTIG01000269.1:0-285 GCF_036247965.1 Bradyrhizobium sp. TM233 | reverse complement strand
GGGAAGTCAGAGGATCGAGACTGCAAAGCAAAGGTTTGCTAGAAGGGTGGCTCTTCATGAACAAGAACAGAGACATAAGCTACTTGAAGCTATTGAAGAAGCCAAAAGAAAGAAAGAACAAGCAGAAGAAGCTGCACGTCAAGCAGCAGCTCAGGCTGAACAAGCCAGATTAGAGACAGAACGACTTGAAGCTGAGGCTGAAGCTCTTAGATGCCAAGCACTTGCACCCGTAGTTTTTACTCCTGCTGCTTCTGCTTCCACTCCAGATCCTCACGCTGCTCAGAA
>NZ_BTIG01000268.1:0-700 GCF_036247965.1 Bradyrhizobium sp. TM233 | reverse complement strand
GTTATAGTTAATTGTTCGTTATCCCCATCCCATCACGACATCATTTCTATAGGAGGAAACAATCAAAAAATTTCATTATTTGCCTTATCGAATTTAAATCGTTCTATTTTGTCTGGTATTTCTATTTAATAATTTGAGATAGATTCTATAAGAAGAATATCTTCTATGTAATACAAAAAGCGAAATTAGTTATTATATCAAGGAACTTAGAAATGAAATTTGAATACACTAGGTTGGACAAAAAATAATTTTACTTTAATTCAAAGTCTAGAAAAGGTTTTTGAATATTCAAAGGGGTCCGTTGAGCGCCTCACTGCTATGTCATAATAGATCCGAACACTTGCCCCGGATTGATTTCTGGATCATAATTGTTCTAGTGAATAACTAAAAAAAAATAGATTAAAGAAAATATGGAATAGATAGATGGAGGATAGAAGAGAAAAAAAGCTCAATATAAACATCTCTCATAAGTTCATTATATTTTATATTTATATTGGCAGGTCTCTTTGTATGTGTTGTCCGGAAAGAGGAGGACTCAATGATTATTCGTTCGCCGGAACCAGAAGTCAACATTTTGGTGGATAGGGATCCCATAAAAACTTCTTTCGAGGAATGGGCAAAACCCGGCCATTTCTCAAGAACAATAGCTAAGGGACCTGATACTACTACTTGGATCTGGAACCTACATGCTGATGCTCAT
>NZ_BTIG01000267.1:0-296 GCF_036247965.1 Bradyrhizobium sp. TM233 | reverse complement strand
GGAGATAGCATAGATTTGAATTAATGTTATCTCCATGTTTTTTTTATACATGTATACTACTTTTTCTTTACCCGACTAATTACAGATATATAGACGTACTGGATCTTTTTCTTAGATATCGCACTCTATTTGAATTAAGGTTATGTCCATGCACATTAGACGATGGCTGTGAGTGTGACAGCAGCTGCAAGCCGGTGATACCACTGCCATGTGACAGCTTAGATAGACAAGACAAAGTTCCTCCCCAAGTGGCCATAGCATCCACAGAGTGAACACATGATATGCAAACCCTCACA
>NZ_BTIG01000266.1:0-289 GCF_036247965.1 Bradyrhizobium sp. TM233 | reverse complement strand
AAAGAGAATAGGTGATTCCCATAGGTATCAAACTAAGAGTGTTCTCTAGTAAGTAATCTTAAGCCGAGGATTTATGAGGCCCAAGAGCCCAAATAGGCTAGCATTAGGGTTTTGGATCATATCACTATAAAAGGAGATGTCATCCATTGTAAAAGGAACCCTTTCATTATGACACAAGACTTTAATTTCTCTTACCTCCCTCTACTAGGGTTTTCTCTTAGGGTTCTCTTGTCCTAAGACAAGAACACAATTATTCAACAAAATGATCTCCATTATTTCCTACTCAAAC
>NZ_BTIG01000265.1:0-442 GCF_036247965.1 Bradyrhizobium sp. TM233 | reverse complement strand
AAATCTGCATAAAAAAACAAATAAAGATTTTGTAAAAAACAAATAATCTACATGTTTTATAATATTAAATCTGCATTAAAAAAACAAATAAAGATTTTGTTTTTACAAATCCGTTCAATAAATTAAATCTGCATTGAAAAAACAAATATTTTTTCTTAACTTTGAATACATAACAAATATTAAATATGAAAATATTTGTACATATTAAAACAGATATTAAATAAAACAAATATTAATTTTGTATCAAAATAAACGTCTCATCTCTTTAATTATAGTAATTTAAGATAAAATCTTTTAAATTTGATAATGAGTCCTTATTTTTTTTTATTATGATGCTATAAATTGTGTACATATAATTTATTTAGGATGTTTTTTTTTTCTTGAAGGTTTTTCCAC
Source organism: Bradyrhizobium sp. TM233 (assembly GCF_036247965.1). NCBI lineage: Bacteria > Pseudomonadati > Pseudomonadota > Alphaproteobacteria > Hyphomicrobiales > Nitrobacteraceae > Bradyrhizobium > Bradyrhizobium sp. TM233. The sequence continues at coordinate 46 of NZ_BTIG01000265.1, read as the reverse complement.
ATGTCACCCTAATCTGATTTTAATAAACAATATACAAATTTTATTT
>NZ_BTIG01000264.1:0-280 GCF_036247965.1 Bradyrhizobium sp. TM233 | reverse complement strand
TAACTCATCTTGATTTGTATTTTACTTGGCTGCACCCTTTCCTTCATTTTTACATGAGGGTAGGCTGATAATAATTTCATTCATCTCTGTTAACCATCTTTTTGGTGCGTTAAATGGAGGAGCTTCTGGCTGGCTCTGATATACAAGCATTTTGTAGAAAAAATGATGATAGAAAAATTTATAATTTTTTTGTTAACTTCATCGTCAGGTTATGAAAAGAACTCTTAAAATGCCTAACATACTATTCATTTTACTTCAATGCAGTTATGTTGATGGGTAC
>NZ_BTIG01000263.1:0-292 GCF_036247965.1 Bradyrhizobium sp. TM233 | reverse complement strand
GAGGGGCACGGTGGTAACCCTAGCAAATGAAACGGGAGCGTTAAAATACATTATAAATGGTGATATAGGAAAACAAATAATACTTTTATGAAAATCAACACAATTAATTGTTTTCCTTAATTTGTGTGAACCTTCTCTTCCTAGACAGATAAATAGGAACAGAGGTAGTAGTAACTATGCTATCAGCCTATCATGAAGCCAACGCGCTCGCCTATGAGCTTGTAGAAGAGGTTTAGACTTTAGAGGAGATGAGCGCGGAAGAAAATAGGATTAGGGATTTTTGGGTATTTTT
>NZ_BTIG01000262.1:0-287 GCF_036247965.1 Bradyrhizobium sp. TM233 | reverse complement strand
TGGGTTACCTCACATTTGCATGATGAGGAGACAGGGCCACAAAGTTCTACAAGCTCCGCCTGGTTATTTCCGAGGGTTGGGTAGCTTAAGTATAATGTTGACGGCTCGGTGTGGCCCTCCGGTGAGGCGGCCTGTGGCGGGGTGCTCCGAGATAGCTCTGGCAAGTGGGTAAAGGGATTTTGTCGTCGCTTGGGCACGTCGAATCCTTTGCTCGCTGAGCTTTGGGCCATTCGTGTCGCTGTGGAGACCTTGAGGGACGGGAATTACTCTAAGGTGGTGGTCGAAAG
>NZ_BTIG01000261.1:0-471 GCF_036247965.1 Bradyrhizobium sp. TM233 | reverse complement strand
AGGATGTTATCCCTAGCTATAAGCCTAAGTGGCTATTTCTTATCTGTACCTATTGGGTTTATTATCTACATAGTTCTTTGGAGTTGACCCTCGCGTCTCCTGTGTGTGTTTTTGGCGGACAACGCCTTTTGTCAGATGTCCATTGCGGACTGGTTCACAATGGTCCACCCTTCGGGGGGGGATTAGATACGAGATGATTGACCAGGATGACCCCGGTTCGTGGGTGGTAGACCCCGCTAGCCATCGCGCGACGTACTCGGGGAGGATCATGGAGGATCCCGTAGACAGAGTAGGACACTTGATGGAGGGAGTGCTGAGGAGGTGCACTGTCAGTTTCAACTTGCCGCCCGGAGTGCACTGCGGATCAGGATTAGGAGCACCACCACCACCGTCATCTTCTGATGATGAGGACCCCTCAGAGGAGGAGCCTGTGGGAGTGACTTCTTCAGAGTCCAGCTCACCCACGGTTGC
>NZ_BTIG01000260.1:0-288 GCF_036247965.1 Bradyrhizobium sp. TM233 | reverse complement strand
GGAAAACCTCGAAGTTTACTTTTTCGACGTTCGCTATAAAAGGCGGGAAATGAGAAAATATCTCATTTCCCACCAACTAGAGAGAGGGGCCGCGGGTTTGTAGGGAGAGAGGGAGAGGATTTCTTCGCGAGTTCTTGCCCGATCGACCCGATTTCAGTTTCTTTGGAACGACAGCGAGGTAATCTTGCTATTCCATACTTTTGTTTCTACTTTCTGTAGCTTTAAACCATGTCTTTCTGTGCTCAAAGTTTGGAGCAAAATGTCCGATAGCTTTGGTTTTTCTTTTCA
>NZ_BTIG01000259.1:0-280 GCF_036247965.1 Bradyrhizobium sp. TM233 | reverse complement strand
GTACAGTGCCAGCGGGATTATTACATTGTTTTTCTTCTAAGTCCGAATTTAATTATGAATTTACCTTTGAGGGCTTAGGTTTTAGTAAGTTTCAGGTCTGATTAGGTAATTAGACTGGTGGGTTAAGGTTGGACTTGGGTCGGGCTTGTGGAAAAACAAAACCCTAGCCCACTTGTGGGTTGCATGTGATTTTAGCCAAGGGGGGAAACCCTATTCTTCCACAATCAGAAAACAGAGATACACTACAGCACCTTCACGTGAAAAACAAAGAGAGAACGTG
>NZ_BTIG01000258.1:0-286 GCF_036247965.1 Bradyrhizobium sp. TM233 | reverse complement strand
TCTGCTAGTTGTGGAAAAATCCATTTCCCCAATGCTTTAGTAAAAAACAATTTGGAAAAACAATTTTCAAAATTTTTAGAAGTTTTTAAGAAGCTTCAAATTAACATTCCTTTTTCTGAAGCATTGGAGCAAATGTCCACTTATGCTAAATTCATGAAAGACATTTTGTCAAGGAGAAGAAAACTAAGTGAGGAGAGTGAAACTATAATGTTAACTGAGGAATGCAGTGCTATTCTACAAAAGAAGCTCCCTCCTAAACTGAAAGATCATGGTAGCTTCACAATAT
>NZ_BTIG01000257.1:0-291 GCF_036247965.1 Bradyrhizobium sp. TM233 | reverse complement strand
TGTGTTGGTCATTGCAACACATTGCTTGCGTGCGTTCTTGCAATTTCATAAGCTTGTCATGATCACGTGTGGAAACAGTTACTTATAAAGGAATTTTTTTTCATCTTTGCATTTGCTTAATTGGGTTGTACACTTGTTCTTGTGTTAGGTATTTGTTCCTTCAATATAATTAATCAAGAAAACCAGCTTAACTTGAAACATATAAGGGGTATCACCATGCCGCAAATAGTTTCTTCAGAAAATAGTCAAAATACAATCAATGCCTCATATGATTGATATATGAAGTAATAT
>NZ_BTIG01000256.1:0-283 GCF_036247965.1 Bradyrhizobium sp. TM233 | reverse complement strand
ATTGTGTATTTTTGTGGATATATGAGGTCTTGGTTTTCTTTATCCTCTTTGTCCTACTCCCGTGCTAGACACTCCCCTCTTTATTAATATATTTGGACTTCCAAAAAAAATGATAAGAGCACGATAATTTTTAATGTAGGAATAAAAATCAAAAGGCTTAATTGCAACTTTGGTCCCTGACATTTATAAAAGCCACGATTTTGGTCCCTCACCTAATTTAATTACAAAAATCGTCCCTCACCTAACACTCTGTGAACAAAGTTGGTCCGACCGTCAATTTTTT
>NZ_BTIG01000255.1:0-432 GCF_036247965.1 Bradyrhizobium sp. TM233 | reverse complement strand
ACTTGCTCTGCCTGTGCTTCCAGATGCGGTTGAGTCTCTTGGAGATCAGAGTCAGCTCATCTTCATCAGAATCTTCTGATGCTTCTTCAGATTCTTCTGCTGCTGCTTGGAGAGCCTTAGCCTTTTCAGATTTGGATTTCAAGGCAATAGACTTCTTCTTGTGACCTTGATGTTCAGCACGCTTTAGTTCATGACACTTCAGTATGCTTATGAGTTCTTCCAAACTCATCTGCTCAACATCTCTAGTCAATTCCAAGGAGGTTATCAAGGGCATCTAGCTTTCAGGAAGACCTCTAAGAATCCTCATGACATGATCAGCAGTTGTGTAACTTTTGTTGAGGGGTCTTATTCCAGCAATAATCAACTGGAATCTGAAAACATATCCTCAATGGATCGTCAGGTTCCATTTGGAAGGATTCATACTGCCTGATC
>NZ_BTIG01000254.1:0-560 GCF_036247965.1 Bradyrhizobium sp. TM233 | reverse complement strand
TTCTGGGTTGGCATAGTGGTGCCAGGTCCCATCCCAGTAGACACTTCTTCATTATTATTACTGCTACTTCCCCCGGGGCTACCCTGATTGCCCACGTTAGACCCTTGGGGGGAAGTTCTCCCTCGATTGCTTGCCATACTCACAGTTTTACCACTTCTTAGGTGCATATAACACGTAAATCACAAGCAAAGCAAGTAACAAATACCAGGTAACATGCAATACAATAAACACACAAAACGCTTCTGTAAAACTTAGTTTTCACAAAAACGGTCCACTTGGGCGTGCCAATTTGTTTACGGTGATTTTTGGTAAACAAATATCGTCTTAGTTCGACTAAAGGAAGTTTAGATTCGGGGTCCTTTTGAGAAAACGTCTTGCCAAAGTGTCGTGTGTGAGTTAGTATTTTTCGACAGTAATGATCGGTTTAAAAGAAAACTGGATTTCATTAAGCAAGGATCAATTACATGAAGTCACATAAATCAAAATAACATGAAAACTACAAGAATTCGACAAAAAATTACACAAAGGAACTGGAAATTAACAAGCTTAAAGCAAGAAAA
>NZ_BTIG01000253.1:0-278 GCF_036247965.1 Bradyrhizobium sp. TM233 | reverse complement strand
AGGTCATAGCATAGTTATGATACACCTTCTTGTTGATAGTATAAATAGACTCTGAAGCTATTTTGTATGCACCTTTTATTCATTCAATAGATTTTTCTATTCAGTTCATCTCTTTTTCTCTGAGTTTTCTGAACAGTCAAAGTGAACAAGCCACATATTATTATTATTATTATGATTATAATATAATTATTTAATAAATGTAGGGTCTTACGGTGAATGTGGCCTACGCACAACGGATTAGTGAGAATCCAAAATGGGGGAGGTATCTAGAAGAAGAC
>NZ_BTIG01000252.1:0-300 GCF_036247965.1 Bradyrhizobium sp. TM233 | reverse complement strand
GAGAGTTCCATAATAATGGAGTGACAAACCAACTACACTGAAGTAGATGTTTGATCTCTTGGAGGTTTAGGAGTCCATAGAAAGGTGAGGAAAGGTAGCCGCCATGTCCATTTGTGTTTCTGAAAATGATATACTACAATTAAATCATTGAAACAAAACTACATGGAACAAGGAACTTCGTTCATGGAAAGCTAGAACTCGAGACAATCTATTATGGGAACAATGCACTAGCAGTAGCCAGCTGTCCTGCGGACTCTGAAATTTAATTTCCAAAATATAACTACTACATTCATAGAGCAA
>NZ_BTIG01000251.1:0-291 GCF_036247965.1 Bradyrhizobium sp. TM233 | reverse complement strand
AATGTTCACTTAGAGTTTCAAGAGAGCATTAATTGATGTTTTTCCAAGAAATAGCCTTACAGAAACAATAAATGAAGAAAGACAAAATACATTCTAAATGGTGATGAAATAGGAAAACAAATAATACCTTTACGAAAATTAACACAATTGATTGCTTTCCTTAATTTTTGTGAACCTTCTCTTCCTGAACAGATACATAGAAACTGGGGTAGTAGCAATTAATGTTCTTGTTTTATTAAAATTACTATCTGACTTCCTATAATGCCCTTTATCTCTCTTATTATTTCTAAT
>NZ_BTIG01000250.1:0-276 GCF_036247965.1 Bradyrhizobium sp. TM233 | reverse complement strand
CAATATGATTTGCATCATATCCTATGATGCAACAGACATAAGATTATAATTGTAAAGGAGAAGTCTAGTCTATCTCTTTATCTTGCCCACCAAACAAGCCTTATGAATATATGTATGATGCACCACCTTGTGGGAGAAGGCTTTTACTTTTTATATTTGTTTTAGGAGTACTCATGGAAACATATCTGTTGTTATCATCTGATGCTGATATGAATATATAAAGCTATGGGTGAAGTAAAATATTCATAAATATATCAAAGGAAAATGGTCCATTTA
>NZ_BTIG01000249.1:0-275 GCF_036247965.1 Bradyrhizobium sp. TM233 | reverse complement strand
ATACCTAGGGTGGCAAACTCAAATTCCCATGATTCTGGGTGGTAGCTTGCGGCAAGGTGATGGATTTGGTGGGTGAAATGGGGAGGGGAAAATGATGGTGATGCATAAGGGTTTGGAATTCCAGGTTCAGGATTGAATCTGATCTCCCATAGGTATTGGAGTTGTTCTACCATAGAACCAAACCGTAAATCTGGTTGTAAATCCATGTGCGGTGGTAGAACTTCAGTTCGGAGGCATGAGTAACTCGGTGAAAGCACCAATTTGATAGAGAGAAC
>NZ_BTIG01000248.1:0-659 GCF_036247965.1 Bradyrhizobium sp. TM233 | reverse complement strand
ACTACATCTCCTTTCTCATTCAGCTTGTTTCTGAACACCCATTTTGTTCTAATTACATGGACACTCTCAGGCTTCTTCACTAAGCTCCAAACATCGTTCTTGGAGAATTGATTCAATTCTTCTTCCATGGCCAGAATCCAATCCTTGTCCTGAAGAGCTTCATCTATGGACTTGGGTTCAATTAAGGACACCCATCCTTTCAGACTGAGCAAGGTCTCTTCAGAGGGTCTGAAGGCAGATCTGGTTCTGACTGGTTCATCTTTGTTGCCCAGAATCAATTCCTTAGGGTGAGCTGCAGTGATTCTGCTCTTCTTCAGAGTTTGTGAGTTAGAGGGACCAGCTTCTTCCTCTGGTTCATCTTCCTCTGGCTCAACTTCCTCTGGAGCTTTGCCTTTGTCAGAAACATTAATGCTTAAATCTGCAAACTTTTCAACTAGCTTTGACTGGTCAGAGTCAAGCTTATCATCAAATCTAATTTGGATAGATTCCTCAACAGTTTGATGAATAATATTATAAATTCTAAAACTTTTAGATCTTTCAGAATAACCAAGAAAATAGCATTTTAAAGCTTTAGAATCGAATTTACCCAATTGCTCCTTAGTGTTGAGCATGTAGCAAGTACTTCCGAATGGATGGAAGTAAGAGATATCAGGTTGTCT
>NZ_BTIG01000247.1:0-492 GCF_036247965.1 Bradyrhizobium sp. TM233 | reverse complement strand
CTACGCCAAAAGAAATTGCTGTTAGTGAGGGCGCAACTTTATTTCCTTATAGCACAGAGTCCTCAAGGGGCTGCGATGTTAAGCGCCATGGGGTGGGATGTTAAGCCCATCGAATCCTAAGGGTGACGCTGGATTAATAAATCCAACAGTATGGGCTAGCCTGCGGGTCACGTGTTTATTTTAATATTAGGCTAAAATTGGTTTTTTCCCCTGATGTTTCAACTATGTGTAAAAGTTATCCCGACTCTTTCTTCCTCTACATTTTTACCCTCCATATTTCTCAAAAGTGTTGCGACTGCCCTTCCGCAAGTTAAACTTTAGAAAACTAACGGAAGGTGCTAACGTGGCTTTTCCTTTTTTTTCTTGACCGACACGTGGAATATACAAATTTTAAAAAGGGAAAAATGAAGGCACGTGAAGGCATGTGCCTCTAGCATGTCGGCTCCTCGTTTGCTAATTGCAATTTGGGATTATGGTTTCATAAATCCCCAA
>NZ_BTIG01000246.1:0-288 GCF_036247965.1 Bradyrhizobium sp. TM233 | reverse complement strand
CTGTCGTTCTCGTGGTGGACCAGGATAAAAATGATGGCGTCCCTTGATTCTCTTTCTTTATACTCACTTATCTGTTGCACCAAACGATACAAACTCAAGACAATAGACAATGTTTTCAATCATTTGGAAAACCAAGTTTTTGGATGACACAATTCAAACCCCTCTTTCTTGTACTACTTCTGATCATCTCAAGGGCTATGTCCACAACAAACAAAATAGATAGAAGCACTAGGTGAAAGCCCTAAGGGCAGAAAAGTAACCAAAATTTATGGTCATATAAAAGCACCT
>NZ_BTIG01000245.1:0-285 GCF_036247965.1 Bradyrhizobium sp. TM233 | reverse complement strand
AGAGAAATGAAAGATATAATTTATGTTATGATAGAAAATACAATATCGATATGCTAAAAACAACTCATATATATACTGTCACACATTAGCATCATGTGAAGTTTAGCATGCGTAACATCAAATATATTGAACTTCTTAAATGATTACTCATTATTATTGTGTGATTTCTATTTAGACAAACTTTTTTTTTATAAACAAAAACCTTCTTCTTTTTTTTCATTTGCAGAAGAATCACATTAGCCTTCCTTAAGGCTTTAATTTTAAATTTGAAATCATTTCCAAGCT
>NZ_BTIG01000244.1:0-352 GCF_036247965.1 Bradyrhizobium sp. TM233 | reverse complement strand
ACCTTGATCTCCTAAAGGAATCACCACTAAGATACACAAATCCTAGTCTTCTTAAGGATACTGACCTACCTGGTCCCTTAAGGAAAATCAAACAACTGTTTGAGGTTGGTGTTTACAAAGGTTTGCTTCTAAATAAGCTGAGTGTAAACCAAATAAGAATAGATGAAGAAAGTAGAGGCTTGAATCTTTTCTTGTATTGCAGCTCTTGATTTCTCTCTCTTAGCTTTCTTCTTTTCTTCAGCCTTTTATAGTCCAAGGTGCAAAGGATATTTCTGTTGAGAGAATATGACCGTTGGAGGGCATTTCTGGAACTTCCAGAACCTGCTGTGGCTGAACCTTGGTAGGTAGGCTT
>NZ_BTIG01000243.1:0-291 GCF_036247965.1 Bradyrhizobium sp. TM233 | reverse complement strand
AAAATCATCTTCTACTTAATATTTTCTGACTTTTGATTTATTTTCATTTTTTGACTTAATATTTTTTTCAGTTTCTATTTAACTATTTTCGAATTTTATTATTATTTTTATTTTTTGAATTATTTGATTTTATAGTTTTTACCAAGTTTAATAAATTAACAATAAAATAAGATAAAAATAAAAGAAAAGGTAAGATAAGGTGTAATAAAGTGTTCATACCAAAAAAATTCTAATATTTTAAATTCAAAGTTGATATTAATATAATTTTCTAGCAAATAAATAACATAAACA
>NZ_BTIG01000242.1:0-250 GCF_036247965.1 Bradyrhizobium sp. TM233 | reverse complement strand
TAAAAAACCTAAATCCTAATTCTAAAATTTAAAAATGTATTTTAAACAACAGAAATCCTAATCAAATCTAAAATTTAAAAATGTACTAAATAAAAATAGATAAAAACTATCAAAATCTAGCAAATCACAATAAAAACTCATAAAATCCGGAATTAATTAAAAATCCAAAAATTCAATAAAAATGACATAAAAACTAATTAATACTCTAAAAATAAATCAAAAATAAATTAAGATAAAATCAAGAAATAAA
>NZ_BTIG01000241.1:0-489 GCF_036247965.1 Bradyrhizobium sp. TM233 | reverse complement strand
CAATTCTCCCTCGCGTGCAAGCCCATCGTTCTCATGGACTATAGTCTACACTAGACCTATGCCCATATTATTCACATTTACTTGCAAGCGAGTTAATTACACGTTTCTCTTTGTTTAAGTCTCTAAAGTCTACCTAGAGTCTTACATCAACATCGCATAAATATAACAATTAAACGATCATAGACACATCGGGAATTACAGCTGGATAAGCGACCCTTTGAACAATTTCCAATAATATCACAATTCACATAAGGCATAGCATAAACTTACACTTACGCATGGCACATCATGGCATAAATTATCAAATAAGGTAACATAAGGCTTATGCATGGAAAACAACACATTTTCGCAACTTAGCTTTTTGGACAGCAGAAAGAACGTTCATTGAAACTGGTCTACAGAATGCGTCCTCCAACAAAAAATCATGTATAATATCTTTCCGAAAAGCTATTTTAAAGATCTACAACTCTCTAGTTAAAATCATTTTCA
>NZ_BTIG01000240.1:0-268 GCF_036247965.1 Bradyrhizobium sp. TM233 | reverse complement strand
TACTCCCCCTTTTTGTCATAAGCAAAAAGCATGAAGGTGGAGGGAAAAAAAAAATAGTAAGAGCATAAGACGAAATACTCCCCCTCAGAAGGAATACCAAGGGATACTTGGCTTCTGATTAGATGAGAGCAGAAGTGTGGTTCTGGTGACATCTCCGTTCTGGACAAAATTTCATCTTTAGATACTTCAGAATGAGAAGCTAGGAGCCTACTCTTCTTCTGATGACGCAAGTCAGAAGTTGTAGTAGCATCTTCTGATGTTGTTGCTT
>NZ_BTIG01000239.1:0-292 GCF_036247965.1 Bradyrhizobium sp. TM233 | reverse complement strand
AACCTTATGACCACAACACCTGAACAATGCAATCAACAATTAGTCTCCTTTTGGATTCACTTTGACTATTCCGCATAAGAACAACAAATGGTTTGAGAATATCGTTTTGGAAAGTAAAATTGGCCAGCTCATCACGCTCCAAATACTTCATACCAAGTTGTCTTAGAGAATCTATGGCATACATAGCAATTTTTTCATCATGATGACTCCCAGCTGATATAAAGTGATTTGCTAGAACAGACCAGATTCTGGCCCAGACCTGAAAAACATAACAATTAGAGCTTAGAAATGC
>NZ_BTIG01000238.1:0-287 GCF_036247965.1 Bradyrhizobium sp. TM233 | reverse complement strand
AACCCCATTCACTTGAAACTCCCACTTTCAAACCCCGCCACCGAGCCTGCACCACCCGAAAACCCATCCCCACATCTAGCAAGCTCAACAACCCAATAACCCCACCCATACCCAGCAACCAAAACCAAATCCATTTCTTAATTCAAGTCCCACCATTTTCTTCCCTGCGGCCAACACTCATAAACTAATCATCTTAAGACTTGGAGATCACGTTAAATGAATAAATATATCTTAATAAATCATCATTAATACACAACTCTCAAAAATCAAACATTCAACTAAATGTT
>NZ_BTIG01000237.1:0-287 GCF_036247965.1 Bradyrhizobium sp. TM233 | reverse complement strand
TGATGACCTGTCCAATACTTTAAGCTACATAAAAATATTATCGATCTATCCATGCACAATATATGTTACATGTATACATTTTTTTGTGTTAAAAATATAAATATTTTCCTAAATATAAAAATATTCATACGGCAAAAATAAAATTATCACCTTTGGGGTACGCATACAACGATATAGGAAGTGTATAAAAACTACAAATATTACGATGTAACTATTATATAGTGACAATATTAAATACACACGATAAAATTTCAAATATATAGAATATTATCACATAATTGTTACTA
>NZ_BTIG01000236.1:0-285 GCF_036247965.1 Bradyrhizobium sp. TM233 | reverse complement strand
ATTCGTAGAAGCGGTATATTATTAAACTTTATACGGGATGTAACTCCTATGCCACATAATGGATGTAGGTCACCTAAAAAAAGACGTGTATAAAACTAAAAATAAACATTAAAAAGATCTCAAGAGAAATAAACAATTCAAGGGTTTGATCAAAATATATTACTATGGTTCGAGAGAAAGTAAGAGTATCTACTCGGACACTACAGTGGAAGTGTGTTGAATCAAGAATAGACAGTAAGCGACTTTATTATGGACGCTTTATTCTGTCTCCACTTATGAAAGGCC
>NZ_BTIG01000235.1:0-293 GCF_036247965.1 Bradyrhizobium sp. TM233 | reverse complement strand
CAAATTTATTTGATATTCTTGTAATTAAAGTAGCACTCACGACTTTATATTGCCATGAATTATGATAATAGCTTTATTTATGATTGAAACAACCTTCAGCGTAAATGAGAATGAAAAATACTTTAATAATATATATGTAACGATATCTTAAATCTTCAACACACTTTGTTTCATAGTCATTAGGGCGAATGCCTGTGATTTGTTTAAATGTTTTTCAGACAGTTTTTAGTTGTTTTTACTTTTTTTCGTTCCCATAGAACCGATTACCTAACATAAGTATACATAACTAGTGT
>NZ_BTIG01000233.1:0-296 GCF_036247965.1 Bradyrhizobium sp. TM233 | reverse complement strand
CAATTTCACGTCCAATGTTGAGAGTTCCTTCCTTACCACTTGAAACCTCGCCCATTTCACATGCACTTGAGCTTTACTAACTTTCATCAAGAAAACTATAGTTTATATAGGTTTCATCGTGGAACTTGGGGCAATTTCACATGGAACGAAGGGAGCTCGTGAATTTCAAGATAAATGTGTACTCAAAAGCCTGTGTGAAACTATCTCTGTGATTTCATGTAGTGATTTCATGTATTACTCTGTGGCTTCATGAATCTCCATCACTAACTTCACTTGGATTCAGTTTTATATGTTTC
>NZ_BTIG01000232.1:0-327 GCF_036247965.1 Bradyrhizobium sp. TM233 | reverse complement strand
TCTGCAGGTAAGATAGACACTATGCAAATGATGTTGAGGTCTTCTCCATCACTGTCGTCGAAATCTTCGAGCATGTCTTTATCATCATCTTCAGCAGCATCTTTCCCCTTTTCCTTGGCTGGGTTTGGTAGCGCGGTTGTTCCCTATTTAATGGCGTGGTCAAGCTGTTTGATAATTGACGCCACGCTAGGTTCATTGCTAGGATTGTTTTCTGGTTTTATGTCCCATGGTGAACGAGACTTGCCACCTCTTTCCCTCTCAGCTTTCCTTTTCCTCAAAAAACGCCTGAACTGAGTCCTGGTCATTTGTTCAGGAGCATAGTAGTTC
>NZ_BTIG01000231.1:0-293 GCF_036247965.1 Bradyrhizobium sp. TM233 | reverse complement strand
AAGAAATTGAACCCAAAGATTAAAGCATGTATTTGAGAAGAAGTCGTTCGACCTTCTCACGGTCAGCCCTAATATGATATATTTAATATCAAACATGAAATCTAATTCCTAATTGTTCATCACATGACAAACTTCTTCATTGTAGCTTTCAACATGAAACGTTACATTTACATTGGCTAGAATAAACAAGATTTCCAAAAATACACTATGGAACAAAATACATTGGATTTGGGATCTTAAAAGTTCGGTTTCCAGAAGAGTTTCCTTGGAGATCACTCCATTGGTCGCCCACA
>NZ_BTIG01000230.1:0-276 GCF_036247965.1 Bradyrhizobium sp. TM233 | reverse complement strand
GCACGACTCAGCTGTTCGTACAACGAAGCCAGCGCAATCGCACCCCACGCGTACTCCGACACGCGACCGAGGTCCTAAAGCATCCCAATCCAGTAGACAGTAGTGTGGTAACCACCACTCTTGCTGGCAAAGAGGGTGGCACCAAGCTGGTTCACCAGCCAGATCCTAGCAGCATCCTCATAGCGTCCCCCTACAATGAAATGAATTAAGTTAAAAGTTATTAATAATACGCTAAAAATAAATACAACTTAATAAAGTAATTATTAAGACATACCA
>NZ_BTIG01000229.1:0-287 GCF_036247965.1 Bradyrhizobium sp. TM233 | reverse complement strand
TGCGGAAAGCCGTATTCGATGAAAGTCGTATGTACGGCTTGGAGGGAGATCTTTCATATCTTTCGAAATCTACCCTACAATATGGGGCCAAAAAGCCAAAATAAATGATTTTAGCCCCTATAAGTTATAAAAAAAAACGGATTCCACCTTTTACGCTCATGTCACGGCGAGGTACTGCAGAAAAAAAAACCGCAAAATCCGATCCAATTTATCGTAATCGATTGGTTAACATGTTGGTTAACCGTATTCTGAAACACGGAAAAAAATCATTGGCTTATCAAATTATC
>NZ_BTIG01000228.1:0-296 GCF_036247965.1 Bradyrhizobium sp. TM233 | reverse complement strand
TCAAAAACTCCAACTCAAATTGCTAGTCATGCTCAAAAGTATTATCTTCGCCTGAATAGTACACCAAAAAGGAGAAAAAGGGCAAGCATCCATGACCTAACCATTGATGACACTGACTTGGTTCCTCAACAAAATCAAGTTCCTCAATTAAACGCTCCGATGCAGGAATTATCCCCTCAGCAAAATGGAGTACAATTGGATGCTCCAATGCAGCAAGTATCCTCTCAGCAAAATCAGGTTGATGCATTGGACTTTCCAATGCAGCGATTATCCTTTCAGCAAAATGGGGATCCTCC
>NZ_BTIG01000227.1:0-278 GCF_036247965.1 Bradyrhizobium sp. TM233 | reverse complement strand
ATCATCTAATGGAGGCCTCTTGTGGCAGATATTCCTTGTCTCAGGATTTGAGGCAGAGTTCTGAAAATCAGAAACAACAGACTGGTAATTTATTGGATGCTCAAAGTGAAAGAGTATTGTCTTCTTCCACAACAGTTCAAAGCTCTGATTCAATGAAACCATCCCAGTTGGGCAGTCTCGTTGTTAAAAATGGTAGAGAAAAGGGAAGAAGAAAGAAGAAGAGGAGTCTCGGTGCGAAATTGGCAGCCTTATCTGAAGTTTCTAGTAGTCAGAGCGGG
>NZ_BTIG01000226.1:0-288 GCF_036247965.1 Bradyrhizobium sp. TM233 | reverse complement strand
CTCACCTTTTTCTTGCGTAGTAGGTTTCTTTCTTGGGTTTTGGTTGCGGTTGCGGAGCTGAAGATGATGTGCAGACGCCAGTGATGTCGTCATCGTTGGCTGGTTGCGGCTTTCTTCTGCTTTCTTTTCTTTTCTTGGGTTTCAGCACTACGACGCTTGTGGGCTTGTGGTTGTTTGAGGTGGTTGCTGGTTTACTCGACTGATTGGATCTCTGTTCGTCATGTGTCGTGCAGTTTGATAGATCCCATTTGTGGTGATTCTATCTTTGTTTTTTCGACTTGAACATGT
>NZ_BTIG01000225.1:0-282 GCF_036247965.1 Bradyrhizobium sp. TM233 | reverse complement strand
TAGGTTAATTACTAATTTAAAAACAACAACTTAATCATCTAGTTATATCATGCAAACTAATTTCATTTTCTAATAGCTAATTCCTATAATTCTTTCCATGTTACCATTTCTGTCCTCATGTCCTATACGTCCTCATAATCTGATTTCATTATTTCTAAGTCATTAATCTAATAATCTAACTTAAGCTAAAATATTTCAACTTAATTATTTCTAATTACTTAAGCCATATTATGTAAATTGATTCTATGATTAAGTTACAACTCCTAAGTCCTTACCTGGTTA
>NZ_BTIG01000224.1:0-279 GCF_036247965.1 Bradyrhizobium sp. TM233 | reverse complement strand
ATTCAGAAATAGACAAGAAGAATGAAGGCTATCAAGACAAGAAAAGGAGTTACAAAGACAAAAGAGTTAATTGCATAAAGAGCATTGAATGCTTGGTTCCCTAACCATGAAGAACAATCAAGAAGGGAGTTACAAGATGCTTTCAGCCATTGTACATGGATAAAGAGGCTGAACAAAGCTTTAATTTTCTTTTATTTTGTGTAACTTCCAGCATAGGATTCTCTTACGAGAAATTAGACTTAATTATTTTAGGCTGATTTCTTTTCCTATAAAAGGCAT
>NZ_BTIG01000223.1:0-278 GCF_036247965.1 Bradyrhizobium sp. TM233 | reverse complement strand
TAATCATGTAAACTTCTAGAAAATAAAACCTAAAAAAGGATGTGGTTTTTTTTTTCAAAGCTACAAATAGTAGGTTAAGAAAAAAAGTGAGAAAAGAAAAGATAAAAATGTTGGAATGTAGAATTACTTTCGTATGCTTAAACCCTGAGTTCAAGAAATGATAATGACTATAAGATCCAACATAACAGCAAGAACACTCAAGCTTTTCCCCAACAGATAGAGTTACTTACATAGATCAAATAACATCATAAATCATAATGCTCTAACATGAATTAAGT
>NZ_BTIG01000222.1:0-299 GCF_036247965.1 Bradyrhizobium sp. TM233 | reverse complement strand
CGCAAATGGGTGCCTCCAAAGGCGCTGCTCTTTATTTGGAAATTGACTGAGAAGGGGTTAAAGTGAATTTACTGAGAAGGGGTATCTTCATTGAAAACGGTGGACTATGTGATTTATGTGGGCTAGAAGGGGAGACTGAATCTCACCTCATGTTGCGCTGCCACAAAATTTGGGGGTTGTGGTGCGCAATTTTGACCAGGGAACAAGTACTATATTGCATCCCTTCTACTTTCTAGAAACTGATGATATAGTGGCCCTCTCTTTGCATGAATTCTATTCCTATTTTATGGGAAATTATA
>NZ_BTIG01000221.1:0-465 GCF_036247965.1 Bradyrhizobium sp. TM233 | reverse complement strand
GTATTAGTTCTTACGTCTTAGAGGGTTGTATTTTAACGAAAAAAAGAAATGAATCAAAATTTATTATTTTTTTTTAGTTAAAATTATACTCATTTAAAAATAATGAAATTATTGTTGAGTTTAGTAAGTTTTTAATTACTATTACTAAAATTACATTAAATTTAACGTTAACGCCGAGATCTATTATCATTTTTTGCGTGTCCCCGGAAGTTTAGAGTAGGAGAAAATTCTCCCAATTTATGGCCTACCATACGATCCGTTACATAAATCGGTAAATGCTCTTTTCCATTGTGAATAGCAATGGTATGGCCAATCATTGCGGGTATAATGGTAGATGTTCTGGACCAAGTTATTATTATTTCTTTTTCTGATTTTGTGTTAAGATTATTTATTTTTCTTAATAAACGATTCGCTACAAAAGGATTTTTTGTTAGGGAACGTGTCACAGTTAATTACTCCTTTTTT
>NZ_BTIG01000220.1:0-290 GCF_036247965.1 Bradyrhizobium sp. TM233 | reverse complement strand
GGTGCTCCATAGGATCAGACTCGCCTGAAAAGGCGTCTAATGCCATGGTTTGAAGGTGCTTTGGAATGTCCACCCTAGTGATGGCTGGAACAAAAGGTTGGAATTCAACTACATCCTCCGCCTCCAAGCGTTGTTCTTGCTTAAAATCCTGCCGCTGAGTGAGATACTCAACCTGGGCTTGCAACTGCTCGTTTTGGGACTGCACCTTCTGTAAGGTATCTAACATTTGTTGCAAAGCCGCAGGCGTGATACCTGTCACTGCCTCTTGTGCTCTCCGTGGAGCAGTGGTT
>NZ_BTIG01000219.1:0-302 GCF_036247965.1 Bradyrhizobium sp. TM233 | reverse complement strand
TTGTCATAAGCAAAAAGAGTGAAAAACAAAAACAATAACAACAAAGAATTAACTTAGATAAAACGCATGTTATTATTAATGAACGGAAAAGAGTACAGAGGATAAGAAAATACTAGAAGAACAATTCCTAGACACATAAGAAGGCACGAGATTCCTTCATTGAAAAAAGCTGAAGGTGCAAAGGACGAATGTCCTGATCGATGGAGGTTAATTGGGCAGTCAGTTCTTCCTTCAGAATCTCACTCTCATTGATGGTAGGAGTGGAAGCAGCAGCTTGAAGCACTTCACCTGCTTCTTCTTGA
>NZ_BTIG01000218.1:0-289 GCF_036247965.1 Bradyrhizobium sp. TM233 | reverse complement strand
ACGTCATCACGAGCGCTCAAATGAGGAGGTAGCAACAATTGACCACAAGTCTCATTCTCCACATCCATGGAAAGAACCACTTTACCCTGATCGATCACCGTCGTAGTCAGCCAATGCAGATTACCACTCGCAAATTGCCCAAATTTATTCCACGAATCGGGAACGCACTGGAGATCCCCAGGAATCATTGTCCACGAATTTTCACCAAAGGTATAAACCTTAGCCACAGTTTTAACCTGTAAACCCTTCTTCTTCACACGAACCTCGACATTAACCAATGTCATCACCT
>NZ_BTIG01000217.1:0-268 GCF_036247965.1 Bradyrhizobium sp. TM233 | reverse complement strand
CATGGCCATTGGGTCCCGAGTAGTCATAAGTCCTCGCCAGGACAAAACTGGCAAGGCCACACTTGATCTTACGGGAAATACAGTGTGAACAAAGTCTCGGTTCAAAACTGAGCAAAAGTCCTAGTTTTCGCACACACTCAAAATTGCTACACGAAGTCTAAACCCAAAGGCGTAAAACAAACACATGGAGGAAATATGGCAGTACAATCGCATATATATAATGGTCACAAGCTTCCATTATGCTTAAAATAAAATTTATAGGTCTAAT
>NZ_BTIG01000216.1:0-487 GCF_036247965.1 Bradyrhizobium sp. TM233 | reverse complement strand
ATCATCTCATACCTAATCCCCCCCGAAGGGTGGACCATGGTGAACCAGTTCGCAATATTCATCTGACAAAAGGCGTTGTCAGCCAAAACACACACAGAAGACGCGAGGGTCAACTCTAAAGAACTATGTAGATAATAAACCCAATAGAGACAAATACTAGATAGCCACTTATGCTTATAACTAGAGATATAATTCCTAGGGATGCATGTTCCACAAAATCATAACGACAATAATAACAATTAACATGTTCCAAACAGGATTAACAAGTAACAATCACATACGACAACTAAATTAGTATGCATGTTGCATGATATGCAAATGACGGTTCACCTAGTTAACCACATGCATTCCGGAAGGGATGGACATCAAACGGATCAGCCCTAACACCAGCCACGGTGGGACCATTTCGGCCCGCGTGCCTCTTACACCAACAACAACGGTAGCCAGATCAGCAGTAAACCCGAAGGTCTGCCATTTCGGTCTGCTA
>NZ_BTIG01000215.1:0-285 GCF_036247965.1 Bradyrhizobium sp. TM233 | reverse complement strand
ACCGTTGGTGTCGGTGTCAGGGGGGAACCCTTTCACCCCTTCCTCTGTCAGTCTCTCATGCCGGCGAAGGAGAGCACCGCTGCAACGATGAGAAAATTTTATCGTTTCGCCCTTTGTCAGTTTTTTTTAAATCACGTGAGGGAATTAGTGATGAATATGAGCCTGTAGATTGTAATATAATTAACGGTTAAAGATTTGGAGTGACTTAGGTGACTTACTCCTGGAGTGAGTATATCCCTCCTCGACATTTGTTGAAAAGTAAACAAATCAGATAGAATATACAGA
>NZ_BTIG01000214.1:0-299 GCF_036247965.1 Bradyrhizobium sp. TM233 | reverse complement strand
AAACAACCAAGAGCACCCTAAACAAAACTTAACAAGAGACAGGACCCGAAAACGCATCACTAGGAACCTCCGTAAAGCCTCGGATGGTTAGCAACGAGGTGATTAGCAAGGCTAAGGATTGCTTCCTCATCAGAACCTTCCGGGACGACTCCAAGTTGTTTGACAATGAAGTAATCTCTGCGAGCTCTTGTCAAACCACGGTCGTAACCTCGGGCCTGAGGGAGAACTAGAGGAGAGCTCTAGACCAACGAATCCACAACCCTCTGATTTTCCGCGATCTCCTGGATTGGAACTCCTGC
>NZ_BTIG01000213.1:0-283 GCF_036247965.1 Bradyrhizobium sp. TM233 | reverse complement strand
GACTCCAATAGCACATAATTGTATTGCTTTTGCTTTTAAGTTTTAACTTAAACAAAGGTTTAATTGTTCTAAAGCAGATGCAATGCAATTTTGTCATCCTCAGAAAGATGTGATAGTTAGGTCGTTCAATAGATTTTGAGCTCAAGTGATGGGTCGCACAGTAGGTTTTAATTGGTAGCCAGTGTAAGACATTTTTTATTGTTTTAAATGTATGATAGCAATAGCCCTTATTTGTAGCTTTAACTTATAAGTAGTTTTCTTTTAATTAACATTGTCCCCGTAG
>NZ_BTIG01000212.1:0-568 GCF_036247965.1 Bradyrhizobium sp. TM233 | reverse complement strand
TCTAAACGGAGGCCGCCGGCAGCGGTGGAGTCAGGGTCGCTTTCGGAGGAGGAAGAAGAGCGATTAGGGGAGGTAGGGTTTGAAGCCATTTTTAGAAGACAGGGAAGTGAAAGAAAGGAAAAGATCAGTATGTGTGCGATGTAAAGATAAGGACAGTGGGACTCACCGGAGTAGGATGTGAAGAGTGGGTAGCGGAAAGGGTGATAAGCGACGGCTACGGAGCGGAAGTGGGCAGAAGGAGTTTGGTAAGCGATTAGGGAAGTGAAGAGGGGTCTGGGAAAGGGATGACAGTGGGGAAGAAGGGTTGTTATAGGAGGAGGAGAGAAGCTGGAGGGGTGACGCGTGTTGGACGCGTGTGGAAGGTTGGAAGTCATGATGGTTTTGGGGAGGTGGGTCGCGTGCAAAGGGGAGTTACTGCGCACGATGGGACGGTTATGAAAGGTGAAGTGACGGTTCCGGAGAAAGAGGGAAATTGATGTAACCAACACATCACGTGGGGCAGCCACGTGAGGCAGATAGAAATTTGAAAGGGTTTTAAAATAAGGGAAAGCGCGAAAAGCCTCGCCAC
>NZ_BTIG01000211.1:0-283 GCF_036247965.1 Bradyrhizobium sp. TM233 | reverse complement strand
TAACATTTTGCTAGAGATCCACTATATTTGTTTTTGAGATAAACCTGCTTAATTGTCAAAAGAAAGGTGATCAGTTGAGTGGTTTCTTTTATTGTCTTTGGAAAAGAAATGTAATTATGAAGTAGGCAAATCCATTTTTGGGAAACTTATTCCTGTCCCATTTCTTTATATCTCTGTCTCATTATAACATGTTTTAAAGCAAAAGAAAGTGTGCTAAAAACCGTTGATGACATGTTTTCTACCAGGAAATTGCGAAAAACATCCCCACCTTACCGAGTATTGC
>NZ_BTIG01000210.1:0-302 GCF_036247965.1 Bradyrhizobium sp. TM233 | reverse complement strand
TTTCCGTACCTGTCTAATTTCTAATGAATCAAGATAACCATTAGTTCCGGTATAAATAGTTATTACCTGTTCTTCCACAGTGAGAGGGGCTGATTGGGATTGTTTAAGCAACTCGCGTAATCGTTGACCTCTTGCCAATTGATTTTGAGTAGCTTTATCAAGATCAGAAGCGAATTGTGCAAAAGCTTCTAATTCTGCGAATTGTGCCAATTCCAATTTTAATTTACCGGCTACTTGTTTCATGGCTTTAATTTGAGCCGCCGATCCAACTCTGGAAACAGAAATACCCACATTAATCGCGG
>NZ_BTIG01000209.1:0-280 GCF_036247965.1 Bradyrhizobium sp. TM233 | reverse complement strand
GTATTTATCAAATTAACACTTTAGGGTATACAATTAGATAAATAAAATGACAAAAAAATTGAATTCTAAAATGAAAAAATATGAGCACTTGGTAGGTAATTAATTTTGGTCAACAAATTTTAATAAAATAAAAATAAATTAATAAAAAGTAACTAGCAACTCTTTTCCTATTACTCTAATTAATACAAAAGACCAGAGTTATTAACATCAAAATTTCTTTTGTGTGAACATTATAAAAGAAAAGAAAGTTCGAACCGACAACAATGACCAATCCCCCCAC
>NZ_BTIG01000208.1:0-280 GCF_036247965.1 Bradyrhizobium sp. TM233 | reverse complement strand
TCATGGGAGCTTTTGATGCTTTGGTATGCCACACATTTTCTTTAACTCTGAGGAAAAAAGTTATGTGATGGTTCCAATCTCTCCTTAACTCCATTAGGGATGCGATGAGCTTTCAACTCAATTCATCCATCACTTAAGGACCAACAAAGGATTACCAAAAACTTCTCACACTCTAGGAAAGTTAAAGCAAGGAAACAATGAGTCATTGCATGATTTTCTTACAAAATTTTACATAAAGCTACTTTCGCGTCAAACCTAGACCCAAAATGATTGTTGGTGC
>NZ_BTIG01000207.1:0-460 GCF_036247965.1 Bradyrhizobium sp. TM233 | reverse complement strand
AATTAACAGTTTATTAAACGAGAATCAAACCAATCATGATAGTCAATTTGGACGTGGTCATCTGTCATGCACGCATGCCACGAGATGTATGCTATGTAAACTGTGAAGTAGTAATGAGCAAAGAATTTAGCAACAAATTAGTTGAGCATTGTTAAATACATACTCAACTCAGAGCATCTCCATTGCAAGGTTCTTAGTTCTTATTTTGGAGTTAAAAACTAAGAACTAAGAACTTTGCAATTGAAGGCGCTGACGTGGACTCCTTAGTTCTTAAAAATAAGAATTCAGTTCTTATATAAGAAGTTTTACTTTTTGAGTTCTTAGCTTAAAATATTAATTATTTCTCTCTCATCCAAATTACTTTCTAACTTTATGAGTTTTGTTTTATTAATTTATGAAAATAAAAAGTATAAATAATGTGGTTGGTGGGACCAAATGAATAGTGCTAAGAACTAAGAAC
>NZ_BTIG01000206.1:0-553 GCF_036247965.1 Bradyrhizobium sp. TM233 | reverse complement strand
CACGTGAAAAGCTTGGAAATACCATGATTCCACGTGAAACCATGCGAAACATTGAGAATTCATGCACCAAGAATGAATCTCCCTCGTGAAACCTAGGCTAATATGCATGGAAAACAAATTTCCAGGGGCAAAGCTCAAGTCTCAATGAAAAGTTGGTTTGTCAATGCCATGCCATGGTGCCCAACATGTTACCGGATTCGGTAAAAACGTGGCAAAACAAAATCCCCGTGTGCATATTCAATGAAATTTGGTGGAAATGTTGGAAATATGCTCCTTGAGGTACACCAAAAATTCCAGAACAAAATTCGACCTCTAGGTACCGTTTTCTATTTTTACCGATTTCCCCCGTTTCGGTCGGAAAATCATATAAAAAAATCCCCGTGTGCATATGTAATGAAACTTTGTGGGAATGTTAGAGATATGATCCTTGATGTACAGAAAAAAATCCAGACCAAAATTCAACCTCAAGGTACCTTTTCCTATTTTTACCGATTTTCTCGGTTTCGTCCCAAGAAAAAATTCATATTAAATCCATCCCTTGCTGGAAGTTGAT
>NZ_BTIG01000205.1:0-294 GCF_036247965.1 Bradyrhizobium sp. TM233 | reverse complement strand
TCAGGTTCCCTAACCTATGGAATCTTATTCAAGATCTCCCCACTCCCTGTTTCCTTCTGTCACTATATAGGGTATTATTGATCTGCTTAATTTCTTTCAATTAGCATGTTTGACTTGGTTGCTTACCCTGTGGCTGTGTCTCAACTGCAAGAGAATCAATCAAGTAACTAAATTATTGTGATTATTCTATCTTGTTTAGACACACAAAGATGAGTAACCTGCAGAAAATTTATTGCCAGCTATGCATCACATCTGAGATGGTGACTTCACTTTCATGTATATAATATGCTTGCA
>NZ_BTIG01000204.1:0-288 GCF_036247965.1 Bradyrhizobium sp. TM233 | reverse complement strand
TGCTGAACTGGGAAAATGTTTTCTGGAGGCTTCGACCGACTGAACTTATTGAGACGTGTGTCTCCGTTTTCTGAGAGGCTTCGGCCGTTTACTAGTTTCTGTCTTTGAATTGAGTTGATTTATGTTCGTTGATAATGGGAATAACATGTGGTTACTCTGAATCGATCATTTGTTGGGCATTGTTGTTGACTGACTTGGTATATAGGCTTTGGTCCTTAAGTGGCAATGAGGTGGGTGTGGTCCAGCGTGATTGTCCCGTCTTTCGAGGCGTTATAAAGTGGCAATGAG
>NZ_BTIG01000203.1:0-287 GCF_036247965.1 Bradyrhizobium sp. TM233 | reverse complement strand
AATCTGAAGCACTGCGGCAGCACGATGAAGGGCCAGCTGCCAAGGCTCGCAGACACCATCGAGAGCAATATTACAACAACGACATCAGATGAACCAACAACGAAGGAGAAAACTCGCAACCTGTTCAAGCGGGACAAAATGAATCTAAGCAGAAAAATCAAGCGCTGCCATGAAGGAAGGGGTATCCAGGTGAAGCGTGGACCAAATAGCCAACGACTCAATGCAATCTCTGAGGCAATAAAGTTGAGTTTCTGCATGGTTCCCGCAAATCTTACAGATGATAGGCA
>NZ_BTIG01000202.1:0-608 GCF_036247965.1 Bradyrhizobium sp. TM233 | reverse complement strand
GCTCATTTCAAATTCAGCCTGCATTAACTTAGAGAATTCCTTGCACAAGGAGGGATTAGCAGAACCAAAAATGATATCATCAACATAAATCTGAACTATAAGAATGTCATTCTTATAGGTTCTGCATAAAAGAGTATTGTCACCTTTACCCCTTACAAACTCATTCTGTAGAAGAAAGGAGCTGAGCCTTTCGTACCACGCTCTAGGAGCTTGTTTCAATCCATAGAGTGACTTCTTGAGCTTGTAGACATGCTCTGGATGTTTGTTGTCTTCAAAGCCTGGAGGTTGCTTGACATACACTTCTTCTGAAATGTAGCCATTGAGGAAGGCACTTTTGACATCCATCTGATGGAGAATGATGTTGTGATTTACTGAGAAGGAAATCAGTAGCCTTATAGCTTCAAGCCTTGCTACAGGAGCAAAGGTCTCAGTGTAATCAATTCCCTCTTGTTGACTGTAGCCTTGAGCTACCAGTCTTGCCTTGTTTCTTGTTACTTCTCCTTTTTCATTCAGCTTGTTTCTGAATACCCACTTGGTTCCTATGACATGGAAACCTTTAGGTTTAGGCATTAAGGTCCATACATCATTCTTGGTGAACTGATCTAGCT
>NZ_BTIG01000201.1:0-508 GCF_036247965.1 Bradyrhizobium sp. TM233 | reverse complement strand
GATGAATCAGAGTCAGAGGATGTTGACTCTGATGGTGAAGTCCAAGGACTCATGGCTATTGTCAAAGACAAAGGAACAGAGTTAAAGGAAGCTGTTGACTCTGACTCAGAATCAGAAGGAGATCCTAACTCAGACGATGAAAATGAGGTATTTGCTTCTTTCTCTACCTCTGAACTGAAACATGCTTTGTCTGATATCATGGGTAAGTATAACTCTTTATTGTCTAAGCATAAAAAGTTGAAAAAGAATTTCTCTGCTGCCTCTGAAACTTCTGTTGAACATGAGAAAATTATTTCTGATTTGAAAAATGATAATCATGCCTTGATCAATTCTAACTCTGTGCTTAAGAACCAGATTGCTAAGTTAGAAGAAATTGTTGCCTGTGATGCCTCTGATTGTAGAAATGAATCTAAGTATGAAAAGTCTTTTCAAAGATTCCTAGCTAAAAGCGTGGATAGAAGCTTAATGGCTTCAATGATCTATGGCGTAAGCAGAAATGGAATGCATG
>NZ_BTIG01000200.1:0-1304 GCF_036247965.1 Bradyrhizobium sp. TM233 | reverse complement strand
AACATGTGCGCCACAATTGCTTCAAGAATGAATCGCAAACGTGGAACACATGCATCACTTCGAGATCCCCCAGAACCCCCTCCCTCGAGGAGGTCTGGATGGACGAAATCCGACAAGCCACACGAATACCATTCAAGAGGTAGTCAGCACAGGAACCGCAGTCACGCAACTAACTAAAAGGGACGTTCACTTGAAACAGGATTGCATGCCAACCGTTCGATGCAAAAGCATGGAGCCAGCCAGCAAAAACAACCCAAACACAACTCATACACCCTCACGTACAGTAGACCCAACACCACTAAACGTTCCACACCCCGCAATGCCAAGGCAAGCGAGCAAATGGAAGCATCGAGCAGCGCCATGTCTACATCGCTAGGTATGATGAAACCTGGAAATGTACCCACCGCATGTACCGATCGGGACTCGTTATTTGAGGGACAAGAAAAATCGCTTGCACAATCAACATTTTCTTCAAAAGAGATTTTATTTCAAGAGAAATCGCTTTCACAATCATTTTCTTTGAAAGGGTTTTCTTCGAAAAAGTCGGATCATTTTTTAGAAACATTTTCACAATCATTTTACATATGGCAAAAACTCACGTTCAGATCAAAAATCGCGTCCAAACTAGATCACACGACCCGCCGGGACATGCAACACGAATTTCGGTTCGTGCTGCGGCATCACGAATTGACCCCTGACGCTAGCGCCGTCACCGGAATCCCCACGCCAATGAGATTGTGGTCGGCATTCGGCACGTCAAGAGTGAAATCAATCAGCCACATCACATTCCAAACAGTTGGGACAACACAAAAATCAAGCTCCGAAAATGAGGATCGACGAATGCCCGACCGACGGGTTGAAGCTCACGAATTTGAGCTCGAACATGCCGGAGTCAAGCAAAAGCTTCACCAAACCTTAAGAACGCAATGTTTGTGTGCCACAACTGGGTGTGATAAGTCACAAACCGTGACTGGGTTGTCGTTTACCCATTTTGAAAAATCTCGGTCGGGACGCAATTTTTGATCGGGACATGAATTTTGAGTGATTTGATCCGTTTAGTCACTCATTTGCCATGGAATGAGGTGAAAAGCTAGCCCGGGACGCTCAGGGGGGCATTCCATAGCATTTCTGAACATTTCACGTTGGGCTGATTTTTCACCTGGATGCTCCCCCCTACTATAGGAAAACGCAACAATTTCACACTTGTACAAGATGATACCCTTTTTTTGAGGAGACATAAATTTAGTTTGGGCACCTAGAGGTCGAATTTGGACGTGATTTTTTGTAGGCATGCTTATAAAAAT
>NZ_BTIG01000199.1:0-525 GCF_036247965.1 Bradyrhizobium sp. TM233 | reverse complement strand
GGTTTATTGATATCTGATTTGATGTTACATTGTTGAGGTTATTATTATCTGAGTCCGATTTATGTTTAAGTTGTTGATATATGAGTTGAGTTATGTTGCTAGTCATTTACCATGCCAGGTAATTAAATTCGAACAGCATGATTTTTCTCTTTTATACATGGTAATTGCATGGAGTTAACCCTTTCTATTTGCTACTTGTTGTTTGGGCGCTTAACGCTATTAGGCGATGGAAAATCTTCGCTGGAGCTTGACCTTCGTACGAGTCGGAGAGGAGAACTTGAAGAACTGTGGAAGACTTGAAGAATAGAGTCGGGTGTAGGGTTAGAGCCTTGGGTTAGAGAGCTAACCATTATTGGTTTAAGCTGTTATGTTATGTAGTCTATTTGTAGTCCCACATTGCTTATGTAGTCTATTTGTAAGTCCCACATCGCTTAGAATAAGGAGGAGGTTGACTTACTCCTAGTATATATAAGCACCTCATTGTAAGCATTATACACACCAAAGAAATATTACTACCTAGTGTAG
>NZ_BTIG01000198.1:0-289 GCF_036247965.1 Bradyrhizobium sp. TM233 | reverse complement strand
ATGAAATGATAATCTGAAATGGTGTGTGTTTCACAATGTCAATGTTTGTAAATTGTTTTAGGGGTTATTTGATAATGCCTCATTTTTTCCTTTACATCCAAATATTGTCTTGAAAGTTTACTTTCCTTTTTTGTGTCAAATATATGTTGTCGGGTATGTGGTTACTGGATTTACTATTGTGCAATGACTTTCTTGCAGCTTATATGTTGAAATATAGATAAGAGTGAAGGATCAAATTAGGGCTGAAGTGCCTGTTTGGTTTTCGGTTGAAAACCCTTTTTGGTGCATT
>NZ_BTIG01000197.1:0-276 GCF_036247965.1 Bradyrhizobium sp. TM233 | reverse complement strand
AGAGTATCACATTCTATAATATTTTAACATCATTGAAAAATTTAGTTATGTGCACTAGTGATGCGTGG
Source organism: Bradyrhizobium sp. TM233 (assembly GCF_036247965.1). NCBI lineage: Bacteria > Pseudomonadati > Pseudomonadota > Alphaproteobacteria > Hyphomicrobiales > Nitrobacteraceae > Bradyrhizobium > Bradyrhizobium sp. TM233. The sequence goes on along the minus strand of NZ_BTIG01000197.1, from coordinate 208 downwards.
ATTATGTTTAATATGCTCAATATCGCATGACATCCCAGTTTCTACAATTTTAAGGCCATATTGTAAAGTCAGACTCAGTTATATATATGTAGGCGATCTGGTGGTCATATCTTTTATACGGTTAATATCACATTTTGTAACATTTTAACAACATTGTAAATTAAATTATATTTTTTTTATAAGCAATTGAAATTATATTGAAGGGAAG
>NZ_BTIG01000195.1:0-285 GCF_036247965.1 Bradyrhizobium sp. TM233 | reverse complement strand
TCATCAGTTATGTCCTCATTATTGGAGTCAGGTTCATCAATTATTCCAGAGAATGTAGTAACTATGTTTGCAAAGACCTCATCTTCCTCATCTGTGTCTTCATCTGACTAGGTTGCCATCATGCCTTTCTCAGTGGTCGCGATAGAACTTCCTTCAGTTTGTTCCTTGGTAGGATGCTTCCATCCTTTTAAACTTTGCTAGATTATAAATTCCGAAAATCTAAAATGAATTCAAAAGCCAAAACTTTATCTCTTAATTACCTTATGATTTCAGTACACTCACACC
>NZ_BTIG01000194.1:0-289 GCF_036247965.1 Bradyrhizobium sp. TM233 | reverse complement strand
AGATAAAACTATGATAAATAAATACTAGTAATACTCTAATAGAGAAATCAAATCGATATGGTAAACGAAACGAAAATCTGACACTCTCATTTTTTTGTTAAGTATACTCCAACTCCAATGGTCTAATATGACAAAGTGACATCAACCCACCACCAAACACCCTGAGTTGAAATTTTTCTTTAAATAATTGAACTTCAAACTTCAAATTGCAACTCGCATGTTTTCAATAATTGAGGTGCATGATTACTGTTCCTTATAAATAAATGTCCATAGGACAGCAACGTATAGA
>NZ_BTIG01000193.1:0-286 GCF_036247965.1 Bradyrhizobium sp. TM233 | reverse complement strand
CTTTGAATAGAGGATATAGCAATTTGTTTTATATTTTTCAATATAATCAACATGTAAATCTACTCTATTTCTCACATATTTCTCTATATTCAGCTTCTCTCTCTTCTCTACCAAACAAAGTGTAAGTCTTGGGAACCACAAAAGGGTCGTACCTTGACACATTAGCGCTAGTTGGAGTCGACACTAATGTTACCGGAGAATGTAAAGTCAATCCATATCTGCCGCTAATTGTCGGTGAGTGGACGCTACGTTGACAGGTGATTTTAGTGTTGTCATCAGGGACGGT
>NZ_BTIG01000192.1:0-488 GCF_036247965.1 Bradyrhizobium sp. TM233 | reverse complement strand
TAGCAACAAGTCTCCGTCAAAGAAGTACAAGGCATTAAATTCACCTGAAGAGAAGACCGTTTGATCCAACGGCTAGTACTCAAGATGCTCGATACGCTCCAAAGGCTCTCAACAAATGCCAGAAACACTTGAAGTATAAAAGGAGGACTTGAAGATTTTCAAAATCAAGAAAATAAGCTAGAATTTTTATCTGAATAATTTTCTTCTTCAAGCAAGCAAGAAAGAAAAATCCCCACATCGTCTGAGAGAAAAACTTAAGAGTCAAATCTTTATAGCCAACTCTCTTTAGATCAAGAATACAAAGTACTACACAAAGTCAAATCTTATTCAAGACTTTGTAGTTCTCGTGCTAAGCAATTTCTACTATCCCTCTTGTGAGAAGAGAACCTTGTAGAGCCAAAAGATATTGAAAAAGAGTTTATGAGAAGTCCTGGATAATACTTGTTAGGAGGAGTCCTGTACAATACTTGGTTGTGAGAAGTCCTCTC
>NZ_BTIG01000191.1:0-285 GCF_036247965.1 Bradyrhizobium sp. TM233 | reverse complement strand
ATATGATCACGGAATGAATTGAAAATTAATTTTATTAAGCAACATAAAATATTTTTTAATATACTAAAAAATTAGTTTACAATAAATATTTTTATTAAACTTTATCAATGTAATTACATTTCATATATTTATCTTATTTTTAATTATCTACTACACAATACATTTACTATATTATTACATATATTATTTATACGAAGATAAATTAAACCATAACTTTAAAAAAAAAACCCGTGCTAACGCACGGATTTAATTTTTAGTTCCTAGTATTATTAGCTAGATTCTTGT
>NZ_BTIG01000190.1:0-321 GCF_036247965.1 Bradyrhizobium sp. TM233 | reverse complement strand
AACGATCTTGGCGAAATTCTCAATGAAGCGACGATAGTACCCCGCCAAACCGACAAAACTCCTGATCTCAGTCACGGTCTTTGGCCGTTCCCATGACAACACCGTCTCTACCTTTGCTGGATCCACAGCTATACCTTCTTTAGAAATCACATGGCCCAAGAATTTTACCTCTTCGAGCCAAAATTCACACTTAGAAGGGTTGGCGTACATCTCCTTCTCCCGAATCCGACTAATCCTCGATCAATTCAAATTCATCTTACACATCCTCTATCAAAGTCCATTACCAGCTGTGATTCCGAATATCACCCCCTCAATATTAAG
>NZ_BTIG01000189.1:0-379 GCF_036247965.1 Bradyrhizobium sp. TM233 | reverse complement strand
ATAATGAAGGAAGACATGCCCTGGATAATCCACAAGTACTGGTTCAAAATTGAAGCTCAAAACCCAACAATTTCTATTCAAACCGTCAAGATCAAGGGGACAGTGGAGAAGTTGTAAGATCAAGTTTTGATCATTTAGTACAACTCTATGTTTTGATGATTACAAGTTAACGTTTTAGTATGAACAATTATGGTACTCTAACGTGTTTTTTGAGTGTGTTCATGACAGACTCTGACCTTGATATAATCTCACACAAATCAGAAGCACTGTGCTTAAAGAGTGACCCTAGCAACGCTTTCGCAACATCTATGTTCACTATGAACAGTAGAAAAGCTTCAGAAGATCTGAAGTTATACAAGCTCTGATGTGGACTCAGTCA
>NZ_BTIG01000188.1:0-346 GCF_036247965.1 Bradyrhizobium sp. TM233 | reverse complement strand
CTTCCCGGGAAAACTTCCCAGGAGGTCACCCATCACGATATTGCTCCAAGGCAAGCACACTTAACCATGGAGTTCTTATCAGTTGGGCTCCCGAAAAGAAGATGCATCTCTTATCATCATGAATGACATTATATGAAGCATAATTGCATTGGACAAGTAATTAATCTGTCTCTCCTCCCCTCCAACCTCTCGCTCCTTCCAACCGACACAATTTTTGCTCAATTCTAGCAGATACAACACATTAAAAGGGTTCATAAAATTTTCAATGCTAATTCAACTTCTTTGAAATTGGGGTAAATAATTCTTAATCAGTATTATTTTTATATGCCCAATTGTTATTGAAACA
>NZ_BTIG01000187.1:0-281 GCF_036247965.1 Bradyrhizobium sp. TM233 | reverse complement strand
AGGCTTTTGTCGAGGCTATTCGTATGGTATCTAATCATATAGATGGTTATTATTCAAGCTAGGTAAATTAAATGATACCAGTGTAAATTTAATGTAAATTTTAGTTTTTCCGATTGAACTAGGATCATAGTTTTAAATTTTCTATGTGAATAAAGATAAAGAAAAGGAAGTTTTCAAATCATTCACTTAAACCCATTGTCGAACTGAATCCGACTGAGCGGAATATGGAGGTTTTTATGGCAGAACGGGCCAATCTAGTCTTTCATAATAAAGTAATAGGT
>NZ_BTIG01000186.1:0-293 GCF_036247965.1 Bradyrhizobium sp. TM233 | reverse complement strand
TTATGTACACAACTCCCATGGCAGCCCAGTGCACAGTACCCACTAACACAAACCATCCGAAATTTGAGAAGCATCTCATGGACAGCCAGACAACCTCTTTTCCTCTGATATTCAACAGGAGAAGAGACAAATTGATCAATTTGCCTCAGGATAAGCAGTAGCAGCTCTGCTCGACTTCTTCCATCCTCCCCACTAAATATTATGTTTTACTAATTAGTACAAGGGGAAAAAAAACCTTTACACACAGGAAGATATAATAGTGAAGTCCAGTTACATTTTCCAGATCAACTGAG
>NZ_BTIG01000185.1:0-631 GCF_036247965.1 Bradyrhizobium sp. TM233 | reverse complement strand
CAAGAAAAAATATTTTGTTTTGGTTCGACCTGTAATTCTATAAGATATAGCGGACAGTATCAATTTAGTAAAACTTTTTCCCCAAGATCTGTTCAAGGAATGGGATAATCTCGAACTTAAAGTTCTAAATTTTATCCTTTATGGAAATGGGAAATCAATTCGTGGAATTTTGGACACAAGTATTCAATTAGTTCGAACTTGCTTAGTCTTGAATTGGAATGAAGACGAAAAAAGTTCTTCTATTGAGGAGGCCCTCGCTTCTTTTGTTGAAGTAAGTACAAATGGTTTGATTCGATATTTCTTAAGAATTGACTTAGTTAAATCTCATATTTCATATATCCGAAAAAGAAATGATCCGTCTAGTTCAGGGTTGATTTCATACAATGAGTCGGATCGTATCAATATCAATCCATTTTTTTCTATTTACAAGGAAAATATTCAACAATCACTTAGCCAAAAGCACGGAACTATTCGTATGTTGTTGAATAGAAATAAGGAAAACCGATCTTTTATAATTTTGTCATCATCTAATTGTTTTCAAATGGGACCATTCAACAATGTAAAATATCACAATGGGATTAAAGAAGAAATTAATCAATTTAAAAGAAATCATAAAATTCCAATTAAAATT
>NZ_BTIG01000184.1:0-656 GCF_036247965.1 Bradyrhizobium sp. TM233 | reverse complement strand
TTGGCTTTGGAGGAAATGAAAAGGGTAAAATTGTTGGTACTGGTACTATTTGTGTAGATAGTAGTCCATGCATTGATAATGTGTTATTGGTAGACGGCTTAACACATAACTTATTGTCTATAAGTCAATTAGCTGACAAGGGTTATGATGTTATATTCGATCAAAAGTCCTGCCGGGCTGTAAGTCAAATCGATGGCTCTGTTCTGTTTAACAGCAAGAGGAAGAACAACATTTATAAGATCAGATTATCTGAGTTGGAGGCTCAGAATGTAAAGTGCATTCTTTCTGTTAATGAAGAGCAGTGGGTATGACATAGACGGTTAGGGCATGCCAGTTTGAGAAAGATTTCTCAGCTGAGTAAGCTAAACCTTGTCAGGGGCTTACCCAATCTGAAGTTCGCTTCAGACGCTCTTTGTGAAGCATGTCAGAAAGGCAAATTCACAAAAGTCCCTTTCAAGGCAAAGAATGTTGTCTCAACCTCAAGGTCGTTAGAACTTCTGCATATCGACCTGTTTGGACCAGTGAAAACTGAGTCTATAGGTGGCAAGAGATATGGGATGGTTATCGTTGATGACTATAGCCGCTGGACATGGGTAAAGTTTCTAACCCGCAAGGATGAGTCTCATGCTGTGTTCTCTACCTTCATTGCTCAAGTG
>NZ_BTIG01000183.1:0-782 GCF_036247965.1 Bradyrhizobium sp. TM233 | reverse complement strand
TCTGTTCCCAGAGCATCAGAACGTCCTGCTGCCAGAACCACGGATACAGACTCTTCAACAGCCTTTACACCTGTATCCTTCCCAACCAATGTTGCTGATTCTTCTCCCTCCAATAACTCTGAATCCATTAGAAAATTCATGGAGGTTAGAAAAGAAAAGGTGTCTACCTTAGAGGAATATTACCTAACTTGTCCAAGCCCTAGGAGATATCCTGGCCCTAGACCTGAACGTCTAGTAGACCCAGATGAACCTATCTTGGCTAATCCTTTACAAGAGGCAGACCCTTTGGCTCAACAAGCTCACCCTGCCCCTGACCAACAAGAGCCTATTCAACCAGAACCTGAACCCGAACAATCAGTGTCTAACCAATCCTCGGTTAGATCACCCCATCCTCTGGTTGAAACTTCAGACCCTCACCTTGGAACCTCTGAACCCAATACTCAAATGATTAACATTGGTTCTCCACAAGGTGCCTCTGAAGTTCATAGCAGCAATCACCCAGCCTCTCCTGAAACCAACCTCTCCATAATTCCTTATACTCCCCTCCGACCCACATCTCTCTCTGAGTGCATCAATATTTTCTATCATGAAGCCTCCTTGAGGCTACGCAATGTGCACGGTCAGACTGACCTCAGTGAGAATGCTGAACGTGTGGCTGATGAGTGGAACAATCTGGGCACTTGGCTAGTGGCTCAAGTTCCAATTATGATGCAGCTCCTGCATGCAGAGGGAAGTCAGAGGATTGAGGCTGCCAAGCAAAGGTTTGCTCGAAGGGTGGCTCT
>NZ_BTIG01000182.1:0-366 GCF_036247965.1 Bradyrhizobium sp. TM233 | reverse complement strand
TAAGAGAGTGAATCTTAGTGATAGCTAAGTCAGTGTATTGTTAGTCACTTGTAGGTTTCAAGTGCAGTTGTAACAATTATCTGATTAGTGGATTGCCTTCATTCTAAGAAGGAAGAAATCACCTTAACGGGTGGACTGGATTAGCTTGAGGGATTTATCAAGTGAACCAGGATAAAATACTTGTGTGCTTTTCTCTTCTCTCTATCTTTATCCGCTGCACCATCTATCTTAGAGAAACCGAAAAGATTTACTTTAAATCTTAAGGGGAAAGTTTTTATATTCAAAACTCTATTCAACCCCCCCCCCTTCTAGTCGTTTTTCACACCTTCAATTCGTATCAGAGCGCAAGTTCTGATTACCACACTT
>NZ_BTIG01000181.1:0-309 GCF_036247965.1 Bradyrhizobium sp. TM233 | reverse complement strand
TAAGAGAGTGAATCTTAGTGTGAGCTAAGTCAGTGTAATTGTTAGTCACTTGTAGGTTTCAAGTGCAGTTGTAACTCTTACCTGATTAGTGGATTGCCTTCATTCTAAGAAGGAAGAAATCACCTTAACGGGTGGACTGGATTAGCTTGAGGGATTTATCAAGTGAACCAGGATAAAATACTTGTGTGCTTTTCTCTTCTCTCTATCTTTATCCGCTGCACCATCTATCTTAGAGAAATTTTTAAGGTGGTAGTTGTGTACTGAAAACGTTATTCAAACCCCCCCTTTCTACCGTTTTTCATACCTTCA
>NZ_BTIG01000180.1:0-290 GCF_036247965.1 Bradyrhizobium sp. TM233 | reverse complement strand
GGTTTATGGGGAGGAGGAATGGTCTTTTGGATATTGTGAGCAAGGCACTGGAGTATTTAGTTGCCCTTCTGGAAAAAATCCAATGTATACATATCGTGAGTGCATTATTCTTGGGAAAACAAGCTTTTCCATTTTCAAGGTAAATCAAATTTTAAGAGAACTTAGTAGAGAGTGGCCCGGAAGTTCGTATGATCTATTGTCCAAAAACTGCAACCACTTCTGTGATGAATTCTGTGAGAGGCTTGGTGTACCAAAACTTCCAGGTAAACATCTAACTATAATGTTATTTG
>NZ_BTIG01000179.1:0-579 GCF_036247965.1 Bradyrhizobium sp. TM233 | reverse complement strand
GGAATCGAAGCTGAAACCCAGAACCAAGGATATAGTCAACAAGGCCCTGTACACCACCTTCAAACCGGGCAAGACGAGCTACAAGGTGATGGACCTTCACCCCAAACTGAGAATCTGGCACAAGATCCTGCTCAACTGCATTAATCAGAGACCGAAGGGCAGTTCTCCAGACTACATCAACTTCAACCAGAAGGCGATGTTGTTCTTCATCCAAGACCAGAAGAAGATCTGCCTTCCCTACTTCTTGTTCTCCTATTTGAAGGAATGCATCCGGAAGTCTCGTACCACTGCCTCCATCAAGTCAGCGATCAAGTATATTCCCTTCGGGAGACTTTTGTCTGATCTCTTCATTGAGAGTGGTCTCATTCAAGATTTGATAAATGCTGGATGCACAGAGGATCTGACCACCATTGTTAGTGATGTCTTCACTGCGAATTCTCTAAAGAAAATGGGCCTAGTCAAGAAGAAGATTGCTCCTGCCCATGAAGACACATCTTCTGAAATCAGAAGTAGAAGGGTGCCTCTGAATGACTACCCTCTGTGGACTCAAGCAGACCATCCTGAAGCCATCAGATGCTA
>NZ_BTIG01000178.1:0-613 GCF_036247965.1 Bradyrhizobium sp. TM233 | reverse complement strand
GTTTCCTTCTCCTCCCAAGAGGAAAGCTCAGAGGAAGATGGTTCTGGACGAATCCTCAGAGGAATCTGATGTCCCTCTGGTCAAGAAGACAAAGAGAAAGCCTGATGATGGTGATGATAGTGATAGTGAGGATGGTCCTCCAAAGAAGAAGCAGAAGAAGGTCAGAATCGCGGTGAAGCCTACTCGGGTGGAACCAGCTGCTGCAGTGGTCAGAAGGACTGAACCTCCTGCCAGAGTGACTCGATCATCAGCACATTCAAGTAAGCCTGCACTTGCTTCTGATGATGATTTGAATTTATTTGATGCACTTCCTATTTCTGCCTTGCTTCAACACTCCTCAAATCCCCTCACTCCTATTCCTGAATCCCAGCCAGCCGAACAAACCACCACTCCACCACATTCCCCAAGATCTTCCTTCTTTCAACCTTCTCCTACTGAAGCACCTCTCTGGAATTTGCTTCAGAATCAACCCTCTAGGTCAGAAGAACCAACCTCTCTCCTCACCATTCCGTACGACCCATTACTTTCTGAACCAATCATCCATGACCAACCCGAGCCAAACCAAACAGAACCACAACCCAGAACGTCTGATCACTCTGCTCCCAGAGCATCA
>NZ_BTIG01000177.1:0-481 GCF_036247965.1 Bradyrhizobium sp. TM233 | reverse complement strand
CGAAACTTTCTTTTTGGAGGGTAGTAATGTAAGACCCAAGATTTTAAGCTTAGGATCAGTGGAAGAGATTTCCATTTACGATTAGGGTTGATGTATTGTGAAGGGAAACCTGAACTAGAGTTTACCAAATGAAATAAATTTATGAAGGAGAAAGTTCAGGAAAAGTCTAAGGATTGTATTGAAGTCGATAAAAGTTATAGCACGATTAGTATTCGCTTAAACCTAGGTCAAAAAAACGCTAGTAAATAGCTAATTTACGTTTTAGGACACGATGGGACTTAATTCCAAAAGTCTTTAGAGGAATGTTAGAATTTCTCTTATTCCTTTCCATGACAAGCCTTTCGATACGAAACCCTGGAATGTAAGAACGTCGAATTCCAATACTCGGAAGTTTGCCGAAACCGAAACCCTGATAGTTCAGAAACCCTAAAATCAACGGACGATGAAGACTTTTTCTATTCGGAGCTTCAAATGAAGATTC
>NZ_BTIG01000176.1:0-416 GCF_036247965.1 Bradyrhizobium sp. TM233 | reverse complement strand
CGAGGCTTGGCCCTTGCCCCGACGGCCGGGTATAGGTCGCGCGCTTTAGCGCCATCCATTTTCGGGGCTAGTTGATTCGGCAGGTGAGTTGTTACACACTCCTTAGCGGATTTCGACTTCCATGACCACCGTCCTGCTGTCTTAATCGACCAACACCCTTTGTGGGGTCTAGGTTAGCGCGCAGTTGGGCACCGTAACCCAGCTTCCGGTTCATCCCGCATCGCCAGTTCTGCTTACCAAAAATGGCCCACTTGGAGCTCTCGATTCCGTGGTGTGGCTCAACAAAGCAGCCACACCGTCCTACCTATTTAAAGTTTGAGAATAGGTCGAGGGCATTGCGCCCCCGATGCCTCTAATCATTGGCTTTACCCGATAGAACTCGCCCATGGGCTCCAGCTATCCTGAGGGAAACTTCG
>NZ_BTIG01000175.1:0-578 GCF_036247965.1 Bradyrhizobium sp. TM233 | reverse complement strand
GTAGCTCTGGGAGCAATTTGGGCGAAACGTTCATAAAACAAAATTCCTACGCGCGAATTCGAAGAAACTGGGGCACAGTCCCTTATTTTAGTCCCTTAAACTCTGGAAAAATTTTTGGAACATTTCGGGACTGCACATTTGTTCGAGTTATGTTCCCGTCGAGCAGCTCTACGAACAATTTGGTCGAAACGTTCATAAAACAAAATTCCTACGCGCGAATTCGAAGAAACTGGGGCACAGTCCCTTATTTTAGTCCCTTAAACTCTGGAAAAATTTTTGGAACATTTCGGGACTGCACATTTGTTCGAGTTATGTTCCCGTCGAGCAGCTCTACGAACAATTTGGTCGAAACGTTCATAAAACAAAATTCCTGCGCGCGAATTCGACGAAGCTGGGGCACAGTCCCTAATTTTAGTCCCTTAAACTGTGGACAAAAATTATAAACATTTCGCGACTGCGTAATTTTTCTAGTTTTGTTCCAGTCGAGCAGCTATACGAACAATTTCAGTTAAAAGTTCATAAAACAAAATTCCTGCGCGCGAATTCGACGAAGCTGGGGCACAGTCCCTAATTTTAGT
>NZ_BTIG01000174.1:0-285 GCF_036247965.1 Bradyrhizobium sp. TM233 | reverse complement strand
GATTACTTAAACTTTTTTTTGTGGCGTACGATTTGAACCCTGGTCTTAGGAAATTTTAATTCATCAAATATCATTTATGAAACGATTAAGGGACCACATGAGACGTATAAGAGTATAAAAGGGAAATTGTCCTTTTTGTCGTTGAAGTAGGAGTAGTCGACAAAAGAAAGCTTGATTTGTAACCTTAACTACCCGTTCTATCATTCAGCCACATGAAACCCTTTTCAATTTCCACCACAATTCTCTGTAATTACGCTCCCAAAGTGAGAGTGACACCAAACTACA
>NZ_BTIG01000173.1:0-288 GCF_036247965.1 Bradyrhizobium sp. TM233 | reverse complement strand
AAACTAAACGTTTCCCGGTGTTACATAACAGAGCATGACTCCCCTAACTAAACCGTAAATGAAAGACTAGCTCCTCTAACTAACCCTCGCGAGAAGCTCCACTATCTTCGGTACCTGAGCGATGTCGCATAGAACATCATTCCAACAGAAGGGTGAGAACTCAAATCATATGGATAAGCATAATAATAAATAATGTAAAAGCTTATCTATGCTCCACATAAATTACTCACATTCACTAACAAATAATAAATTATGTAATTTTAACATAATTAATCAAGTTCACAGTTA
>NZ_BTIG01000172.1:0-282 GCF_036247965.1 Bradyrhizobium sp. TM233 | reverse complement strand
TCGATGTTAGTCTTATAACTTTCTACTATTAACCTCAAAATTGTTTTAAATGGTTTTATTATTATTTAATTCATTTGAGTTATGGAAGGTCATAGGACAAAATTAATATTAAATATGATATCACTAAAAATATATATATAGGGAATTTCATAAGACAAGTTCAGATTTGTTGAAATATTAATCAACTAATAATTAATATAAATAAAAAATCTTAAAAGTTAAGGCCATTCAATAAAAAACTCCCCTAACCCTTCCTCTTGATCTTCCTTTATCAATGTCATT
>NZ_BTIG01000170.1:0-282 GCF_036247965.1 Bradyrhizobium sp. TM233 | reverse complement strand
TCCAAATTTTCATAGGGATTAATATCATATCTGCATCCTTATCTCTGCGCCCTATTGAAGAATAGAAACAAAACAACACTTGAAAAAAAGTTGTGAGTAGGCCATACCTTGAGAAACGTGGATCCATCCACCATAAAGGTCATGTTTTATCTGAGTAGGCCATACTATTACTCTATTACTTCCTTCATAGAGGGTGGGGAAGCAGAAATAAGTTTGGCGGTGTACAAGGACAACCGCTCTTTCATGACTAAGAACTGGACCACAGTTTAAGGATTTAACTCA
>NZ_BTIG01000169.1:0-288 GCF_036247965.1 Bradyrhizobium sp. TM233 | reverse complement strand
AACTACATTACGAATATAGCTCTAGAAAATTTTAGGTAAAGAGAAGAAAGATGGATAAAATAAGGTTTAAAACAAAAGAGAAAACCAGGAGCAGGAGCAAGAGCAGGAGAAGAAGTTTGCATCAGAAGAAGAACAATGAGTTTTATTGTGAATTTCCATAAGAGTAGGTGGTAATAGTACTAGTTGTTGATTGATGATAATGATGGTGTTGGTGTTGGTGATGGTGGTGAATGTGATTGAGAATGGTTTTTTTTTTAGTGAGAATATATGTAAATATTTGAAGAGAAG
>NZ_BTIG01000168.1:0-1018 GCF_036247965.1 Bradyrhizobium sp. TM233 | reverse complement strand
TTATCAAAGAATAACTCTGGTTATCAAATGATTGAACAACCGGGAACAATTTACTTACGATACTTAGTTGACATTCAGAAAAAGTATCTAATGAATTATGAGTTCAATACATCCTGTTTAGTAGAAAAACGGATATTCCTTGCTCATTATCAGACAATCACTTATTCACAAACCCTGTGTGGGACTAATAGTTTTCATTTCTCGTCTCATGGGAAACCCTTTTCGCTCCGCTTAGCCCTATCCCCCCCTAGGGGTCTTTTAGTGATAGGTTCTATAGGAACTGGACGATCCTATTTGGTCAAATACCTAGCTGCAAACTCCTATGTTCCTTTCATTAGAGTATTTCTGAACAAGATCCTGGATAACAAGCCTAAGGGTTTTCTTATTGATGATAGTGACGATATTGACGATATTGATGATAGTCACGATAGTGACGATATCGACCGTGACCTTGATACGGAGCTGGAGTTGCTAACTATGATGAATGCGCTAACTATGGATATGATGCCGGAAATAGACCGATTTTATATCACCCTTCAATTCGAATTAGCAAAAGCAATGTCTCCTTGCATAATATGGATTCCAAACATTCATGATCTGGATGTGAATGAGTCGAATTCCTTATCCCTCGGTCTATTAGCGAACCATCTCTCCAGGGATTGTGAAAGATGTTCCACTAGAAATATTCTTGTTATTGCTTCGACTCATATTCCCCAAAAAGTAGATCCCGCTCTAATAGCTCCGAATAAATTAAATACATGCATTAAGATACGAAGGCTTCTTATTCCACAACAACGAAAGCACTTTTTTACTCTTTCATATACTAGGAGATTTCACTTCGAAAAGAAGATGTTCCATACTAATGGATTCGGGTCCATAACTCTGGGTTCCAATGTACAAGATCTTGTAGCACTTACCAATGAGGCCCTATCAATTAGTATTATACAAAAGAAATCCATTATAGACACTAATCTAATTAGATCTGCTCTTCATAAACAAACTTGGGATTTGCGATCTC
>NZ_BTIG01000167.1:0-426 GCF_036247965.1 Bradyrhizobium sp. TM233 | reverse complement strand
GAGGTCTTGCCGACGCCGGGCGGGCCGACGAAGCACAGGATCGGGGCCTTGCCCTGCGGGGCGAGCTTGCGCACCGCCAGATATTCGATGATCCGGCCCTTGATCTTCTCCAGGCCGAAATGATCGGCGTCGAGGATGGCTCGCGCTTCCTTGATGTCGATCGGCTTCTCCGCGGGCAGCGCCCAGGGCAGCTCGATCAGCCAGTCCAGATAGGTGCGGACCATGCCAGCTTCGCCGGCGGCCTCCGGCATGCGTTCGTAGCGGCGCAGCTCCTTCCTGGCATGCGCGTCCGCCTCGGGCGGCATGTTGGCCTTGGCGATGGCAGAGGTCAGCTCGGCGACCTCGGCCGCCTTGCCGTCGCCTTCGCCGAGCTGGCGCTGAATGGTCGCCATCTGCTCGCGCAGGATCGCCTCGCGCTGCCGCTCG
>NZ_BTIG01000166.1:0-285 GCF_036247965.1 Bradyrhizobium sp. TM233 | reverse complement strand
AGGTTCCGCAAGGTTTGTTTTGAAACATATTGCATGCAACATTTCCAAAGTTAGCATTGCCGGTCTAGATGAGGGTCGTCTTACTTAGTTTCTGTTTCTGAGGATTGTTTTTTGTTAGCAATATATTTTGTTGTTTTTAGTTTGTCTTTCGCTCGTCGCATTGGGAATTCAATGACTGACTTCTTGGCTAGGCACGCCTCCGCCTATGATAATGTTGTCTGGGTGGAAGAGGCTCCAACCGAGGTCCTTTCGCCCTTTAGTGCCTATTTTATAGCTTCTATGCCT
>NZ_BTIG01000165.1:0-288 GCF_036247965.1 Bradyrhizobium sp. TM233 | reverse complement strand
TGAGTTCATCCCAAACGGGTAAAAGAAAAACTTGATCCTTAGAATTTACTATCTCTTTCTGCAATATGTTTGAGTGCACAAGGGTTTAATTTTAGGATACACGAGAAATTAAAAAGAGTTTCAACTCTAGCATAATGTTCTTCTTATGATCTCATCAGGGATGTTGTATCAAAATTTCTTGAAGGAATCTGCCACACTCTAAACCTCAACTGCTCAAACCTGATGGAACTTTACACAGGTACTTAAAATGTTGTTGGTATGAGAAGCAAATTTCAGTGTAGAGATCAC
>NZ_BTIG01000164.1:0-534 GCF_036247965.1 Bradyrhizobium sp. TM233 | reverse complement strand
GCAAGGCTAGTTGCTCAAGGCTACAGTCAGCAGGAAGGAATAGACTACACAGAAACATTTGCTCCAGTAGCAAGACTGGAGGCAATCAGACTGTTGATCTCTTTTTCAATAAATCACAACATAGTTCTACATCAGATGGACGTGAAGAGTGCCTTCCTAAATGGTTATATTTCAGAGGAAGTCTATGTTCATCAACCCCAGGTTTTGAAGATGAGAAGAAACCAGACCATGTGTTCAAATTGAAGAAATCACTCTACGGTCTGAAGCAAGCTCCCAGAGCATGGTATGAGAGACTTAGCTCATTCCTTCTGGAGAATGAGTTTGTAAGGGGTAAAGTAGATACAACTCTTTTTTGCAAGACTTATAAAGATGATATCTTAATTGTGCAAATTTATGTTGATGATATTATATTTGGTTCTGCTAATCAATCTCTATGCAAAGAATTTTCTGAGATGATGCAGGCTGAATTAGAGATGAGTACGATGGGAGAATTAAAGTACTTTCTGGGAATACAAGTTGATCAAACACCAGAAG
>NZ_BTIG01000163.1:0-282 GCF_036247965.1 Bradyrhizobium sp. TM233 | reverse complement strand
GGTCTCTACCCGGACCTGATGAAAAAAATGGGATCACTTCTTATGGACTCGTTGAGAATGATTCTGATCTAGTTCATGGCCTATTAGAAGTAGAAGGCGCTCTGGTGGGATCTTCACGGACAGAAAAAGATTGCAGTCAGTTTGATAATGATCGGGTGACATTACTTCTTCGGCCCGAACCAAGTAATCCCTTAAATATGATTCAAAATGGATCTTGTTCTATCGTTGATCAGAGATTTCTCTATGAAAAATATGAATCGGAGTTTGAAGAAGGGGAAGGAG
>NZ_BTIG01000162.1:0-1050 GCF_036247965.1 Bradyrhizobium sp. TM233 | reverse complement strand
CCATACTCATCTGACAAATGGCGTAGTCCGCCCAAACACACACAGCAGACGCGAGGGTCAACTCCAAAGAATTATATAATTAATAAAGCCAGATATAATTATAGGATAATAAATACTCGCCTCTCAGGCTTATAAGTTTTGGGATAGCTTCCTAGGGTTGCATGTATCACAATAAATATAAAGAGCCATAAAAACAAGTAGCATGCCTCAAAAATAGGATAAACAGTTACCAATCACACTCAGCAACTAAGTTAGCATGTATGTTGCATGAAATGCAATGCTGGGTAACAAAATGCATTCCGGAAGAAGGACGGACACCATCGAGTCAGCCCTAACACCGGCCAAAGTGGGACCATTCCGCTCGGGCGTCTCTTACACCACACAAAAGTAGTCAGATCAGCAGTGAACCCGTAGGTCTGACATTCCGTCTGCTACTAAGGACCACCGTAGTGTCCTAAATATGGAAATCCGGGTCGTATGACCATTTTGGAATCCACCGAGGTCCGGCATCCCACCGTGTGTTAACCTCTTAATGTGTGCATGAATGCAAAGTGATTAGCCAAACAACGTCTCCGACCTCACTCGACACGTCGCCACGTGTTCTAGCTAAATTAAAGTCTCTAAAAGCTTACCCTAAGGTAAAGTCGATTCTGCGACAAAAAACACTTCTTTCCACAACACACATTCTTTCATGATGATCTCCAAATCATCCGACTCATCTCAATCCGATGGTCACAACTGCTCAACAAGCATAGAGTACCACATACTCGGAAACTACCGGTTTCCCGGACTTATCCCCAGGATAGCCCAACAATTAGGCATGTCAAGTCGATCCAACCCCTTGGGTTGAACATACGGACTCGCACACGCAACTCCCACAATTAGGCATGTCGAGTCGATCCAACCCATCGGGATGAACATACGGACTCGCACACGCAACAAATGACAACGCCAAGTCGGTTCACTCAAAAGAGTCGAACATACGGACATTGCGCGTGTCCAATGACTATCGCCGAATCGATCCACACCATCGGATTGAATATACGGATT
>NZ_BTIG01000161.1:0-285 GCF_036247965.1 Bradyrhizobium sp. TM233 | reverse complement strand
TTTCTTGTATGCTAAACCAGCTTCTAGGGGAAGAAAAGTTCAGTGGTGTTAGAGTCGGTTCTGAAGTAGCCATCAACCATCTTCAATTCGCGGATGATACACTGCTCTTCTGCGAGAATGATATGGTTCAACTTGACCTTCTAGGCAACACACTCTTGGGGTTTTTATTTGCTGTCAGGTTTAAAGCTAAACTTTTCCAAGTCTGTGCTTATCGGGATTAATATGGAAATATCAGAAGTTCAAAGTTATGCCTCAATTTATGGCTGGAGTGTCGGCTCTCTACCT
>NZ_BTIG01000160.1:0-253 GCF_036247965.1 Bradyrhizobium sp. TM233 | reverse complement strand
CGGCGGCGAGAACGGCCTGCGCGGCTTTACCGTCGACCGCATCAGCCTGTTCGGCCTTCAGGTCAACTTTCTCGACCCGGTCAACAAATACTACGTGCTGATGGCGTTCGCGGCGCTGGCGATGTGGTTCCAGTCGCGCATCCTGAACTCGCCGTTCGGGGCCGTCATCGAGGCGATCCGCGAAAACGAGCAACGCGCGCGGGCCTGCGGCTACGACGTCGAGCGCAGCAAGCTGGTCGTGTTCATGCTGTCG
>NZ_BTIG01000159.1:0-829 GCF_036247965.1 Bradyrhizobium sp. TM233 | reverse complement strand
GGAGAAAAAATGGCTAATATCTTACCCATTTTCTCTCCAAACCCGCGAGATCCATAGAAGGAAGAGGAAGAAGAGTTTTTGTTCAATCCTTGCTTGATCGTCGATCAATCAGTTGCTACTTCAAGGTGTCGTGGTATAGTCGCTAATTCTTACCTCTGATCGCTTTTTCCATAGCTTTTCTCTAGACTTTTATGTGCTCATAGTATTGAGGTTTTTGCAAAACTATCCTGAATACTTCAGTTTTGATTCTAAACATCTTCCTTACGTGACCAAGATCACTTCTGCCTGATTAGTTTTTCCGTTATGTCGCCGAAATTCCGCCGGAATCAATTTTAGCCTCAAATACCCATTTTGGAGTAAAGCTTCGTTCTTTGGGCTGAAAACTATCGCCTTAGCTTAGTGCTAGTAGGATTAGTTGTCATAAACGTCGTTGGTGATGTCCCTGCAAAATTTGGTTTTTGGGATTTCAGTTTTGAAATTTCTAAGTTAAAAATCATGACCAAAATACCCCTGCGACAGTTTTTGATCCGATAATTTTTCCGAGTTCAGAATACCCTTAGTTACGGCTTATGAAAGCATAGGAACCAAGTTTGATCGAAGAAAAATCGAGCCCCATAATTAACCAAAGTGGCCGAGCCCTATTAAGGGGGAGGAGGAAAATTTCCTTTTCCGAAAACTTGTCTTTCGCGCTAGATTATCGTACCTTAGAGTATAGATTACTTCGAGTAACCTTAGTAAGTATCGATAGCTTAGTTTTCGATAGATTCTTATAGTATTCTGTGATTTTGTTGTAAAGGTGCTTTTGAGGATTTCTCTGAGGACCAACACT
>NZ_BTIG01000158.1:0-450 GCF_036247965.1 Bradyrhizobium sp. TM233 | reverse complement strand
TTCCATCACTTTGACATGTAAAAAAAAAAAATTGTGAAATTTCATTTCTTACAACATTTTCAAATCGATCATTTTTTATATATCGCAATGGACGATTCAATCGATTATAATCGAAAAGAATAGTTACAAGAGGTTTTTGAAATCCGAAGATATCATTCTCTTCTTTAATTTTGTCCAAATTATTATTTTTTTTAGAAAAAAGATAAGGAGAAAGCTTTTCTTAGGCAGTTATCTTTGGTTCTTGTTTACTTCCCGCTCTTTGTGAATTTATTTCGATATCGATTTCCCCTTCCCTTTTTTCAATCTCACCCCTTTCTTTAATTTCTGACATTTTAGGAGTAAAAAAATAAATGGGCGGTATTCTTCCTAAATAATATAAACAGGTAATAAAAAAAAAAATAAGAAAAATTTGAAACATAGACTTTCTAAATTTTGCCAGAACCCCCTTAT
>NZ_BTIG01000157.1:0-301 GCF_036247965.1 Bradyrhizobium sp. TM233 | reverse complement strand
CAGCGGCAGATGTTGCCGGACATCGCCTGGCGGATCTGGTCGTGCGAAGGCTTCGGATTGTCCATCAGAAGCGCGGCGGCCTGCATGATCTGGCCGGCCTGGCAGAAGCCGCATTGGGGCACGTTGACCTGGCGCCAGGCCTTTTGGACCGGATGATCGCCGCTCGGATGCAGCCCTTCGATCGTGGTGACCTCGCGCCCGGCGACATCGTTGATCGATGTGACACAGGCGCGCACGGCTTCCTTGTCGACGATGACGGTGCAGCTGCCGCACAGGGCCTGGCCGCAGCCGAACTTGGTGC
>NZ_BTIG01000156.1:0-281 GCF_036247965.1 Bradyrhizobium sp. TM233 | reverse complement strand
GTATGATTTGCAGGAATCATTTAATCATTGTTAAACTGATTTCAAGTTTAAATCCTATTATAAATTTGGTGCAAACTCTTGTTATATGGTTTAATCAGTTTGTGATATGAACCCCTTTAGAATTGGATGATTGGATCAAGCATGATTGGAATTGATTCCTAAAATTAGCCTCCAATTTGTGAGAATCAGGATTGCAGCAACAACTACAAAAAACAGATGCCGAATTCATGTTTTCTTAGCCAAGCCCATATCTCACTCCACGGTCCTCAGAATTGAGTGAT
>NZ_BTIG01000155.1:0-303 GCF_036247965.1 Bradyrhizobium sp. TM233 | reverse complement strand
TTCCATGTCTTAAGATTTTGTTTTGCTTTTTTGCTTTAATTTATAGCTTTACTTACTAAAAGGATAAATATACTCTTCATTAACGATAGTAATAAAAACATTATCATTAAGTAAGATTTGTTAATAGCTTCTTCTAGAATGAAGCAATAAACTAAAAGTCTAGCCCAACTTTAAAAAAGCCCAACAACCAACAAAAAAGTAATATTTATTTAGAAAAAGTTTTTATATAATTTTAATTCAGAAATTTACTTAATGTTTTGTATTATCTTATTTTTAAAGAGTCATAATAGTTGCTAAAAAGTA
>NZ_BTIG01000154.1:0-297 GCF_036247965.1 Bradyrhizobium sp. TM233 | reverse complement strand
AGCCACAAACTCGGTGTCGTCCCGGACAAGAGCGCCCCAAGGGCGCGCAGATCCGGGACCCATAACCACAGGCAGGAGTGTGGCGAAGACTCGTGGTTGCCGGCTCGCGCGCCAACCTCGCCCTGTGGTTATGGATTCCGGGCTCGCGCTGCGCGCGCCCCGGAATGACGGAAACTCACGCCTCCGCGATCACCCTTGCATTGGCGCGGATCGAGGCTTCGCTGACGCGAATGCCGAGGCCGGGCCCGTCGGGCACCACCACGTGACCCGCACGGTTGGCGACGCGCTCTTCCAGCA
>NZ_BTIG01000153.1:0-295 GCF_036247965.1 Bradyrhizobium sp. TM233 | reverse complement strand
GTCTTCACCTTTGTTTGTTAAGTTTCCACCACCATTACCATCCTCGTCTTCTTCTTCTTCTTCTCTTTCTCTGGATATTGTTTCCTCTCCCATTTCCATCATCGCTCCAATGCAATGGGAGACCACCACCCACGCTCCCCACCATTGGATTTGCACCACCTCTTTAAGATTCCAAAAACTAAATCTTTGAAAGATGTAAGCAAGGTTTACAAATCGCTTGTATCCAAAAGACATCATCATGATCACAAGAAAACCCACCACCACCACCTCGAGGTAAATCTTCAATTTATGTTTC
>NZ_BTIG01000150.1:0-1096 GCF_036247965.1 Bradyrhizobium sp. TM233 | reverse complement strand
TGCCGGCGGTTCGGGATCAGCCCCGACGTGGGCTACAAATGGCTGAGGCGTTGGCGGGCTGGGGACCATGAGCTGGCGGATCAGTGCCGCCGGCCCAAGAGCATGCCCAAACGCAGCGAGCCCGCGGTAGAGGCGCAAGTCTTGGCCGTGCGGGACAAGCATCCGGCCTGGGGGGCGCGCAAGATTGCCCATTGCCTCAAGCGCAGTGGCCAGACTGTGCCCGCGCCCTCCACGGTCCATCAGATCTTGTGCCGGAATGAGCGGATCGTGCCGAGCGAGAAAGCTCCGCCGAGTCCTCCCGGCCATCGCTTCGAGAAGGATGCGCCCAATCAGCTGTGGCAGATGGACTTTAAGGGCCACATGCCCCTTGCCAACGGAGCGCGCGTCATCCGCTGACCATGGTCGATGACCACTCGCGCTATGCCTTGTGTCTGAAGGCCTGCGCTAACGAGCAGCGCCCTGACGTGCAGAAACATCTGACCGAAACCTTCCGGCGCTATGGGCTGCCGGAGGCCTTCTACCTCGACAACGGCTCTCCCTGGGGCGACACGTCCGGCGCTCGCTGGACCGCGCTGAAAGTGTGGCTGCTCAAGCTCGGCGTCAGGGTGGTCCATGCCAGGCCGCGTCATCCTCAGGGCCGAGGCAAGAACGAACGCTTCCATCGCAGCTTGAAAGCGGAAGTGTTCGCTCTGCGCACCTTCCGCACCTTGGTTGAAGTTCAGCGCGCCCTCGACCATTGGCGCACGATCTACAATCTGGAGCGGCCTCATGAGAGCTTGGGCATGGGTATCCCAGCCGACCGCTACCGGCCGAGTTCTCGCGCCATGCCAGATCATGTGCCGAGGGTGCAATATGACGATGGGGAAGTCGTGCGCACCGTCTCCTCGACGCGGAGCTACATCGCCTTCAAAGGCCAAATGTGGAAAGTTCCTCAAGCCTTCCGCGGCGAGCAGCTCGCCATCAGGCCGCTCAACTGCGACGGCCAATACGGCGTCTTCTTTGCCAGCTGGCAGGTCGCATCTATCGACTTGACCAATGGCCAACCTGTCAGTGATGTGTCCGAACAGGCGTCAGCTATGTCTCCGGTCTAAACACT
>NZ_BTIG01000149.1:0-295 GCF_036247965.1 Bradyrhizobium sp. TM233 | reverse complement strand
AAAGCGAAGCGTGCCCACGATGCCTGGCTGTTGCGGGAGATTGGTGGGCACGGCGCGCGATGCGCGCCTTTGCCCGCCCTACGATTCCACCCGAGTGGAGAGACACGATGACCGCACTCCCTGACATCCCCCTGCCCGCCGGAATCCGCTCGCGTTATGTCGACGGCATCAACGGCTTGCGCATGCATGTGCTGGAGGCTGGCTTCGAGACCACGGGGCGGCCATGCCTCCTCTTGCTGCACGGCTTTCCCGAGCTCGCCTTCTCCTGGCGCAAAATCATGCCGACGCTGGCCGC
>NZ_BTIG01000148.1:397-800 GCF_036247965.1 Bradyrhizobium sp. TM233 | reverse complement strand
GCCTCACCCGCGAAGCCTTCGGCAAGAAGATCGCCCATCTCGGCGGCAACATGCAGATCATCGCCCAGGCGCGCTGCGAGATCGAGGCGATGCGGTTGATGGTGCTGAAGGCGGCCAAGGCGATGGACGTGCTCGGCAACAAGGAGGCCCGCGTCTGGGTCTCCATGGTCAAGGCCATGGTGCCCGAGCGCGCCTGCAAGATCATCGACCAGGCGATCCAGATGCACGGCGCCACCGGCATCTCGCACTGGACCCCGCTCGCGGAGATGTATCAGGACGTGCGCCACCTGCGCTTCGCGGATGGTCCGGACGAGGTGCACTGGATGGTGGTCGGCCGCCACGAGCTGAGCATGGCTTGAGGCTTCGCCTCTTACCGCTCGGGAAGAGCCGTAGGGTGGGCAAA
>NZ_BTIG01000148.1:0-288 GCF_036247965.1 Bradyrhizobium sp. TM233 | reverse complement strand
CCGCGGGGCGCTGCGCGATCTGATCGGTCCAGCGCTGCACGTTCTTGTAGTCCTGCACCGAGAGGAATTCGCCGGCGCCATAGACCAGCCCCTTGGCGAGCGCGCCGTACCAGGGCCACACCGCCATGTCGGCGATCGTATACTCCTTGCCCGCGAGATATTCGTTGTCGGCAAGACGCCGGTCGAGCACGTCGAGCTGGCGCTTGGTCTCCATCGCGAAACGGTCGATGGCGTATTCGATCTTGGTCGGCGCATAGGCGTAGAAATGGCCAAAGCCGCCGCCGAGAT
>NZ_BTIG01000147.1:0-269 GCF_036247965.1 Bradyrhizobium sp. TM233 | reverse complement strand
GAGGTCGACGGCGAGCGTTCGTCGATGAAGACCAAGCATCCGCTGTTCTCGGACCCTGTCGTGCGCAAGGCGCTGTCCCTGCTGGTCGACCGCGAGTCCGTCAAGAAGGCGATCTACGGCCGCGCCGGCCGCACCACCTCCAACTTCCTCAACGGCCCGGAGAAGTTTGTTTCCAAGAACACATCCTGGGAATTCAACATCGAGAAGGCCGCCAAGATGCTCGACGACGCCGGCTGGAAGCCCGGTGCCGACGGCATCCGCGAGAAGGA
>NZ_BTIG01000146.1:0-298 GCF_036247965.1 Bradyrhizobium sp. TM233 | reverse complement strand
AACGCTCGCCGTCGACCTCGACGTTCGGGTCGGTGAAATTGAGCGCGATGAATTCGGTGTCGCCGCCCACGGCATACACCGTCTTGCCCTTGCCGCCTTTCTCCAGACGCAGCAGCACGTCATCCTCGACCTGGATGTTCCAGCCGAAATCATATTCGCCGGTCTGGATCACCGCACGCGCGGCCGAGACGGCGTCACCGCCACCCTTCATCTCGATCGTATCGAAGTAGGGCCGGTTGGCCATGTGATAGTCGGGATTGATCACGCCGCGGATGAGATCGCCCGGCTTGAACTCGAC
>NZ_BTIG01000145.1:0-569 GCF_036247965.1 Bradyrhizobium sp. TM233 | reverse complement strand
AGAACAGATTCAAAAGAGTCAAATACTCTCTCAAGCCTCTCTAGATCTAGAACACAAAGTTGCCTAAGAGTCA
Source organism: Bradyrhizobium sp. TM233 (assembly GCF_036247965.1). NCBI lineage: Bacteria > Pseudomonadati > Pseudomonadota > Alphaproteobacteria > Hyphomicrobiales > Nitrobacteraceae > Bradyrhizobium > Bradyrhizobium sp. TM233. Next base: position 496 of record NZ_BTIG01000145.1, on the reverse strand, counting down.
AATCTGTCCAAAACACTTTGTAGTTCATTTGAGCCGAACTGTCTACCTCACTCTTGTAAGAAGAGATCATGTAGAAGAAAAACATCTTGCAAAAGATTGTTTTAGGAGAAGTCCTGATAATACTTGTAAGGAGGTGTCATGATAATACGTTGGAGGAGATGTCCTTAGAATACATGGTGGGAGAAGTCCCTGAGAATACTTGTTATAGGAGGAGTCCTGCAGAATACTTGGAGAAGTCCGTTACTTGTATTGGAGAAGTCCTTGATACTTGCTAGTGAAAATCTTGGTGGTGGCCAAGTACTGGACGTAGCCCAATCGTTTAGGGTGAACCAGTATAAATTCCTGTGTGCTGATCGTTCTGCTTCATTTACTTACTTCCGCTGCACTAAACAGTTTTTGAAAAGTCACCAGAACAATTTTCTTAAGAACTTATCTTCTTTTCATGAACTAAAGTTTTAACAAGTAATTTTTAAGAACACAATTCAAACCCCCCCCT
>NZ_BTIG01000144.1:0-281 GCF_036247965.1 Bradyrhizobium sp. TM233 | reverse complement strand
ACACAGTGAGCCATACCCGCCACGGTGCTGGCGGCAGAAAGTGCATGGTGAATGGCCAGAGAAGCAATATTGGGGGGCCTTGACCAGAAATGTCTTTATGAATCCGATTGTCAAAGGTTCGATTCATGAAGTCCAAACCATTGAAATGAGGATCGGACAAGTGTAGCAAAGGAGGAGGAGCCTCGCCCCCAATGGCTGAACTAGTGCCAGCATGGCCAAACGGAATCGGCGGGCGGTTAATCATCATGTTTGGATCCTGATGGGGTGGCGGGACATTGTCA
>NZ_BTIG01000143.1:0-698 GCF_036247965.1 Bradyrhizobium sp. TM233 | reverse complement strand
ATGTTCAGCATGAACGACGACCCGGCCTTTGCCGCGCGTGCGATCGAATGCGGCGCCAAGGGCTACGTGTCCAAGACCGGCGATCCTGATGACCTCGTCGAGGCGATTCGCGCCGTCGGCGGCGGCGGCACGTATTTGCCGAGCGCGATCGCGCGCAGCATCGCCTTTGCGGGGCCGACGCTGGCGCAAAGCCCGCTGTCCAAGCTGAACGCGCGCGAGATGGAGATTCTGCGGCTGCTCAGCGCCGGAAAGAGCCTGTCCGAGATCGCCTGGCTGGTGCAATCGTCCTACAAGACGGTCGCCAACACCTCGTCCATCATGCGCCAGAAGCTCGGCGTGAAGACCTCGGTCGAGCTGGTGCGGCTGGCGATCGACAGCGGTGTTGCCTGACGCGGGCAGCTGCCACAAATTCGGTCACACAAGCGTTGCAATATTGATGTGGTGAGATGCCACGGAGTGAAGGCATGACGATTCAGACTGTCTCGACCAACAAATCCTACGGCGGCGTGCAGGGCGTGTATCGCCATGCCAGCCAGGCGACCGGAACCGACATGGTGTTCTCGGTCTATGTTCCCCCGCATGCCGACGGCGCCAAGCTGCCCGTAGTCTGGTATCTGTCCGGGCTCACCTGCACCCATGCCAACGTCACCGAGAAGGGCGAATTCCGCAAGGCCTGCGCCGAGCTCGGCCTGATCTTC
>NZ_BTIG01000142.1:0-258 GCF_036247965.1 Bradyrhizobium sp. TM233 | reverse complement strand
TCTTGCCGGCACCGGTCTCATAGGCGAACGCCTGGCGCGACATCACGGGTGCCGCGAGCACGAAGCCGCCGGTGATGCCGAGCCCCTTCAGGATGCTGCGGCGCGAGACCTTCTCGATCTTGATGTTCTTTTCGAAGCCACGTTTTTCGAAGCCACGGAGCTTGCCGGGATTGTCGATGAAATTCATGTCAGACCCCCGTCGATGCGAGATGGATCGCGTTCTCGATGCGCTGGTAGCAGCCGCAGCGGCAGATGTTG
>NZ_BTIG01000141.1:0-417 GCF_036247965.1 Bradyrhizobium sp. TM233 | reverse complement strand
GCCGCACGGCGTCGTGGTCGACCCGCGCGTGTTCGTTTCGGTCGCGCCCGACGGCATCGTGACCATCGTGGGTCACCGTTCGGAAATGGGCACCGGCGTCCGCACCAGCCTGCCGCTGATCGTGGCCGAGGAGATGGAAGCCGACTGGTCCAGGGTCAAGGTGCAGCAGGCCCATGGCGACGAGGTCAAGTTCGGCAACCAGGACACCGACGGCTCGCGCAGCACGCGGCATTATCTGATCCCGATGCGCCAGATCGGCGCCTCGGCCCGCACCATGCTGGAGCAGGCCGCGGCGAAGCGCTGGGGCGTGCCGGCGACCGAGGTCAAGGCCGTCAATCACGAGGTCGTCCACAGCGCCAGCGGCCGCAAGCTCGGTTTCGGCGAGCTCGCTGCCGACGCCGCCAAGGAATCGGTGCC
>NZ_BTIG01000140.1:0-310 GCF_036247965.1 Bradyrhizobium sp. TM233 | reverse complement strand
AATCTCGAGATCCCGGGTTCAGCCCTTTCGGGCTGCCCCGGGATGACGGGACGCGTAGCGTCCCGTCAGTTCAGCTTCTCGATCGCGACCGCCACGCCCTGGCCGACGCCGACGCACATGGTGGCGAGCGCGAGCTTGCCGCCGCGCTTCTCCATGCCGTGGACGGCGGTGAGCGCGAGGCGCGCGCCGCTCATGCCGAGGGGATGGCCGAGCGCGATGGCGCCGCCATGCGGATTGACGAAATCCGCATCGTCAGCGACGCCGAGCTGGCGCATGCAGGCAATGCCCTGCGAGGCGAAGGCCTCGTTGA
>NZ_BTIG01000139.1:0-600 GCF_036247965.1 Bradyrhizobium sp. TM233 | reverse complement strand
CACCTTCACGGTGTCGAGCCTTGAGAAGAGATCGCCGGCGTTGCCGAGGTTGACGACGGGACCGGTGCAATCGGTCGGCCCTTTCCAGAATCCCCATTCGACGCCGGAATGGTAGGTGCCGAGACCGGCATTGGCGAGCGTCGCCAGCGCGAGGATCGCCAGCCCCGCCAGCAGCAGCGGCCGCGGCGCGCCGCTCCTGGCCGCCAGCGCCGTGAGGGCACCGAGCGGAATCGCGAGGTAATAGGCGTAGCGCTGCTCCAGGCAGAGCGGACAGGGCAGGATCTCCAGCACGAGCTGGAAGAACCACGCGCCCGCGATGGTCGCAGCCGCAATCAGCGTGACGAGCAGCGAGGCGGTCAGCGCGGAGCCGCTGGCAGCCGGCTTGAACGCAGGTATGGCGGCACTCTGGGTCGTCACGGCAGCCTCTTTCCGATAGGTCGCGCCCTTAAGCCTCTAGCCCCGGTCCATGCGGCTGTCGAGAACGGCCGACATCACTTTGGCGCGGGTTGACCCCGCTTTGTCCATGGCTATAGTCCGCCGGCTTCGCGACGCTCCCTTCAAGGGCCGACCGAGGGCCCCTGTGGCGGAACTGGTAGACGC
>NZ_BTIG01000138.1:0-865 GCF_036247965.1 Bradyrhizobium sp. TM233 | reverse complement strand
CGGCTCGGCGGCGACGAGTTTGGCCTCGTCGTGTGTGGTGATCCCGACGATGCCGATCTGGCACGGCTCGGCGAACGCATCGGCGGGCAGGTCAAGCTGCCTTACCAGCTCGACACCGCCCACACCGGCCTGTCCTGCTCGATCGGTTTTGCGCTGTTTCCGGACTCCGCGACGACGTCGGAAGCTCTCTATGAATGCGCCGACTATTCGCTTTATCATGCCAAGCGCCATCTGCGCGGGCGCACCGTGATCTTCTCTGGCGAGCTCGAGGCCGAGATCCGAAGCCGCGGCGTGATCGAGAATTTGTTGCGCACCTCCGATTTTGGCGCCGAGATGGAGCTGGTGTTCCAGCCGATCGTCGATGCCATGAGCGAGCACACTGCGGGCTTCGAGACGCTGGCGCGCTGGCACAGCCCCCGGCTCGGCTGGGTTTCCCCCGCCGACTTCATTCCCGCGGCTGAGCGCATCGGCCTGATCCGGCCACTGACGCAGACGCTGCTGACGCGCGCACTCGCGACCGCCAAGACCTGGCCCGACGACATCCGCCNNCGAGGGCGTCGAGACCCGCGCCCAGCTCGACACCCTGCGCCGGCTCGGCTGCGACTTCATCCAGGGTTATTACTTCGCAAGACCCATGTCAGCCGATGCGATCGGCGACTATCTCGCGAACGAACGCCAGCGCCTCGACGGCGCCAAGGTCGTGGCTTAGAGGCGCAAACGTCAGACCGCGCAGTAGCGCTCCTGGATGTCCTTGTCCGCGAGCAGCGCCGCAGCGCTGCTCTCGTGCACCACCTCGCCCTGATCGATGATCACGGCGCGATCGGCCAGTCGCAGCGCCCATTCGACGTTCTGCTCGACCAGCAGC
>NZ_BTIG01000137.1:0-310 GCF_036247965.1 Bradyrhizobium sp. TM233 | reverse complement strand
CCGCGACGCCGCCGAGCGGCTGGAACTTTGACGGCCAAGGCCAGCCTTGAACCTTCATCACCTTCTCGACGCCGGGGACCTTCAGTGCCGCATCGGGATCGAACGAGACCAGCTTGCCGCCTGTGACCGGCGGGCGCGCGATCACGGCGTATTTCATCCCCGGCAGCCGCACATCGGCGCCGTAACGCGCCTTGCCGGTGGTGATGTCGTGGAGATCCACGATGCCGACCTGGCCCTTGGTGAGATAGCGGAAGTCCTTGGGGTCCTTCAGCTTGAGGCCTTCGATGGCAGGCACCGATTCCTTGGCGGC
>NZ_BTIG01000136.1:0-330 GCF_036247965.1 Bradyrhizobium sp. TM233 | reverse complement strand
GATGACCGGCGGCCAGCCCGCCGAAGGCGCCTTCAATGTCGCGCAGATCGCGCATCAGGTCTGGGCCGAGGGCGTCAAGCGTCTTGCAATCGTCTCGGACGATCCGAGCAAGTACCCGCAAGCAAACTACTTCCCGCAAGGCGCGACTATCCACCATCGCCGCGAGCTCGATGCCGTCCAGCGCGAGCTGCGCGACATCAAGGGCCTCACCGTCGTGATCTACGACCAGACCTGCGCCGCGGAAAAGCGCCGCCGCCGCAAGCGCGGGCTCTATCCCGATCCGGCCAAGCGCGCCTTCATCAACGAGCTGGTCTGCGAGGGCTGCGGCGA
>NZ_BTIG01000135.1:0-665 GCF_036247965.1 Bradyrhizobium sp. TM233 | reverse complement strand
GATGATCAACGAGGCGATCTACACGCTGTATGAAGGCGTCGGCAATGTCGAGGCGATCGACGCGGCCATGAAGCTCGGCGCGCACCATCCGATGGGTCCGCTGGAGCTGGCCGATTTCATCGGCCTCGATACCTGCCTCTCCATCATGCAGGTGCTGCACGAGGGGCTGGCCGATTCCAAATACCGCCCGTGCCCGCTGCTGGTGAAATATGTCGAGGCCGGCTGGCTCGGCCGCAAGACCCAGCGCGGCTTCTACGATTACCGCGGCGCCAAGCCGGTTCCGACGCGGTAAGGCGGTCTCGTGCCCCGGACNNCGCGTCCGGGACACGGACCGAGGCCGCCCAATAGCTTCGTGACAATTCATGCCCCATTAACCCCTCGCGCCTAGGCTGCAGCCGGTAAGAGGGTTCGCGTAATGGACATGATGGCAATGGTCAGCACCATGCTGGCCGCTCAGCAAGGCGCGCTGCAGTCGAATATCTCGGCGACGCTGACCAAGCAGAACATGGACATGGAGAAATCCACCGTCCTGACGCTGATGGGCGCCGGGCAGCCTTCGCTGGCCAATGTCGGTGCCGGCGTCGGCGGCAACCTCAACGTCACTGCCTGAAATATCTAAAGCGACGCGGCGGCCTTGCCCGTCGCCGCCCGGATCAGCTTGAGCG
>NZ_BTIG01000134.1:0-271 GCF_036247965.1 Bradyrhizobium sp. TM233 | reverse complement strand
GGTTCTCCATCACCTGGAGCAGGATCTCGATGGCCTCCTGACCGTAGTCGCGCTCGTTGTCGGGGCGATGCAGATAATAGGCCTCGTCGATGAACAGCACGCCGCCCATCGCCTTCTTCAAGATCTCTTTGGTCTTCGGCGCGGTGTGGCCGATATACTGGCCGACGAGATCGTCGCGCGTCACCGAGATCACCTGTCCGCGCCGCACGAAGCCGAGGCCGTGCAGGATCTTGGCCATGCGCAGCGCCACGGTGGTCTTGCCGGTGCCGGG
>NZ_BTIG01000133.1:0-304 GCF_036247965.1 Bradyrhizobium sp. TM233 | reverse complement strand
TTTGGTATTATTCGAGTTGTGAAGCTTACCCCATTCTCCATCGCTCTATATAGGCTTCACTTTCTCTCTGAAAGTTAATGCTCCTACAGTTTCTCGAGGTTAAGTTCTTGGTAACTGACCCTTCTCTTTACTCACTTGACCGGTGGTAAACGTTCTTCTCTTGCATTAACTCTTCTATTTATTTCGCCTAACTCTGATTCTTGCATCGTTTTCCTTTTCTTTAAACTTAGACCTTCTCTAAGGGGGAGTACCTTGTACTTCAAGCTAAGTTTTTCACACCCCAAGCTTTTTGCTTATGACAAAA
>NZ_BTIG01000132.1:0-329 GCF_036247965.1 Bradyrhizobium sp. TM233 | reverse complement strand
GCTTTTTGCTTATGACAAAAAGGGGGAGTACAACCAGTTTTTGATGTGTAAGATGTGTTAGTGTGATTTATTTTTCTTTTGGAGAATTTAAGAGTTCCACTTTTATGACCATAGATGTGTCACTGGGCAAATACAAGGAATACATTTCACTTCTTCTGAAGTGATTTTAGTTTGACTCTGTTACCCAAGACTCTGATACCTTGTCCGTTAACTCTGATTACTTATGCGCTCTGATTACTCCTTTTTCATCTATGTCATAAGTTTTTCATTCTGAACTCTTATATTATTTAGCTCAGAATCTAGACTTTTCTAACGTTTTCATCAAGTAT
>NZ_BTIG01000131.1:0-1342 GCF_036247965.1 Bradyrhizobium sp. TM233 | reverse complement strand
CGATGACGATGGCGCCCGTCAGATCGGCTCCGCCGAGTTGGGCGTTTTTCAGTGATGCGCCGGTCAGATCGGCGCCCCTGAGGACTGCGAATTCGAGGTCGACGCGCGACAAATCGGCGTTGCGCGCGTTCAGCCGTTCCAGATTGGCGGATCTCAGCACCGCGCGCATCAGCCCCATCGACTGGTTGCGCATATCGGCGCCCAGATGCGCGTCCGCGATCGAAGCGCCGACCAGGCTTGCGCCGGTGAGATCGGCAGCGATGCGCGCTCCTGACAGGTTCGCGCCGTCGAGACGCGCGCGGGCCATTTGCGAGGCGAACAGATTGGCGCCCTTCAGGCTTGCGCCGGTAAGATCCGCATCCAGCAGCCACGCCTGATCGAGGATTGCACGGTCAAGCCTGGCGTCTCGGAGTATTGTCTTGTTGAGCCGCGCGGCGCGGAAGACCGCGTTGGACAGGTCCAGCCCCGAAAGATCGAGGCCCGACAGGCGTTTGCCGGTGAAATCGGCAGGCTGCGCGGCGCTCGCTTTGGCCAGCACGGCCTCGACCTCTGGCCTGGTCATTTCGGACGAGACCATCGCGGGGGAGGTGAGGTCGACGTCGCGCATCATGTCCTGCGCGCCCGCCGTCATCGTGACGAGTGCAAGACCAAGCGCTGCCAGCGTTGAGAGTGCGACCATCCGCGTCATCATCGACTCCGCCGCCGGTCCAGTCTAGCACGTCCGCCAGGCGACCGGCTATGAGACATCTCGCTCAGTGCGGTCGCCTTGAGTTCGTTGGGCGAGGCCGGCCTTGATCGCCGCAATCTCGGCTTCGCCGCGTCTGTCGCGCGGGATGCCGATAGGCACCTCGGCCACGATACGCGCGGGGCGCGGCGACAAGAAGAACAGGCGGTCGCCGAGCCGGATCGCGTCATCGAGGCTGTGGGTGACGAGCAGCGTCATCACCGGACGGCCCGCCACCAGCGTCGCGATCTCGTCGCGCAAGCGGCCGGCGAGCGCGTCGTCGAGCGAGGCGAGAGGCTCGTCGAGCACCAGCAGATCGGGCTCGACTGCGAAAGCGCGGGCGAGCGCGACGCGCCGGGCAAGGCCGAGCGACAACTCGCCGGGAAAGTGGCTGCGATGCGCTTCCAGCTCCAGAATCTTGAACAGCTCCGACAGTTTCGCATCGGTCACGTCGGGCGCCGCCAACCGCACATTCTGTTCGACCGAACGCCACGGCAGCAGTCGCGGCTCCTGGAACACCATGCCGATCCGCGCCTGCGGTGGACGCGCAACGTGGCCCCTGAAATCGCTATCGAGCCCGAGGATGATGCGCAGCATCGTGCTCTTGCCGCAACCGGA
>NZ_BTIG01000130.1:0-284 GCF_036247965.1 Bradyrhizobium sp. TM233 | reverse complement strand
CCTTCAACATGTTGAGTTTTCTCAACATCTCTCTCCTCTCTACTCAAACTCAACACCACTACACTATCCATTCAACACTAAACTACCCTCTCAACACCACCAATATAGGTGGTCTTAGGAGAAACAAGTTCTTATCCTACTAAATTATCTGCCACTAGCAAATATTTCAGCATTAAAGCTTAGCCCCTCAGGACCTGCAGTGCAAATGGCACTTATTGCAGATTTAAGCAATACCATTAAGATCCCATTGGTATAAGAAACATGTCATATAAAAAGATCATTGC
>NZ_BTIG01000129.1:0-318 GCF_036247965.1 Bradyrhizobium sp. TM233 | reverse complement strand
GTCCGGATCATGCTCTAGCGCGAGCGAACCGTAGATGGCCTCCCCCCTCCCCCAGCACGGCTTGGCGTGGCTACGCCGGATCTGGCAGCCGCCGTTCGCGCTGGCGCTCATGGGGATTGCGTTGTGCGGCTGCTCGTTCGATCTGGGATCGCTGATGCCGGAGAAGGACAAGCCGCAGGAGGCGCCCAAGGCCGCCGCGCCCGCCGAGCGCGCGGTGAGCGCCGCCAACGTCACCGAGGCTCAGGCCCACACCGCAAAAGCCCAATCCCTGGCCAAGTCAGGCGAGGTCGCGGCGGCGCTCGACGAGTTCAATCGCGC
>NZ_BTIG01000128.1:0-542 GCF_036247965.1 Bradyrhizobium sp. TM233 | reverse complement strand
CAAGCTTTCAAAATTATTGAAACTGATGCCTCTGATATTGGCCTTGGTGGTATTTTGAAACAAAAGGTTTTTGACAAGGAACAAATTATTGCTTTTACTTCAAAACATTGGAATCCTGCTCAGCAGAATTATTCTACTGTCAAAAAAGAAGTTTTAGCAATCGTTTTATCTATTTCAAAATTTCAATCAGATTTGATTAATCAAAAATTCTTAGTCCGTGTAGACTGCAAATCTGCGAAAGAAATCTTACAAAAAGATGTCAAAAACTTAGCTTCAAAACATATCTTTGCCAGATGGCAAGCTATTTTAAGCGTTTTTGACTTCGATATTGAATATATAAAAGGATCTAACAATTTTCCCCCTGATTTTCTTACTCGTGAATATTTGCAGGGAAGAACCTAACATGGCCTCCAGAGGCCCCTCCTCCTCCTCCTCACGAGGAAGAGGCAAAAGCAGAGAAAGGAATAAAGGTATTGTAATCTCTGATCCTTTAATCTTATCTGAGCCCACTGCTCACCAAACTGGACCCACTGTCCAAAAAA
>NZ_BTIG01000127.1:0-350 GCF_036247965.1 Bradyrhizobium sp. TM233 | reverse complement strand
GTCACCATCAGACTCTTCTTTGTCTTGAAGTGCTTCTTTGGCTTCTTGTCATTCTTCAACTTTGGACAATCACTTTTGTAGTGCCCTGATTCTTTGCACTCAAAACACGTGACTTCCCTGATTGATGACTTCTTCTGGCCTGAGGACTCATACTTTCCTTTTGCCTTTCCAGAGCCTTTGTACTTGCTCTGCCTGTGCTTCCAGATGCGGTTGAGTCTCTTGGAGATCAGAGTCAGCTCATCTTCATCAGAATCTTCTGATGCTTCTTCAGATTCTTCTTCTTCAGCTTGAAGAGCTTTTGACTTCTCAACCTTAGCCTTTTCAGATTTAGATTTCAAGGCTATGGACTT
>NZ_BTIG01000126.1:0-375 GCF_036247965.1 Bradyrhizobium sp. TM233 | reverse complement strand
AAGTCCGTCACCGAGGGCAACACCGCGGCGGCGCTGAACACGAGCGGCCTATTGACGATTGTGGATCCCGACACTGGCGAAGCCCACGTCGTCGCGCAATCGAACGTCCACGGGACCTACGGCGACTTCAGCATCGACGCCAACGGCGCCTGGAGCTACGCCGGCACCGGCGCGCATGACGAGCTCACCGCCGGCCAGCAGGTGCAGGATCAGTTCACGGTGGCCAGCCAGGACGGCACCGCTTCCGGCACGGTGACGGTCACCATCACCTGCAGCAATGACGCGGCGACAGTCTCATCGGACTCGACGTCCGTCACTGAGGGCAATGCCGCCGCCGCACTGAACCCGAGCGGCCTATTGACGATTCTGGATCCC
>NZ_BTIG01000125.1:0-324 GCF_036247965.1 Bradyrhizobium sp. TM233 | reverse complement strand
CGCTGACCGCGGCCGAGCTCTGCCGCCACTTCCGGATCTCGCGCGCGACCCTTTATCGGCAGTTCGAGGCCGATGGCGGACTTGCGCATTACGTCCGGGAGCAGCGGCTCAATCTCGCCTTTCGGCAACTGATCTCCCCATCTGCGCAGGACAAGCGGCTGATCGACCTCGCCGTCGGCATGCGCTTCAGCAGCGACTCGACCTTCATCCGCGCCTTCCGCCGCAAATTCGGGCTGACACCGGGCGAGTTGAGGGAGCTGGCCGACAATTGGCTGCGCGAAACCGGATCGGTCCCGGCGATCGACACCGTGCTGCATCAACTGG
>NZ_BTIG01000124.1:0-957 GCF_036247965.1 Bradyrhizobium sp. TM233 | reverse complement strand
CCGGCGTCGCACCTCACAGCCGTGAGGGACGCCAACGAGCGGATTTGTCGCCTGCGTTCCGACCGGATATGATTCCAATCAGGATCGCATATTGGGCCATCTGAGAGTCCGCCGTGACTGATGCCATCAAGCTCGTCCTCTTCGACATGGACAATGTGCTTTGCGACTACGACAGGGCGACGCGCGTCGCCTATCTGGCGGAACTTGCGGGGACCAGCGGCGAAGCCGTCCACAACGCGATTTGGAACAGCGGATTCGAGCTGCTCGGCGATTCCGGCGCGCTTGAGGCTGCCGACTATCTGCAAGGTTTTGGCGAACGCATCGGCTATCCGCTCTCACTCGACGAGTGGGTGGAGGCCCGGCGCCGTTCGATGCAGGCGGATCGCGCGATGCTGGACATCGCCGGCAGCTTGCGAAAGACCGTCGATATTGCCGTCCTGACCAACAATACCACGCTGGTCGCCGACCAGATCGACACGCTGCTGCCGGAGTTGCGGCCGCTGTTCGGCGCCCGGATCTACACCTCGGCGCAATTCAAGACGGTCAAGCCGGACCCGCACTGCTATCGCCTCTGCCTCTCGGAGCTCGGCTTGAGGCCGCAAACCGTCCTGTTCGTCGACGATCTCGCAGCCAACGTCGCCGGCGCGCGAGAGGCGGGCTTGTTCGCGCATCAGCACACGTCCGTGGAGATGTTCAGGCAGGCCCTGTCTGAGCACGGCCTCAATCACGACTGAATCCGCCTTCTACGGCCTCAGGCCAGATGGCACGCCACGAAATGCCCGCCCGCCCCTTCCTTCAGTACGGGCGCACTTTCCGTGCAGCGCGGCTGGGCGATCGGACAGCGGGTGTGGAAGTGGCAACCCGACGGCGGCTTCATCGGGCTCGGCACGTCGCCCTTGAGGCGGATGCGCTCACGCTTGAGTTTTGGATCGGGCACCGGCACCGCCGACAGCAGCG
>NZ_BTIG01000123.1:0-278 GCF_036247965.1 Bradyrhizobium sp. TM233 | reverse complement strand
CGGCTTCGAGATCGGCGTCGCCTTCCAGCTGTTCGACACGCCGCGGCTGCTCGCCTATTCGCTGACCTTTGCCGCGGTCGTGCTCGTCATCGAGACCTTGCTGGTGCAGCCGTTCGAAGCCCGCGCAAACAGGTGGCGCCCCCGTGCGGCTTGAGGTCGAGATCACAGGCAAGACGTTCAGGAGTGCCGCGGGCGGAACGCACGAGGTGCTGGCGCCGCTCAAATTCGCGCTTCAATCCGGCGAGGTCGGCGTGCTCATCGGTCCCTCCGGTTGCGGC
>NZ_BTIG01000122.1:0-317 GCF_036247965.1 Bradyrhizobium sp. TM233 | reverse complement strand
CGACGCCGATCTCGAAGCCGACGCCGTTCGGACGACCCAGCAGCTCGGCGACCAGCACGATCTTCCACACCAGCGACAGTCCGGAGCGAGCCGAGGCTGCGATGTAAGGCGCAAGCTGCGGCAGCACGACGTGGCGGAACGCGCGCCAGCGCGGCATCGCGAACACGCTCGCCATCTCGTCGAGCGAGCGGTCGAGCGCGCGGGTGCCCTCGCGCAAGGTGACGACCGCCGTCGGCAGCTTGTTGATGGCGATCGCCGCGATCGCTGCGGTCTCGGTCAGGCCCGCCCAGATATAGGCCAGCACGATCACGACCAGC
>NZ_BTIG01000121.1:0-592 GCF_036247965.1 Bradyrhizobium sp. TM233 | reverse complement strand
CGCGCCGCGGCGCGATGCCGGACCGCATGCGCCCTCTTCAGCAACGAATGACCGGCATCTCAGCCGTCGCGCGCCCCCGCACTGGCAGGCGTTCGGCAACATCGCGCAATGCTCGGATCCTTTACAGGCTCTTGAGCCGATGCGAGAGGCGACCACGTCAGATAACATCATGAGGCATTTGCCGATGAACGCGCTCGTCACGACCAGAACGGTGCTGCTCGCCCTCCTCCTCTCGACTCTGAGCGCGCATTCCGCAACCACCGACAAGCGCGATCGACAACGGGCGGCGCAAGGTACCGTCTATGAGTACGGACCGCGCGGCCCCAACCGGTCCTACCAGTCCGGTCCCCACACCCGCATCTATGTGAGCAAACGGTCCTGGCTGGATGGCGGGACCGAGGTGCTCCCAGGCGAGCGCAAGTTCACCGACTATGCCTTGCCGCCCGGCGCCTCGTTCGCACGCAGCAACAACAACCGGCCGCTCGACCGGCAGCCACTGAGTCCGGATTCGGACCTGGGCGGATATGCACAGAGAATACCGATCCCGTGGTGAGCGGACTCGTGTCTCGGACACGCTGCGTCCGGGGCACGA
>NZ_BTIG01000120.1:0-342 GCF_036247965.1 Bradyrhizobium sp. TM233 | reverse complement strand
CGGCATCGCGCCGCGGCGCGGCGGAGCGCCCCGCACGAAATTCAACGCGTAGAAACAATGCGGAAATCGCAAAGCCACACCGCGGCCACAGGGCTCCCGTCTTCAGGGCATGTGAAGTGCTGCTGAGGTGTGGAATGTCGTTTTTGCGGGCCTGGCTGATCGCCGTGGCGATGAGTGCTGTATCGATTGGAAGTTCGCTTCCGCTTGCACTGCTGCCGCAGCCGGCGGCCGCGCAGGCGGCGGAGACGATCGTCGTCGAAGGCAATCGCCGGGTGGAGGCCGAGACGGTCCGCTCCTACTTCAGGCCGGGCCCCGGCGGGCGCCTCGATCAATCCGCGATCG
>NZ_BTIG01000119.1:0-287 GCF_036247965.1 Bradyrhizobium sp. TM233 | reverse complement strand
ACAATTCTTTAAAACATCTTATTGCATAAATCTAGGGGATACAAATCCTCCATTGGTGGGGTAATTGAGCTACCATTAAGAACTCCTTGCATTGGTAGGACCACAAGGGAGAAAAAGATAAAATATTATTTCACAAAGTGCATGTTTTATTTTTAATTGAAAGTAATATTTGATACTTAATTTGAGATTTTCAATTTTCAATGCACATTCATCTAAGGAATGAATTTATTGGATTAGGTGAATGTGCTTCATATTTGTTTCCGTTTGCTCTAGAAACCGTACGACTC
>NZ_BTIG01000118.1:0-2329 GCF_036247965.1 Bradyrhizobium sp. TM233 | reverse complement strand
GAGCTCGGCCGCGGTCAGCGCGTCGGTCTCGAGATTGTCCGCGATGCGGCGCTTGATCATCGTAAGATAAAGATGCCGCTCGGCCCGTTCGACGCCCGCCGCAATGTCTGCGGTACCGCCCGCGGCTGCGGCCACGAGGTCGGCGATTGCCTCGATCGTGGCCTCGACGTTGGCGGCCTCGGGCGCCGGTGGCAGTCCAAGCGCCGCAAAATGGCTGGCGATCAGGCGAGCATGCGGGTGGTTCGCCGGTAACAGGGTTGCCGTGGCCGAGTCCGGATGTGCGAGCCGCGGCGCCAGCATGGCACGTTGCAGGATGATCGCGATCAGGTGGGTGCGGCCGCCGCCGCCACGCAGTGCCGTCCGGTTCGGTTGCGCCATGTCGAGCAGGCAGATGTCGCCGGACCCCAGCGTCACTTCGCGACGACCTGAGCTGAACCGCATCTCGCCTGCGACGCAGAGGGTGATCTGAAAGTGGTCCATCGCGCCGCGGGCGACGTGCGCGGGCGTCCGGTCGTATTCGAGGTCGGTGGCACGCGTCTCGACCAGCAATGCATTGCCGGTCATCTTCGTCAGGCTGGTGACATGGAAATCGTCATCCGCGGTGAGCGGAATGACGTCACAGATGTCGGCCGTCATCGCGCGCAACTGCGCGAGCGCACTCGACCCGCGCTCACCATCATCCGCCGGCGTGCTCTCGTTCGCGATCGCTCCGTCCACGCTGTCCCCCGATCACACGGGCCGCACGGACGAAGGCCATGCAGAGCGCCGATATCGAGCTGGTTATCTAGTCTTTCGCACCATGCGGAGCAACTGCGCGGCAGGGCGCGAATCCGGGTTGTGATGCAATTGCATCAATCGCCCCATGAATCGGCCGCTGAGACTCCGGGCACAACGGTCTGGCCAGCGTGTCGTTACGGTCCGCCCGGTGCGCATGCCGAACGCAGGATAGGGAAGCCGCGAGGTTGATGCTCGCGCCGGCGCAGAGCGAGGTTTGATGCTGGTGGGAATGATGTCGGGCTGCCGCGCGTGCATGCGGGCGGTCTGGATCGCGGCTTTCGGGCTCGCGATTGCACATGTGACAGGTACGAGCGTGGCGCAAGCCCAATGTGCGAGCAATACCTGCACCGTCACGATCGCGAGCGACCCGGGTACCGCTTCGAGCGGCACGACGGGCGCCGCCGGTACGCTGAGCTACGCGCTTGCCTATGCGAATGCGCGATCCTCGCCGGTCACAATCAACATCCAGACGGACGTCACGCTGGCGGGCCCGCTGTCGCCGATCTTCAATTCGCTGACGATCAACGGCAATGGGCATACCATCGACGGTGGCGGCACCCAGCGGATATTCTTCGTCGGCGTGGATACGGAGACGAAGACCGGTGCTGCGGTGGTTGGTTCGGTCGTCGCGCAGACGCAGAATGTCAGCATCAGCAATGTCACCCTGGCCAACGGACTTGCCCAGGGCGGCGCGGCCGGTGCTGCCGGGGGCGGCGGGATGGGGGCGGGCGGAGCGCTGTTCGTCAACCAGTCNNGGCGGCGGAGGGCTTGGTGGTGGTGGGGGTAGCGCGGTCTCCCTATCCGCCGGTGGTAGCGGCATTTTCGGTCAGGCAGGTAACCACCTTGGCGGTGGGGGCGGTGTTTTCGGAAATGGTGGCTCTATCGCGGGCGGCGGCGGCGGTTATTCCGGCAACGGCGGAACTTTCACGAGCGGTCCCGGTGCCGGAGCGGACGGCTTGCTTGGCATTTCCGGGCTGACGGGGGGCGCCGGTTCCGGTGCCGTGAGCAGTGGTGTTGGCAACAATGGCGGCGCCAATGGCGGAGGGGGCGGAAGCCAGATCCAGACCGCTCAGGGGGGTGGCGGCGGTTTCGACGGGAAGAACGGCATCTACAACATCGGCGGTGCAGGCGGCTTTGGTGGTGGCGGCGGCTACGGCGACAACGCGGGCAATGGCGGCGCCGGCGGCTTTGGCGGCGGTGGCGGCGGCGGCNNGGTGGCTTCGGCGGCGGTGGAGGAGCAGGATACGATGCAAGTGGCGCCGGCGGGTTTGGCGCCGGTGACGCGACTGCTGGCGTCGGCGGGGGCGGCGGCGCGATGGGCGGTGCGGTGTTTGTCGCAAAGGGCGGCACGCTGACCATCACCGGCGACGGCTCGACGTCCGGCGGCAATGTCACCGGCGGCACGGGTGGCAATGCAGGCTCGGCATTCGGTTCCGGCATTTTCGTGCAGGGCTCGACGCTGGCCTTCGGTGCCGGCAATTTCATCTCCTCCGACGTCATCGCCGACCAGAACGGCTCCGGCGGCAGCAGCGCCGCCGACGGCTTCGGCGGC
>NZ_BTIG01000117.1:0-341 GCF_036247965.1 Bradyrhizobium sp. TM233 | reverse complement strand
CGGCGCCTCCTCGCGCGCGAATTGCCTGTAGCGCATCTGGCCGAGCCGGTTTTGCGCCTCCTCGGCGTTCTTTCCTGCCGGCGCCGAGCAGCCGCCCGAGGCCTTCACATAGACTTTCGAGACATAGAGCTGGCCGTCGCTGAGCTCGGCCACCGCGTGCACATCGGTGTAATTGTTGACGCGCACGCGCGTCGAGATCTCGGTGACATTGGCGTCGGAGCCGAGCTCGAACTTGGCCGCCATCGGCGCCGGGTTACGGTCGATCACGAGCGTGATCGAACGGATACGGCGACTATCTGCGGGCGACAGCTTGCTGCGCAGGGTCACCGGCACGATCGCCG
>NZ_BTIG01000116.1:0-913 GCF_036247965.1 Bradyrhizobium sp. TM233 | reverse complement strand
TCGGCGACCAGCTCGACCACTTTGCGCAGGCGCGCGGTGTCGATCGGGTAGCTGTCGAGGGGCTCGCCATAGTTCCACAGATCCTTCACCGCGGGTTTGACGATCCGCGGGCTGCCGATCAGCGCGAGCAGGGTCTCCTTCTGGTCGCGCCCTGTCGCGCTCGCGATCTCGCCGACCATCGACTGGACCGCGAAGGCGCGCGGGATGTTCGAGACCGAGCGGAACCAGCCGATGCGGGTATGCGCGGCGGCTTCCGGATTCTCGCAGGAGATGTTGGCGATCTCGAACGGCATGTCGACGAGACCCATGCCGATCTCGAACGGCGCCTGATGCACCGTGCCGGCCGCAAAGGTCGAGGCGATGCTGGGGGCCACGCTGCGGTGGCGCCAGGCGATCACCTTGCCGCTCTTGTCGAGGCCCGCCTCGATCCGCTCGGCCGAGACCGTGTGCAGGAAGCCGTTACGAACGTCGTCCTCCCGCGTCCACTGCACCTTCACAGGCGCGCCGAGCTCCTTCGACAGCAGGGCGGCCTCCAGCGCGAAGTCGNNGGAATGCCGAGCGTCTTGGCGACGTCGTCGCGGGTGCCGCCCGGACTCTGCACCGGCGCCCAGATCTCAGCCTTGTCGCCCTTGACGTCGGCGACCGCCACCGGCGGCTCCATGCTGACATGAGCAAGATGCGGGATGTAGTACTCGCCGACGATCACCTTGTCCGCGCCCCTCAGCGCCGCATCCGCGTCGCCCTCCGTGCGCAGGACGAGGCCGGGCTTGCGCGAGGCCTCCTCGAGCTCCTTGCGGTAGGCGACCGAGTCGTATTTCCCGTTGGGACCGTCGTCCCACACGAGCTTCAGCGCATCCCGGCCCTTGATCGCCGCGCCGGTGTTGCGGGCGATCACCGCGACGCCGCCGAGCGG
>NZ_BTIG01000115.1:0-390 GCF_036247965.1 Bradyrhizobium sp. TM233 | reverse complement strand
CTTCCCCGGCGTGCCCCACGCCAAAGAAAACGCTTCAGAAATGAAACACCGGCCGGAGTTTATGCCTCCGGCCGGTGTTTTGAGGTCTTTTACTTGCCGAGCTTGCCGAGTTCGGCCGTCAGCTCCGGAACCGCCTGGTAGAGATCGGCGACCAGGCCGTAATCGGCAACCTGGAAGATCGGCGCGTCCTCGTCCTTGTTGATCGCGACGATCACCTTGGAGTCCTTCATGCCGGCCAGATGCTGGATCGCGCCGGAAATGCCGACGGCGACATAGAGCTCGGGCGCCACGACCTTGCCGGTCTGGCCGACCTGCCAGTCGTTCGGCGCATAGCCGGCGTCCACCGCCGCACGCGAGGCACCGACACCGGCGCCGAGCTTGTCGGCGAGC
>NZ_BTIG01000114.1:0-1960 GCF_036247965.1 Bradyrhizobium sp. TM233 | reverse complement strand
GCTGACATGGGGTAAACCCCTGCGAATCCCTGATTTTCGTGGGAAAGCGAACCGGGCGTCTTCCTGCTTTTGATTTTCACTCGTTAATAATTAAATGCGGAAAATTAATAAATAAATTGACGGTCGCATTATAATAATCTAGCTTTCGATTTAATCCGGGATCGTGATCGCTCTAGTCTCGCGACCTTCGGTTCTGGAGCCGAAGAATATTGAGATCAATAAATGATTGCCGGGCGTGGGCGGACCAAGACCGCACATGAATGGGCAGGGGGATACAGCTCTAAATCTCTTCGCGTAACTTGGCAGCAATTGGCCGGATCGTCGCGTTGGGGCGGACTCATCATTCGTCCGAGCGAGCGCTCGTGATTTGCGTGAATTGATTGACAGCGACACTCCCTCTCCGCGTTGGCAGACGAGGGCTACGAATGACGTGCGCGCATTTTGTATGCGAGTCCGGAGCAACGTTCGGCCGGGCTCGGGCAATTTCGAGTTCTTCTCCGCCAACATGTGATCCTTCTATCGAGCCAAGTTTGGCGCTTGCGAATGGTGCGCGAGCCATCGCGTACAGGGCGGCGCCGGAGGCGCCCTCTGCGCCTGTCAGGCACGCGACCGTGCACACGACATCCTATCGCGAGTTCGGAGCGACGCTAGCTCCAAACCGGCCTTGAGCTCGTCAGATGCTCTCTTTGCGCATTTTTCAAGCCCTTGGCCAAGCGGCAGTCCTACTCAGCAACATAGGCAAGGCAACGGCCGGTCATCACCGCGTCATTGTGCAATTTGTGCGGTTCCGTGAACACGGACGGCGCTTTACTCAGAGGATTTAGCTATGGCGACGCAAACAACGGGTGGCGGCAGCACGGTCTCTTTCGGAAATACTCCGCAAGCCAATGTCGACATCTTCTCGTTTACGGAGGACGCCAGCAACATTCTCATCTTGAATGTGCTGGCAAATGACCTCGGGGGCGCGGCCAAGACGCTGTTCTCCCTGGACAATGGAACGAGCGCCTCCGCGTCCACCAAGAACTACGCACCTGCGGACTTGCTGGTCAAAGATGTGGCGTACAGCAGTGATGCCGCCGGAATGGCCGCAACCAGTGACCGCAGCGCCCTCGGTGCACGCATCTGGATCGAAGCGGACGGCACCGTTCATTACGACAAGGGCGACATCAACGTTCAGCTTCAGGCGCTGGCGACCGGGCAAACGCTGACTGATACATTCACTTACGCTATCCAGCTGGGTAATGGCACGCTCAGCTGGGCGGCCGTGACACTCCAGTTCAATGGCGCAAACGACTCGGTCTTCATCACATCGAGTCCGCAGAGCGGCTCGGTGGTAGAAGACGCGAATGCCACGCCGGATCTCTCGGATTCGCAGATCGCGGCCGGCACCATCAGCTTCAACGATGCCGATCTCGGCGACACGCATTCGGCCTCGTTCGCGGCAGCCTCTTCCAACACCACGTCGCTCGGCGCCTTCTCGCTCGATCCTGTCAACGAGATGGACAATGCCGCCAACGGCTCGGTGCAATGGCACTACAATCTGAACAACGCGGCCGCCCAGTACCTCGCTGCGGGCCAGACGATCACCGAGAGCTTCGTGGTGACGATCAATGACGGCCACGGCTCGACAGCTACCCAGACTGTGACGGTCACGATCACAGGCACAAACGATTCGGCTACGGTCTCTTCCGAGGCGAAGTCCGTCACCGAGGGCAACACCGCCGCCGCGCTCAACACGAGCGGCCTATTGACGATTGTGGATCCCGACAGCGGCGAAGCCCATGTCGTGGCACAATCGAACATCCACGGGACCTACGGCGACTTCAGCATCGACGCCAACGGCGCCTGGAGCTACACCGGCAATGGCGCCCACGATGAGCTCACCGCCGGCCAGCAGGTCCAAGACCAGTTCACGGTGACCAGCCAGGACGGCACCGCCACCGGCACGGTGACGGTGACC
>NZ_BTIG01000113.1:0-313 GCF_036247965.1 Bradyrhizobium sp. TM233 | reverse complement strand
AAGAAGCCTCGGATGAATACGAAGTGAACTACAAAGTTGAAGACAAAAATAAAGTAATTGCACGCTTGTTTGCCGTTTTTTCGCAATTCCTTATTTTTTTTTAATTTCTTAGTTTAACGCATATTATGTTTTAACCCGCATAACTTTACGGATGCGATCATACCAGCACTAATGCACCGGATCCCATCAGAACTCCGCAGTTAAGTGTGCTTGGGCGAGAGTAGTACTAGGATGGGTGACCTCCTGGGAAGTCCTCGTGTTGCATCCCCTTTTGCCGTTTTTTCGCAATTCCTTATTTTTTTTTTTAATTTCT
>NZ_BTIG01000112.1:0-629 GCF_036247965.1 Bradyrhizobium sp. TM233 | reverse complement strand
CACTAAGATTCACTCTCTTAGTCTTCTCTAGGATCCGATCAACCTTGATCTCCTAAAGGAACTAAACAAACTGTTTATCAAAGATTTGTTTACAAGAGATTTGCTTCTAAAAAGCTAATAGTAAACTCAATGAATTTCAGATGAAAGAAAACTTAGAAGATTTTCGAATATGTCTTGCGTATGTGAATGCTTCTTCTTTTTAGCCGTTTCTTTCAGTCTTCAGCCTCTTTATATACTCCAAGGATTAGGGTTGAGCGTTGCATGGAAAATGCTACCGTTGGAGGGCAGTTCTGGAAAATCCAGCTTCTGCTATGTCTGAGACTGTTAGGTAGGTCGTCAGGGAGGTACAATTGCTTTTGTACTTGGATAGCGACTTGACCTTTAAACCTAGGAGACTTCTGATCAGGGGATGCTTCATATTGGAACTTGTGAAGCCGGTTGATCAGAGTCAGAGGGAAAGCACAGATCCTCTGACCATTGTATCTTCTGATTCTGAACTCAGAGGGAAGAACATGGTCTTCAGAGTATCTTGCTTCTGGACATCAGAACTTCACTAATCAGCTTCTGGATCTTCAGAGTCTTCTACACCATCAGAATATCTGAGCCTTCAGTGTTTCTTGGTTATCAGA
>NZ_BTIG01000111.1:0-298 GCF_036247965.1 Bradyrhizobium sp. TM233 | reverse complement strand
CCGGCGAGGCGCCGGGATAGCTGGTCGAGATCGAGATCGAGGGCGGCGCGATGATCGGATATTGCGCGATCGGCAGCAGCGGCACGGCGATTGCGCCGATCAAGCAGATGAACAGCGCGACCACCCAGGCAAAGATCGGCCTGTCGATGAAGAAACTCGCCATGGCGCGTTACCGCGTCAGTTTCTGGGCGTGCCGGTTGTCCGCGGTCGCGTCCGCCTCCGACCAGGATTGCGGCTTGACCTTGTCGCCGGCGGCGAACTTCTGGAAGCCTTCGACCACGACCTTGTCGCCGGCCTT
>NZ_BTIG01000110.1:0-261 GCF_036247965.1 Bradyrhizobium sp. TM233 | reverse complement strand
AAGCGGGAGAGGGGGCGCAGCAGGGCTCGCGGGCTTCATCATGAATAGCTGCCCTGCGAAGGGCCAATAGCGGCTCAATGCGTGAGCCGCTATTGATGCTTCCGGCTTCGGAATAGGCGCCCGCATCGGGCAGCCCAAGAGAACAACAAGGGAGAGATCATGCGCACCTTCGCGATCGCCGCGTCCATCGCGGCACTGGCGCTCGGACTTGCCGGGCCGGCCTCGGCCCAATCGCCGATCATCATCAAGTTCAGCCACGTC
>NZ_BTIG01000109.1:0-278 GCF_036247965.1 Bradyrhizobium sp. TM233 | reverse complement strand
GAGGCGCGCTTGTCCGGGACCCATTATCTGTGTGGCCGCAGCTTAAAGCCGCTCCACGATCGTCACGTTGGCCATGCCGCCGCCTTCGCACATGGTCTGCAGGCCGTAGCGCTTGCCGCGCTGGTGCAGGGCGTGGACCAGCGTCGTCATCAGCTTGGTGCCGGAGCCGCCGAGCGGATGGCCGAGCGCGATAGCGCCGCCATTGACGTTGAGGCGCGCCGGATCGGCGCCCGTGGTCTTCAGCCAGCCCGTGGGCACCGAGGCGAAGGCCTCGTTGA
>NZ_BTIG01000108.1:0-290 GCF_036247965.1 Bradyrhizobium sp. TM233 | reverse complement strand
ACCGCGAAGGCGACCGGTGAGATCGCGCAGCAGATCACCGGCATCCAGTCGGCGACCCAGGAATCCGTCGCGGCGATCCGCGACATCGGCGGCACCATCGCGCGGCTGTCCGAAATCGCTGCGGCCATTGCCGCGGCGGTGGAGGAGCAGGGTGCGGCGACGCAGGAGATCACACGAAACGTGCAGCAGGCGGCCAAAGGTGCGCAGCAGGCCTCGTCCAATGTCGGCGAGGTCGAGCGGGGCGCCGCCGAGACCGGCGCGTCGTCCTCGCAAGTGCTGTCGGCGGCGCA
>NZ_BTIG01000107.1:0-2048 GCF_036247965.1 Bradyrhizobium sp. TM233 | reverse complement strand
TCCGGCGGCGAGTTCGGCGTGCGCGGCTATGTCGCCGCCTATGATGCCAAGGACGGCAAGGAGCTGTGGCGAACCTTCACCATTCCGGGCGAAGGCGAGCCGGGCCATGACACCTGGCAGGGCGACGACTGGAAGAACGGCGGCGGCTCGGCCTGGATGACCGGCAATTACGACAAGGAGACCAAGACGATCTATTGGGGCGTCGGCAACGCCGCGCCATGGCCGGGCGAGACCCATCCCGGCGACAATCTCTACACCTCCTCGGTGCTTGCGCTCGATCCGAGCACCGGCAAGATCAAGACCTTTCACCAGTACCACCAGAACGATTCCTGGGACTGGGATGAGGTCGAGGCGCCGATGCTGATCGACCTGCAACGTGATGGCCGCAACATCAAGAGCCTGGTCCATCCGGGCCGCGACGCGATCTTCTGGGTGCTCGAGCGCACGCCGACCAAGATCAACTATGTCGCCGGCTGGCCGTTCGTCTCGACCGACGTCTGGAAAGGCATCGAGCCCGAGAGCGGCAAGCCCATCGTCGACCCCGCGCACAAGCCGGTGGTCGGCAAGCGCGTCGAGTTCTGCCCGTCGCTGTGGGGCGGCAAGGACTGGCCGTCGGCGGCCTACAGCCAGAAGACCGGCCTCGTCTACGTGCCCGCCAACGAGAACTTCTGCGGCGGTTTCACCGGCGAGAAGGTCGCGCTCAAGCCGGGCGAGCTCTGGCTCGGCACCAAGCCGGAAGACATCGGTCTGAAGACGAAGCCGGGCGCGGATCATTTTGGCGAGCTGCAGGCCTGGGATCCCACCACCGGCAAGAAGGTGTGGCAACACAACTTCCCGAAGTCGCAGCTGTTCGGCTCGGTGACGGCGACCGCGGGCGATCTTATCTTCGTCGGCGGCACCAATGACCGCAACTTCCGCGCCTTCAACGCCAAGACCGGCGAACTCTTGTGGGAGCAGAAGACCAACTCCGGCATCATGGGCATGCCGGTGTCCTATGAGATCGACGGCACCCAATACATCGCGATCCAGTCGGGATGGGGTGTCGACGCGCAACGCATCCAGGACGCGCTGGTGACCAACAACATCGGCATCGAAGCCAACGTGCCGCAAGGCGGCGTCATCTGGGTGTTCGCGCTGAAGAAGTAGCTCCGCGGGCGGATCGAAAGAGGCGGAGCAGCAGGGGGGTGGCGAATGCGGCGGACGGCAACGTCCGCCGCATTTCTTGCGTGTATGGTGACGCGGCCATGACGGTGTGGCACCGTCGGTTTGCAGCACCTCAGAGCAGCACTACTTGCCCTGACGCTCCACCTTGTCCTTTTCCTTCTGGTTCATCTCCTGAATCTTGGGATCCGGATTGTGCTGTCCGGTGGTCTGGGTGGTCGAGGCGGGCGGGGCGTTGGTGTTGGGCAGCGAGTTCTGGTCCGGCGCGGAGGGGCGCGTCGCGGTGGCCGGCGGCGTCGTGTTGCTCTGGGCGAATGCGCCGGAGGCCGTCAAAAGAAAAGCGCTCGACAGCAACGAGACTGCGAGCGCCCTTGAGATATTTGTCATCGATCTGCTCCTGTCAGATCGATGGAAACGGCGCGAGACCGCTTGTGTTCCGTCTCGCGCCTCTGTTCCGTCTCACGCCTCCAATTGCTTGCCGATCGGGAGCGTGCGGATGCGTTTTCCCGTCGCAGCGAAGATCGCGTTCATCAGTGCCGGCGCGAATGGCGGGACACCGGGCTCGCCGACGCCGCTTGGCGGCGTGTCTGATGCGGGCGGCACGATGTAGACGTTNNCGTCCTTGAAGGTGATCTCGCCGTATTTGGCGAGGCTGAGCCCCATGATCGCGGCGCCCTCGATCTGGGAGGCGATGCGTTCGGGGTTGACATAGGTGCCGCAATCGATCGCGGTGTCGACCCGTGGCACCGTCAGCTTGCCCTTGTCGTCGATGGCGACCTCGACGATGGTCGCGATGTAGCTGACGAAGCTGCGGTGCACGGCAATGCCGAGACCGTGGCCCTTCGGCACCTGACGGCCCCATTCGCCCTTCTCGGCGACCAGCTCGA
>NZ_BTIG01000106.1:0-279 GCF_036247965.1 Bradyrhizobium sp. TM233 | reverse complement strand
CGGCTATGCCGGCTTCGTCGGCTGCGAATACAATCCGCGCGGCAAGACCACCGACGGCCTTGCCTGGTTCAAGCCTTACGCTGGAGTGAAGCCGTGACGCTTGCGTTGGGCTGCATCGCCGACGATTATACCGGCGCTTCCGATCTCGCCAACACGCTGACGCGCGCGGGCCTGCGCACCGTGCAGACCATCGGCGTGCCCGCGGACGATCTCGCGCTACCCGAGGTCGATGCCGTCGTGGTGTCGCTGAAGAGTCGCTCGATCGAGGCCGGCCTTGCC
>NZ_BTIG01000105.1:1933-2131 GCF_036247965.1 Bradyrhizobium sp. TM233 | reverse complement strand
CACCGACTGCACGTTGGTCGAGGCTTCCTCCGAAGCGCTGGCAACGGTGGTCGCCAGTCGCTGGGAACGGTCGGCGGTCGAGGTCAGCGTCGAGGCGGAGGCCTCCAGCTGGGTCGAGGCCGACGACACGGTCTGGACGATCTCGCCGATCATGGTTTCGAATTCGCGGGTGATGTTGTCGACGCGGCGGCCGCGCTC
>NZ_BTIG01000105.1:0-1890 GCF_036247965.1 Bradyrhizobium sp. TM233 | reverse complement strand
GACGCCGATGCCGATGATGACGGCGGCGCCGAGAATGATCGAGACCAGCATGAAAGCATAAGAATAGCTGTCCGCAGCATCCTGAGCCGCCTGATCGCCACCCTTGGTGTTGAGTTCGATGTCCTTCATCAGGACTTCATCCGACGCAAGACCGATCTTGTTGACCGTCTTGGTGTTCAGCTCCTGTGCGTCGTGCGGGACCTTGCCGGCCTCCTTGCGCGAGAGCGCCATCACCTCCTCGGTGCCCTTCTTGTAGTCATCCCAGAGTTTTGCCCACTGGTTGTAGAGCGCCCGCTCCTCCGGCGAGGTGATCATTGGCTCGTACCGGCCGCGGATCTTGGCGAGCGCCTCGATCACTGTCACACCCGTCTTCTCGTTGGCGAGTTTTTCGTCCAGCGTTTCGGAAAGCATGTGCTGGCGGACCACGTTGCGATAGGTGATGACGCTCGCACGAAGCTCGCCAAGCACCCGCACACTGGGCATCCAGCTCGTGGTGATGTCGATGGTGTTGGCGTTCATCGACCGCATTTTCATGACGGCCAGGAGACCCATGCCGGCCATTGCGACCAGCAGGAACGCCACGACACTGATGATCTTGGCGCGGATGGAAATGGTGGCAAGCATAATGGGGTCTCTTTGTGCTGGCGCGGTGCGCTTATTACGAATCAACCAAAGGGAGCAGCACCAACATCCAACACCAGAGCACCTGCGCAGATGTTAACTACGACTCCGTACGAGTACGGAGCCTGAAAGAGATGAACAGGCCGCTAAAAATGCTCTGCGCTTAGCGCATGAGCCTAAGCGCATCGGAGAAAAATTCAGCGCCGCCGAAATTTCCGGACTTCAGAGCGAGCAGCATGTCGGCTTCGGCGCCCACCGAGTGGAGCACCGGGACACCCGCCGCGATCTCCACTCCTACGAGAAATCCGGGGATCTTCAACCGATCGACGACGGCACCGGATGTCTCGCCGCCGGCAACGATCAGTCGCCGCACGCCTGATTTTACGAGGTTTTCTGCAATGTCGGCCATGGCCTGCTCGATCGCGTGGCCGGCCGGGTCGCGACCGTGCCGCGCCTGCAGTGCGGCGACCTGATCAGGCGTCGCGCTCGAGGCGATCAGCACCGGCCCCTCCGTAAGCCGCGGCCTCGCCCAATCCAGCGCGCGCTGCGCTTCGCCGCCCCCCGTAATGATACGGTCCGGATCGAGGTGAAGCACCGGCATGACCCGTTCGGCGTTGACGATCTGCTGAAGCGTCGCCTGAGAGCAGCTCCCGGCGAGGCAGGCCGCCGGTCCGCCGACGGCAATGCCGGTCTCGCCGTTCGCCCCGGCTGATTTGACTTTACCCGTCGACACCAGCGCACGCGCGAGCCCGAGGCCCATGCCGGAGGCGCCGACCGACAGCCGGTGCTCGGCGGCGACGAGGCCGATGGTCTCGAGGTCGCGGTCGAAGACCGCGTCGATGATGGCGGCGCCGATGCCCTTGGCCGCGAGTTCGGCCAGCCGGGCCCGCACGGCATCTGCGCCGCGCGTGACGGTGGCGAGGTCGACGAGACCGATCTGCGTCCCGCTCTGGCGCGCAAGCACGCGCACCAGGTTGGAATCATGCATCGGGTTGAGCGGATGGTCCTTCAGCGGACTTTCGTTGAGCGGCACCGCGCCGACGAAGAGGTTGCCCTGGTAGACGGTGCGGCCGGTCTCCGGGAACGCCGGCGTCACCAGCACGGCGCCCTCGCCGCTATCGGCGCGCAGCGCGTCCATGACAGGGCCGATATTGCCGGCGTCCGTGGAATCGAAGGTCGAGCAGATCTTGAACAATACGTGGCCGGCGCCGCGGCCGCGCAGCCACTGATCCGCCGCGCGCGAACGCGACACGGCAAGGCCGGCCTCGA
>NZ_BTIG01000104.1:0-289 GCF_036247965.1 Bradyrhizobium sp. TM233 | reverse complement strand
AGAGGTCAATAAACCTTTCTACATTAACGGATACTCCCTCCATTCTTTATTATAAGTCACTTTCTAATATTTAAGAGACATTAAATATATTTTTTTCAAATTCACCATCATATTTAATATGAAAGAGACAATGAACTTTTAGAATATTAACTTGGAGAGAGAAAATCATGGGAAAGTAAATAAGAGTAATCTATGAAAGTTAATCATTTTCTTTACAAATTTATTACTAGTTACTAAATTTCTTAATCTAAGAGAATTCGTTATTTATGACTTATATACGATAACAGAG
>NZ_BTIG01000103.1:0-277 GCF_036247965.1 Bradyrhizobium sp. TM233 | reverse complement strand
TCAAAAACTTCACATTAGATATTGTTTTCAGAAGAACATTCACATCATTACCATCCATAATTTCCATACCAACAACCCAGATATCTGCCCACACCAATTTGGGTAAGATTTTAAACCTTTCCTTACAAACCGACCCAAAATGATCATAATGTAGCATATATATGTGTAAATCCTCTAGCATTGGACACCCATAAAGAAGCTCCATAAGATATTGAGGTTCTTTCAATTCAGCGCGATTCAAACGTAGGGATTTGAGTGAGGGAAGCTCAACGGAAGT
>NZ_BTIG01000102.1:0-2132 GCF_036247965.1 Bradyrhizobium sp. TM233 | reverse complement strand
TGTAGAGATTGTCGCCGGGACGCACCGCCGAATTGAACGGTCCGGGATTGCCGATGCCCCAGTACACCGTGTTCAGCTCGGGGTCATAAGACCCGGTGATCCAGGTCGAGCCGCCGCCGAGCTTCCAGGTATCGCCCTTCCAGGTGTCGCCGCCGGGCTCATCCGGCGAGGGGATCGAATGGGTGCGCCAGAGATGCTTGCCCGTCGCCGGATCCCAGCCGTCGATGAAGCCCCTGGTGCCGAACTCGGCGCCGGAGATGCCGGTGATGACGACGCCGTCGGCNNTTGGCGTCGAGCGCGATCACGTTGGCATCTAACGTGGTGCGGAACACCTTGCCGTCATAGAGCGCCGCACCGCGGTTGATGATGCCGCAGCAGACGATGCGCGGGGTCTCGGCGGGATATTCGACCTTGGTCTTCCAGATCTGCTTGCCGGTCTTGGCGTCGACCGCCATGGTCGCGTTGTGCGAGGTCACGTAGATCACGCCCTGGTACACCAGCGGCTGTGATTCCTCGCTACGATCGTCGTTGAAAGAGTAATTCCAGACCGGGACGAGGTTCTTGACGCTGTCCTTGTTGATCTGGTTCAGCGTCGAGAAGCGCTGCAGATTGTAGCCCATCCCGTAGTTGAGAACGTTCGATGTATCAGTCGCGCCCTTGACCAGTTGCTCGGTGGTCTGTGCGCTTGCACAAGTCGATGCAAGCATGACGAGGCTCGCGGCCATCGCAAAGCATTTCATCCGTTCCTCCCAATATGCGCGCCTTTTGACGCTGCGGGAGCAACACTCCGTCGGAAACCAAAACGCGTCAATACGAAAGTCGTAAGTGTCGTGTCGATATCGTTGGACGGCAGGTGCCGGTCACCTTACGGAAACCTGACGGCAGCGGACTCTCACTTGCGTGGAGACGCTGGAAAAATTCCGCGACACGAAGCAGCTTCGGCGTAGGTTGTCGGGGCGTAAGCCAGGTTCCCCGGGGTTGTCGCGCGCGCAAGTTGCAATTCCGGACTTGAACCGGGGACCGCTTATGGATTTATGTCGTTGTGTCCCCGCCTGAACCGGGGCTCTTCATCTGGGAGGTCTTGATGATTTCGCGTCGCTCAGTTGCACTTGCGCTCACCATTGCATTGTTGTCCGGTCCGGCGTGGCCGGCCTCCGGCAACGCGGTCAAGTTGTTCGACACCGACAATGACGGCACGCTCGATCTCGCCGNNAGAGCTCGCCGCGGCCGATCCCGACCACGACGGGACCCTGACGCTCGACGAATATCTGTCCGTGGTCGAGCAGCGCTTCAACGCAGCCAATCCCGACAAGGACGGAACGCTGGATGCGAAGGAGCTGAACTCGCGCGCCGGCCGTGCGCTGCTGCGATTGTTGCGGTGAGCGGTGCAACCGGAACAGACGTGGCGCGGTGGCGGTTGCCAGCATTTCCGCTCCGAAACTCGGAACATCAGGCTGTTCGGCCTGTTCTCTTCGCGATGTCCTGCTCGGCGCCGGGGCAGCGCAGCGGGAGAAGAGGAGATGCAGATGAACACGAAACGTTCCGTTCTTGCTGCCTGCGCGATCCTGGCGTTGAGCGCCGGCGTCGCGGTCGCCGGCCCGTGCAACACGGGCAGCGCCAGCACCGACAAGGATGCTGGTTCTGGTCCCGTGACGGTGGGCGCAGCGCAGTCGCACTCGTCCAGTTCAGCGGGCGACACCAGCCAGCATCCGCCGACCAGCACGATGAATCGTGCAAGTGGCGAAACGCCGGCTTCATCCGAAGATGCGCAGCGGCAGATGCAGAGCCAGCCGACGGCGGCTCAGCGCGCCGAAGGTGCCAAGCCGGACGCCGCAATGGCCGACAAGGGCTGCTGACGGCGACGGTGCCATTCGTGTCGATTCGACGTGCGGTGCGGCGCACAAGGCTGCGTCTCGCAGGTCGTGTTTGACCAAGAGGGAACTGGCTTTGTCCGAGAGAGAAATGCGGCCGCGAAGAATCGACACGGACCCGCTCGGCAGGCGAATCGAGGCTTGAACTGCAACTGACGCAGCCCTAGGTTTTGCGCCGCGCGATGTCGCGCTCAATACCTTGGGGAGACCCGAATGGCTTGGAAAGCTCCGAAGATCGTGGAAGTGCCGGTCGGCATGGAA
>NZ_BTIG01000101.1:0-378 GCF_036247965.1 Bradyrhizobium sp. TM233 | reverse complement strand
ATCGCGGCGAGCGCGTCGCGATCGAGGCGTTCTACAAATCGGTGGCATGGGCCGCGGAGTTCTTCGCCCCGCACGGCATCGATATCGTGCTCGAGCCGATCAATGCGCGCAACGTGCCCGGCTACTTCCTCAACGACTTCGGCTTCGCCCGCGACCTGATCCAGGAGCTGAGGCTTCCGAACCTCAAGCTCCAGTTCGACATCTATCACTGCCAGATCATTCATGGCGACGTCACGATGCGGCTGCGCGAGATGATGCCGATCATCGGCCACATCCAGATCGCCAGCATCCCCTCGCGCAACGAGCCCGACGGGGAGGAGCTGAACTATCCGTTCCTGTTCGAAGAGCTCGACCGGCTCGGCTATGCCGGCTTCGTCG
>NZ_BTIG01000100.1:0-3387 GCF_036247965.1 Bradyrhizobium sp. TM233 | reverse complement strand
GCATGCCGAGGTTTTGTCGGCCTTTGGTCAGCGACTTAACCTCGTTCTCCATCGCGTCGATCAGCGCTGAAAGCTTGACGATGCCCTGCGAGTCGGCCGCGCCGGCGAGCGCGTCCAGGAAGGCTTGAGCGAGAGCGCCGTGCTTCCATTCCGGAAGCTCTTCCGACAACTCGTTCTTTCTGGACGAAGTCAGGACGGTGACGTTTTCGAGGTCCATGGCATCCCGGAGGACCTTGGAGTCGGGGTCAGTTGCCCAACCCTGAGCACCGACCGCGCCGGAATGGCAGGCGTCGAGCAACAGCAGAACCTTTCCATAGTTGGCGAGCGCGTGCACTTTCTTGGCAAATTCGCTCGCCGAGACCGCGCTCTTGATGCTCTTGTTCCGTGATCCCGAGTCGAAATCATATGGGATGATGTAGAACTGCCCGTCGATCATCAGGCCGTGGCTCGAAATCAGAATAACGGCGACGTCCTGACCGGGATCGCCTTTAGCCGCAGCTTGCGCCATGGCGTCGAGCGCGTCGAGAATGGTCGCACCGTCGGCCTTGCCGTTGGGGAGATGTGTTAAGCTGACGTCGGCGTAAAGACTCGACTTGCCGGGGCCGCCTTTCTGACTCTCGAGAAGCGCGGTCGCGACGTCGTGTGCGTCCTTGACGGCGTAGTCTAGGTGCAGGTCTCCCGCCTTGTCGCCGAACTTATCGATGCCGATCGTCAAGACACGCAGTATCCCGCCCGGCGGCTTGGCACTGGCGGTTTTGGCCTGAACATCAAATCTCGCCTTCGTAATTTCGTCGATGCCGATCGCCCGCGCGGTCTCGAGCTGGTCCAGAACGAGAGGTAACGTATTTGGTCGATGTAGCCTGGCGATAGCGGAAACGGGAAGCGTCGTCGAGGCCTTGTCGGGGCCGTGGTTTACCATCCACTTTAGCACCTCCCGGGCATCTGGCGTCGCGTCATAGAATCCTTCGGGAGTCCAGAGCACCCAGTCCCATTTGGCNNGGATCACTCTTGTTCAGGAGGACCTGCAAGGCAAGGATTTCGTGTCCGTCTGCGGCGCGATGCCAGCGAAGCGTTCCGTCGCTATAGGCCGCAACGACGATCCGCCCATCTTCACTGGCATTCACTGAGAGAACTTCGCCTCGGCCAAAGTAAGACCATATCAGGGCTCCCGCGTCGTCGAACGCTCTGAGGGCCCAGTGGGTGCCGAGAAAGAAGCGCTTACTGTCCGCAGCGATCGCGAGGCTGCGCGCCATCTCATTTCCGATCGGAAGCACGCGGCCGTTCAGCGTCGGATGGTTTTCGTTCTGCCAGTTGAGAATTGTCAAGCCTTTGCGAAGCGGTGCAATGGTGACCGCGTCATCGATCGGAGAGCTGGATAACGTCAGTGACCTCGCATCAAATCTCAAGACCGGCCCCCCCGATCGGGCAGCACTGAAATCAACGACTTTGCCATCCCGGGAAACACGCAGGCTGTCGGCCGGACCGATTACCGGTAGGATGGGCGAAGCAACAGTCCACTCCACTTCGCCTCGCGCATCCAAGAGACAGAGGGAAGGCATTTGCGAGGCAACAATAACTTGTCCATCTGGCAGGGTGTCGATGCCGCTCATCCCTCTCCTTAGGCACTGGTTCATAATGCGGCGTTCGTCGGCAAGCCCCGCCCCGTCCCACGCGAAGAGAACTATCCTCCCCTTGTCGTCGACCACGGAGCCGCCGGCAAACAAGGTTTGACCATCGCGGGACCACGCAACTTTGGTGAAACCGAAAAAGGATCCCCTGACCCCTTTGGGGCGGTGTCCACCTACGCGTTCAAGCGTGCTTCCATCCAGGATATCGACCGCGGTCTCCCAGTAGCCGACGGCCAGGCGGGTGCCGTCCGGACTGAAAGCTATTCCATAGGGGTAAGTTCCGCTCATTGCCCGGACGGGCTCGCCGACGCGGTGAAAATTCGGATGTTCGGTGGCGGGATCATAACGGTACAAACGTATGAAGCCATCGCCGCTCGATGTTGCGAGGCGACCGTCGCCGGCGAACGATGCCCCAAAGCTGCTCGCTCCGTAATGTTCCTCGCGGAAGATCTCGCCCCAATGTTTGTCGCGGTCGAAGACTCGCAGCCCTTGCGTATCGGCATACAGGACGGCAAGGAAGCGACCGTCGGGAGAGAATTGCAGGCGTTTGGCATCAGCTGGAATGTCGCCGCCAATGCGCTGAACGAGGTTTCCAGATTCGCGATCGAATAGGTAGACCGGGCTCTCGCCACTGGCTCTCTCAGTTCTTCCGCCCACCGCGAGCATCGCTCCGTCCGAACTTATCGCGACCGTAGACACGTTGCCTACTCTCCCAGGGCCGCTGGGAATCCAGACCGTGCGCAGCAGCTTGCCATCGGCAAGCGACCAGATCCGTACTGTGCGATCGGAGCTGCNNTGTGACGGCGAAGTGGCCAGCAGCGTCGACGGCTTGCGACCCAATCCCGGCCGAGTGCATGCCGGGATCGACGGCGAGCACGGGGCGATCGTAGAGATCCGTTCCGTCCTTCGACCCCTGATCCCGCGCCGGCGCACTCGCGAAGACCAAGACGGCCAGGGCCGTAAGGGCAACGGCTATTGCGCGGCGATGTCTCCGAAATTGGGCCATTTTGCAGCCTCCAATTGGGCCTTCGTCGTCTCGAGTTCGAGCTTGTCCTTTTCGACATGGCGCGTCCAAAGCGCGCCGACGCCGTCGGAGATCGCCTTCATCAAGGGTTCGACCAAGCTCTTGGCAACTTCTTCCCATACACCTTTGGTGTTGGGAGTGATCGTCTTGACGGCGGAGTCGCAGATCTCTTTGAGGCCCTTTCCCGACGCCTCAAGGCTGGTGCGAACCGTCGGCAGACGATCGGGATTGCCACCTTCGACGAGGGCCGTCGTTAGCCCGGCAATGACGCCGTCCATCTCTCCCTTCGCCATCCCATAGGTCAGCCGCGCGCTCGCGAGAGCAGCTTTGTCGCCGCTGGACTTGAGCACCTCGACACAAGTGGTTGCTTGGGTCCGAGCCTTGGCGAGTAGGGAGGTCACTTCTGGCCAACCGAGCGGGGCTGTCTGCGCGACACCAATCGCTACGGGGAGAACGGTGGCCAAAGCAAAGACAGCAATTCTTTTCATGGCGGAAATCCTCGCGTATGCACCACAAACTGCTAAACCGCATTTGCATCGGCGACCGGCGCGCGAACGGTCGTGTCAGCGTCAAGGGCCTCTCGAGATAATGCCATCGGGCGCACTTCTATGGTCAAGTCGAGCCCCTGTTCAGAACAATATACCACTGGTTGCAATGAGACGGAACAGATCCGCAATGCTATTGCTCAGCCGCCACAGACCCAGCCCCTTGCGCCGCCCGACGGGCAAAACACGC
>NZ_BTIG01000099.1:0-2457 GCF_036247965.1 Bradyrhizobium sp. TM233 | reverse complement strand
TCCAGCGACATGGTGACCCGGATCGGGCTGGATGACCGGCTGCTCTACGTCTCTCCGTCATGCGTGCGCATCACCGGCTGGACCGCCGAGGAACTGCTGAACACGTCGGCCCTGGCCGGCATTCACGCGGACGACATGGAACGGGTCGCTCAGGCCATCACCGCGCTGAAGAGCGGCGAGGCCGAGGAAGCGCGGTTCGTCTATCGCCAGCGTCATCGCGACAAGGGGGAGATCTGGGCGGAGGCGGCGCTGCACGTGACGGTGGCATCGGACAGCGGCGCGATCGACGGCGTCGTCGCGGTCGTGCGCGACATGACCGAGCAGAAGGATCTCCAGGACAAGCTCGCTTCGCTTGCGAGGACCGACGGCCTCACCGGCCTTGCCAACCGGCGCGCATTCGACGAACGCCTCGCCGACGAATGGGCGCGCGCCCGGCGCGATGGCACGCAGCTTTCGCTCCTGCTGATCGACGTCGATCATTTCAAGNNGCTACGGCGGCGAGGAATTCGCCGTGTTGTTGCCGAACACAGGTCCGGATGGCTGCGTGGAGGTCGCGGAAGCGGTTCGGCAGGCGCTGTCCGATCTTGCCATGCTGCATGCGCAAAATCCGCCCTCCCGGCTGGTCACGGTAAGCGTCGGCGCCGCAACCGGTCTTCCGTCGCTGACCTCCACGGACTTCAGCACGCTGGTCGCTGCGGCCGACCGCGCGCTCTATGCCGCGAAGGACAGCGGCCGCGATCGGCTGGTGATGTCGGGACAGGTCGTGCCTTGGCCCGCGAAGAGCGCGTGAAGGGACCCATCGCTCACCAGCCGTAGCGAACGCTGCCCTTGCCGGCGTAGCTGCGGGTGACGCTGGAGAACTCGCCTTCGAACGTGGCCGCCGCCGACCAGCCGTTCAGCCACTTCATCTCGACCGAAGCCGTCGTGAGCGCGGCGTCGCGGGCCTGCGCTGCGCCGCTGACGACGAAGCTTGCGACCGGGAGCGCCTGAAAGGTTGCTGCGGCGGTACGATCGGGATTGAAATCATGCGCCCAGGCGACACGGCCGCGCAGGGCCAACACGCCGTCCAGCGTCGCGAACGACCTGTCGGTACGCAGGCCGAGCTCGCTGCGGCCATCGGTCACGCTTTTCGCGGCGTAGCTCAAGGCAAATGCCGATGAGCCGGAGACGGCCTGTTCGGCATAGGCCGGCAGGTCGAGCGTCGTGAACTGCGCCGCGCCATAAGGCGTGAGGCCGATCCCACCGATCCACGACGCGACCAGGCGGTAGCCGCCTTCGAGACGACCGGAATAGGCATTGGCGTCGAACGCGGCGCGCAGGCGATCGGCGCCGGCGATCGTCACGGTGCGATCGGTGGTGATGTTCTGCCAACCATAGGCCAGCGCGGCGGAGACGTAGGCCGGGCCGTTCGCGTGGTGCAGATAGGCGCCGGCCTGGAACAGGTCGGAGCGACCCGAGCCGAGGCCGTTCACGCCGAAGCTGGTGCCGCCACCGGCGAGCGCGAAGCCGAGCTTCGTGGACGGTGAGAGCCGATAGTCGGCTCCGACCACGGTGCCGGCGATGCGGCTCGTGGTGTCATTCGAGCCGGCCGCAGCATTGCCGTCGGTCGATTGCGATCCGCCGAAGCCGGCAGCCCACACGCTCCAGGACTGCGCAAAGGTCTGCGGCCCGGCTTTTGTCATCATCGCAAATGCATCGGTGCGCTTGCGTGCGGCGTAGGCGCTGGCCTGATCCTCCTCGGCAAACCCGGTTGCGCCGCTGGCCGAACCCGGCCCGCCCTCGCGTGACGCGACGGGATCGGTGAGCAGGCCCATGAACTGGCTCATGGCGTTGAACGTGGTCTGCTGCGAGCCCGTTCCCGGCTCGCCGGAAGCCTGCGTCAGGCCAGCCGGCGTCAGCGCACCATAGAGCGCGGCGATTCCGCCGTTGGTGTTGAAGAAATTCGTCAGCGCGTCGCCGACATGCTGCTGGTTGCCGTTGAGGCCGGTCGGAATTCCAAAGTTCAGGACCAGGTCGAGATAGACGTCGTTGGCATCATAGCTCAAGCCAGCGCTTCTGATGTTGCCCGGCAGGCCGGTCGTGACCAGCGAGCCGAATGTGCCGCTGACCCCGCCACTCGCGGTCAGGATAGTGTAGCGCTTCGGGATGTAGCTGCCGCTCGCGAACCCCGCGCCTACCGTGGCGCCGCCGAGCGTCGCCGCACCGCTAACGGAGGCGAACGAGGCCACCGCGGGACTGACCTGGACCAGATAGACCGCGCCGGACGCGAAAGCGAGGCTGCCGCTCACGGCCATCGACGTGCCGGCCGTGCCGTTGCCCGGTGCGAAGATGCCCCCGCTGCCGATCACGGTCGACCCGACCGTGCCACTGCCGCTGAGTGCCGCGCCGTTCTGGACCGTCGTCAGACTGGATGACGCGATCGATCCGTTCACCTGCAATGTGCCGCCGCTGACGGTG
>NZ_BTIG01000098.1:0-635 GCF_036247965.1 Bradyrhizobium sp. TM233 | reverse complement strand
CTTCCCTGCGCCCTTTCTTCAGGAAGGGGCGTCGAGAGAAGCACAGGACTCGGGCGTCATGCGTCGCGAGGCCGTAGCGGCGTGTCTTGCTATCCACAAATTGAAGTGGGCACGCTCGTCCTGCCGATCACCGCCACAACTCGCAGGTCGCCACGCGGTTGATGTCGGCGAGCCGGCGAGCGGCGTTTCCGTGCAGATCGAGGCTTTCGACCAGCGTCAGCAGGCGCCGATGGGCGACCTCGGCAATGTCGACCGGCAGCGGCGCCTCGTCAAAGGCCTCGACATAGCTGCCGACGATACCGCTGAGCAGGCGGCACAGACCGCGCTGGGCGGGATCGTGCTGGCCGAGTATCTCGAGCTTTTGCTGAAAGGTCTGGAAGGTCCGCAAACCGTGGTGTTGCTGCGAAAGCCACGCGTGCAGGTCGTTCATATGAGCTCCTTCGAGTGACGGAAGAAGCTACCGGTTTATACAGTGGAGATGCGGGGATGGCTAGGGTGGGGGGAGCGAGTGTGGATGAGACAGTCCGTCTTCGCCAAAAGGCTTCGCCGGACACGCTTCACCCTTCGGCCTCGCGTGGCTTCGTCGGGCACTTCGTCTTTCGGTCCAGCTTGGCCGCGCCACGCGTAGCCCGAAG
>NZ_BTIG01000097.1:0-3452 GCF_036247965.1 Bradyrhizobium sp. TM233 | reverse complement strand
CTTGCCGGCGCCGTTGAGGCCGAGCAGGGCCGTGAAGCTCGCCGGCTGCACGTTGAAGGAGACGTTGATCAACGCACGCCGCTGCCCATAGGCATGACTGACGCCGTCGATCGACAGCGCCGGCACCGCCGCCGCTTCTAGCTTCGGCGCCTCCTGTGGCCCGGGAATCGGAGCGGGGCTGGTCATGGCGCGATCGTGATGCCCCAGGGCAGTTCGCCCACCTGAATCGTCTTGATCACCTTTTGCGCGGCGACGTCGATGACGGAAACGTCGTTCGACACGCCGTTGGTGGTGAGCAGATATTTCTCGTCGGGGGTGAACGCCATGTGCCAGACGCGCTGACCCACCAGCAGATATTTCGTCACCTTGCGCGAGGCGACGTCGACGACGGCAATGCGGTTGGCGGGACCGAGCGCGACGAAGGCGGTCTTGTCGTCCCTGGTCATGCCGATGCCGACCGGCTGGATCGCCTCTTTCCTCAGACCCGGAATTTCGAATGTGACCTTGCCGATGACCTCATGCTTCTTCGGGTCGATCACCGAGACGGTGCCGCCGATCTCGGAGGAGACCCACAGTTCGGAAGCGTCGTGCTTGAACTCAGCAAAGCGCGGCCGCGCATCGACCAGCACGTTGGCGACGATCTGGCGCGACGCGGTGTCGATGAAATGCGCCATGTTGGTCGTTTCCGACGTGTTGATCAGCGTCTTGCCGTCGGGGCTNNGTCTTGGCGTCGATCACCTGGATGGTGTCGTCGTCGCCGACCGCGACCATCACGAACTTGCCGTCGCGCGTGAAATCGATGCCGCGCGGGCGCTGGCCGACCTTGATGGTCTTGGTCACCGTCCAGCTGTCGGTGTCGATCACCGTCACCGTATTGCTCTTCTCGTTCGAGACATAGGCAATGAACGCATGCGCGGGCGCCGCCGCCAGCGCCAATCCCGACAAGAGCCCCACACGCCACACGCGCGACATCATCGTTCTCACTTCAGCTTGCATTTGCTCTCCGGACGATCATAGCCGAGCGTATCGAGCTCGGAGACCTGGTGCAGAAAACCTTCCTGCGGCGACACCGACACCACCATGCGGCCGTCGACCAGCAGGATCGGCTGGCGCAATTGCAGATTCCAGTCGCGCAGGGTCAATCGCGTGCCCTTGAAGGCGGCGACCGAGAAATCCGGGCCCTTGATGAAGTCCGTCACCTTCTTGACGTCGCCGGAATTGGTGCGCGAGGTCGCTTCGCCGATCATGCGGGCCGCGGTCCAGGCCTGCATGTCGAGCGCGGTCATGCGCCGCGCGTTCAGCTTGACGAAGCGGTTCTGCATCTGGATCGCGCCCCACTGGTCCTGCGATGCGTCCCAGCTGCGCGGCACCAGGCCAGCCGAGCCCGCAACGGGGCGGGGATCCCAGGTGCGATAGGGCAAATACGCGCCGAACACCTCGCTCTCGTCGGCGGCGACCAGTACGTCATAAGCAGGGGCTTGCTGGGTGAAGACAGGCATCTGCCGCTGGATCAGCGTGACGCCCGAGTCGGTGCGGCGTGCGCCGCCCTTGTCCTCGAAAGT
The DNA here is from genome assembly GCF_036247965.1 of Bradyrhizobium sp. TM233. Classification (NCBI taxonomy): domain Bacteria; kingdom Pseudomonadati; phylum Pseudomonadota; class Alphaproteobacteria; order Hyphomicrobiales; family Nitrobacteraceae; genus Bradyrhizobium; species Bradyrhizobium sp. TM233. The sequence continues at coordinate 1,890 of NZ_BTIG01000097.1, read as the reverse complement.
ACGCTCCTGCACGATCTTGGCGCCGAACCGCGTCGCGGTGCGCCTGAGCGCTTCGGCGAACAGCTTATCCTCGTCATGCGAGCCGACCACGAGCAGCCAGCGCGACCACTTTTTCCAAACCAGATATTGCCCGAGCGCATCGGCCAGCATCGCGCGCGTCGGCGCGGTGTGGATCACGTTGGCGCGGCAATCGGCCTCGCGTAGCCGCTCGTCGACCGCTCCCGCGTTGAACAGCAGTGTGCCGCGGTCGCGCAAGGCGTCCGAGACTTTCAGCAGCGCATCGGCGGGCAGGTCGGCGATGATGAAGCCGTTCTTCTCCGCGAGCGCGGTCGCGGCCTGGACGACGTCCTCGCCTTCCTTGATGCGGCGCTCTTCCAGCGCGAACCGCTGACCCAGGAATTTGCCGGTGGTATTGTTGTCCTCGATCGCGAGCCGCGCGCCGGCGACGCCGTCATTCTCCGCGGGCTGCTCGACCAGCGACAGTGTGGATCTGGTGCCGGCGATGCCGAGATAGCCGACGCCGATCAGGGCAGGCTCCGCCGCGAGCGCGCTCGTCGCAGCAAGACCTAAGCCAATCAGGCCGGCCAACCATCGGATCATGTTTCCTCCAAGCGTTCTCCCCCGCTTGACCGCCGGTAGAGAATTGTCTCTGCTTCAAGCATGACCAATTTGTCAGGGCATGCAACCCCGCATTTCGTCCCCGCGCGCGCGAGGCCTGGAATCACGATCATGCGAGCAATGATGGTGATCGTCGCTTTGCTGTTGACGCCTGCGCTCGCGCGCGCCGATCCNNGCCGTGTTCGATTTCGAGCTGATCGACACCAGCCTGCCCGGCGAGTTCTACGGCTCCAGGCCCGAAGAGGCGCGGCTCGTGCTCATCAGCGAGCAGCTGCGCAAGGAATTGACGGAGTCCGGCAGGTTCCAGGTGCTCGACATCGCGCCGGTCAGGGACGCCGCCCGTCACGCCAACTTACAGGCCTGCGGCGGCTGCGATCTCAAGCTCGCCGGCGAATTGGGCGCTGACCTCGAGATCACCGGCATGGTGCAGAAGGTCTCGAACCTGATCATCAATCTCAACATCTATCTGCGCGACGTGAAAACCGGCAACATGATCACGGCGGCCAGCGCCGACATGCGCGGCAACACGGATGAAGCCTGGACCCGCACGATGAGCTACCTGATCCGCAACCGGTTGCTGGCGCCGAATTACGGGAAGCGGGAGTAGGGCGCTCTTTACCCTCCAGGAGAGGGTAAGAAATCACCCCTTCAGTTTCTCCGCATGCCAGTGCAGATGATCGCCCATGAAGGTCGAGATGAAGTAATAGCTGTGGTCGTAGCCCGCCTGCCGCCGCAGCGTCAGCGGGATGCCCGCGTTGGTGCAGGCGGCTTCGAGCAGCTCGGGCTTCAGCTGTTCTTTCAAGAAATTGTCGGCTTCGCCGACGTCGACCAGGAAGCCCGAAAACTTCGCGCCGTCCTCGATCAGCGCCACCGTGTCGTGGCCGCGCCAGGCGTCCTTGTTCGGCCCGAGATAGCCGGTGAGCGCCTTGGTGCCCCAGGGCACGAGCGAGGGCGCCACGATCGGTGCGAAGGCGCTCGCGGCGCGATAGCGGTGCGGGTTGCGCAGCGCCACCGTCAGCGCGCCGTGGCCGCCCATCGAATGGCCCATGATCGATTGCCGTTTAGCGTCGACGGGAAAATTTCCCGCGATGAGCTTGGGCAATTCGTCGGTGACGTAGCTCCACATGCGATAGTTGCGCGCGAACGGCTCCTGCGTCGCGTCGACATAGAAGCCAGCCCCGAGGCCAAAATCATAGGCATTGTTGGCATCGCCCGGCACGTCGGCGCCGCGCGGTGAGGTGTCGGGCGCGACGAAGATCAGGCCGAGCTCGG
>NZ_BTIG01000096.1:0-898 GCF_036247965.1 Bradyrhizobium sp. TM233 | reverse complement strand
CTCCCCGCACGCGGGGAGAGACGAAGGAATGCCGCGCATTGACTCCCATCTCCCCCTGATTGAAAACGCCTCTCAACAACCCACAACAAGAGGACAACGCCAATGACCGATGCACTCATCATCGATGCCTGCCGGACCCCGCGCGGCGTCGGCAAGGCCGGCAAGGGCGCGCTTTCGGGCATTCATCCGCAGCAGCTCGGTGCCACCGTGCTGCGCGCGCTCGCGGACCGCACCGGCATCGACACCGCCGATGTCGATGACATCGTCTGGGGCTGCAGCGCGCAGGTCGCGACCCAAAGCGGCGATCTCGGCCGGATGTCGGCGCTCGATGCCGGCTATGACGTGCGCGCCAGCGCCGTGACGCTCGACCGCTTCTGCGGCTCCGGCATCACCAGCGTCAACATGGCGGCATCCTCGATCATGGCGGGCGCGGAAGACCTCGTTATCGCGGGTGGCTGCGAGATGATGTCTATGGAAGGACGCCGCGGCGCCGGCCCGATGATGATGGACGGCGGCAATCTGCGCCTGCGCGCGCGACATCCGCAATCGCATCAGGGCGTCTGTGCCGACGCGATCGCGACGATGGAGGGCATCACGCGGAGGGACGTCGACGCGCTCGGGCTCGAGAGCCAGAAGCGCGCCGCGCACGCGATCGCGAACGGCCACTTCAACAAGAGCCTCGTGCCTGTCCACCGCGAGGATGGCAGTCTTGCGCTCGACCACGAAGAATATCCGCGGCCGCAGACCACGATGGAAGGCCTCAGCAGCCTGAAGCCGGCCTTTCCGGCGATCGCCGACTATGCGCTCGACGACAAGGGCACGACCTATCGCGGCCTGATCCTGCAGAAATATCCTGATCTCGAGATCGACTTCATGCACCACGCCGGCAACTCCTCCG
>NZ_BTIG01000095.1:0-1969 GCF_036247965.1 Bradyrhizobium sp. TM233 | reverse complement strand
GGCATGGAAATCAACATGTACGCCTGCGCTGCGCGCAAGTAAGACTGACGACCTGCCGCGGCTTCGACGGTGAACGCCGTCGAAGCCGTGGCAGTGTCGGATCTCAAGCCTGGCATCGCAAGTCTGGCATCGTTGGGCTCTGTGCTTTGTCATCGACGCGATGACACGCCTGCGCAGGCTTCGATCATCTTCCATCAAAATCTCGACCACGCTCTGCGGCGGTGTGTTACGCTGGTGCTCGGTCAGCGCTGCTGCCGCCTCAAAGCGGCGCGCGCCTTCGGGGCACGGGATGCGCGGCAGAGCTTGCAGATTTCTGATGGTGATTGCCTGCGTGGTCGCGCTGACACCGGCGCATGGGCACGCCGAGGAGGGCTTCGATACCGAGCACATCNNCGGCGAGCGCGAATTCCAGAGCCAGACGACGGGGCGCTTCGGCAAGGGCGGCGGGACTTATCGCGCACTCGAGAAGGAGGTCGAGATCGAGATCGTGCCGCTGCCGAACTTCCGCATCGAGCTCGGCGCCGCCGCCAGCTTGCACGACATCACCGGCGTGCCTGATATCGACGACCGCCGCCAGCTCAACTTCCAGGGCGCTTCGCTCGACCTGCGTTATCGCCTGCTCGACCGCGAGCGCGCCCCGTTCGGTCTCACCATCGCCGCCGAGCTCCACGGCGACCGCATCGACGAGACCAGCGGCGCAAAAGGGCGGATGTACGGCACGGAATTCACCCTCGCCATCGACCGCGAGCTCATCCCGCACTTCGCCATCGGCGCGATCAACCTGATCTATCAGCCGGAATGGGCGCGCTTCGAGGTGACGGGGCAGTCCGAGAAGAGCTCTACGATCGGTGCGGCCTTTGCCGGCCTGGTGCGCGTGCGGCCGAACGTGCTGCTCGGCGGCGAGCTGCGCTACTTCCGGCAATATGAAGGCATCGGCCTCGGCGAGTTCTCGGGCCAGGCCCTGTTCGTCGGCCCGACCGCGTATTTTCAGCTCTCCGAGCGCTCGCGGCTGACCCTGAGCTGGAGCATGCAGGCCTGGGGACGGCCGGCCGGATCGGGCGGCAATCTCGACCTCGTCAATTTCGAGCGCCACCAGGCCCGGATGGTGTTCGGCGTTAACTTCTAGGTCGGCTCGTCGCCTCTCCGCCGCAGGCTGGGAGTGGCGATAGAGGCCCCGTTTCTCACCCAGACTTGAAACTTCCCCCTCCGAGGAACGTAACCTTTCGTGCTAGTCTTGATCGCCCCCTGCGAGAGGATCCCGGCATGAACCCGATTGACCTGGTGGTGACTGTGTGTACGGTGCTCTCGCCTGCGACCTGCGAGGAACAGCATCTGATGTTCAACTATGGTGGGTCGCCGCGGCAATGCGCGATGGCCGCGCCCCCCTATATCGCGCAATGGGTCGGCGACCATCCGAAGTGGCAGGCGGTGCGGTGGCGCTGCGAATATCCGCACCCGAACGACAAGGCGTAAGACGTCTCGCTACTTGCTGCAGTCCTTCAGATCCTTGTCGGCGATCGAGAACACCGCATCCGCCCTGATCTCGATGTCGCGAACGATGCACTGCCGCGCATTGGGATAGCTGACCTTGGCGTCGTAGCGGCCCGGCTCGACGCCGGTGATGCGCAGCCGCTCGTCGTGGTCAACCTCCTTGTCCTTGTCGTTCAGGCACTGGTTCGGGCCCCAGTCGCTCTTGCCGGCGGGTGAGAGCTGGAAGCCGGAGATCGTCTCCGTCGTCAGGTTCCAGAGCCTAATGCCCTTGCCCTTGGCCTGCGCGGCGGCTTCGCCGGCAAGCGTCAACGACGCGATCAAAGCTAGAACCCAACGCATCAGCCAGTCCTCCCAAAGGCGGGCCATCATTCCCTGATCAGGCGCTCGCGGTTCTTTGCCTTGTCGAAATTCTTGGCGCGGTCAAGGCCGTTCAGTGCAATCAGCTTCGCCGAGACGAGATCGGCGCCGTCGAAATCGG
>NZ_BTIG01000094.1:0-3580 GCF_036247965.1 Bradyrhizobium sp. TM233 | reverse complement strand
CCGCGCCGAAGAACGCGGCCTGACCGAACGACAACAGCCCGGTGTAGCCGAACAGCAGATTATAGCCCATCACCACGACGCCGTAGATCAGGACGTTGACGGCCAGCGCCTTGGACGGCAGCAGCCAGGGCAATATCGCCAGCACGGCGATGGAGAGCAGCACGCGGTGGTCGAGAAGCCGGCCGAGCCCGCTCGGCGCAGGCTTGGCGAGCGCCTCGCCGCTCGAAGGGTGCGTCACGCCGTCCTCCCTCTCACGCCGAACAGGCCTTGCGGACGGATCAGCAGCACCACCGCCATCAGCGCGAACATGACGATGGTCGCCATTTCAGGCGCGAACAGCGCCACCAGGCTGATGGAAATGCCGACCATGAGGCCGGCCACGACCGCGCCCACGATCGAGCCGAGACCGCCGATCACGGTCACGACAAACGCTTCGGCCAGAACCAGCGAGCCCATCTCCGGATTAACGCTGCGCATGGGACCCGCGAGTACGCCGCCGAGCGCGGCAAGTCCGACGCCGAGACCGAAGATCGCGAGCCAGACCCGGCCGATGTCGACGCCGAGCACCTGCATGATGGTGGGATCGCGCGCACCCGCGCGCACGATCAGACCGACACGGGTCTTCTCCAGCGTCAGCCAGAGCGCCAGCAGCACCACCGCCACCAGCACGATGACGAACAGGCGGTAGCGCGGGAAGAAGCCGATGCCGAGATCGAGCACGCCGATCAGCTGCGGCGGGGTCGGAAACGGAATGCCGTCGCTGCCGAACACGATGCGCACGCCCTCGACCAGGACATAGCTGAGGCCGAAGGTGAGCAGCAGCGGATCGTCGATCGAGCGTCCGTAGAGCCTGCGGATCAGGACGAATTCGATCAGCATGCCGAAGGCGCCGATCAGGATGGGCNNCGCGCCATGGGCGAAATTGACCACCCCGAGCATGCCGAACACGATCGTCAGTCCAAGCGCAGTGATCACCAGGACCGCCCCAAGGGCGATCCCGGAGAGAAGCTGCATGATGATCAGCGACAGGTCCATCGTCACAAATCTTAGGTCGCGTGGCCGAGCTCGCTGCAGCTGCGCAGCATGTCGTCGGAGCCGATGTCGTTGGCGAGGATGGCGAACAGATCGTTGTCGCCCGCCATGGCGGACTTCTTCTTGGACTCCAGCACCAGCACCGACTGCACCGACTGGTGGTCGCATTTGCGGTAGTGCTGCGGCCCCTTGGTCAGATCATATTGCAGCTTCTCCAGCGCATCGACCACCTTGTCGGTGTCGGTGCCGCCCGCGGTCTGCATCGCGGCCAGCAAGGATCCGACGCCGGAATAGCCATAGGCGCCGTAATCGGTCGGGATCGCGCCGCCATTGGCAGCCTTGAACGCCGTGTTGAAGGCAGCTGCCGACTTGCTCTGTGCCTCCAGGCCCCAATAGTAGTTGGCGCCGCCGACCACGCCCTCGAACACGTCGGGGCCGACCGCGAGCCGCTGGTTGTGCAGGATGACGGGGACCACGATCTTCATCTGCTGCTTGACGCCGAAATCCACGGCTTGCTTGATCGCATTGGCCTGGTCGCGGCCGAAATTGGAGATGCAGAGCACGTCGGGCCGCATCGACATCAGGCGCGGCATGAAGGTGGAATAGTCGGCCGCACCGAACGGATGCAGGATCTCGCCGACATTGTCCGCACCGATCGCGGCCTGCGCGCGCTTGAAGCCGCGCAGCATCTCGTGGCCGTAGGCATAGTCGGCAGCGAGATGGGCGACCTTCANNGCCCTTCTTCAGCGTCTGCCGCGCCACGGCGGCTGTCGTCATGTGCGGGTTCAGCGCTTCGTGGAAGGTGTATTTGCTGAAATCCTTGGCTTCGTTGATGGTGTCCGACTGGCTGATCGAGACGTAGATCACGCCGCGGGCGCGGGTAACCTCGTTGACCGCGAGCTGCACGGCGCTGGAGAGCGCGCCGACCACGGCATGAACCTTGTCCTTCTCGATCAGCTCGAGCNNGATGCCGCCCTTGTCGTTGACGAGCTTCACCGCGAGCTCGGCGCATTTGACCTGATCGCGCGCTTCGGCGGCGAACGGGCCGGTCAGCGGTGTCGGAAAGCCGATGCGGATCGTCTCGTCGGCCGCGCGGCCGATCCGGGGCATGGCAAGCAGCGCCGCCCCGGCCGAAAGGCCGGCGAGCGCGGTGCGGCGGGATATTTTCGACGTCGAAACGGACTTGGGCATGATTTCCTCCAACTGTCTTTTTTCTAGAAACGCTTCAGGGCTTTCAGGACTTTGGTCGGCGTGATCGGGATCGAACTGATCGTCGCATCAAAGGGCGAGAGCGCGTCGTTCACCGCATTGAGCACGCAAGCCGAGGCCGCCGCCGTGCCGGCCTCGCCGACGCCCTTGGCGCCGAGCACGGTGTCGGCGGTCGGCGTCTCGACATGGCCGATGACGATGTCGGGCATCTCCATCGGCATCGGAACGAGGTAATCGGCGAGCGAGCCGTTCATCAGCTGGCCGGTGTCGCTGTAGCGGCATTCCTCGAACAGCGCCGCGCCCAGCCCCTGCACGATGCCGCCGCGGAGCTGCTCGTCGACCAGCATCGGATTGATGACGCGGCCGCAATCCTCGACGATAAAGTGCTTCAGGAGCTTGATGAAACCGGTCTCGACATCGACCTCCAGCGAGCAGCCCTGGATGCCATTGGTGAAGGCAAAGGGATAGCCCTGCGGCGCGAAATGATGGCTCACCGTGAGCTGCGCCTGCGTGCCCGGCGGCAGCGTGTCGGAGCGGAAATAGGCAATGCGTGCGATCTCGGAGATCGGCATCCGTTGGTTCCGCGTGCCTGCGTCGACGATTTCGCCATCGACGATGTCGAGCGCCGACGGTTGCTCCTGGAGGATCAGCGCGGCGATCTCCAGGATGTTGCGCTTGAGCGCGCGCGTCGCCTGCAGCGCGGTCTCGCCGCCGATGCCGGCGCCACGGCAGGCCCAGGTCGCCCCGCCATGCGGCGTCACCTCGGTATCCCCGGTGATGACCTTGACGTGCTCCTGGGCAAGGCCGAGCTGGTCGGCCACGATCTGGCTGATGATCGCCTCGGTGCCCTGCCCCTGCTCGGTCACGGAGATCAGGCAGCGGACCTCGCCCGACGGCGTCAGGCTGAGAATGGCGCCGTCCTGCGAGGAGATGCGCGCGCCGCCAACGCCATAGAACGCCGGGCTGGGGTTCGTGATCTCGACGAAGGCGGCGATGCCGATGCCGCGATAGACGCCGCGCTTGCGCAAGACCGCCTGCTCGGCCCGCAGCGCGTCATAGTCCATCATCTCGTGCAGGCGCTTCAGGCAGGCCTGATGCGACAGCGCCTCGAAACGGTAGCCGGTCGGCGAGGTCTGCGGATAGGCATTATCGGGGATGACGTTCTGCGCACGGATGGCGAAGGGATCGAGGCCGATCTTGCTTGCGGCCATATCGACCAGCCGCTCCGTGACGGCGCAGGCGATGGGATGGCCGACGGCGCGGTACTGACTGGTCTGCACCTTGTTCTGGAAGATCACCTCCAGCGTGGCGCGGTAATTCTTGAAGCGATAGGGCGCGC
>NZ_BTIG01000093.1:0-331 GCF_036247965.1 Bradyrhizobium sp. TM233 | reverse complement strand
CGATCTCGACCGCGCGCTCGCATCCGTCGTCGGCCTGCACGCCATCATCCCGCCGGACGCCTTCAGCGCCGAGACGCTGGGCACCGAACGCGCCGGCAACGGCGTCGTGATCGATCACGGACTGGTGCTCACCATCGGCTATCTCATCACCGAGGCGGAATCGGTGTGGCTGCACCTCGGCGATGGGCGGGTGGTCGAAGGCCATGCGCTCGGTTTCGATTCCGAAACCGGCTTCGGGCTGGTGCAAGCCCTCGGTGAGCTCGACGTCGAACCGTTGCCGCTCGGCAGCTCGGCGGAAACCCGGATCGGCGACCGCGTCGTGGTCGGCGGC
>NZ_BTIG01000092.1:0-308 GCF_036247965.1 Bradyrhizobium sp. TM233 | reverse complement strand
CCCGGCTTGAACTCGACGAATTTGTAGGGACCGGTCCCGACTGGAGAAAGGTTGGTCGGCGCTTCCCGTGACTTGCTGCCCGTGTAGTCGGCAAACAGGTGCTTGGGGAGAATGGTGTTCGGGGCTCCGACAAAGGCGTCCGCCCAGAACGGTGTCGGCTTCGGGAAAGTGATCTTGACCGTGAGATCGTCGATCTTCTCGACAGTGATGTCGCGATAGCTTGCGATGGTCACGGCCGCCGTCGCGGGATCCTTGATATATTGCCAAGTGAAGACAATGTCGTCGGCCGTGAACGGCTTGCCGTCATG
>NZ_BTIG01000091.1:0-1034 GCF_036247965.1 Bradyrhizobium sp. TM233 | reverse complement strand
CCGGTGTCGGGCGCCGAGCAATTCATGCTCTCGGACGCCAGCGGGCTCTTGCCGAGCTCCGAGGCGATATAGGCGTAGTCGAGATTCTTCAGGCCCTGGCCGGTCTCGTCATCGGGCAGGAAGAAGTTCCAGAGGCCTTCCTGCTTGGCCTTGTTCTTGGCCTTTTCAAGCACCTCGAGCTGCTTCGGCGTGAAGCTCCAGCGATCCTCCTTGCCCTCGCCGGCCTTGGCGAACTCGATCGACATCGGCTCGACGGTGTCGCGGATGAACTTCTTGACGTGATCGTAGAGCGGCCGGACCTGGTCCGACATGCGGAGGTCGTTGAGCTCGTCGCCGGGATTGAGGGTGTAGTTGGTGGTGCGGGGAATGTAGGTGTGTTTTGTCATTGTTCCTCCCGGGGACGCTGAGATCGTTCTGGGGCTGAGAATAGTCGCAGCGCGGCCAAAGTGCGAGCGCGCATTTTTCACGCGGAGTCTTGCCACGCGATGGAATATGGCGAGGGCGTTTGAAATGTTGTTTGAATGGCGTGGAGGGCGGCGCTCCCTCGCCGGTGTCGTCCCGGACAAGNNCCCGCTTTCGCGGGGACGACACTGGATGTGTGGCTAGTTCGGCATTCGATGCATCGCGCAGATCTTGTTGCCGTCGAGGTCGCGCAAATAGGCGAGATAGAGCTTGCCGCCGGGGCCCTGGCGGATGCCGGGCGGATCCTCGATCGATTTGGCACCGGCCGCGATGCCGGCTGCGTGCCATTTGTCGACCTGCTCCGGCGAATTGCAGGCAAAGCCGATCGTGCCACCGTTCGCGCACGTCGCCGGCTCGCCGTTGATCGGCTTCGACACCGAGAACACGCCGGTCTTGGTGATGTAGAAGATGCGGTGGCCGTCGACCCTGGCCGGACGCACTTCGAGCGTGCTCAGCAGGTCGTCGTAGAACGTCTTGGCCTTGTCGAGATCGTTGGTGCCGATCATGATGTGTGAGAACATTTGCCCATTCCCTTCTGCGCTGACAAAACGAGAAGCCGTGGGGTGGGCAAA
>NZ_BTIG01000090.1:0-723 GCF_036247965.1 Bradyrhizobium sp. TM233 | reverse complement strand
GATCCAATCTAGGTTTCGAGCCCGGGTTCTGATTAAATCAAGCTTCTGATCAAATCAGACCTCCCGGCTCGGGGGATAGGCAGGCGCGTCGCGCGCCGTTCCGGTGGATGACATTATGGCGGCAGTGATCAAGAAGGTCGGCGTGATCGGCGCGGGTCAGATGGGCAACGGCATCGCGCATGTCGCGGCGCTGGCCGGCTTCGACGTGGTGCTCAACGACGTTTCGCCTGATCGCCTCAAGTCGGGCATGGCCACCATCAACGGCAATCTGGCGCGCCAGGTCTCCAAGAAGGCCGTCTCCGAGGACGACAAGGCCAAGGCGATGGCGCGCATCACGTCCGCCGAGAAGCTGGACGACCTCGCCGACTGCGACCTCGTGATCGAGACCGCGGTCGAGAAGGAAGAGGTCAAGCGCAAGATCTTCCACGAGCTCTGCGCGGTGCTGAAGCCCGAGGCGATCGTTGCCTCCGATACGTCCTCGATCTCGATCACCCGGCTTGCCGCCGCCACCGACCGGCCCGAGCGCTTCATCGGCATTCACTTCATGAATCCGGTGCCGCTGATGGAGCTGGTGGAACTGATCCGCGGCATCGCCACCGACGACCAGACCTTCGAGGCGTCCAAGGAATTCGTTGCCAAGCTCGGCAAGCAGGTCGCGGTCTCCGAGGATTTCCCGGCCTTCATCGTCAACCGCATCCTGCTGCCGATGATCAACGAGGCGAT
>NZ_BTIG01000089.1:0-2455 GCF_036247965.1 Bradyrhizobium sp. TM233 | reverse complement strand
TCTCCCCGCAAGCGGGGAGAAGGGAAGCGGAAGGGCCATTCGCGCAAATCGGAAATCATCTCATGAGCTTCTGATATTATGGGCATAAAAGCCAGATCGGGAACGCCATGGCGGACCGGCGCGCACGGTGTTATCACCCCCCCCCAATGGCATCTCTCCTGACAACTTTCATCCTGCCGGCGGCAGCCGGCGCCGTGGCGTTGGTGCTGCTGCTCGGGCTCATCAACATGATGCGCGGCGGCTCGCCCAACACTTCGCAGAAGCTGATGCGCTGGCGCGTGCTGCTTCAGTTCGTGGCGATCGTCATCGCAATGCTCGCGGTCTGGGCGATGGGACGGTAATCATGGTCATACTGAATCGCATCTACACGAAGACCGGTGACGACGGCACGACGGCGCTCGGCTCGGGCGAGCGCCGCCCAAAATACGATCTGCGGATCGAGGCCTATGGCACGGTCGACGAAACCAATGCCGCGATCGGCGTGGTGCGGCTCCATGCCCAGGATGCGCCCGAGCTCGATGCGATGCTGGGCCGCATCCAGAACGATCTGTTCGATCTTGGCGCCGACCTTGCGGTCCCGGAGCGTGAAGGCAAAGCCGAGCGCCTGCGGGTGGTGGCGAGCCAGGTCGAACGGCTCGAGCGCGACATCGATGCGCTCAACGACAAGCTCGCACCGCTGACCTCCTTCGTGCTTCCCGGCGGCACGCCGACTGCGGCCCATCTCCACGTCGCCCGAACAATATGCCGCAGGGCGGAACGGGTGATCGTGGAACTGGCTGCCCGACCCGGGGAGCAGGTCAGCGCGGCTGGCATCCAATATATGAACCGCCTGTCGGACTTCCTGTTCGTGGCCAGCCGAGCCGCCAACGGGAACGGCGCCGGCGACGTGCTCTGGGTTCCGGGCCAGAACCGCTGACCCATCGAGCTCTCGCATTTCAGAGGGCTAAAATTAGGCCCGTTCGCGCGTTGACCGGGGCAGATCGGGCCTTTAGGTTCCGCGCCAGTTGATAACCCCCCTCCTAAATTGAGTGAAAGAGGATCGATGAAGGTCTTAGTGCCGGTAAAGCGGGTGGTCGATTACAACGTCAAGGTCCGCGTCAAGAGCGATGGATCGGGCGTTGAACTCGCCAACGTCAAGATGTCGATGAACCCGTTCGACGAAATCGCGGTCGAGGAAGCGCTGCGCCTGAAGGAAGCCGGCAAGGCGACCGAAGTCGTGGTGGTTTCCATTGGACCGGCGCAGGCGTCGGAGACGATCCGCACGGGTCTTGCCATGGGCGCCGATCGCGGCATCCTGGTGAAGGCCGAGGGCGCGGTCGAGCCGCTCGCGGTCGCCAAAATCCTGAAGAAGGTTGCGGAAGAAGAGCAGCCCGGCCTGATCATTCTCGGCAAGCAGGCGATCGACGACGACAGCAACCAGACCGGCCAGATGCTGGCTGCGCTGCTCGGTTGGTCGCAGGCGACCTTCGCTTCGAAGCTCGAGGTCGAAGGTTCTGACTTCAAGGTCACCCGTGAAGTCGATGGCGGTCTCCAGACCGTGAAGCTGAAGGGACCGACGATCGTCACCACCGATCTGCGTCTCAACGAGCCGCGTTATGCTTCGCTGCCGAACATCATGAAGGCCAAGAAGAAGCCGATCGCGGACAAGACCGTCGCCGATTACGGCGTCGACGTCGCTCCGCGTCTCGAGGTCGTCAAGACGACGGAGCCGGCCGGCCGCAAGGCGGGCGTCAAGGTCAAGGACGTCGCCGAGCTGGTGTCGAAACTCAAGAACGAAGCCGGGGTGCTCTGATGACGACGCTGCTGATTGCCGAACACGACAATGCGTCGCTCAAGGATGCGACCAACAAGGCCCTGACCGCGGCTGCCGCGCTCGGCGCGGACGTCGAGGTCCTCGTTGCCGGCCAGAACGCCAAGGCCGCGGCGGACGCCGCTGCCAAGCTTGCCGGCGTCAAGAAAGTGCTGCTCGCCGATGGCGAGCTCTACGCGCACGATCTTGCCGAGCCGCTTGCCGCGCTGATCGTTTCGCTGGCTTCCGGCTACGATGCGATCGTCGCGCCCGCGACCTCGCGCTTCAAGAACGTGATGCCGCGCGTCGCCGCCCTGCTCGACGTCATGCAGGTCTCGGAAATCATCAAGGTGGTCGCCCCCGACACCTATGAGCGCCCGATCTATGCCGGCAACGCCATCCAGACCGTGAAGTCCAAGGACGCCAAGAAGGTCATCACGGTGCGGACCTCCACCTTCGCCGCAGCCGGCGAGGGTGGCAGCGCACCGGTCGAGACCGTGGCGGCGGCGGCCGATCCGGCCCTGTCGTCCTTCGTCGGCGAGGAGGTCGCCAAGAGCGACCGTCCCGAGCTGACCTCGGCCAAGATCATCGTCTCCGGTGGCCGCGCCATGCAGAGCCGCGAGAATTTTGCCAAGTACATCGAGCCGCTCGCCGACAAGCTCGGCG
>NZ_BTIG01000088.1:0-561 GCF_036247965.1 Bradyrhizobium sp. TM233 | reverse complement strand
AAGCGTTGGAGAGAAAGGTAAGCTTCACACCTCGAACAATTTTCAGTAGTGAAAAAAATGGCAGCATACATCGTAGCACTAGAAGAGTTGAGGAAGAAGGCCTTCGAGGAGGACTTGTTCCTGAACATCAGGCATCCAGAGGGTACAACGACCATCTCGGAGCTAACACGGACACTGCTGGAAGAGGACCTGCGTCCAGAGTTGGAGAGAGACCTGAAGGAATTTCTTGCCTTCGTGGAGGAAGTGCAGGAACTCAGCCGGCTTGAATTCAAGCTGCTGGAAGAGAACGAGAGTTTGGAAGAGAAGCTCAAGACTTCAGAAGAGATTCTGGAGATGGATGAGCTAAAGATCAGGCTCAGCAACATTCAGCATGAACTGGAGCGTCTGGAGAAGGATAGGTCAGAGCAGCGCCAGGAGTGCAGAAGAATGAGGAGGGATCCTCCATTCTAGGTTTTTAGGAAAAAGAAAAAAATGTATGATGTAAACGCAGTTTATTATGAATAAAAAAATTTTGCAAACATAATGTCAGATATATATATGCATAGATAATCACGAACGAGC
>NZ_BTIG01000087.1:0-335 GCF_036247965.1 Bradyrhizobium sp. TM233 | reverse complement strand
GATGGTGAGCACGCCGGTGCGGGTCGTGGTCAGCACGTCGTGGACCTCGCCCGAGATCGAATCGGCAACCTGCTTCGGCCAGATCTGCAGCATCAGGCTGGCGGCCTGGTCGGCGAGTTCCTTGGAGCCGAAGAAGCCCGCAAGCGAAGTCAGCACGATCAGGAACGGGAACAGCGCCATCAGCGTCGACAGCGCGATATGGCTCGCGATCGCCCAGCCGTCATCGGCCAGGAACGTGTAGAACGCGTCCTCCACGACGACGTAGATGGTGCGGATGGCTTTCACGGCTAGCTCCCGCTTCGCCTCTTCCCGCTCGCCTCTCCCCGCAAGCGGGG
>NZ_BTIG01000086.1:0-289 GCF_036247965.1 Bradyrhizobium sp. TM233 | reverse complement strand
GCGTGCTCACCATCGGCGCGGCGCTGTCGGTCTATTTCGCCTCCAACGGCGTCGAAGCGCTCCGGGTCGCGCTCAACCGCGCCTATGCGGTGGTCGAGATGCGGCGCTGGTACTGGCTGCGGCTGGAGTCGATCGCCTACACGCTGATCGCGGCTTTCACCGCGCTCGCCATGGCTTTCCTGATCGTGCTCGGTCCGCTGCTGATCGAAGCGGCGCGAAGCCATATCCCGCTGTTCGTCGAGTCCAACGAGAGCATCCTCACCTGGCTGCGCTACGGCATCACCGTCGG
>NZ_BTIG01000085.1:0-360 GCF_036247965.1 Bradyrhizobium sp. TM233 | reverse complement strand
GCTCCATCCGGGCTACGGCATCGGCTACACCGGTATCCGCACACTCGCCCTCAATCCCCCCATCGGGCTGTCGCCGAGGGTGATGTCGCCGCCATGCGAGCGGGCGATATCGCGGGCGATGGCGAGGCCGAGGCCCGTGCCGCCCTCATCCTGGTTGCGGGCGTTGTCGAGCCGCAGGAACGGCTTGAACACTTCTTCGCGCAAATGCGCGGGAATGCCGGGGCCGTCGTCGTCGATGGTCACGGTCAAATAACGGTGATCACGCTGGCCGGTGATGGCGATGGCCTTGCCGTAGCGCGCCGCGTTGGTGACGAGGTTGGCGAGACAGCGCTTGAACGAGGCCGGCTTCACCGTCACCAC
>NZ_BTIG01000084.1:0-305 GCF_036247965.1 Bradyrhizobium sp. TM233 | reverse complement strand
TGCCGTTCCTCGATCGCTTCGATGCCGCAGCCCAGGCTGGCTTCACCGCGGTCGAGTTTCTCTTTCCCTATGAGCATCCGGCCGAGGCGGTCGGCGAGCGCCTCAAGCGCAACGGCCTGACCCAGGCGCTGTTCAACCTGCCTCCAGGCGACTGGAACGCCGGCGAGAAGGGCTTTGCGGCGCTCCCCTCGCGCTTCTCCGATCTCAAGGCGGGCCTGGAGACGGCGCTGCCTTACGCCAAGGCGACCGGCGTCAAGCGGCTGCACCTGATGGCCGGCATCGCCAATCGCGGCGAGCGCGTCGCG
>NZ_BTIG01000083.1:0-299 GCF_036247965.1 Bradyrhizobium sp. TM233 | reverse complement strand
CGCGCGCACCGCGACCAGCTATTACGACACGATGCCGCTGAAGGAGAGCCTGCTCGAGCTCGTCGACTTCGATCTCATCAACGAGAAGAAGGTCCGCTTCGCGGTCGGCGCGGTCAACGTGCTCTCGGGCAATTTCATCTATTTCGATAATTCCCATGACGAGATCGAGCCGGAGCACATCATGGCCTCCGGCGCCCTGCCCCCGGCGCTGCCGATGGTGCGGATCGGCACCGATCATTTCTGGGACGGCGGCATCGTCTCCAACACCCCGCTGCAGCATCTGCTCGACCAGGAGGATG
>NZ_BTIG01000082.1:0-4244 GCF_036247965.1 Bradyrhizobium sp. TM233 | reverse complement strand
CGAACGCCGCCGCGATCGCCGCCGCAGCGCCGCAGCCGACCATCAGGCGCAGATCGTTGCGGCGCAGATTGAAGAACTTGCCGAACAGCGAGGCGATCCCCGAGCCGATCTGGGTATAGCCCGCCTCGAGGCCGACCGAGGCGCCGCAGCCGTTGGAGATCAGCGTCTGGCTCGACACGATGACGCTGTCCCGCATCGACAGATTGCCGCCGCGCAGCGCGTTGGCCTCGATCGGGTCGACCGCGCTCGAGATCTTCATCCGCCGCCGCGACCATTCCATGATGCCGAGCGCCAATCCGCCGAGCGCAGGCGCGATCAGTGCCGCCCAGGGGCTGACCCGGGCGTTGGCAGAGAGGCGGACGTCGACCGGAATGCCGTAGATGACCATATGGGCGATCTGCGCGATCTCGGCCATCAGCGTCACGATGGCGCCGGCCAGCGTGCCGATCACCAGTGCGAGCGGGATGAGATAGAACTCGTTGCTGCGCAACAGCGCGCGCAGCCGAACCATGACGCGGTTAGATCCCTTGCGATCGGTGAGATGTCTGATCCGCGCGAACACCGTCCGCCCTAACCTTCCGACAGGCCGTAGCCGGCCATGCGCTGGCGGACCCGCTCGATCTCCTCGCTGGGGAGCAGCGGCGGTTTCCCGATCTGGAGGCAGCCGTGATATTGCCGCGCCAGCGTCTCGACCTCGACGGCGAGCCACATCGCCTTGTCCAGCGTCTTGCCGATCGCGATCATGCCGTGATGGTCCAGCAGGCAGGCCAGCCGCCCCTCCAGCGCCCGCACCGCATGCTCGGACAGCTCCACGGTTCCGAACGTCGCATAGGGCGCGCAGCGGATGCTGTCGCCGCCGGCCGCCGCGATCATGTAGTGCACCGGCGGAATCGCCATGCCCATGATCGCCAGGATGGTGCAATAGGTCGGATGGGCGTGCACGACGGCATTGACGTCACCCCGCGACTTCAGGATGTCGCGATGAAAGCGCCATTCGCTCGACGGCTTCTGATCGGGCGCATGTGTGCCGTCCATGGCCATGAAGACGATCTGGTCCGGCGTCATGGCCTCATAGGGCACGCTGGTCGGCGTCACCAAAAGCCCGTCCACATGCCGGACAGAGATATTGCCCGAGGTGCCCTGGTTGATGCCGAGCGCGTTCATGCGCCGGCAGGCGTCGATGATGGCCTGTCTCTTGGCGAGCTCGTCCGTTGTCATCGACATCCCGACTTCCTGACGATGGGCTTGTTAGACCCGAAGTACGTCAAAGCAATATGGCAGTGCAAGCGAAAGCGGCCCGGATCCAGTGCCACCTTGTCACCCCTCCTGCCAAATCACCAAATGGACGGCAAAATCAACGAATTCACGGATTGTCGCAGCCTTACGGCAGGCTGGTCCTGACGGCCGCAATCCCGTTGATCACGAACTGCACGGAATAGGCGGCGAGCAGCATGCCGAGGACGCGCGAGAGCACGGCATTTCCGGTGCGTCCGAGGGTCTTCGCGATCAGGTGGGCCGAGACGAAGCACAGCATGCAGAGCAGGCAGACGCAGAGGACGACCGCGATGATCACCGCGAGCCTCGCCCCATAGCCGGCATCGCCCGACAGCAGCAGCGTGGTCGCAATCGCGCCGGGGCCGGCCATCATGGGGATGGCCAGGGGAAACACCGCGACGTCGGAGGCGTGCTCGGACGTCGCCTTGTCGGCCTCGCGGGCCTCGCGATGCGGACGATCGCCGAAGATCATCTGGTAGGACACGCCGAACAGCAGCAGCCCGCCGGCGATCTGGAAGGCGGGGATGCCGATCCCGAGCTGGCGCAGCAGCCAGTTTCCGACCAGCGCGATCACCACCAGGATCGAGGCCGCGATCAGCGGCGCGCGCAACGCGATGGTTCGTTTGACCTTGTCGGGCATGCCGGCGGTCGCAGCGAGGAAGGCCGGCGCAAGGCCGACCGGATCGACAACCAGCAGCAGCGTCACGAAGGCGGACAGGGCGAAATCGAGCATTGCCGGTGTGGTCCTCGGGCGCTGGAACGATGGCTTCCGGGCAGACTTAGCCCAGCAAAGCCGCTTTGGAAATCACTGGAGACGACAATGAGCGACAGTGGAATCGGAATGCTCCTCGGACACCTCTCGGCCAACCTGCTCTGGCTCTGGTTCATCGGGGCCTTCGTGCTCGGCGGGGCGCTCGTCTATGGCGTGATGAAGGCCGGCCACCTCAGGCGCAGCGAGCGGGCTCAGCTCGATCGCAACACCGAGGCACGGCAGCGCCAGGAAGATCCCTACAAGCGCCCGACCTGAACGATCGCCGCGCGCGCCGGTTGCAGTTTGGAACTTTCGTTCTCCAAACGGCTTTGATGGGCTGAGGATTGGGGAAGGAGATGCCTTCCCGTGTCACCTCAAGAGGAGGACATATGGCTAAACGAGCGAAGAAACGCGCACCCAAGAAGACCGCAGCGCGCCGACCGCGTCAGGCGCCGAAGATGCTCAGCGACCTGTTTCTGGAGACGCTGAAGGACATCTATTTCGCCGAGAACAAGATCATCAAGACCCTGCCCAAAATGGCCAAGGCTGCAAACTCGAAAGAACTCGCGGCGGCCTTCAACAAGCACCTGCGCGAGACCCAGGGCCAGGTCAAGCGTCTCGACCAGATCTTCAAGATGCTGGGCAAGCCTGCACGCGGCAAGCCCTGCGAGGCCATCAACGGCATTACCGATGAAGGCGCCGAGATCATGAAGGACTTCAAGGGCGCGCCGGCGCTCGATGCGGGACTGCTCGCGGCCGCGCAGGCGGTCGAGCACTACGAGATCTCCCGCTATGGCACCTTGCGCACCTGGGCCGAGGAGCTCGGCATGCAGGACGCAGCAAGGCTGCTTCAGGCGACGCTCGACGAGGAAGAGGCGACCGATCACACCCTGACCGAGCTCGCGACGTCCGTGATCAACCTCGAGGCGGAAGAAGAGTACCGCGCCGCGGCCTGACCCGCGCCCCAGCCGATGACGAAACGCCGCGGCGACTGCCGCGGCGTTTGCTTTTGCGATCGCACGACGGCGCATGGCACGTCAGCGCCAACGCACTGGATTTCCGGGGAACGAGCCCCATATGCAGGCTTTCCCACCCCTGAGCCCGCATCATGCAACCGAAAAATCCCCTCGACTGGATGCTGTCCGAAGCCCTGGACCAGCTGACGCGCGCCGATCGGCTGCGCCAGCAGTTCGGCCGCCAGGAAGCCTGCTGGGAGCCGCCGATCGACGTGCTCGAGACCGAGCAGGAGCTGTTGATCCTGGTGGCGCTTCCCGGTGTCAATCCGGACAATGTCGAGACGGTCATTCATGACGGCGTGCTCGTCGTCTCCGGCCAGCGCACCCTTCCGCCGGAGCTTCGCAACGCCCGCATCCACCGGCTCGAGCTGCCGCAGGGCCGCTTCGAGCGACGCATCGCGCTTCCGCTCGGCCGCTACGCCATCAGCCGCTTCGTGATGGACGGCTGCGTCGCGCTGCGTCTCGCCAAATCCTGAGGTCGATCATGGCCACCGAACAGATGAACAACGAACAGACCAATAACGACGTGAAGATCCCCGAGGACGCGCTGATCATCATCCCCGTGCGCGAGATGGTGCTGTTCCCCGGCGCCATCGCGCCGATCGCGATCGCGCGGCCGAAGTCAGTTGCCGCCGCACAGCAGGCGCTGCGCGAGCAGCGGCCGATCGGCATCGTCCTGCAGCGCAGTCCCGAGACCGACGAGCCGGGGCCGGACGATCTCTACCGGGTCGCGACCATCGCCAACATCGTGCGCTATATCACCGCGCCCGACGGCACCCATCACATCGTCTGCCAGGGCGTGCAGCGTGCGCGCATCCTCGACTTCCTGCCGGGGACGCCGTTCCCGGCCGCGCGGATCCAGCAGATTCCGGAGCCGACCACGACTTCGCCGGAGATCGAGGCGCGCGCGCTGAACCTGCAGCGCCAGGCGATCGAGGCGATCGAGCTGCTGCCGCAGGCCCCGCCCGAGCTGGCCGCGATGTTCCAGGGCACCACTGCGCCGGGCGCGCTGGCCGATCTGGCGACCTCGTTCATGGACATCAAGCCGCAGGACAAGCAGGAGGTGCTGGAGACCATCGACCTCGCCTTGCGCGTCGAGAAGGTGTCCAAGCATCTGGCCGAGCGGCTGGAAGTGCTGCGCATCAGCAACGAGATCGGCCAGAAGACCCGCGCCAGCTTCGACGAGCGGCAGCGCGAGGCGA
>NZ_BTIG01000081.1:0-1176 GCF_036247965.1 Bradyrhizobium sp. TM233 | reverse complement strand
CGGCGGCGGCGCGCGGCGTGGTCTTGAGGGCAGGTCGGGACGAAGAAACAGTCGCCGGATCGAACAAAGAAACGAGATCAGGTGCGAGAGCAGGTGACGGACACGATCGCGGTTCTGGGCGGTTCGGCGACCCACGGTGTTCCGCGGGCGACGACGGCGTTGATGATGACGATCAGCTTCCTGGCACAGGCGACCAGCGCGCGCTTGTGGCCCTTGCCGGCGGCGATCAGCCGGCTGTACAGGGCCATGAGCTGCGGATTCCAGCGGAAGGATGCCGGAAGAGCTGCGGTGTAGAGCGCCTGACGCAAGCGCTGGCGTCCGCCGTCAATCCTGCGGGCGCCGACATGCTTGCCGCTGTCGTCATCGTAGGGCGCAAGCCCGGTGAGGGCTGCGGCTTGCTCGCGGGTGATCTGACCGATCTCGGGCATCCTGATCAAGATGGCAACCGCGGTCGGCAAGCCGCTGCCGCCAACGCTGTAGATCAGATCGAGCCGTGCGGCGAGATCGCGATGCTTGCGGATCGCTGCCACCAGGGCCTTGAACTCGGCTCGTCTGTGCTTGGCCAACAGAGCGATCTGCTCCTTCCAGAACTTCTGGATACGTTCGTCATGGCAGCTCTCCAGCCGGTTCTTGAGCTTTGCGATGTCCTCCTTGATCTGGTCGATCATCGTCAGATGCACGGCAAAAGGCTGCAGCCGGGGGTCTGGAGCGGGATGGATCTTCTTGACCGCGGCGGTGCAGGCCGCAATCAATGCGGCATCCATTTTGTCGTTCTTGGCCCGTTGCAAATGGAACGTGGCATAGGCGCGGACCTGGATCGGCTGAAACACGATGACGACAAACCGCTGGCGTCGCAGTTCGGCGACCGCCGCCTGCTCATAACCACCGCTTGCCTCGATCCCAACCCGCTTGACCTTGTGGCGCTTCAGCCACTCCACCAGCTCCTGGTGGCCTTCCGCCGTGTTCTTGACCTGCAGCTCCTCCGAACTGCCATCGAGCGCCACGTCGAGCTTATCTTTGCTGGTATCGATTCCGGCACAGATCGTGTTACGTTTGGCCATCTTCCTCGACCCTCCCTTGTGATGCGAACCTGAAGTTCGTTCAACCATGCGGGTCCCGATGAAGTGCCGACCGCGATCTTGCTACAAAACGCAGCCCTCAAGGCTTCGGTGGGCA
>NZ_BTIG01000080.1:0-256 GCF_036247965.1 Bradyrhizobium sp. TM233 | reverse complement strand
GCGCCTCCGGCTCGATCTCGGCCTGCTCGGCCGAAAGGCCATTGGCCTCGAGCTGCCGCCGCACCAGATAGCGCTTCGCAATCTCCAGCTTCTCCTCTTCGGTGTAGCCGGCGAGGCTGATCAGCTCCATGCGGTCCAGCAGCGGACCGGGGATCTGGTCCAGCATGTTGGCGGTCGCGATGAACACCACACGCGACAGGTCGAAGGGCACGCCGAGGTAGTTGTCCCGGAACGTCCCGTTCTGCTCGGGGTCGAG
>NZ_BTIG01000079.1:0-1956 GCF_036247965.1 Bradyrhizobium sp. TM233 | reverse complement strand
TGGGTTTCGCTGGCGCTCTAGCCATCCTACGGGCTAACAATGCTCGCATGCGCCAGCTCGCCGTCCTGCTGATTGCCCCGTTCGTTTTCTCCACGGAAACGCTGTCCGCCTGGCCCGCCGCCACGCGTCAGGATACCCTCAATCGCGTTCAGATTGCGTCGAACGATTTGGACGACCAGCTTCTTTCGATCATCAAGAGCCGCAATGGTGGCCAGATCGGAAACGATCTCATTCGATTGCGCAGGACCCCGGAGTTCTCCTGGGTTGATTTTCACGTCGTGGAAGGTCGCCTCAGGAAGCTTGGGACGGACATCTATCTGGTTGCCGCGCCATTTCGCTTCCACAAAAGCGTGACTGCGAACGTCAAATCTGTTCCGGAGAGCAATTGGACATCGCGCGCAGTTCTCGGAGATGCGGAGGATTTTCCCTATTTTCTGTGGGTCGAGGTGAACGGCCACGACAAGTTTCTCGCAAAGCTGAGCGAGCTTGGGATCGGCAGCGAAGACATCAATCTCGAAAGTCTCAAGCGCACCGGCATTCTCGCGCCCAGGAAACAGTGACAAATTCCGGATAGCGGAGGGATGATGGGTTTCGCTGGCGCTNNGCTGGCGCTCTACCCATCCTGCGAATTCGCTCTAAGCCGGCACGATCACCTTGCCGATCGGCCAGAGCGCGATGCCGGCGAGCTTCAGGTGAGCCCAGGCAAAGGGAATGCCGATGATGGTGACCGCAAGCACCAGGGCCGTCAGGAGGTGGCCGAGCGCCAGCCACCAGCCGGCGAGCACGAACCAGATGATGTTGCCGATCACCCCGAGCGGGCCGGTGCCGATATCGCTCATGCCGGTGACGTCGTAGCGGCTGACCGCCTTTGAACCGAACGGCAGCAGCGTGTAGACCGCTATGTTGAACGCCGCCCGCGCCCAGGGCAGGCCGACGATGGTGATGGCCATGATGACCGCGGCGATCACCCAGCCGAACGCCATCCAGGCGCCGCCGAACAGGATCCAGAGCAGGTTGAGCAGGATGGAAACGGGAGCCATGGCATGATCCGCAGGTGGACGATTCCGTCTATATAGGCACGAAATCTGTCTCTGCTAAGACGGCCCAACAGGCACAACCGGCTACCGCCCCTCGAATTTCGGCTCGCGCTTCTCCATGAAGGCCTTCATGCCCTCGGCCATGTCCTGGGTTTTGAACAGCGGCAGGAGCTGCAGATAGACGTGGTGGACGTGGTCGGAGAAGTTCTCGTTGAGGCCCATCCGCATCATGCGCTTGGAGGCCTGCACCGCCAGCGGCGCGTTGGCGGCGATTTCGCGGGCGATTGTGGTGGCGCGGCTCATCAGTTCGGCATCCGGCACGACCTCGTTGGCGAGGCCCCAGTCGAGGCATTCCCGCGCGCCGAGCGTGCGGCCGGTGAAGATCAGCTCGGAGGCCTTGGCCCAGCCAAGCATGCGCGGCAACAGCCAGGTGCCGCCGGATTCCGGCACCACGCCGCGCTTGACGAAGGCGGCGGCGAGCTTGGCGGATTCTCCCATGATGCGGATGTCGCAGCCGAGCGCGGTGTCCATGCCGTAGCCGGCCGCACCGCCGTTGACGGCGCAGATGGTCGGCTTGTCCATTGCCTGCAACACCGTCGGCGGCGTGTTGCGGAGGTTGATCGTGGTCGGCGAGGACGCGGCGCTCAAGCCGTTGCCATCCCGCTCCTTGCGCAGGTCGAGCCCGGCGCAGAACGCCCTGCCCTTGCCGGTGAGGATCACGACGCGGACGTTCTTGTCCTCGTTGGCTTCGGTGAGCAGCCGCGCCAGATCGTTCAGCATCGGGCCGGAGATCGTGTTCATGCGCTCGGGCGCATTCAGCGTGATGGTCGCGATGTGGTCGGCGACGGCGTAGAGGACTTCGTTGGCGGCGTCGGTCATCTGTTTCCTCATCGTTTGTTCCGTAGGGCGGGCAAAGGCG
>NZ_BTIG01000078.1:0-273 GCF_036247965.1 Bradyrhizobium sp. TM233 | reverse complement strand
AAGTCGGCCCAGTTGCCCTGGCCCTCGATGCCGAACACCCAGTTGACGGACTGCCAACGAAATCCCATCTGCCCGCCCGCCGTGCCGCCCGTGGCATCGTGGCACCCTTCCGGGACGATAGTGCCAAGACCGGGGGAAATCAGATCCCAGCACTTGCGGCTCGATCCGCCGCCGCCGTTGACGCCGATGTAGAAGCCGCTCCAATCGTAGACGGCGGCGACCATCGGCGGCGCCTTGGTGTAGGGACGCGCCGCGAGATCGGCGGCGCCTGCG
>NZ_BTIG01000077.1:0-606 GCF_036247965.1 Bradyrhizobium sp. TM233 | reverse complement strand
TGCTCGCCGCCGGAGAGCGTCACGCCTTCCTGGTCGAGGCGCTCTTTCAGGCGCGGAAAGGTCGCGGCGATCTCGTCGATCGCGGCCCGCTCCTCGATGTCGCTGCCGGCCGCGACCAGACCGAGCCGGAGGTTCTCGCGCACCGACAGTCCGGGAACGATGCGCCGCTCCTCGGGTACGTAAGCGAGGCCAAGGTGGAAGCGCTGATGGGCGCGCAACGGCAGGAGCTCCCTGCCCGCAAAGCGCACGCGGCCGGTCGCCTTCGGCATCAGGCCCATCATGGTTCGCAAGGTCGTGGTCTTGCCGGCGCNNGTGGCTCGCGCCATACCAGGCGTGGAGATCTTCGATTTCGAGCAGCGCGGTCTCAGCCATAACCTTCACTCTGTCCGAGATAGACCCGGCGGACTTCCGGATTGCTCCTGATCTCGTCGGGCGCGCCGTCCGCGAGCAGGCGGCCGTGATGCAGCACCACGACGCGCTTGGACAGGCCCAGCACCATCTTCATCTTGTGCTCCACCAGCAGCACGGTGCGCTTGTCGGCGAGCCGTTCCAGCAGCGCGACCATGTCCTTGGTCTCTTCGGGACCCATGCCGGCGGTCGGCTCGT
>NZ_BTIG01000076.1:0-2279 GCF_036247965.1 Bradyrhizobium sp. TM233 | reverse complement strand
TCAGCGCCGTCGGCGTCGAGCAATATCTGGCCCTGATCGGGCTTGCGCTCATCACCAGCGGCGTCGGCATCGCCGTGATGCGCTCCTCGCCGATGTTCGAGCGCCTGTTCGCCTGGCTGCCGATCTGGCTCCGCCCGGTGATCGGCGGGCTCATCGTCGGCGGCTTTGCCATCGTGACGCCGCAGGTGCTGGCGGCCGGCCATGGCGCCATGGTGCTCGATCTCTTTCACGACATGACGATCGGCCTGATCGCGCTGATCATCGCCCTCAAGGTGACGGCCTGCCTGATCTCGCTCGCCTCCGGCTTCCGCGGCGGTCTGTTCTTCGCCTCGCTGTTCGTCGGCAGCCTGATCGGAAAGTTCTTCGCCGCGGTGCTGCTCCTGATCAGCCCGAGCTTCGCGATCGATCCGCTGGTGGCGATGCTGACGGGCATGGCGACGCTCGGTGTCGCCATCGTCGGCGGCCCCCTGACCATGTCGTTCCTGGTGCTCGAGATGACCCGCAACGTCGACGTCACCGCCGTGGTGCTGGCCGGCTGCATCGTCACCTCGATCTGCGTCCGCTTCATGTTCGGCCATTCCTTCTCGACCTGGCGCCTGCATCTGCGCGGCGAGACCATCCGCAGCGCCAACGACGTCGGTTGGCTGCGCAATCTCACCGTCGAGCGGCTGATGCGCTCCGACGTCGGCAAAGTGCCCTCGACCACGACGATCGCCGCCGTCCGCCGCGAGTTCGTGCTGGGATCGCGGCCCGGTATCGTCATCGTCAACAATTCCGACGAATATGTCGGTCTCGTCATGCTGCCCGATTTGTTCTCCAGCGATCTCGACACCATCGCCGACGACATCCAGGTGATCGAGCTCGCTCGCCTGATCGACATCGTGCTGATCCCGGAAATGAACGTGAAGTCGGCGATGGCGGTGTTCGACGAGGCCGAAGCCGAGATGCTGGCGGTGGTCGATTCCACCGACAGCCGCAAGGTGGTCGGCTTCCTCACCGAGACCTTTGCCCGCCGCCGCTATGTCGAGGAGATCGACAAGGCGANNTCCTAATCGCATCGCGCTTTGGGCGCGTTCTATCGGCCCGGTTGAGGCGGAGCTGCGACGAGGAGCGTCACGATCCGCCGCACCATCGGCAGCACCACCAGCAGCGTCGGAAAGGCGACCAGCCAGGACAGCGCCCAGGCACCCGGCCAGGTCGCGAGGAACGCCGGCGTTGCGCCGAGGCTCCGAAGCGTCGAAATGACCGACACCACGGCCGTCATGAGGATGGACAGCACGAACGGCATCACGATCGGCGCATAGCGCGCCGGCAGTTTGCGAACCACAATCATCTGATTTCTCTTGGAAAAAGGCGCGTCAGTCACGTTGAACCCTGCAAATGGCATCGATCCCGACGGCGTCGGTTGATGCGTTGGTTCACGTGAAACGCTTACGGCGACCGAAAAACGGCGCGGCTGTTCATTATCCGCTCAGGTTCGATGGTTCAAGCTGCGATTTGGTCGTTCGGTTTACAATCGTTCAAAGCGTGGCAGATTGCCGCGAACATGAAACCATCTCGACGGTTTGCGCATTGAATCCGGTTTGCAGATCCTTACGTTTGGCGAGAGCATCGGCAAGATTATAGGAAGGTCAAAATGACTGTGAGACCCATGATTTCCGCAGCCGGCCGCAACCTGGCGCTGGCCGCGTTCGCAAGCCTGGCATTGGTCGCAACCTCCGCATCGCCCTCGGCTGCGGCGTCCCCCGGGGCGGTGTCCGCGAAGCCCGTCACGGCAGGACAGGGCTCCTCCGACGTCACCGATTTCAGCGCAGCCCGGCGTCGCCACTATTATCGGCGCGGGTCGAACGCCGCAGGCCTCGCCTTCATGGGCGCCGCGGCCGGTATCATCGGCGGGGTGATCGCAGAGCAGCGGCGCCGCGACTACTACGAGAACCGCTATTATGCTCCGCGTCCCTATTATGGCGGTCAGGGCTATTATGGCGGTCAAGGCTATTACGGCGGCGGCAGTCCCTTCTATTACGATCCGGGCTACTGAACGGCTGTTTCAAGGCGGCCCGAATGGTTGCACGAAAAGGGCGGTGCTTTGCGCCGCCCTTTTTTTTTATGCGTCGGTGCCCTCGTAGCCCGGATGAGCGCCAGCGACATCTGGGACGGCTCGCCCGGCGTTTTGGACCGTCCCGGATGTCGCTTGCGCTCATCCGGGCTACGGGACCGCGCCTGTGTCGACCTCTGTCAATCCATGCGCGCGAACAAATTCCACTTTACCGAAATTCGGT
>NZ_BTIG01000075.1:0-2700 GCF_036247965.1 Bradyrhizobium sp. TM233 | reverse complement strand
CTGTCGGCGGCGCAGATGCTCTCGCGCGATTCCAATCGCCTCAAGCTTGAGGTCGGCAAGTTCCTGAACGCGGTCCGCGCCGCCTGAGACAGGCCGCCGCATAGCTGCGATGTCGATTTCGCAGTGCGGTAGCAGGGAAGTGAATGCAGGATAGTTCTGGTTATTAGCGTTTCCGGCGGTGCTCGGGTAAAGGGGAATAGGGATCGCCGTGGGGGCAGATTCCGTATCCTCCTTGACCTGGATTTTCCTGGCGCATGATTGCTCTGGTCCGTATTGCCCTGAGCCGGCCCTATACGTTCGTCGTGCTCGCGCTTCTGCTGCTGATCATCGGACCGCTCGCGGCGCTGCGGACCCCGACCGACATCTTTCCGGACATCCGCATTCCCGTGATCGGCGTTGTCTGGCAGTACACCGGCCTGCCGCCGGACCAGATGTCCGGCCGCATCACCACGCCGTTCCAGCGGGCGCTGACGACCACGGTCAACGACATCGAGCACATCACGGCCAATTCCTACAACGGCTTTGGCATCATCAAGATCTTCTTCCAGCCCAACGTCGACATCCGCACCGCCAACGCGCAGGTCACCGCGATCTCGCAGACGCTGATCAAGCAGATGCCGCCGGGCGCGACGCCGCCCTTGATCCTGAACTACTCGGCCTCCACCGTGCCGATCATCCAGGTGGCGCTGTCGGGCGATGGCCTCACCGAGCAGAACCTCGCCGACATCGGCATCAACAATCTGCGCACGCCGCTGGTCACCGTGCCGGGCGCTGCGATCCCCTATCCATTCGGCGGCAAGCAGCGCCAGGTCCAGATCGACCTCGATCCCACCGCGCTGCAGGCCCGCGGCCTGTCCGGCCAGGACGTCGCCAATGCGCTCGCCGCGCAAAACCTGATCACGCCGGTCGGCACCCAGAAGATCGGCCAGTTCGAGTACAACATCCAGCTCAACAACTCGCCACTGAAGATCGACGAGCTCGGCAACCTCCCGATCAAGACCGTCAATGGCGCCATGGTCTATGTGCGCGACGTCGCCACCGTACGCGACGGCAATCCGCCGCAGACCAACATCGTCCATGTCGACGGTAACCGCTCGGTGCTGATGATGGTGCTGAAGGCGGGCGCGACCTCGACGCTCGACATCATCGCCGGCATCAAGCAGAAGGTCATCGACGTCAAGGACCAGCTCCCCGACGCGCTCAAGATCGGCTTCATTGGCGACCAGTCGGTGTTCGTCCGCGGCGCGATTCAAGGCGTCGCGATCGAGGGCGTGATCGCGGCGCTGCTCACCAGCGTCATGATCCTGTTGTTCCTCGGCAGCTGGCNNCTCGACCATCATCATCGCGGTCTCGATCCCGCTGTCGGTGCTGGGCGCCATCATCATGCTGTCGGCGATCGGCGAGACGCTGAACATCATGACGCTCGGCGGGCTCGCACTCGCGGTCGGCATCCTCGTCGACGACGCCACCGTCACGATCGAGAACATCAACTACCATCTGGAGCAGGGCAAGCCGGTCGAGCAGTCGATCCTCGACGGCGCCAACCAGATCGTGACGCCGGCCTTCGTGTCGCTGCTGTGCATCTGCATCGTGTTCGTGCCGATGTTCTTCCTCTCGGGCGTCGCGCGCTTCCTGTTCGTGCCGATGGCGGAAGCCGTGATGTTCGCGATGATCTGGTCGTTCATCCTGTCGCGCACGCTGGTGCCGACCATGGCGAACTATCTGCTGCAGGCGCATGTCCATCACGAAGGCGGGCCGCCGAAATCGCGCAATCCTCTCGTCTGGTTCCAGCGCGGCTTCGAGGCACGGTTCGAGCGCATCCGCGGCGGCTACCATGGCTTCCTCGGCCTCGCGCTGGCGCATCGCGCGGTGTTCGTGATCGGCTTCCTCTGCGTGGTCGGCATATCCTTCGCGCTGGTGCCGTTCCTCGGCCGCAATTTCTTTCCCGCGGTCGATGCCGGCAACATCCTGATGCATGTCCGCACCCAGGTCGGCACCCGCGTCGAGGAGACCGCCAACCAGCTGGCCGACGTGCAGAAGGCGGTCCGCAAGCTGATTCCGGGCGAGATCGAGACCATGACCGACAACATCGGTATGCCGATCTCCGGCATCAACATGACCTACAACAACACCGGCGTGATCGGCCCGCAGGACGGCGACATCCAGATCAAGTTGAAGGAAGGCCACAAGCCGACCGAGGAGCACGTGAAGGTGCTGCGCGAGCAGCTGCCGCGACTGTTCCCCGGCGTCAGCTTCGCGTTCCTTCCCGCCGACATCGTCAGCCAGATCCTGAACTTCGGCGCGCCGGCGCCGATCGACCTGCAGATCCGCGGCGCCAATCTTGCCGCCAATTTTGTCTACGCCAACAATCTGCTGGCCAAGGTCCGCAGGATTCCCGGCGTTGCCGATGCACGGATCCAGCAGTCGCCGAACGCGCCGACCTTCAACATCGATGTCGACCGCACCCGTGCGCAATATGTCGGCCTGACCGAGCGCGACGTCACCAACAGCCTCGTGGTCAATCTCGCCGGCTCCTCGCAGGTGGCGCCGACCTACTACCTCAACCCCGACAACGGCGTGTCCTACTCGATCGTGATGCAGACGCCGCAATACCAGATCGATTCGCTCAGCGCGCTGCAGACGCTGCCGATCACCGCCGCCGGCAATGCGCAGTCGCCGATCCTCGGCGGCATCGCCGAC
>NZ_BTIG01000074.1:2249-3966 GCF_036247965.1 Bradyrhizobium sp. TM233 | reverse complement strand
GCTAACCCACCCTACGGCACTGCATCCTAATTCACCCGCCGGTCCTTCCCCGCCCAATACGGCTCGCGCAATTGCCGCCGCAAAATCTTGCCGCTCGGATTCCTCGGTAGCGCCGGCAAAAACTCCACGCTCTTCGGCGTCTTGAAGCCGGCAATGCGCGTCCGGGTGAAGTTGATGATGTCGGTTGCGCTCGCCTCCTTGCCGGGCTTCATCACGACGACGGCCTTCACCGCCTCGCCCCATTTGTCGTCGGGGATACCGATCACAGCGGCCTCCGCGACGTCAGGATGATCGCACAGCGCGCTCTCCACCTCGGCGGGGTAGATGTTCTCGCCGCCGGAGANNCCGGAGATGATCATGTCCTTGATGCGGTCGTGGATGTAGAGATAGCCGTCCTCGTCCATGTAGCCGGCATCGCCGGTGCGCAGCCAACCGTCGGACCGAAGCGTCGCGGCGGTCGCCTCCGGCAAATTCCAGTAGCCGGCCATGTTCGAGCCCGAGCGCGTCGCGATCTCGCCGACCTGCCGCGGCGGCAACGGCTTGCCGTCCACATCGAGGATCGCAAGCTCGATACCCGGCAGCGCCTTGCCGGCCGAGCGCATCCGCTCGAGCCCCTCGACATGATCCTCCGGCGGCAGCGCGACGATGGTGCCCGTGGTCTCGGTCATGCCGTACAGCTGCACGAAGCCGCATTTGAAGACTTCGATGCATTCCTTCAGCAGCGCTGCGGGAATGGGGGAGGCGCCATAGAGCATGTATTTCAGCCTGGAGAAATCGACCGCCTTCGCGCGCGGCTGCCGCACCACGAACTGCATCGCCGCCGGCACCATGAACAGCTTCGTGATGCCCGACTGCTCGAAGAAATCCAGCACCTTGGTCGGATCGAATTCGCGCGCGATCACGCCGCGGGCGCCGTGATAGAGCCCCATCACGCCCCAGCCGGAGCCGCCGATGTGGAAGATCGGCATCGCCACCAGCGAGACGTCGTCGGTCGACCACCGGTTCCATTCCGGCTTGTCCTCGGCGTTGCCCGATTGCACGAGGTTGAGGAAGTTCGCGTGGCTCAGCATCGCGCCCTTCGGCTNNGTGGTGCCCGAGGTGTAGAGCTGGATCGCGATGTCTTTCGTATCGATCGGCACCTTCGGATCCTCGCCGCTCTGCGCATCGCGCCACGCCGCAAAATCCTGCCATTCCGGCGCGCCGCCCTCGGTGGTGATGATGGTGCGCACGCCCGGCAGCTGATCCCTGATCTGGCGGACCTGCGTGACGAACTCCGGCCCGACGAACAGCACCGCGGCCTTGCAATCGTCGACGATGAAGGCGACCTCGGGCCCGGCGAGCCGCCAGTTCACCGGCGCCGTCACGACGCCGGCCTTCATCGCGCCCATCAGCAGCTCGAAATAGAGGTCGCTGTTCTTGCCGAGATAGGCGATGCGGTCGCCGTGTCTGACGCCCATCGCAATCAACGCGTTGGCGACCTTGTTGGTCCTCGCGTCGAATTCAACAAAGCTGGTGAGGCGGCCCTCGAACTCGTAGGCGATGGCGTTGCCGCGGCTCCTGGCGCGCTCGCGCACCATGTCGGCAAGAGTTGCCAATGGCTGTGTGGACATGTTTCTCCCGTGGCGTCTTGTTTTTATGCCTGGGAGTGTGGCGACATCCGCGGGCGGAGGCAAGACGGGAGAAGTGAAGAGATGGTTTCGTGTCCCGGACGCGCTGC
>NZ_BTIG01000074.1:0-2099 GCF_036247965.1 Bradyrhizobium sp. TM233 | reverse complement strand
GCCGGGCGCGATGGTGTTGAGTCGGATGCCGTAGCGGCCCCATTCGGCCGCGAGCGACATCGTCATGGCATGGATCGCCGACTTGCTCATCGCCGACGGCACCACGTAAGGCGAGCCGTTGCGCACCCACGTCGTGGTGATCGACACCACGTTGCCGGGCTGCTTCAAGGCGATCCAGCGCTTGCCGATCGCCTGCGTCACGTAGAACGTGCCGTGCATGACGATGTTGGCGACGGCATCGAAGCCGCGCGGCGACAGCTCCTCGCTGCGCGAGATGAAATTGCCGGCGGCGTTGTTGATGAGGTCGGTCAGCGGCGCGTCGCGGAAGATGGTCTCCACCATCTCCTCGACCGCGAGCGCGTTGCGGATGTCGACGCCGTGGCTGGTGACGCGGCCGCCATAGAGATCCATCAGCTCGGTCGCGGTCTCGTCGCAGACGATCTTGCGCCGGCCGCAGATGTGCACCTCGGCGCCGAGCTGGAGGAAGCGCGCCGCCATCGCCTTGCCGAGACCTGTGCCGCCGCCGGTCACGAGAATGCGCCGTCCAGCGAGAAGATTTTCCTTGAACATGGCTGTTTCTCCCGTACGGATTGTCAGTTAATTGGTCGATTGACTAAATCCGGCCGCCAGCGTCCTGTAAAGCGGCACTGAACAAGAACAGGCAAGAACTAGGGGAGAATTCATCCATGGAAGAGCGCGTCTCGATCTCGATCTCGGAAGGCGTCGCCGACGTGCGCCTGGTGCGCGCGGACAAGATGAACGCGCTGGATCAGGCCATGTTCGAGGCGCTTGTCGCCGCAACGGACCGGCTTTCGAAGGACAAGAGCGTGCGCGTCGTCGTGCTGTCAGGCGAAGGCCGCGCCTTCTGCGCCGGGCTCGACATGGGGCGTTTTGCCGCCATGAAGGAGAAGGGCGGCAACGGAATTCCGGGTGGCGAAAATCGCGATCTCACCAAGCGCACGCACGGCCAGGCGAACTTCCCGCAACAGGCGGTGTGGGGCTGGCGCCAGCTTCCGGTTCCCGTGATCGCGGCCGTGCACGGCGTCGCCTTCGGCGGCGGCTTCCAGCTCTCGCTCGGCGCCGACATGCGCTTCCTCTCGGCGGACGCACGGATGTCGATCATGGAGATCAAATGGGGTCTCGTGCCTGACATGGCGGGCACGCCGATCCTTGCGAGCCTCGTGCGCGACGACATTTTGCGCGATCTCACCTATACGGGGCGCATCTTCTCCGCGCAGGAGGCGATGGCTTACGGCCTCGCCACGCGCATCTGCGACGACCCGCGCGCCGCCGCGCTGGAGACCGCACGCGAGATCGCGAGCAAGAGCCCCGATGCGATCCGCGCGGCAAAACGTCTGCTGAACAATCTCTCGGTCGATCCCGGCCCGGCGCTGCTCGCGGAGTCGGTCGAGCAGCAGAAGCTGATCGGCAGTGCGAACCAGACCGAGGCCGTGCGCTCCAATCTGGAGAAGCGCGCGGCGAAATATGCGGATTAGTTCTCCGCCGTCATTCCGGGATGCGCCGTNNTCGCCCCGGAATGACGGCCTGATCTGTGTTTACGTTCTCAACCCGACGAAAGATCGGAAAACAACAATGAGCGAAACGTCAAAATTCCTCGGCATCGTCTCCGGCGAACGCCGCCGCACCCACACTGAGGTCGCCAGTCGCGCCGACCGCATCGCAAGCGGCCTCGCCAAAATCGGCGTCCGCCAAGGCGATTGCGTCTGCATGCTGATGCGCAACGACATCGCCTTCCTGGAGGCCGCCTACGCCGCAATGCGGCTCGGGGCCTACGGCGTGCCGATCAACTGGCACTTCAAGCCGGAGGAGATCAACTACATCCTGAACGATACCGGCACCTCCGTGCTGATCGGACATGCCGACATGCTGCACGCCTTGCGCGATGCGATTCCTGAGGGCGTCACCGTGCTCAGCGTGCCGACGCCGCCGGAGATCCTGTCCAACTACAAGATCGATCCTGATCATCTGACGGCGCCGGACTTCGCCGTCGATTTCGAAGCCTGGCTCGCGCAATTCGAGCCCTATGACGGCCCCGTCGTGCCGCAGCCGATGAACATGATCTACACCTCGGGCACGAC
>NZ_BTIG01000073.1:0-414 GCF_036247965.1 Bradyrhizobium sp. TM233 | reverse complement strand
GGCCCCCACCATTCGATCATGGCGCGCTTGACGTCGGCCGGGCATGGCGCGGCGGCGTGGATGACATGGCGCAAGGAAGAGACATCGTACTTCCTGCGCACCTCTTCCGGGAGCTTCATCAGGCGGATGAACATGGTCGGCACCATGAAGATGGTGTCGATTTGGTAGCTCTCGATCAGCTCGAGGAATTCCTCGGCCTCGAAACGCGGCATCAGCACCAGGGCACCGCCGAGCTTGCCGGCGCGGATGCCGAACGAGTTCGGCGCGGAGTGATAGAGCGGGCCCGGCAGGATCGCACGGGCGCCGGGCTTGAGGCCATAGATCATCGCGCGCATGCGCTCGCCGGCCGCCTGCTGCTCCGGCGTCGGCGCGTTGCGGCGCACGCCCTTGGGATGGCCTGTCGTGCCCGAGGTG
>NZ_BTIG01000072.1:0-251 GCF_036247965.1 Bradyrhizobium sp. TM233 | reverse complement strand
AAGAAGCCCGGCACCGTCGGTAAAATCTCGCCCGGCGCCGAGCTGCGCTTCCTGGGCGATGACGGCCGCGTCCTCGGCGTGGGAGAGATCGGCGAGATCTATTCGCGCATGGCCGATCTCGCCGATTTCACCTACCACAACAAGCCGGAGAAGCGCGCCGAGATCGACCGCGACGGCTTCATCACCTCCGGCGACGTCGGCTATATCGACGCGGACGGCTACGTCTTCATCTGCGACCGCAAGCGCGACAT
>NZ_BTIG01000071.1:0-316 GCF_036247965.1 Bradyrhizobium sp. TM233 | reverse complement strand
CCCGCGTGGTCGTGATCGGCAATCCCAACGACACCGCGCCCTATCGCGAGCTGGTGCGCCGCGGCGTCAACGATTATGTGGTGGGACCGGTCGAAACCCTCGACGTGGTCCGCTCCATCTGCAGCCTGTTCTCGGCCTCCGAGGCCATCATCACCGGCCGCGTCATCGCGGTGGTCGGCGCCAAGGGCGGCGTCGGCGCCTCCACCGTTGCGCACAACGTGGCCTGGACCATCGCCCGTGACCTCGCGCTCGATTCCGTCGTGATCGACCTCGACCTCGCCTTCGGCACCGCGGGCCTCGACTACAACCAGGACCC
>NZ_BTIG01000070.1:0-1463 GCF_036247965.1 Bradyrhizobium sp. TM233 | reverse complement strand
GCGTCACCTCGGCGCCGCTGGAATAGAGATCCTGTGCGATGTCGTGGCCGCTGTTGCCAGTGCCGATGACGATCGCGCGCTTGCCTGTCCAGGTCTCGCCGTCCTCATAGCGGCTGGAATGCAGCAGCGTTCCCTTGAAATTGTCGAGGGTCGGAATGTCCGGAATATTGGCGATGCCGCTGACGCCGGTCGCCATGATGACGTGGCGCGGATGCATGGTGCGCCTGCTGCCGTCTGCACGGCGCAGCGTGACGGTCCAGCGGGCCTCGACTTCGTCATAGGCGCCGCCTGCGAATTCGGTGCCGGTCCAGAAATTCAGCTCCATCGCATCGACGTAAGCCTCGAACCAATTGGCGAGCTTGTCCTTGGGGATATAGACCGGCCAGTTCGGCGGAAACGGCATGTAGGGCATGTGATTGACCTGCACCTGGTTGTGCAGGGTGAGCGCGTGATAGCGCTTGCGCCAGTTGTCGCCGATCCGCATCTCGCGATCGACGATCAGCGCGTCGACCTGCAACTGCTTCAGCCGGGCTGCGATCGCGAGCCCGGCCTGGCCGCCGCCGACCACCAGCACGGCGGGGTCGCGATCGGCGTAGCCGCGCGAGGCGCTGCGCAAATCGAGCCAGTTCGGCCCGCGGAAATCGCGGGAATAGGCCTGGCCGCGCGGGCGCGACGTGCCGAGCTGCTCCTCGAATCCTTTGAGCTCGTCGAGCGAGGTGAGCAGCGTCCAGGCCTTCAGGCGGTCGCCGTCGGCGGTGTCGGGAATGAGCCGCAGGATGCCGCTGCCACGGCCGGTCGCGGTTTCGAACGTGAAGATCGCTTCGATGGTGTTGGTGCCGGCGCGCGTCACCCAGCGCGGCGGCGCGCGGTTCGGCGCGATCTTGAAGTTGGTCGGGGCCGCCCCGGGCGCCAGCGCGGTCAGCGCTTGCGCAATCGTCGCGCGGCCGGCGATCGTTTGCAGGTTCCAGCTCAGCGCCAGCACGTCGCGCCAGAAGCTGTCGGCGAGGAAGAGGCGATCCAGCGTGGCGGGATCGGGCCTGCCCAGCGCGCGCTCGAAATCACCGAGCCAGGCCTGGGCGCAGGCGGATAGATCCTTGGTCTTGTCGAGCATGCGCGACCTCTTGGCCGTCTTTCGCGGCGTTTCCTCTGAGATCGAACGCTATACGGTTTCCTCGCCCGCCAAAAGCTGCGGACCCGAGCGAGGCAGGCATGCAGCCCTGCTCGGGCGGAATATGGCCTGGCATTCCGCTCGCACGGACGCCGGCCGGAGAACGTCTAAGCGCCGCCCGGACCGCGGCCGGTCCAATAGGGATCGCGCAGCTTGCGTTTGAAGATCTTTCCGGTCGCCTCCCGGGGCAGCGCCTCCAGGAACCGGACCTCCTTCGGCACCTTGAAGTTCGCCAGCCTCTCGCGCAGAAAAGCCTGCACTGCGGCGGCGGAGAGCTGCTCGCCGGTGTCGGGCT
>NZ_BTIG01000069.1:0-620 GCF_036247965.1 Bradyrhizobium sp. TM233 | reverse complement strand
CTGCGCAGCTTCGTCGCCGAGCCGATGCGCTTCGGCAAGCTGTTCCTGTGCGGCGACGCCGCCCACATCGTGCCGCCGACCGGCGCCAAGGGCTTGAACCTGGCTGCCAGCGATGCCCATTATCTGTCGAACGGCTTACGCGAATTCTACGACGAGAAATCCAGCGCCGGCCTCGACGCCTATTCCACCACGGCGCTGGCGCGGGTCTGGAAGGCGGTGCGCTTCTCCTGGTGGATGACCTCGATGCTGCACAAATTCCCCGACACCGGCAGCATCGGCGCCCGCATCCAGCTCGCCGAGCTCGACTACGTCACGCAGTCGCAGGCGGCGATGACGTCGCTGTCGGAGAATTACGTGGGGCTGCCGTTCTAGGGCGGTGAAGTTGGTGCCGTAGCGCGGGTTAGCCCTCCGATTGCGCGAAGCGCAATCGCTTGGCGTAACCCACCTCTTCTGCTTCCGCGGTTACAGACGGTGGTGGGTTACGCCTTCGGCTCACCCACCCTACGGCCTTTGCTTGCGATAACGACACCTCCCATTTCAAACACCCGCGCAAATGCCGTTTAAAACTTTGTAGGCGGTGAAACCGTCATCCACATCGCGTTCAATGGCGGCAGCCACAC
>NZ_BTIG01000068.1:0-1816 GCF_036247965.1 Bradyrhizobium sp. TM233 | reverse complement strand
GAAGCGATCGAGGAACGGCACCTCGGTGAACATCATCGAGAGATTGGCGGCAAAACGGGGCATTGGCGTCCTCTTCGTTACTTGTCGCCGGGCAGCTTGACGCCGGTGACCTGCGCATACATCCGCGCCACCGAGGCGTCGTCGTCCCGGCCCATGCCGGCGGCTGATGTCATCAAAAACATCTGGAGTGCGGCGGCGGAGACCGGCACCGGGAATCGCGCACTGCGCGCCATGTCCTGGATGATGCCGAGATCCTTGACGAAGATCTCGACGGCGCTGCGCGGTGTGTAGTCGCCGTCGAGCACGTGAGGCATGCGGTTCTCGAACATCCAGGAATTGCCGGCGGAGGCGGTGATCACCTCGTAGACCTTGCGGATGTCGAGACCCT
This sequence comes from Bradyrhizobium sp. TM233, assembly GCF_036247965.1. Taxonomy (NCBI): domain Bacteria; kingdom Pseudomonadati; phylum Pseudomonadota; class Alphaproteobacteria; order Hyphomicrobiales; family Nitrobacteraceae; genus Bradyrhizobium; species Bradyrhizobium sp. TM233. Next base: position 1,428 of record NZ_BTIG01000068.1, on the reverse strand, counting down.
GCTTGGCCGCGAACGCAATCGCCTCGCTGGCGGCAGCGATATGCACGCCGGCGAGCAGCTGGTTGATCATCTTGAACGCGGCGCCCTGGCCGGCGGCATCGCCGAGCTCGTAGAGCTTCGCGGCCATGGCGTCGAGCGCAGGCCGTGCCTTCGCGAACGCTGTGGGGCTGCCGGAGGCGAGGATGGTCAGCTCGCCTTGCGCGGCGCGCTGCGCTCCGCCGGAAATCGGTGCATCCAGATAATGCCGGCCGGTCGCCTCGAGCTGCTTGGCAAGGCGTCGTGCCACGTCGGGGTCCATGGTGGCGGAGGATACGAAGACGCTGCCTTCGGGCATGGTCTCGGCGGCGCCGTCCTTGCCGAACAGGACCGCTTCAGTCTGCGCGGCGTTGACGACGACGCTGACGACGATGTCCGCGCCCTTGGCCGCCTCGGCCGGCGTTTTGGCACCCGCGCCACCATCCTTCGCGAAACGCGCCACGGCCTCGGCCGAAACGTCGCAACCGGTGACGGCGTGGCCGGCGCGCTTCAGCGAGGTCGCCATGCCAAACCCCATCGAGCCGAGCCCGATGACCGCGATGCGCTGATTTTGTGACGTGGAGGCGGACATACAACTAACCCTTGCGAACGTTTCCCGGACGGCCGGCTTCTGCGGCGGCTCGGCGAACCGATATCACGGCTTGGCCGCGCTGCCAAAGCGTGAGACAAGCGGGCATGACGGCCATGAAACCTGAAGCGAGCAACGAGACGCGGCTGCGCGAGGACATCTGCCGCTTCGGACGGTCCCTGTTCGAGCGCGGGCTGACGCCCGGCTCCTCCGGCAATATCAGCGTCAAGCTGGACGGCGGCGGCTGGCTGGTGACGCCGACCAATGCCTCGCTCGGTTTCCTCGATCCTGCGAAGCTGTCGCGGCTCGACGAGAGGGGCCAGCTGGTGTCGGGCGATGCCCCGACCAAGGAAGTTCCGCTGCACAATGCGCTCTATGACACGCGCGGCAGTGCACGCGCGATCGTGCATCTGCACTCCACCCATTCGGTCGCGCTCTCGATGCTGCCGGAGATCGACCCGCGTGCCGCGCTGCCGCCGATGACGGCCTATTACCTGATGAAATGCGGCGCCACCGCGCTCGTGCCGTACTACCGCCCGGGCGACCCGGCGGTGGCGACCGCGATCAAGGGACTGGCGGGAAAATACTCGTCCGTGCTGCTCGCCAATCACGGGCCTGTCGTCGCCGGCGACACGCTGGAAGCCGCCGTGTTCGCAACCGAGGAGCTGGAGGAGACGGCGAAGCTGTACCTGCTGCTGCGCGGGATGAACCCGCGCTATCTATCGCCGGGGCAGGTGGCGGATCTGGTGAAGGTGTTTGGGGTAACGTTGCCGGAGCACGGGCACGGGCATTGAACCACACCCACCGCCGTCATCCTGAGGTGC
>NZ_BTIG01000067.1:0-345 GCF_036247965.1 Bradyrhizobium sp. TM233 | reverse complement strand
TGTTCCTGCGCCTGATCAAGTTTCCGGCGAGCTGGATGTTCGGCGCCATGATCGCCTCCAGCGTGCTGCATGGCGCCGGCTGGGTCGAGGGCGGCCTGCCGGACTGGGTGCGCGGCGTGGCGCTGGTCGGCATCGGCGCGCTGATCGGCAGCCGTTTCGCGCGGATGCGGATCAAGACCCTCGCCGGCCACATCAACGCGGCGCTGGGCTCGTTTACCGTGGCGATCGCCGTCTCCGCCGTTTTCGTCGGCATCGTGGCGCTGACCACGCAGGTCAAGTTCTCCGATGTCGTGGTCGCCTTCGCGCCGGGCGCGATGGATGCCATGCTGGCGCTGGCGCTGACCT
>NZ_BTIG01000066.1:0-283 GCF_036247965.1 Bradyrhizobium sp. TM233 | reverse complement strand
CTGGCGCTGGCGCTGACCTTGCACATCGACCCGATCTTCGTCGGCGCCCATCACCTGTCGCGTTTCGTGTTCGTGACGATCGCAACGCCAGGCATCGTCCATCTGTTCGGACGCACGCAGGACGACGTGGACGATTGAGCTTATCGCTTCGCCGTCTTCGCAAATCCCCACGTCGCGATTCCGGCCATCACGAGCGAGATCAGCACGTTGTAACCGGCGAGCGAGAGGCCGAGGAAGCGCCACTGTACCTCGTCGCAGCGCACCACCTTCACGGTGTCGAGCC
>NZ_BTIG01000065.1:0-257 GCF_036247965.1 Bradyrhizobium sp. TM233 | reverse complement strand
GGCCGCGCTTGGCGAACTTCACCGCCTCGGCGCAGCGGTCGATGTCGGCCGGATGGGCGCGCGACAGCCCGGCGATGACGGCGTTCTTGGAGCGGCGGGCGATCTCGCTGACGGCCTGGAAGTCACCTTCGGAGGTGATCGGGAAGCCGGCTTCGATGACGTCGACGCCCATATCGTCCAAGAGCTCGGCGACCTCGAGCTTTTCCTCGAAGGTCATGGTGGCGCCGGGACACTGCTCGCCGTCGCGCAGCGTGGTG
>NZ_BTIG01000064.1:1785-4481 GCF_036247965.1 Bradyrhizobium sp. TM233 | reverse complement strand
GGGGTTTACCCCATGTCAGCGGTCTGGTGTGCTGTACGCCACTTGGTCCGATCCACGGAACCCAATATTTAATTTGTGAGCCGGCCCACTGGGATCATGAGCCGTGCAGGCCGACAACATCGTGCACGCCACATCCGAGATGCGCGCGGTCCGCGAGATGGTCCGGCTTGCCTTTGGGTGGTCGGCTCGGCTGGAAGTCGAAGCGCCGCCCATCAATGGAGCGGGAAGCACGGAAGCAACAGTCTCAACAATTGCTCGCAACAGGCACGATTGTTAATTTGCGCGCTCGGCGCGCTGCTGTTTCATTGCTGATCCCCTAAATGGTGCGACCCAACTGAAGCTGTCCTTGAGCCCTGGCCGTCGCCATTTTCGGCTTTCTCGCGCGCGACAACGCGCGCCAGGCAATTGTCCGGGCACAGCGACTTGACGCCGAACTGATTAAGAGCGCCGACAGGCTGTTCGCCCCTCTTCCTCTCGATGAGGAGAATAAGGCGCAGTGCGCTCGAGCGGTCGATCAGCGCAAGCGCGCGCATTAGCGGGATGGCTGGATGCGCAGACCGCACGCGACAGCAATGGCCACTGCGCCCCCAAGCCCCAGGGTCGCGCAGCGCGCCGCCAATCTCGCGTTCTGTGTTTCGAGTCATTCCGAAAGCTCAGGCACAGGGTCAGCCAGATTATCCGACCCGTCTCACGGCGCGCGACCGCTAAAAGCGTCGCACGAGACCCGGTTTGCCCTGCCGAGGAATTTAAAAAAGCCCTTGCGGGCCAGTCTCTTAAGGATGGTGGGCGCACCAGGGCTCGAACCTGGGACCCGCTGATTAAGAGTCAGCTGCTCTACCAACTGAGCTATGCGCCCGAAAGGCGGTTAGTGCCTTGCGAGGTCGGTCGTTTAGCAAAGCGATCCGGGTCTGGCAAGCGATGCAATGAAGGTTTTTCCACAGTCCCCAGAAAGCGAAAAGCCGCTGGATTCCAGCGGCTTCTCCAGGGTCAATCGTCGCAAAATCCAGTCCCGTTCAGAGCCGGCCCTCGCGATCCCGGTCGGGGCCGCCGTCGCGGTCGAAACGGTCACGATGGAAGTGCTCCATGCCGCGCTCCATCATGCGGTCCATGCCGCGTTCCATGAAGTGGCGGTGCGGGCCGTCTTCGCCGCCGCCGAACGGACCGCGGTGGCGGGTCAGCACGGCGAGGCGCCGCTTCTGGCCCTCGTCCAGGGTCTTGTAGAGGGGGTCGGCGGCATCGGCGATCTTCTTCAGGGCCGCCGAGGTCGCGCCCATGTCCTCGGCGCGCTGGCGCAGGCGGGCGACCGGATCCTCCGGCCTGTCGGCGTCCTTGCCGGCGTCACCGGGACCGGCATTCATCCGCGCATTGGCGCGGTCGATGCGCAGCTTGGCGAATTCGCGCACGGCAGCCTCGACCGGCGGCCACAGTTTCTCCTGATCGGCGTTGAGCTTCAGCCCGGCATGGACGGCGGCGATCCGCGCGTCGACAAAAGCGGCGCGGTCTTCCGGGTTCATGCGGATGTGGCGGATGTGCTCCATCCACGGGCGATGATATTGGGCATAGACCGCGCCCGAGCCGGCGATGCTGAGCACGGCGATGGCGGCGATGGTGAACTTCCTCATCCGGACCTCCTCTGGAAGGATGTCCCTGAAGATGGGCGCGACCCGGCGGACACGCAACTTACAACTTGGACAGGAAGTGCGCCCTTGCCAGGATTGTAACGCCCGATTTTACCTCCAGCCGCAACTCGGAAATCATCCGCAACAAAAAGGCTTCCGTGCAGAACGCACGGAAGCCTTCGTTCGTCGTTCGAATTGCTCAGTTCGTGGCGCTCAGTTCGTGGCGCTCTTGGCTTCCTTGAGGAATTCGTCGATCAGCGGCTGGCCGATGCGGCCGGCGGCATCCTTGTAGACCGGCTCCATCGCCTTGCGCATCGCCTCGCTCTGCTCCGCCGTGAGCTTGATGATCTCGCTCTTGCCGCTCTTCTTGATCTCGGCGAGCGCGTCGTCGTTTTCCTTCTGCGACTGCGCATTGCCGAAATCGGTCGCTTCCTTCATCGCCTTGGTCAGCTGGTCGCGGATGTCGGCCGGCAGATCGTCCCAGAACTTCTTGTTCACGATCACGACGTAGCCGATGTAGCCGTGATTGGTCTCGGTGATGTACTTCTGCACCTCGTGCATCTTCTGGGTATAGATGTTCGACCAGGTGTTCTCCTGGCCGTCGACCACGCCGGTCTGGAGCGCCTGGTAGACTTCCGAGAACGCCATCACCTGCGGCAGCGAGCTGAGCGCCTTGAACTGGGCCTGCAGCACGCGCGAGGACTGGATGCGGAACTTGACGCCCTGATAATCGGCGGGCGCGACCAGCTTCTTGTTGGCGCTCATCTGCTTGAAGCCGTTGTCCCAATAGGCGAGGCCGGTGATGCCCTTGGCATCCAGCAGCTTGAGCAGCCGCGTGCCGAGCGGGCCTTCCGTCACCTTCCGCAGCGTCTTCAGGTCGGGCAGGATGTAGGGCAGATCGAACACCTCGAACTCGCGGATGCCGAGCGGTCCGAATTTGGAGTTGGACGGCGCCAGCATCTGCACGCTGCCGAGCTGGAGCGCCTCGAGCTCTTCCTTGTCCTTGTACAGCGTCGAGTTCGGATAGACCTCGACCTTGACCTTGCCGGCGGTGTACTTCTCGGCGAGCTCCTTGAA
>NZ_BTIG01000064.1:473-1653 GCF_036247965.1 Bradyrhizobium sp. TM233 | reverse complement strand
CGGATCCGCCGCGCGCGCCGTCATCGAACGCCCCTCCTGCGACAGCCGCACCGACACCTCCGCCTGCGCGTCCGTGCCTTCGGTCACCGCGTGGACCTGATACAGCTCCAGCTTGGCCTCGTGCGGGACCAGGCGCTTGATGCAGTTGAACACCGCGTCCACAGGACCGTTGCCCTCGGCCTCCTCGATCTTGATCTGGCCGTCGACGTCGAGCTTCATGGTCGCGCGCTGCGGGCCATGGGTGCCGGCGATCACGGTCAGCGAGGTCAGCTTGATGCGGTCGTGGGAAGCCGCCATCTCGCCGTCGACCAGCGCCTCGATGTCCTCGTCGTAGATGTCCTTCTTGCGGTCGGCCAGCGCCTTCATCCGCGTGAACGCATCTTCCAGCTGGTTGGGGCCGAGCTTGTAGCCCATCTCCTCCAGCTTGTGCACGAAGGCGTGGCGGCCGGAATGCTTGCCGAGCACCAGCGAGGACTGCTTCAGGCCGACCATCTCCGGCCGCATGATCTCGTAGGTCGAGGCGTCCTTCAGCACGCCGTCCTGGTGGATGCCGCTCTCATGCGCGAACGCGTTCCGGCCGACGATCGCCTTGTTGTACTGGACGGGAAACGAGGTTGCCGCCGAGACCACCTTCGAGGCGCGGGTGAGCTGCGTGGTGTCGATCTTGTTCCAGTAGGGAAATTTGTCGTTGCGGACGTTGATCGCCATCACGATCTCTTCGAGCGCAGCGTTGCCGGCGCGCTCGCCGATGCCGTTGACGGTGCACTCGACCTGGCGCGCGCCGCCGACGATGCCGGCCAGCGAGTTCGCGACCGCCATGCCGAGGTCGTTATGGCAGTGCACGGAGAACACCGCCTTGTCGGAGTTCGGCACGCGCTCGATCAGCGTCTTCATGAAGTGGGTGTATTCCTCCGGCACGGTGTAGCCGACGGTGTCGGGGATGTTCACCGTGGTGGCGCCGGCCTTGATCACGGCCTCGACGATGCGGCACAGGAAATCCATCTCGCTGCGGGTGCCGTCCTCGGCCGACCATTCGACGTCGTCGATCTGGTTGCGGGCGCGTGCGACCATCGCGACCGAGGTCTCGAGCACCTGCTCCGGGGTCTTGTTCAGCTTCACCCGCATGTGCAACGGCGAGGTCGCGATCACGGTGTGGACGCGGCCGCGCTTGGCGAACTTC
>NZ_BTIG01000064.1:0-461 GCF_036247965.1 Bradyrhizobium sp. TM233 | reverse complement strand
TCGCGCAGCGTGGTGTCGAAAATGATGACGCGGTCCTTCTCGGACTTGTTCATGGTGGCCATTTCAGATTTCCTTTTGAGCTTTTGCGCCGTTCAGACCATTTTAGCCCTTGGCGCTTGAGGTGTCCGGTGATCTCGACCAACCCCTGAGCGCCCAGGCGCATGGCGCCCAGCCGGCCCTCAGGGGCAGCTAAGAAGAAGCCCGCCAATCAGGAGGGTGGGCAGCAGCGCGGCCGGGATCGTGGCGGCGGCCAGAGCCACCTCCCCCGAAATCCCATCGATTTGGCCGCGAATCAGCATTGCCAGACCCTTTTGAGCCCACAAATCCTCGGCCAAAACCGTTGACGGTTGGTTGCCGGGAGGCTCAGTGACCCGTTTCTAGACGAGAAATAGCAGCAACTGCAACGCCAAAAGATGGTCAGGGGGCCTGACCTGATTGCGGGGTCTCGTGTCCCGGACGCG
>NZ_BTIG01000063.1:0-1598 GCF_036247965.1 Bradyrhizobium sp. TM233 | reverse complement strand
TTGAGATCGCCGACGACGCTATCGTCGCCGCCGCGCCCTTCAAACTCGCTCTGGCCGGTGGCCACGCCGGGCAGACCGGTCGATCCGGTGAACCCGGCCGCATTGAACGTATCGGCATAATTGCTGCCGAGGATCCCCTCGACATTCGCCAGCGTATCTGTGCCGACGCCCGGGCCGGTCACGGAGCCGGCCGCAAGATTGGCGGTGATGGCTCCCGTTGCATCGCCGTAATCGGCGCGGTCGAAGCCCTGGCCGCCATCGAGCTGGTCGTTGCCGCCAAGGCCTTGCAGGACGTCGTTGCCGCCGAGGCCGCTCAAATTGTCGGCATAGATTGTGCCGACCAGCGTGTTCGGATTGGCGTCGCCGATCAGGTGAACGCCCGGCGCGAAGATGAAATCCGCAGCAGTCAGGTTCGATAGAGTCACGTTCTGCAGCGTCAGGCTGTCGCCATTGCCGAAATTGATGAACGTGTTCGGTCCCTGCTGCGAGGCGATCGCCTGCACGTCAGCGAGGTTGTAGATACCTGCGCCCGAAAGGTCGATCTTGTCGGCTTGCGCGTGCGAGAAGTCGCCGATGAAGTCGGCGCCGCCGCCGCTGACATAAATGAAGGTGTCGGCGCCGCCGTTGCCGAGCAGATTGTCGGCACCGCTGCTCCCCTTCAGCGTATCGTTGAAGCCCGATCCGGACACGCCGTTGACGCCACCGGTGATGGTGTCGTGCCCAACCGAGGCATCCCCATTGACGGTGCCGCTGGCGAGATCGACAACAACGCCGCCGGTCGCGTTGGCGAACAGCAGCTGCGTGCTGCCGTTGCCGGTGATGAGGTCGTTGCCTGCAAGACCCTGGAAGGAATTGAAACCGATGAAGCCTGACGCGTCGTAAGTGTCGGCGAAATTGCCGCCATAGACGCTGTTGACGCCCGTGAAGGTGTCGTGCCCGACCGACACGTCACCCGTGACCGAGCCGGCGTTCAGGTTGACGGTGACGCCGCCGATGGCATTCGTGTAGAGCAGTCGTGTGTTGCCGTTGCCGGTGATCTGGTCGTCGCCGCCGAGGCCCTCGAACTGGTTGAAGGTGCCGGTGTTGCCGATATTGAGAGCACCGGCCTGGCCGTAGCCGGTCGCCACATAGCTGTCGGCGTAGCCCGTGCCCTGAATGCCCTCGATCGAACGCAGCGTATCGGTTCCGATCGACGCGTCGCCGGTCGCTGTGCCCGCCGCCATGTCGATGGTGACGCCGCCCGTGACCGTGCTGAGGCTGTTGTAGATGGCAACGTCGAAGCCGCCGCGGCCGTCGATGTAGTCGTCGCCGCCAAGACCGGTGAAGTTGTTGTTGAAGCTGCTTCCGAGCAGCGTGTCGGAGAAGGTCGAGCCCTGCACCGCATTGACGCCGGTGAAGGTATCGGTGCCCTCGGTCGCACCTGTCGCGCTACCGGCAACCGTGACGGCATTCGTGGTCCCGACGACGCTGGTCTCGAGGTCGACGCTGACGCTCGAGGCGGCGATCTGGTAGTTCAGGCGGGTGGAGCCGTTGCCGATGATGGTGTCGTTGCCGCCGGCGCCGGCGAAGTCGTTGAAGGTCCCGGAGGAACCGACATT
>NZ_BTIG01000062.1:0-344 GCF_036247965.1 Bradyrhizobium sp. TM233 | reverse complement strand
GCGGTCATCAGCACCGGGCGGAACCGGACGAAGCCGGCTTCCAGCGCCGCGGCGACGGGATCGCCGAGCTCCTCGTAGCGTTCGCGCGCAAAGGAGATCACGAGCACGCTGTTGGCGGTGGCAACGCCCATGCACATGATGGCGCCGGTGAGTGCGGGGACCGACAGCGTGGTCCCGGTCGCGAACAGCATCCAGACGATGCCGGCGAGCGCGGCCGGCAGCGCCGTGATGATCACGAACGGATCGGACCAGGACTGGAAGTTCACGACGATCAGGAAATAGATCAGCACGACGGCACCGAGCAGACCGAACAGGAGGCCGGTGAAGGCGCTGTTCATGGTCTG
>NZ_BTIG01000061.1:0-561 GCF_036247965.1 Bradyrhizobium sp. TM233 | reverse complement strand
GTCCCGGAGGAACCGACATTGGTCGCCCCGACCTGGCCGAAGCCGGTCGCGTCGAACGTGTCGTCGAAATTGGTGCCGCGCGCGGCCTCGACGCTGCGCAGCGTGTCGGTGCCCACTGTCGCGTCGCCGTTCACGGTGCCTGCGGCGAGGTGAACATAGATGCCGGACGTGGTCGTCGTATCCGAATTGTAGGTGACCTGGTCGTAGCCGCCGCGGCCGTCGATATAGTCGTCGCCACCGCGACCTTCATAGGTCTCGTAGGTGAAGGCCGCATTGTCGCTGCCGTAGAACGTGTCGTTGGAGGCCGAGCCCCAGATCGTCGAGACGTTGGAGAAGGTGTCGTGCCCTACCGAGGCGTCGCCATCCGCGGTCCCGGCCCCGATGTCGACGATGACCGCGCTGGTCGCGCTCAGATAGGACAGTCGCGTCACCGCCTGCCCCAGGGCGTTGAGATCGCCGACGACGCTCTCTTCGCCGCCGCGCCCTTCAAACCCGCTCTGGCCGGTGGCCACGCCCGGCCGACCGGTCGATCCGGTGAACCCGGCCGCATTGAACGTAACG
>NZ_BTIG01000060.1:0-10768 GCF_036247965.1 Bradyrhizobium sp. TM233 | reverse complement strand
CCACTTCGCGTAAGGGACGGATCAGCCGCACAAGCTGGTATTCAACAGCCGCCTCGGGGGATCGCTTGGGGATCCCCCGACAAAGGCATCATTAAAGGGCAGGTGTCATGACTGACGTTGGACAGCGGGGGGTGATCCCCCCGCCTGCGAATCTTTATCGAATCCCACTTATGCATTTGTCAGGACTATGGTCGTCCGGGCGCCGGCTGGTGGACGAGGCCGAAGCGCCGACATCGCGGCTCGTCGGCTGGGCCAGGCGCGTGGTTGAAGCCCTTCGGCAGCGGATATTCGTCGGCCGCTTCCGGTCGGCGGAGGACTATGAGGAGCCGCACTCAGAGATGTCGGCATTTCTGCGGTCTTGCGGCCGGATATTCTGGGCGCTCGCGGCCTTCAGCGGGATGAGCAATCTCCTCATGCTCACCGGCTCCTTCTTCATGCTGCAAGTCTATGATCGGGTGCTGCCCGGGCGCAGCATACCGACGCTGATCGCCTTGATGGTCCTGGCCGCGGTCCTCTACCTGTTTCAGGGTGGGCTCGACTTCGTCAGAAGCAGGATCAGCGCGCGGGTCGGCCGGTATTTCGATGAAAGGCTCGGCGTTCGCATATTCGACGCGCTTGTGCGCCTGCCTTTGAAGACCAGGGCTGATGGCGACGGCCTGCAGCCGGTGCGGGATCTGGATCAGGTCCGCAGCTTTCTATCGAGCGGCGGGCCGACGGCGCTCTTCGATTTGCCGTGGATGCCGATCTATCTCGGCGTTTGTTTCCTCTTTCACTTCTGGATTGGCGTCACTGCGCTGGCCGGCGCCTTGGTGTTGATCGGCATTACCATGCTCACAGAAACCCAGACGCGGGGGCCGGCGAAGGCGTCCTCCCGCCTCGCAGTCTCGCGAACGGCACTCGCGCTCGAGGGCCGACGAAATGCCGAGGTTCTGCAGGCCATGGGCATGCGGCAGCAGGCGGCGTTGCGGTGGCGCGATGTCAACGCGAAGTACCTCGCGGCTCATGAGCGGGCCAGCGATGTAGCAAACAGCCTCGGAGGCGCCTCCAAGATCTTCCGGGCAATCCTGCAGTCGCTGGTTCTTGCCGTCGGCGCAGTCCTTGTCATCAACCAGGAATCGACGGCCGGCATCATCATCGCCGGATCGATCCTCAGCGCGCGGGCGTTGGCGCCCGTCGAACTGGCCATTGCGAACTGGAAAGGGTTCGTCGCTGCGCGGCAGTCGGGACAACGGCTTGATGCTTTGCTGAAGCTTCTCCCCGGCGAGGAAGAACGGCTGGCATTGCCTCCTCCTGTCGAAGCTCTCACCGTCGAGCATCTCTCTATCGGCGCTCCGAACTCCGAGAGGCCCACCGTCAATGAAGTGTCGTTCCAATTGCGGCGCGGGCAGGCGGTTGGAATCATTGGGCCCAGCGGATCCGGCAAATCGACGCTGGCACGTGCGCTGGTCGGGGTATGGCCGAGCATTCGAGGCCGGATACGGCTGGACAACGCCGCACTCGATCACTGGTCTTCTGACGCCCTCGGGAAGCATATCGGGTACCTGCCTCAGGACGTGGAATTGTTCGACGGCAGCGTTGCGATGAACATTGCGCGGTTCGATCCGCAGGCGACCGCCGCCGCTGTTCTGGAGGCCGCGCATGCCGCGGGCGCGCACGATCTCATCCTTTCGTTTCCGGACGGCTACGGCACGAAGATCGGCGAGGGGGGATTGGCACTGTCGGCGGGGCAGCGGCAGCGCATCGGGCTCGCACGCGCCTTCTACGGCAAACCGTTCCTGGTGGTGCTCGATGAGCCCTCCTCCAATCTCGACGCCGAGGGCGAGGAGGCGCTGACCGAGGCGATCCTGAACGTGCGCCGTCGCGGCGGGATCGTCGTCGTGGTCGCCCATCGTCCGAAGGCGCTTGAGGGCGTCGATCATGTCTTGTGCCTCGGGGAAGGCAGGGTTCAGTCCTTCGGCAAGAGAGAGGAGGTCCTCAAAAAGGTCTTGCGAAATCCCGTGCCGCTCAAGGTGGTCGCGGAAGCTCAAGGAGGCAACCGATGAACGGCCAAGTGGCGCCGGCGATGCAATCCATCCAGCGATATATGATCGTCGGCATGATCATGTTCGGTCTGGTGATATTTGGGATCGGCGGTTGGGCGACAACGAGCCAATTGTCGGGCGCGGTGATCGCCCAGGGCGTGGTCGTGGTGGATTCGAGCGTTAAGAAGGTTCAGCACGCCACGGGTGGGATCGTGGGTGAATTGCGCGTGCGCCAGGGCGATCGGGTCAATGCAGGCGACGTTTTGATCCGCCTCGACGAGACTCAGACTCTCGCCAATGCGACGATCGTCACGAACAGCATCGATGAGCTGCTCGCGCGCCAGTCTCGTCTTGAGGCCGAGCGCGATGGTGCCGAGCAGGTCGTATTTCCCAAGGTGCTGCTCGACCGAGCCAAGGAGAACAACTCCGAGGCGAGCCGTGCAATCGCTGCGGAGCGGAAGCTGTTCGACCTTCGGCGTCAGGCAAGGAGCGGCCAAAAAGCGCAGTTGCAGGAGAAAAGCGCGCAGCTGGAGAACGAGATCAAGGGCTACACGGGGCAGACCGAGGCCAAGCAGAAGGAAGTCGAATTCATCCGCCAGGAGCTGGAGGGCGTACGCAGCCTCTGGCAGAAGAATCTGGTGCCGATCACGCGGCTCAATTCGCTCGAGCGCGACTCCGCACGCATCGAGGGCGAGCGCAGCCAGTTGGCGGGCATGATTGCGCAATCGAAAGGCAAGATCTCCGAAATCGGCCTTCAGATCATTCAGATCGACCAGGACCTGCGGACGGAAGTCGGCAAGGACCTGATCGAAACGCGCTCAAAACTCGCCGAACTGGGCGAGCGCAGGAGTGCAGCGGTCGATCAATTGCATCGGATCGATATCAGGGCGCCACAATCCGGCCGCGTCCACGAGCTTAGCGTCCACACGGTCGGCGGCGTCATCTCACCCGGCGAGCAAATCATGCTGATCGTGCCTGACGCGGACTCGCTTGCGGTCGAGGTCAAGATCGCACCGCGCGACATCGACCAGGTCTATGTGGGGCAGACTGCGACAATGCGTTTCGCAGCGTTCAATCAAAAGACCACCCCGGAGATCGACGGAGAGGTCAGCATGGTCTCGGCAGATATCACGCAGGATCAGCGCGCCGGCACGAGTTACTATACGAGCCGTATCCTGCTGAAGCCGGAAGAGCTGGCGAAGCTCGGCTCGGCCAAGCTGCTGCCAGGAATGCCGGTCGAGGTCTTCATCAAGACGGCTGGTCGGACCGCGCTGTCCTATCTGCTCAAGCCGCTGCACGATCAGGCGGAACGTGCATTCAAGGAGCGCTGAGTCTCGGTGCAAGCCGTGGGCAGCGCTTGGTGAAACGCACGCGGGCTGACGCCCTACACCTGGGCGTCAGCGTCGCTGCGCCCATCCCCGCAATAGATCGCGCGCTCGCCGACCGATCGGCCGCGGCGGGTGCCTGTCGCGCCGCGCCGAGATCACGGGGTGTTCAAGCGATCGCCCGCTCAGCACGTCCATCCGCCTGGCGTGCAGGGCCATCGCGACGACGACGCCGAGTATTGATGCTTCAGCTCCCACAATGACGAGCAACTCAATTGGCATATGAAATCAGTCCTGCCTGCGAGGCTGCTTTTCGCGATTTGAGCACGGCGACCAATTAAATCAATAGAATAATATGCGGAAGGTCCGGCCGTCTCGCTCTGGGGCGGCCACGCCTGTTGCCTGTGATTGCGCTTCGTGCGGCCTGGGTGAAAAGGGCCTGTCTGATTGGGGTTTCTCGATCCATCTCGCTCCAGGCTTGCAAGCGTCGCCGGCGTCGATCGCGTCCGCCGCTATTTAAATGCAATAATTAGATTGTATTTAATCTTGCAAATTAAATTGCAATATATAATCTAAATAATGGAGCCGCGATCTGCGCGTTCGGCGTCGTCGTGCCTCGGCCCGCGTCAATTTGGCATTCGCAGGAGGATCGGCAGATGCAACGAACCTCAGGCTCGATCATCGCCGCAGCCATCGTAATGATCATCGGGGGCGTTCAATGGGTGGGTGCGGCATTTCTGGATGTGCCAAGGGTGCCCCAAACGGACCCTACGCACATCGAGCTGGGGCGTCCGGCTCTTCCGCCCCTCACATTCACCGTGTTTTGCCTGCGCTATGAGGCCGAATGCCGCCCGCGGCGCTTCTTCCGCGGCGGGCCGATCCGGTTGACTGAGAAGCGATGGGTGGAGCTGCGGGAGATCAATCGCGCGGTCAATCTGGCGATAGAGCCCGCCCGCAACGAGCTCGGCCTTGCGGGCGAGGCGTGGATCATTAACCCCGCACGTGGCGATTGCAACGATTACGCGGTGAGCAAGCGCCACGAGCTGCTTCGGCGCGGTTGGCCGGCGCGCGCCCTGCTATTGAGCGAAGTCGTCGTCGGTTCCGGTGAACATCATCTGGTGCTCCTCATGCGCACCACGAGCGGCGATCTCGTCCTCGACAATCTCACGCCGCAGGTCAAGCCCTGGTCGCGCACGCCGTATCGCTGGATTCGCGTGCAAAGCCCGGGGCGCGACGGGCTCTGGGTCACGATTGGACGGGAAGGGGTGTGAGGCACTGGCGCGAAAGCCCTGAGCCTTCCCTTGCCAGAGCGGTTGCGGTTACTCGTGAGCGCATTTGAGTCGCTCGAGCGAAGCGAGCCTGTCTTCAAGCGCGACGATCCGGCGAAAAAGATCGAGGCGCGACAGCCCCAGGGTCGCGCGCGTCGATCCGATGACAGAAGCGGCAGCACATGGTTGCTCGGAGTTGGCAGGAAGGACGCTGAACATGCGCAGGACGCCGTCGCCGGTCAGCACGTCCACCCAGCCCTCGGAAGGTGACCGCCCTACGATCCGGCCTGGGACGCGGCCAATATAGCAGGGAGCGTCGAGCCGCGGCGACGCGCTGGTGATGATGAGCCGCTGTCCGTCAAGATGGGTGAAGGCACCGGGAAATGGCGGTGTTAGGCCGCGGATCAGCCGATCGATGGTGTCAGTAGGCTGGCGCCAGTCGATCTCTCCATCTTCCGGAACACGGGCGCAGCCATACGAGGCATCGTCGGTATCTTGAGAAGTGCCCTGGTAGCCGGTGATCGCTCGTACGACTACCCCGCCGAGCTCACGTTCCTGAATCGCGTTGAGGCGCTCGTAGAGCGAGGTGACCGTATCATTCGCGCCGATCGGAATGGCCTGCTGGAACAGCAGATTGCCGCCATCGAGCTCCGGGATGACGAGATGAATGCTGATCCCGGCGGTCGTCTCGCCGTTGATGATTGCCCAATTGACGTTGGCGCGGCCGCGATAATGCGGCAGAAGCGAATAGTGCACGTTGACGAAGCGACACAATGCAAGAATCTGCGGCGGGATGATCCGATCGAACGAAGAGATCACAACGGCCGCCGGGCGCAGCTCTGCGATCGCTTTCTGAAGCTGGTTCAAGTCCTGCATCGTCGCGACCGGGATGCCGCGGTTGTTGGCAAATGCCCTCAACGCGCTCGCGTCGGGCTGGTCCGGTCTCCGGAAGATCTGAACCACGCGGCAGTGCGCGGCCAACGAGCGAAGCGCTGCGAAGCCCGTCGGTCCGTCCGCGAGGAGTACGACATCGGGCTGCAGCTGCTCCGTCATGTCACCTCCGGCCAGGGTACGAGCTGGGCGAAACCATCCTCTGTGACGGCACCGCCTCGACGGACCCACTCGGCCGCGCGCAAGCCGCCGGTCTGTAATCGTACGATCGGCTCGGGGCCGATCTCGGACAGCAGAATGCCCATATGGCCCTGTCCGACCGATTGTGGGGGCCAGACCGCAAGACCATTGGTGGCCAGCACGGTTCGATCGATGTCGCCCCAGAACTGCACCACAACGGCGCCGTCGGGCGCGCATGCGGCCAGATGCGCAGCCTCCGCTCGGCCGATGCGCGGCGCGACCGTTGGCTGCAAGGCGACAACGAAGGCCTCCCATGCGTCAGGATGGACTGCCGCAACGCTGTCGAACGTCTCGACGTTCGCCCCCAGGCTTGCGAGCCCGGTGCGCAGCGGGGCAAGGAAGTCATTGTCGCAGAGCAGGGCGATTTTGTTGCCGAGGACCGCCAGCCCGCAATCGTGCAACTGCTTCACGACGAGAGGGCCAAGGAACGAGAAGACGTCGATGGCGGGGTGTCGCTCGTTGACGCCGACCACCGGAATCTTGCGCCGTGCGCACGCTTCGATATCCAGGTCCTCGCGACGAAACTCCCAGGCCTCGAACATCAAGGCGATCACGGCGTCGCTGCGCAGCTGGTCGATCAGCGCAGCTGTGAGAGGACGGAGGTGGCCACTGTTGGTCACGATGTCGACGCTGTGAAGCACCTCGGGGCTGATCTTTTCCAGAATCTCGATGCGATCAGCGACGTCGAGGGTGGCCGCGATCTCGAAAGTCTCCCGTTTGGCATCTGTCACAGTCCCATGGCGGCCAGGTTTCGTGAACGCGTAGACCTGCTTGGCTCCGGCCATTGCAGCCAGGACGGGGGTGACGGCGTACGCGCCGGTCGCGGCTTCGGTCAGCACGGTCATTCCCGACATGTCCAGTCCCGTTTCAGCGAGGGCGCGCTTCATCAGCGTTCGCAGCCGCACAGGCGAGAAGCCTAGCCTGCGAGATGCTCTGGTATCCGCATCGTCAGATCGCAATTGCGCGACTGAGGTTCCACTCGCGGTCATTGATGGGTCCCGCTGTTGCCCCTGGAAGACGCCGGCTTCATCGTGTTCTCGACCCGTGCGCCCTGGATATCCAATCGCGCGCCGCCCGGAGGCGGTTGTAGAGCGGATCGGGTAGGAGCGCGCGCAAGTGATCCTGCCAGCTCATTCGCTCGATCCATGGATCCTCGCCCGGTCGCGCTGCCCAATACTGCACGCGGCGTTCGCCCGATGCGACGACGCGACGCGTCGTCGTGTAGTAATAGGATGCGACGGAAAGGCGCATTCGACCAGGGGGACAGGAGACCGGATCCGGAAGGCCGTGGAGAGTGGCACCGTGCGTCTCCCAGAGGATCATGGTGTTGAACCGCGGGAAGATGCGGCATCCGAGCGCTGACATGTCCGCAGGCCACAATTCGAGGCTGCCGCCGTAAGCTTCGGGCCAATCCCGATTGAGATAGATGAGTAGATTGACCCGGTGAAACAGCCCGGTCGTCGGGTGAACCTCGAAATCGCGGTGAATCTTCGTGAAGCCTCCTGGGGGCGTTCGATGAACTCCCGCAAATTTGTGCGTCGGATCGGAATGAAGATCGCGAACGCCGGTGACTGCCGAAATGAATTCTTGGAAGCGCGCACTGTCCACCAGGCTCAGCAGATGCTGAGTGGCCGGCCCCAATCCGTCCGACACCTCCTGCTTCACCAGGCGATCGGTGGTCGTGGTAATCAGGCGGGCTTCTGGGAGGGCGGCGCATTCGGCCGCGACCATGTCCAACAGCTTCTCGGGAAAGGCATCGTTGAGGACAACGTGCGGCCAGGGTCTTGCGGCTGCGTATTCGGCGCGCAGGGAGCTGGCTCGGGCAAAGAGGCCGCTCAACGAGTGAAGCTGGAAATCAACATGCAATTCCGCAGACTCCGGCTGCAGTGCTTGGAGCCAGGCCCCAAGTCCGCCAGAAAATTAAATGATATTATTAATTGGCTTGGTATTAAATGTCAAAATAAAGCGACGAGGTTGCGCTCGAACTGGCGCACGAGAGATTTCAGGGTACCCGCCAGCCGACGCAAATCGTGATCGTCAGTCGCGAAATTCGAATCGCTCGATTAACTTATTTAATTTGAGAGGGCGATGATTTCGGTCTACCTTCAAGGTCGGGCTGGATTGTAGCAGGACGAGCCGATGACCAAACTCGATGCGGAAGGCGATGATCGTCGCGAGTTCTTGAAGACCTGTGGAAAATTCGCCGCTGTTACCCCTCCGACAATGACGCTGTTGCTCTCCACCTCTCTGACCTCGGCCGCGATAGCCAGTTCAGGCGGCCGTATTGTGCGTGGCAACAATGGCTTCGGCAATGGCGGCGGTGACGGTACTCCCAACAGAAAAGAGGACGACGATCGGTAAATTCTGCGGTCCAATGGGCCGCCGCGGTGCGATTGGGGCTCAGCCGGTCCGGCGGCGTCTTTGTGCGGACGAGCGGTCGATCAGGAGATCGTTCAGCTTCTTTCCGGCGCGCAGCTGCGCCTTCAGCCAGCGGGGCTGTTTGCCGCGGCCGGACCAGGTTTCGGACGGGTCCTTCGGGTTCTGGTATTTCGGCAGCACCGGGGGGTAGGGGCGGCGCGGACGTTCCCCGTTCGAGGACGAAACGGCGGTCCCCTCAATCTTGCGCAGCCGCTCTTCGAGCTTGGCCTTTTCCGCGGTCATCCTGCGACTGAGAACGGTCGTGACCTCATCGTAAAGCCCCCACAGCTCGGCTGTGGTCAAGTCGACCCAGTCACTTTTCCCCATGGAAGCCGTCCCCAGCTACTTCCGAACCGAAACAGGAGGGGGCATTATCAGGTCATGGCAGGGTTGGGCAAGCGCGATCCGGGCGCGCGGCGGCGCTTGTGTGCAGCGCAGTACTCAGTGCTAGCGGTTAAGACTGTATCTCCGACCGGGCGGTCGCTTCCTGAGCGCCCTCCGTCCGTGGGCCCGTCGCTTGGGCGCGAGCAATCGCTCCTCTGCTTTCAACACGCGATTACGTAAGTTCTGCAATTCTGTGAATTGAACGATGAGGGCCTTATGTGTTTGACGCAATACTGCCGAAGAATACATGTGACCACCTACTCATTGCCGACGACAAATCCGTGCCAATAATTGAAAAAATGCTAAATTGACGAAATTCGGCCTCAAGCGCGGTACTGGGATTTCCGTCGGTGCTACACGGGCTACGATCAACCGCAGCCTTGTTCTGTCCTTGATTACCAGCCGTTGCTTTGATGAATAGTAATACTTTCTCTCCTCCCTTCCCGGAGCTAGGCTTCACGAACGGCCTCGCTTCAGTGAAACTTCGTCGAATGTTAGATTTGAATCGTGAATGTCCCTATATATCGTTGGTAATATCCGACTCTAACTAAGTTAATTAGATGTTGACTATCATAGCACACCCGCCCGATCAGGGCGCCGATAGCATTCTTGGCGTGAATTTTCAGATCTAAGCCATCAAAAATTGTAGATGGAATGCCATTATCTTCGCAGAATTCGCGGTTTCGGATTTTGCATTGAGTACCGCATTCTTACGGTGCTGCACGCATTCTCTGGGCGAGTTACGATAGCGTGGCCATCGAGCGTTGTCGCAAGGTGCTGTCTCAGACCTAAGACCTGCGACGTTATTGCCGGAGCTGGCCGGTTATAACTCGCGCGTCTCAGAAGGAGGGTGGGATTAAACGGCTGCAAGGGGGGTTGTTAGCAACAGGCAGGGGAAGCATGCGCCGTATCAGAATTGTCATCGCTGATCGACACCCGATCGTCTTGCAAGGGATTAGGAGCGTTCTTGCGGCGCAGCGTGATTTTGTGGTCGTTGCTTCTTGCGGCGATGGCGCAAGTTGTATCGAGGCAATTCGATTTCTTGCGCCGGACGTCGCGCTTGTCGATGCTGCACTGCCCGACTTCAGTCGGCAGCAGATCCTCGCTCGTGCGAACGCTGTCGGCCCACGTGCTCCGGTAATCTTCTTCACCGGTATTAAGGGCGACAGTGAGTTAAAAAGGCTGGCCTTGGACGGCGCCTGCATCGTCCTCTCGAAGGATTCGGACGTGGAGATGCTGGTCGCAACCCTGCGGAAAGCTGCCCAGGGCCAAGCCGCGGCCTCGGGGCACGTCAGCGAGGACTCTCTCGGCGGTGTGAAGCCCCTGACACAACTAACTGACCGGGAGCGGCAGATCATGCGGCTCGTATCGGAGGGGCTATCGAACAAGGAGATTGGGCGTCGGTTGAACCTTGCCGACGGTACGATCAAGGTCCACCTTCACCATATCTTCCAGAAGCTGGAAATCAGCAATCGTACGGTTCTCGCGGCATTGGCGATCTCGCGAAGCGAGCTGCATGCAGCGCCAGGTGAGCCGGATTCCCTTGATCTGTTGCGTCAGGATCCAGCCAACGCGAGCTGACGGGATACGTCTGGCGCGCTTTCGGGGGTGTGCGCGAGGGCGGCCTATCGCGGTGCCAGATGCTCAATCATGTTGAGGCAGGCCCCTTCGGCCTCGGCCAACGTTCGAAAGGGCGAGCCGCCAATCTTGATTGCGGCTTGGTTGTTGTGGAGCGGACGCCAACTCGCCAGGTAGCCGGAGCGTCCGTGAAAGCCCGGACCTCCCGGGCTTCCGAAACTGATCACGAACGAGAAGCCGTGGCTGCTCGCACTCCAGATCTCCATGTCCCGGACGGATCGATAGAATTGCAGTGGCATCGCAATGATCCATTGTAGTCGAGCCCGCGCCCGTTGGTTAAATCCAGGTTAACTAAATTAAATGCCCGCGCGCAACCAAAATCTGGCCGTCGGGCAAGGTGCGCCGGGAAAGTCGGGAGAAACACGGCGAATTGCCGACTTTCAGTTCGGGGGCGTGCACGTTCAGCAACCTCTCACCAGGCAAAGAAAATTCTTGGTTGAAAATCTATTTAATTTATAATACTGTAAAATGTCATTTTAAATCTAGGAGGAGCATCGTGACCCGGGACGGCAACGAGGACGACGACCGGCGGGCGTTTTTGAAGACCTGCGGAAGATTTGCTGCTGTGACGCCCCCTGTCATG
>NZ_BTIG01000059.1:0-344 GCF_036247965.1 Bradyrhizobium sp. TM233 | reverse complement strand
AATGACAATGAGCATCATGCCCCCGCTGCGGAGGCTTCGCGAGGGGCAGCGAAGTGAGCAGGAGGGGATGGCGAGAAACGCAGAAATGCGAGGCACTCAACCTCTGCAAAGCCACCGGAAGTAGCCAACCCGGGTGAGCCAGGCATCGCAAAAGCCGGTAGCCCGGGCGGCGGTAACTCACAGCACGCTTCGGAGAAAGGATCTGCAAAGGCGGCAGCAGACTTGACCGAAGCTGGCTTGGTACAAGGGAATGGCGTCGGCAATGACAACGAGCATCATCCTCCTGCTTCGGAGGCTTCGCGAGGAGCAGCGAGGACGGCAGACGCGGATGGCGTGGAACACGG
>NZ_BTIG01000058.1:0-3704 GCF_036247965.1 Bradyrhizobium sp. TM233 | reverse complement strand
ATGGCGATGAGCCATGGTGCTGCATCAACCTGTCGATCCACTTACATGTAATCGAGCGGATGCTGCGGCCGGGCCGGCGCCCATGGAGCAGGGCGCCCAAATCTCCATGCGAACCAAGTACCGACGTTGCAGTCAGCACCTTTAGCCATCTCCTGGCAGCGCGTTCAGACCAGATACTCGTGATAGCTGATGAGCGTTCCCATGTTCTTGTCTGCCTCAGTCTGGAAGCTCGCGGGATCGTACTGGCCCAACAGGCTGATATTGGCGGTATGAACTCCGTCAGTCACCGAAAGGATTCCTCCAGTGCCGGCCTGATTTGCGACATAGCTAGCGGTCGTGCCGTCCCCGAATGCGACGCCGAGGAGATCCAGGTGGTCATCTCCGTCGAACCCGGACACGATTCCGCTGAAGTCGAAGGAGTCATGGAGCACGATTGTCCCGGTCGCTGCGGCATCTAGCGCAACATGCGCAGATGAAGCCGCTCCGAACTCGATCGTAGCCACGCCATCCATCAGTACGGTGCCGCTGCCGCTTACACTGCCATTGAGAGTGACGTTGGCTCCATGCGCCCACAGCAATCCTGAATTGTCCACGCTGCTGTCGATGACCAGACCGCCGCTGCCGCTGGCCGCAATCGTTCCGGAATTGACGACGCTGTTGCTACCGGTGTCAATCTCGAGTGCGTTGGTGCCCGTCGCGATGATTGTACCTTGGTTGACAAGGATCATAGTGCCTTCGCCAAGCTGTCCGCTTCCCGAAATGGTGTTGTCGATGTTGGTCAGCGTCACGTCGGAAACAGCTCCACTGACAGTGTTCCCGCTATTGTCGGACAACAGCACCTGACCGCCACCTTCAAGCAGAATGCCGTGCCCAACAAGCTGGAGGTCGGTCTCGGCGCCCGTCGAGTTCAACGAGATCGTGCCCGTATTGTGGATGTTGCCGGATAACGGCAGCAATGCGCCGTTGCCGATTGTCATTGTGCCTGAATTGTCGACCATGGGCTTGAAGTCGAATACGAAGTCGTCCGCTGCGAGCGAGCCGGCATCGACGCCATCCAGAGTGATCGTTTGACCGTCGGCCAGCGCAATGACGGCATTGCCGTCGTTGTCGGTAGACAGATGCGTTTGGACGTCGGCGAACGTCTTGAAGCTGGCGTAGCCGATCAGGTCGATCTGATCATGCGCAATCTCGAAATTATAGATGACGTCGTGTCCGATCGGCTGTGAGAATACAAGCAGATCGCTGCCGCCTGACGCTGTGAGATAATCGTTGCCGGAAATGGCGACGATGGCGGAGCCCGCTGCAAAAGCTTCAACGTTGTCGGCGAATGTCTCGATTACAGCCGAGCCATCTGGCTGCATCCAGGTCACGGTCACGTCGAGGTGCAATGCTCCGGCGAAATCGACCGGCGATGTCACCATTAGCGAGCTGACGTCAGTCGTCTCGATCGTCCAGTTGCCATCGGGGAGCAGCATCCCACCATTCAATGTCCAGCCTGCGGGCACGCTGCCGACAGTGACGGTGGCGATTTGACCCTGATGAGCGGGCGAGTCCGTCAGGCCGAGATTGATAGGCTGGCCCGACACGCCCGCAGGAGCAAGCGCCGTTCCAAACCCAAAATCCGCCGCGCTGAAACTACCGGTTATGCTCGCCAGCGTGGTCAGGTTGTCCAAATCGGCGACGAGTGTCGCGCCGCCTGCGACGCTCGGATTGGGATCGTAGTAAACTTGCGCGTGGCCCACTGTCGAGTTGTGGAATACAAATAGGGCTCCTGTGGTGATGTTGGAGAAACTGTTGATCGTTGATTGAACTGTCGCCGTCGTCACGGATGCGTCTGTCTTGATGCCGACCTCCGTGTTGGCGAGATTTAACGCAGCGTTGTTGCCCGTCCTGACGTTTTCAACGGTCGTATCGACATCACCAATGACGAACCGCCCGGCGGTTACCGTAAATTCCAGCTTATCCCCTGAGGTGTTGAAGTCGGTGATGTGGTCACCTGCGTCGGTGACAGCGAGATAGGCGAAGGTATCGTTCCCACCTCCACCGGTCAGCGCATCTGCGCCACCACCACCCACGATCCTGTCCGCGCCAGTGCCTGCGCCACCGTTGATCGTGTCGTTACTTGAACCGCCCTTGAGGGTATCATCACCGCCGTTTCCAGAACTGCCCATGATGACGAACGATCCAGACGTGACTGCGCCAGCATCTACGACCAGGTCGCCGTTACCCGTGATGCCGGATCCGTCAATCGTAAGCGTTCCTCCATTTTGGAATGTCGAAAGGAATGTCAGGGTGTCGGTGTGATTTCCGCTGTTGCCGTCACTTAAGACGATTGTTTCGAAGTTCTTCAGGCCAATGCTCCCTGCACCATCGCCGAAAGTGAAAGGCCCCAGACCACCACCACTGACCGCGAGAGTGTCCGTACCGCTTCCCCCGGTCAGCATGTCGCCGTTGTTCAGCGTTAGGGGAGATTGCGTGCCGGTCACAGTATTGGTGCCCGATACATAGGAGACGGTATCGGTGCCGGTCGTGAGAGCGAAGGGGCTGGGGCTCGTGACTGAAATTGTCACCGTATCCACATCGGTCAATGCCCCACCCGCTCCGGTGTGGCCATTGTCGCTTGTCGCCATGGTCAGAGTGCTAGTTCCGGCAAAATTCGATGTCGGAACGTAATTGACCGTCGAGGTCAGGGTGGAATTGATGGCGCTGACTGTTCCGGTCAGCGTCACCGTCGACGTTCCGCTGCCGTTGATCCCTGCGGTACCTCCTGAAACGGTCAAGGTGCCGTTGGTTACCGACAACGTGACCGTTTCGCTGGCGCCGTCCGAGTCGGCATCGGAGATGCCAAGTCCCGTGATCGCCTTTGTCGTGTTGATGTTCGTCGTCTGGGCACCCGGAACCGTATTCACCGGCGCGTCGTTGACCGGAATGACCGTGACTGTCGCATTCACGATATTGCTGGCGTGGCTGGCCGTCTGGCCGTCGTCAACCTGGTAGCTGATGGTGCGGGTCGCGCCCGACGGATCGTCGCCCGAGTTCGAATATGTCACGGAGCGCAGGGCCGCCTGGTAGTTCGCCACACTCGACGACCCCGTCAGGGTCAGCACCCCAGTGCTGGCGTTATAGCTGCCGGTGATGCCGTTCTGATTGGTAAAACCGAGCACATCCTGGCCGAAGGCGAAGTTGCCTGTGATCGAGACCGTCGCGCCGGTCAGATTCGCGCTGTCAAGGTCCGACACCAACAGCGCCGTATCGATCGCGGTCGCCGCCTGACCCTCGGTGTAGGACATTGAACCGCCATTGGCGTCCAACACCGCCGCGTCGTTGCTGCCGGNNTCCTGCACCTGCTGGCCGGCGGTGAGTTCGTCATGCGCGCCATTGCCGATGTAGCTCCAGGCGCCGTCGGCATCGACGCTGAAGTCGCCATAGGTCCCGTGCGCATTGCTCTGCGCCACGACATGAGCTTCGCCGCTGTCGGGATCCACAATCGTCAATAGGCCGCTCGTGTTCAGTGCGGCGGCGGCATTGCCCTCAGTGACGGACTTCGAGTCCGATGAGACTGTCGCCGCGTCATTGCTGCCGGTGATGGTGACCGTCACCGTGCCGGAAGCGGTGCCGTCCTGGCTGGCCACCGTGAACTGATCCTGCACCTGCTGGCCGGCGGTGAGCTCGTCATGCGCGCCGTTGCCGGCGTAGCTCCAGGC
>NZ_BTIG01000057.1:0-738 GCF_036247965.1 Bradyrhizobium sp. TM233 | reverse complement strand
ATCCAGGCGCAGATCCTGGATCTGCTCCAGGACATGAAGGAGCGCTTCGGCATGGCGGTGATGCTGATCACCCATGCCATGGGCGTCGTCGCCGAAACCGCGCAACGCGTCGTCGTGATGTATGCCGGCAAGGTGGTCGAGGAAGNNATCTGTTCGGCAATCCCGGCCATCCCTATACGCAGGGGTTGATCCGCTCGATCCCGCGCATCGATCTCGACAGCGAGCACAAGACTCGGCTCGAGGCGATCGGCGGCTCGGTGCCGATCCTGATCAATCCGCCGGTCGGCTGCCGCTTTGCGCCGCGCTGCAAGTTCGCCATGAACGTCTGCACCGAAAAGGAGCCGCTGCTGCGCGAGATCGCACCCGGCCATCGCATGGCCTGTCATCTCGGCGATACAAATCTGGGAGGCGCGGCATGAGCGAACCCTTGCTGCAGGTCTCCAACCTGAAGAAGCACTTCCCGGTGCTCGGCGGCCTGCTGTCGCGCCAGGTCGGTACCGTCTATGCGGTCGACGGCGTGTCGTTCTCGGTCAACCGCGGCGAGACGCTCGGTCTCGTCGGCGAATCCGGCTGNNTTCGCCTCGCTCAATCCGCGTATGACGGTCGGCGCGATTCTCGGCGAAGCCTTCACCATCCATAACCTCGCCTCGTCCGCCAAGGAGCGGGAGGAGCGCGTCGCCGGCCTGCTGGTCAAGGTCGGGCTCAAGGCCGAGCACATGCGGCGCTATCCGCACGAAT
>NZ_BTIG01000056.1:2416-2607 GCF_036247965.1 Bradyrhizobium sp. TM233 | reverse complement strand
TGGCGCATGCCGCCGGAGAACTGGTGCGGATAATTGTGCACGCGGCCTTCGGCGTTGGGGATCTGCACCAGCTTCAGCATCTCGATGGTGCGTTCGAGCGCCTGCTTCCGGGTCACGGCCTCGTGGCGGCGCAGGCTTTCGGCGATCTGCTCGCCGACGGTGAGCACCGGGTTGAGCGAGGTCATCGGCTC
>NZ_BTIG01000056.1:0-2385 GCF_036247965.1 Bradyrhizobium sp. TM233 | reverse complement strand
GGATTCGCCGACGACGCAGAGCGTCTCGCCCCGGTTGATGGAGATGTCGACGCCGTCGACGGCCTGGAGGATGCCGTCGTCCGTGGAGAAGTGGGTCTTCAGTCCCTTGATCTCGAGCAGCGGCGCCATCAGATCACCCGTCGCGCATCGAGCGCGTCACGCAGGCCGTCGCCGATGAAGTTGATGGCGACCACCGCGATGAAGATCGCGCCGCCGGGAAACAGCGCCCAGTGCGGGCCGATGTCGAGAAAGTCCTTGGCGTCATAGAGCAGCCGGCCCCAGGTCGGCGTATCCGGCGGAAAGCCGAGGCCGAGGAAGGACAGCGTCGATTCCGCGATGATGGCGGCGGCGACGTCGATGGTGCCGGCGATGATCACCGGACCGAGCGCATTGGGCAGGATGTGCTTCACCACCTGCCGCACCGGGCTCGCCCCGAGCGCCCGCGCGGCCTCGACGAACTCCTTCTCGCGGATCGACAGGAACTGGGCGCGCACGAGCCGCGCCACCGGCATCCACCGCAGGCCCCCGATCACGAGCACGATCAGGATGAAGATGCCGCCCTCCGGACCGAACGCGGCCTTCAGGCCGTCGCGGAAGAGATAGATCAGCAGAAGCAGCAGCGGCAATTGCGGCAGCGACAGGAACAGATCGGTAAGCCACATCAGCCCGTGACCGAGCGCACCGCGCGACATGCCGGCGAGCGCGCCGATCAGCACACCGACGAAGACCGAGACCAGCATCGCGGCGAGGCCGACCGCGAGCGAGATGCGCCCGCCATAGATCATGCGGGCGAGGATGTCCTGCCCGAGATCGTCGGTACCGAAGGGATGGGCCGGCGAGGGCCCCTGCATGCCTGCGACGATGTCGATGTCGTCGATCTTGACCCGCCAGACGAAGGGGCCGAGCACCACTGCCAGGATCAGAACGAGCAGCAGGAACGCGCTGACCACGGCAAGCTTGTGGCGGCTGTAGCGCCGCCACGTCTCGCGCCAGGGCGAGTAGACGCGCCGCTCAGCGGAGGGAGATGCGAGGGTCAAGCCAGCCATAAAGCACGTCCGCGATGAGATTGAACAGCACGACGAGACACGCGAAGACGAAGGTGACGGCCATCACCACCGGCGTGTCGTTGGAAAGGATGGAGGAGATCAGCAGCGAGCCGATGCCGGGAATGCGGAAGATCTGCTCGGTGACGATGGCGCCGCCGAACACCGCGGGCATTTGCAGCGCGATCAACGTCACGACCGGAATCATGGCGTTGCGCATGACATGCTTGACGATGACCTTGGCCTGCCCGAGCCCCTTGGCGCGGGCGGTGGTGACATAGTCGAGCCGGATCACATCGAGCATCGCCGAGCGCACGAAACGCGTCATCGACGCCGCCTGGAACAGGCCGAGCACCGCCACCGGCATGATCGCCTGACGGATCATCTCCAGCACCCAGTGGATGCCGGTGCCCTTGATGTCGGTGGTGTAGACGAAAGGCAGCCAGTCCAGCGTGACCGAGAAGATCAGGATGAACAGGATGCCGGTGAAGAACGTCGGCAGCGAGAAGCCGACGAAGGCGAGCGTGTTGGCGATCTGGTCGAACAGCGAATAGGGCTTCGTGGCCGCATAGACGCCGACGGGGATCGCGATCAGCAGCNNGATCACGTAGAGCGTGGCCGGCAGGCGCTGGAGGATGAGCGTGTCGACGTTCATCCGGCTGACGAAGGAGAAGCCCCAGTCGCCGTGCAGCATGGCGTTGAGCCAGTGCAGGTAGCGAAGGTGGATCGGATCGTCGAGGCCGAACTTGGCCCGAAGCGCCGCCTGCACTTCCGGCGGCACGTTCGGATTGGTCGCCAGTTCGGAGAACGGATCGCCGGGCGCAAGCGCGAGCACGACAAACAGCACGACCGAGATTCCGAGCAGGCTCGGAATCGCGATCAGCAGGCGACGCAGGACGTATTGGCTCATGAGGGAAGGCCCCGTCTAGAGTTGGGGGATCATTCCTCGCGGTACCAGTCGAACAGATTGTCGGTTTCGTTGGCCCAGCCGGAAACGACCGGGCGCAGATTGTTGGCGGCCGCCTCGACCTTCAGACGATGCTGCACCGGGATGAACACCGTGTCTTCCCACATCAGATCGTTGGCCTTGATGTAGAGCGCCGCGCGCTTGACCGGGTCCATTTCCATGTCGGCCGCGTTGATCGCGGCGTCATAGTCCTTGTTGACCCAGCGCGGGAAGTTCGTGCCCTGCCACTTGTTCTCCTTGGTCGCGGCGCTGGTGGAGAGGTAGCGGCGCATGTGCTGCGACGGATCCGGCTGGCTGAGCGGGATCTGGAACATCTCGATGTCGGCGTAGAACTTCGGATAGGTGTCGGGGTTGGCGACGTCGGAGGAGAAGAAC
>NZ_BTIG01000055.1:0-8656 GCF_036247965.1 Bradyrhizobium sp. TM233 | reverse complement strand
GAACGATCCCGCGATCGGCGCGATCAACCCCGACGTCAGATTGCCGAATGCTGCGATCACGGTGGTCCACCGCATCGACGGCTCCGGCACGACGTTCAACTGGTCGAACTACCTCTCGAAGGTCAGCCCGCAATGGAAAGCCAGCGTGGGCGAAGGCACCGCCGTTGAGTGGCCGCTTGGCCTCGGCGGCCGGGGCAATGACGGCGTCGCCTCGCTCGTCAGCCTCGTTCCCGGCGCGATCGGCTATCTCGAATACACTTACGCGCTGCAACGGCTCGACCGGATTTCCTTCGGGATCGTGCAGAACAGCGCCGGCAATTACGTCGTGCCCGACGCCGCATCGTTCCAGGCGGCGGCATCAAGCGCGGATTGGAAGGCGAAGAAGGATTTCCATCTCGTGCTCACCAATGCGCCCGGCGAAGATGCCTACCCGATCACGGCGACGACGTTCGCGTTGATGCCGAAGGCGCCGAAATCCAGCGAGCGATCGGCCGCCGCGATCGACTTCCTCCGCTGGCTGCTCGAGAACGGCAGATCCCAGGCCGAGACGCTCAACTACGTCCCGCTGCCGCCTGCCTTGATCGACCAGATCGAGCACTATTGGCGGGAAAGCGTCGGGGCAGCCCCGACGGTCTCGGCATCGGCCAAGGTCAAGCGCTAATGCCGAAAGCGGACGTGCTATCCCGTCCGCGACATTGGATTCCAGCTGAATTCGGTTTCCAAACTGCTCCGCGCGAGTATTCTGTGAATGGCCTGCTGCAAGGAGAACTCCTTGTAGCCGGCGGAGCCACAAGTGCCTGCGGAGCGCGATCGCGCCACTGCATTGCNNCTGCGACACTCGCAGGGAATCATCCGTGAAACGCCTCCCCAGTCCCGACACCGACGCCCCCGCGGCATTCCGGCCGGCGCCGACGTCCAGGCTCGGATGAACGACTTCGCACGATCCGTTGGCGCAGCGCTCTCGCTGATCGGCGAAGCCGACGCCGAACTGCTGGGCATCGTCGCATTGTCGGTGCGCGTCAGCCTGACCGCGAGCATCCTTGCCCTGCTGATCGGCGCGCCGATCGGGGCCTTGCTCGCGATCACGCGTTTCCGCGGGCGGCAGGTGATCATCGTGCTGACCAATGCGCTGCTCGGCCTTCCGCCGGTCGTGGTCGGGCTCGCGCTCTATCTTCTGCTCTCGCGCTCCGGCCCGCTCGGGGTGGCCGGACTGTTGTTCACGCCGGCCGCGATGGTGATCGCGCAGACGCTGCTCGCCACCCCGATCGTGGTGGCGCTGGTGCACCGGCCTGCGAGCCTGCTGTGGGCGGAATATGGCGATCTGGCGCGGATCGACGGGCTGTCGGTCTTCCGCTGCATGGCGCTGCTGTTCGCGCTCGGCCNNGCGCGCCATCGCCGAGGTCGGCGCCATCATCATCGTCGGCGGCAACATCCGCGGCTTCACGCGCACGATGACGACCGCGATCGCGCTGGAGACCAGCAAGGGCGATCTGCCGCTGGCGCTCGGACTCGGACTGATCCTGCTCGCGCTCAGCGTCGCGGTGTCGACCGTCGCCTTCCTGCTAGTGGGACGCGTTGGGGAAAAATAGCTGCTCGCCGCCCACCTTATAGCCGGCGATCGCCTCCTGCCCCTTCGACGAAACCAGCCAGTCGATGAAAGCCTGCCCGTCCTTCGCCTTCACGTTCGCATGCTTTGCCGGATCGACCAGCATGACGCCGTACTGGTTGAACAGCCGCTTGTCACCCTCGGTCAGGATGGTGAGCTCGCCGCGATTCTTGAAGGACAGCCAGGTGCCGCGGTCCGACAGAACATAAGCGTTCGACGACGACGCCATGTTCAGCGCCGGGCCCATGCCCTGGCCGATCTCACGATACCAGCTGTCCTTGCCGGCACTGATGTCGACGCCCGCCTCCTTCCACAGCCGGAGCTCGGCCGCGTGCGTGCCGGACTTGTCGCCGCGCGAGATGAACGGCGCCTTCGCCGCCGCGATCTTGCGCAGCGCATCGGTGACGTCCTTGCCGCCGGCGATCTTCGCGGGATCGCTTTTGGGACCGACGATGACGAAGTCGTTGTACATGACGTCGAAGCGCTTCACGCCCTGCCCTTCGGACATGAACTTGTCTTCGGCAGCCCGATCATGGACGAACACCACGTCGGCATCGCCGCGCCGCCCGATATCCAGCGCCTGGCCGGTGCCGACGGCAACGACCTTCACGCTGATGCCCTCGGCCTTCTCGAACAGCGGCAGCAGATGGCCGAACAGGCCCGACTGTTCCGTCGAGGTGGTCGAGGCCACGGTGATGGTGCGCTCCTGGGCGAAGGCGATGGTGGACCAGAGCAGAGCCGCTCCGATGGCGACAGTCCTTTTCATGCTTCGTCCTCGAACCGACATTGATGCTTCTGCATAGCCGCTGGCGGCGAACACGGGAACCCCGACATTCGGCCGCAGAGAGTTGAAGCACTGCCGTCAAATTGGCAGGAACGCCAATGGCGCAGGCGGATTGTCCGGAGATGTAATGTCAAGGAGAATCCCATGAAAAAGATCATTCTGGCATCCGCGTGCATCATGGCACTGGCGACCGGTGGCGCCTTCGCGCAGACACAACCGGCTCCCGGCGCCTCCGGTCAGGGCGACGTCGGCCCCTCCTCGCGCGGCCCCGCGACCAAGGGAATGACGACGGGGCGTTCGTCGAACATGCAGAACGAGGCCAGCGACAGCAAGGGCGCGCAGCAACCATCGGCCGGCGGCAGCAACACGAATAACATGGGCAGCCAGGCCGGAGGCAGCGCGGGCGGCGGCAGCGCCGGCGCCGGCAAGTAGCCGAAAGATCGAAAAATCCCGGAGGGGATCATCGTCCCCTCCCGCAGGCCGACCGGCGTCGATCAACGGCCGGGGCAATATCTCATCACGCTGCGGATTCCCTGCGGCTCCGGCTCCTTCATCCACCCGATTTCCCTGGCCAGCCAAAGTTTGTCGTCGCCGATGACATAGGCGAACGTCATGGTGTCGAAGCCCCTGGGATTGCGGACCGTGACCTCACCGCAGGCCACCTCGACCGAACGGCCCTGCGGGTCGGATGCGGGGCTGGTCCAGGAAATGTGGATTTCCGCATTCGGCGGGATCAAATGAGCGGCGATTTTTGGCGAGAGATCATCCGCCAACGCAGGTGCGCAGATCAATGCGGCGAGGACCGCAGCCGGATATGTCTTGCGGATCACGTCTTCTCTCCTTCGCTTTCGAAGGAAGCGTACCCGGATCGGTGCCGCAGCTCTGTGGGAGCGGTCACATTGGCAGCCGGTGCAAGGCCGCCTCATGACAATCGTAATCTCTCGATGATGCCTGAGACGTCATGCAGCCGACCGCGCGGATGCGTGGATGTTCTGCAATTGGTCCCGTCTACATTGACAGGGGTGTGACGGCCGGGGCAGTTTTTCACATAGCTGGCGAATCAGCGATTGCCTCACGCCGAGTACCTCTTGGACAACTCCCAGTGCTTTCGAGACTGATATCGTTGCTGCGCCGCATCCCCGCGGTGAAATGGGCGTTCACCCGGCTTCGGCCCTTGCCGCATGGCGGCAGCATCGACGGTGCGGCGGTCGTCGCGGAACAGCCTGTCATCGTTGCCGACAGCGCTGAAGCTCTTCCGGCTCTCCACACCGGCATCAGCACCGAGCCGTTGCGCAGCGACGCTGCGGTCGCCGAGGACTCCACTGCCCGCGCCGTCATCGCGGAAGCAGCAGCCGATGGCGGCGGCAGCGACGGTTCACTGCAGCAGGCGCCGACAGATGTCGAGCCGGTCGTCGTGGCAGAGGTCTTGGCCTCGGACGAAGTCACCAGCGAAACGGTCGACGCTCCCAAACCCGTCGATGTTCCTGGACCCGTCATCGACGATGATCCGCCTGTGGAGGTCTCGACGAAGCTCGAGCCCGTCGCCACCCAAGCGGTCGCGGCCAGCGACGTCGAAGACGAGCCGGCCAAAGCCGCTGAGCCCGTCATCAGCAGCGATCCATCTCCCGAGCTCGCAGCCAGCGTTGACCCCGACGTCGTGGAGGAGACCTCGTCCAATCTCGAGGTCGCTTCGGTCGAGGTCGCGTCGGTTGACGCTCCCGCTCTCGTCGTTGCCGACGATCCCTCCACTGTTGCCGCCGTGGATGTCGAGCCTGTTGTAGACGACACCCAGGTCACGCTTGCCGATCGCGACGTCTCGGCCGAGCCTGTCGCTGCAGACAAGATCGACAGCGATCCCACCCCCGGCACCGCGGTGGCCATCGAGCCGGTCGCTGCAAGCAATCCAGCCCCCGTCGCCGCGGAGAACTCTTCCGCCGACGCCATCGTGGTCACCTATGATGAGCCGGCTCCGGCTCCTGCAGCTCCAGCTGAAGAGATTCGCAGCGCGCCGAAACTTCGTGCGAAAGCCACCGAACCTGCCGACCGCACCGCGCTGATCCGGCAGCGCTGGACGGAAAGCGGAATCAGGATGTGGAATCCCCGGCTTCACGGCACCGGCGAAGCCACGCTGAACATCCAGGGAAGCATCGGGCTGCTGCCGCCTGCGCCCGGCGAGACGATGCCGCGCTATGACAAGCTGGAGTTCAGGATGCTCGGCGGACAGATCGTCTGCGAGGGCGTGATCGTCGAGGCCCCCGCGCAGGCAACCCATCGGAGCTTCACCCGGCTCGCCGAGCCAGGGAAGCCCGATCGGGTTCGCGAACCGGTGCGGGAACGCCAGGCCGCTTTGGCCTGATCCTTTCCGCTGCAAGCGCCGTCACGCCGTGCTAGGCTGAGGTTTCCCGAACATGGGAGATCGCATGTCTGCAAAGCTATTGCGACTGATCGTGATCGCCGCCCTCTGCGTCCCGCAAGGCGCCTTTGCGACGTCCGGCAAACGGCCTCACCACAAGCCCGCCACCGATCCAGCCGCGCCCTACAAGGCCGACCGGCTCTCCTCCTCGCGCGGCCAAACGATCCTCAACACACCCGGCCAGACCACCGTGCTGACGCGAGAAGTCCTCGACGATATGAACGCGAGGAGCCTCCGCGATGCCATGCGCTCGACCGCCGGCGTCACGATCGGACGCTAGGTTCTGCTCAGGGGATCGGATAGCCCTTCCAGATCCACTCGAGCGCCGACGGCAGCGTCTGCGCGATCGTCGGCCGATCGACGTGCTTGGCGTTGCGCACGAACAGGAACTGATAGTGGTAGCCCTTCTCCGCCAGGACCTTGGCCATTAGCGCGTTCGACAGGGTCCAGTCGTGCATGCCGTCGGGAATGGTGGGGTTCGGATAGAACAGGTCCTGGTCGCCGCCGAAGAACCAGAAGCGGATCGGCTTCGTCGGCGCACTCACGATCAGCGGCACCCCGGGCGGTTCCGCCGGCGTGAGCACGCCGGCCTTGGAGATGAGGCTGGGGCCGGCCGGCCCCGTCCATCCACTGTGATATTCCCAGGCACCGCCGCGCAGCGACGGATCATGCGGCCATTGCTGGTTGACCATCGTCGGCGAGAAGGCCAGCACGCGATGATAGAGATCGGGATAGAACCAAGCCATGGTGAAGGCCGCCGCCCCACTCGAGCTCAGCCCCATGGTCGCGCGCCCGTCGGGATTCCTGGTGAGCTTGACGTCGGCGTTGGTCTCGACCAGCGGCAACACTTCACGCTCGACGAACTGCGCGTAGGCGCCTGACACCGCGTCATATTCGCGGCCGCGCTGGCTGCCCTGCGCGTCCTGGCCGCCATTGCCGATCTGGATCGCGACCATCGGCGGCACGCGGCGCTGTGCGATCAAATTGTCGAGGGTCGCTGCGAGGTCCTTGTAGGCGTTGGAGCCGCCGTCGCCGACCGCGATGAACGGCGCCTCGCTGCCGCGCACATATTGCGCCGGCACGTAGACGTCGATCGTGCGCGACCAGATGCCGGGATGGCTGGTGGTGACGATCATGTGCGACTTGTCGCCCGGCGCGGTGACGGTCGTCATGATCGAGGAGTTGGTGCATCCGGCGACGTCGTCGCGGATCAGGCCGGGATTGTAGATCGTGCTCTGCTTCGAGGTCAGCGTGAAGGACTTGGTCGTACCGCGCGGCACGCCGTCCTTCGCGATCGTCTCCGGCGCGGGATTGTGGGTCGGGCCGATGATGAAATTGCCTTCCGCCCCCGGCGGCGGCAGCGTGCCGTCGGGCAGCTCGGTCGCGCGCGGATAGTTGGCGCTCGACGGATCGCGCGTCGGCGGCGCCGTCTTGAAATCGAGGCCTGTCGTGTCGATGAAGAACGGCGCGGTCTTGTCTGTGGTGTTTGCACCAGGCGGCACGGCCATGTTCTGGGTGACGCAGGCCGGCTGCGCGAGGGCAATTGAAGCGAAGGAGACCAGAGAAATCAGCGTCCCCGCAAGGACGGACAATGAATTGGTCATTTTCAGCTCCCGGTACCGACGAGTCTTGCTGGCTCGTCTTGATGTAAAGTATGGCGGGCCGGCCGCACGTGGTCAAACGCCGGCCGGCGGCGTTGCCGCGATACCCGCTATGCATGAGGTATGAGGCCGTTGCTGCCGCACCTCTCCCGACATAGCTTGCACGCCGGCAAAGCCGTGCGGAAATCGCGTCCAGCCAAAATGACAAGAACACTTCGGGAGGCAAACCATGAGAAGACTTACCGCCGCATTGTGTGCGTTGGCGTTCCTCGCAACCGGCGCGCAGGCGCAGACCATCAAGGATTTCCTGGCAGCGGTCATGCAGAAATGGACGGCTCCGTTCGAGCCGTTCCAGCTCATCGGCAACGTCTACTATGTCGGGACCGAGGGCATCTCCGTCTACGTGATCAGGACATCGCAGGGCCTGATCCTGATGGATACGGCGATGCCCCAGTCGACCGGCATGATCAAGGACAATATCGCCAGGCTCGGCTTCAAGGTCGCTGACGTCAAGATCGTCCTCAACTCGCACGCGCATCTCGATCACACCGGCGGTTTCGCCGAGATCAAGAAGGAGACCGGTGCGCAGCTCGTGGCCGGCGAGCGCGACAAGCCGCTGCTCGAAGGCGGCTATTATCCCGGTGACGAGAAGAACGAGGACCTCGCTTTCGCGCCGGTGAAGGTCGACCGTGTCGTGAAGGAAGGCGACAAGGTTACGCTCGGCGACACCACGCTGACGGCGCATGCGACGCCTGGCCACTCGCCGGGCTGCACGAGCTGGGAGATGACCGTCAAGGACGGCGAGCAGAACCGCGAGGTGCTGTTCTTCTGCAGCGGCACCGTGGCGCTGAACCGGCTGGTGGGACAGCCGACTTATCCCGGCATCGTCGACGACTACCGTGCGACCTACGCCAAGGTGAAAGCGATGAAGGTCGACGTGCTGCTCGGGCCGCATCCGGAGGTCTATGGCATGCAGGCCAAGCGTGCGCAGATGAAGGACGGCGCACAGAATCCGTTCGTCAAACCGGGTGAGCTTGCGACCTATGCGACCAGCCTGTCGGAAGATTTCGACAAGCAGCTCGCCAAGCAGACGGCGGCGCTGGAAAAGAAGTAGCGGCCATTGCATGCTGCCCTTGACCTCTCCCCACCGGGGAGAGGTGCGGCAAGACGTTGCGCCGACGCGCATGGTTAGCAGAGCGTAACGGCGGCTTTTGCAGGACTTCGGCGCCGATACGCCTGCTGCCGCGGCCACCTATCGTTAACAGGGTCCCACCATTGCACGCGACCGGAATTGCAGCGGTAGCGTGCAACCTGCGCTAGTCTTTGGCGCAAGGCCCGATCTAACGCGCCCTTTACCCACGCTATGCAAGATCGCCGGCGTTTCAGGGATCCGGGGCTCGTATTTCAATGCCTGTTGCCGAATTGAAGTCTCACTTCGCCGCCGCAATGCGGCTGTTTCGCGTGCCGGCCGACAATCCCGAGCTGACGCGCGCGCAGTTCGATGCCTTCTCCAAGCAGATCCCGCTGCTCTACTTCATCCTGATCACCAACACGATCGCGGTCGCATATACCTATGTGCCGCTGGCGCCGGCCTCACTCAGCATGATCGTGCCGGGCGCGTTGATCACGGTGGCGGGCTATCGGACCTTCTGGTGGCTGCGGCAGCGCCATGTCGTACGCAGCGACGCCGACATCCTGCGCAATCTGCGTCTCACCAACTGGATCGCGGCACCGATCGCGGCGGGCTTCACCGTCTGGTCGTTCGCCCTCTATCCCTACGGCGATCCCTTTGCCAAGAGCCAGGTTGCCTTCTACATGGCGGTGACCGTGATCGGCTGCATCTTCTCGCTGATGCACCTGCGTTCGGCCGCACTGATCGTGACTCTCGTCGTCGACGTGCCCTACGTCGTGTTTTACTTCGCTACGGGCGAGCCGACGCTGGAGGCGATGGCCGTCAACAATTTGCTGGTCACCGGCGCGATGGTGACGGTGCTGACCATCTACTACCGGGACTTCGCCGATCTCGTCGCCAGCCGCAAGTCGCTGCTGGCCCAACAGGCGGCGACCCAGGCGCTCTCGGACGAGAACTTCCGCCTCGCCAATCTCGATTCCCTCACCGAGCTGCCGAACCGCCGCCGCTTCTTCGCCGAGCTGTCGAGCGCCTTTGCCGACGCCGAGCGCAGAAACGTTCGCGTCGCGGTCGGGATCATCGACCTCGACGGCTTCAAGCCGATCAACGACAATTACGGCCA
>NZ_BTIG01000054.1:0-2398 GCF_036247965.1 Bradyrhizobium sp. TM233 | reverse complement strand
GCCGCCTCGATCGTTGCGTTGAGCGCGAGGAGATTGGTCTGCCCCGCGATCTGGTCGATCAGTTCGACGACGTCGCCGATCTTCGCGACTGCTCTCGACAATCCGTCGATATGCCCGTCGGTCAGCCGTACCTGGTCGACGGCTTCGTTGGCCATTCGCGCCGAATCCTGCACCCGGCGGCTGATCTCGTTGACGGAGGACGACAACTGCTCGGTCGCGGACGCGACCGACTGGACGTTTGCGGAGGCTTCCTGCGAACCGTCGGCGACGGTGACGGCGAGCTCCTGCGCCCGGGCGGCCGTCACGTTCATCGCCCCGGCGGAGGCTTCCAGCTCGGTCGACGCCGAACTCACCGCGTCCACGATCTCGCCGACTGCAGTCTCGAACTGACCGGCAAGCCGGTGCATGTCGGCACGGCGCTGTTCGGCCGCGATCTGGTCCTGCCTGATCTTGGCGTCCGCTACCTCATGCGCCTTCTGCTCGGCCTTGACCTTGAACGTCTCCACCGCGTCAGCCATGTCGCCCACCTCGTCCTTGCGGCCAAGCCCGGGGAGAACCACTGCGAAATTGCCGCCGGCCAATTCGTCCATCGCGGCCGTCAGTGCCGCAAGCGGACGCACGATCCTTGAAACCGCGATCCAGAAGCTCAGCAATGTGAGGCCGAGGCTCGCAAGCAGGATCGCAACACTGATGATCAGGTTGGAGGCGCTCGCCTTCGCCTGTTCGGCGGCCTCCGTATCCGCCGCCGCGCCGATTGCATCCGCAAGCCCGAGAATGGAATTGATGGCCGTCGTCGCGCGGCTCACATAATCGCGGCCGCTGATCTTGTATTCGCCGCTCGGACCTGCGGCGAGGATTTCGGCACGCAGCGCGCCATAGGTCTGAAAGTAATCCTCATTCACCGACTTGATGGCTCGCGCGAGCGCCGCCGGAACGTCGGTGCGGTCGGCGATCGGGGCGACCGTCTCCCAGGCGAGCTCCACGTGGCCGCGGAAGGTCGCGATCCGGCCGATGCCGTCCGCGGCGAGCTTCGCGTGCGAACTGATCAACCCGCCGAGAAGCGCACGTTCGCGCCCGGCGTTCTCTGCCATCTCCGCCGTCAGGTGCCGGAGGCCGACGAGGCGTGCCATGGCCGCCGAAGGCGAACTGGTCAGCGTTTCCAGCGTCAGGCGCAGTCTGTTGGCCGCGACCTCGATCAGGTCGGTGATCGCCGGGGCAAAGGCCTTGACCACCTCGGCGTCCCGCTCCGACCCAGGCTTGGCCAGATTCGAATCGACCCTGCGGCGCAGGCTCTCGAAGCTTTGGAATGCCCGTTCGGCTTCCGAGATGCGTTGTTCGGCGCCCTTCATCGCCGTGACGCCACGCAAGCGCTGCACGGCATCGCGGAAGGCCCGATCCGACGTCGCGCGCACAGCGTCGATTTCAGAGCGGCGATCGGCCGGAAGCACCTCGGGCGAATTCAGCGCCGCATTGGTCATGCCCCGCTCCTTCGCCCATTGCCCGGCGCTGTGCAGCAACGATTGCGATATGCCGTTGAGGCCGACGAAGATCTCGGCCTCCTGACGGTCGTGGTAGGCGTGAATGGCCGTGTAGCCGGTGGCCGCCACTCCCATCAAGGCAAGCGCCGAAATGATGACCGGTAGGACCGTGCCAATTCTGAGATGCACCGCTGGCTTCCTTTTCCCGAGCGCCGCTTCCTCCGAACGGAGGGATCGACCCCCACGAGAGATACAAGAAGCCTGCAACGCGATGTTGTCTCACGTCAAAGTGCGGTCTCGCTGCCGGGGGCGCCACCGCATATGCTTATCAAAACGTTGCCCGCGACAACGCGCGCGATGCAACGCTGGTACGTCGTGCTCCCCTCAGGCAGCGCGGACGGAGTTGAGGAACTTGCCGACCTCGAGCTTGAGCCGATTGGAATCGCGGGACAGCATCTGCGCCGCCGACAGNNTGCGAGGACGCCGAGCCGGTTTCGGAGGCGCCGCGCTGGACGTCGCCAACATTGGACGAGACCTGTTGGGTACCCTGGGCGGCCTGCTGAACGTTGCGGGCAATCTCCTGGGTGGCCGCGCCCTGTTGCTCCACGGCCGCGGCGATCGCCGCAGCAATCTCCGACAGGCGCGCGATGGTGCCGCTGATCTCGCCGATCGCGCTGACCGAATCCTGTGTCGCCGCCTGAATGCCGCCGACCTGCTGGCCGCTCTCGCTGGTGTCCTTGGCCTTCTGCTCGGCAAGCGCCTTGACCTCGGCAGCCACGACGGCGAAGCCGCGGCCCGCCTCGCCGGCCCGCGCCGCCTCGATCGTGGCATTGAGCGCCAGCAAATTGGTCTGGCCGGCGATCGCATTGATGAGCCCGACGACGTCACCGATCCGCGACGCGGCCCGTGACAATTCGCTG
>NZ_BTIG01000053.1:0-2613 GCF_036247965.1 Bradyrhizobium sp. TM233 | reverse complement strand
CGAGCCGTCGGCGCAGCTCGCTTATGCGACCTACAACGAAGGCACGCTCGAGGACAATGACCTGATCGCGGCCTCGATGCCGACGCCGCTCGCGAAGAAGACGCATGTGATGCTGACGGAGCAGTCGAAGCAGCTCGACAAGGAGCTGCTCGACGGCCTCTCGCGCGTCGGTTTCAAGCTCGACTTCGGCGAGGCCGGCACCGGCTGGCAGTTCAAATACCTCACCCGCGGCGGCGGCTATTATTTCAACGTCGGCTGCTCCAACCTGATCGTCGAGGGCAAGATCAGGCTCAGGCAGTTTGCCGACATCGAGGGCTTTGTACCCGACGGGGCGCGGATGAAGGACGGCACGCTGCTTCCCGCCGATCTCATCGTGCTCTCCACCGGTTACAAGCCGCAGGAATATCTGGTGCGAAAACTGTTTGGCGAGGCCATCGCCGACCGCGTCGGCCCGATCTGGGGCTTTGGCGACGGTCTTGAGCTGCGCAACATGTATGCGCGCACCAGGCAGCCCGGGCTCTGGTTCATCGCCGGCAGCCTCGCGCAATGCCGGATCAACTCGAAATACCTTGGGCTCCAGATCAAGGCGATCGAGGAAGGGATTCTGGGACAAATATAGCTACAGCCGTCATTCCGGGGCGCACGAAGCGCGAGCCCGGAATCNNCCGGGCTCACGCTTCGCGTGTCCCGGAATGACAGGAGAACAGATTCATGCCAGCCATTCTCGGCAGCGGCGAGCACCGCTACCGCGTCGTCGACAATTTCGCGAAACTCCCGGACGGCTGGCAGCTCACCGACGTCGCCTCCGTCGCGGTCGACAGCAAGGACCGCGTCTACGTCTTCAACCGCGGCGCCCACCCGATGGTGGTGCTCGACCGCGACGGCAATTTCCTGCGCAGCTGGGGCGAAGGGCTGTTCTCGCGCGCACACGGCCTGCACATCGACGCCGACGACAATCTCTACTGCACCGATGACGGCGACCACACCGTGCGCAAATGCACCACGGACGGCAAGGTGCTGCTGACGATCGGCATTCCCGAAAAACCGGCGCCGTTCATGAGCGGTGATCCCTTCCATCGCTGCACCCACACCGCGCTGTCGCCGAAGGGCGAGATCTACGTCTCCGACGGCTATGGCAATGCGCGCGTGCACAAGTTCACGCCCGAGGGCAAGCTGCTCAAGAGCTGGGGCGAGCCGGGCACCGATCCCGGCCAGTTCAACATCGTGCACAATATTGCCACCGATGCCGATGGCTGGGTCTATGTCGCCGACCGCGAGAACCATCGCGTGCAGGTGTTCGACGGCGAGGGCAAATACGAGACGCAGTGGAACAATCTGCACCGGCCCTGCGCGCTGTGCTGTTGCGGCGGGACCAAGAGCCCGACTTTCGTGATCGGCGAGCTCGGCCCGGGCCTTGCCATCAACCGCAATGTGCCCAATCTCGGCCCGCGGCTGTCGATCGTGGACGCCAAGGGCAAGCGCATCGCACGGCTTGGCGGCGAGGAAGGGCCGGGTGTTGCGAGCGGAAAGTTCCTGGCGCCCCACGGCAT
Organism: Bradyrhizobium sp. TM233; assembly: GCF_036247965.1. Taxonomy (NCBI): domain Bacteria; kingdom Pseudomonadati; phylum Pseudomonadota; class Alphaproteobacteria; order Hyphomicrobiales; family Nitrobacteraceae; genus Bradyrhizobium; species Bradyrhizobium sp. TM233. Next base: position 1,063 of record NZ_BTIG01000053.1, on the reverse strand, counting down.
CGCGCTGGATTCCAGGGGCGACATCTATGTCGGCGAGGTCGGCGTCACCAACTGGGACACGAGCTTTCCGGACGAGGAGATGCCGGCTGCGGTCCGCGCCACGCGGTGCTTGCAGAAGCTGGAACGGGTACGGGAGTAGCTGCCGCGCCGGGCCGCGACGCGCTGGTCACGACAGTTCCGCGCCAGCCGCGCACCTCCCCCAAATCGCGGCTTTTTCAGCGCTTTCGCCACCCCGGCGCCGCATTGCTTGCGCCTGAATAAGTCGCTCAACGGGCTTCACAATCCCGTCACGCTGCATGTAGTATGTCAGTACATGCTGCTTCGCAGCGTATATTGGAGGCCGGGAGCGTTACTTGAACGCACATGTCTCGCAAGGCAGTTGGCCGGTGTTGGTGCTGAATGCGGACTTCCGGCCGCTGAGTTACTACCCGCTGTCTCTTTGGTCGTGGCAAGACGCGATCAAGGCAGTGTTCCTCGATCGCGTCAACATCGTCGCACATTACGATCAGGCGGTTCATAGCCCCACGCTGCAAATGCAGCTGCCGAGCGTCGTCTCGCTCAAATCCTTCGTCAAGCCGACCACTCATCCGGCCTTCACCCGGTTCAACGTCTTCCTGCGCGACCGTTTCGCCTGCCAATATTGCGGCTCGCCCGAGGACCTCACCTTCGATCACATCATCCCGCGCAGCAAAGGCGGCCAGACCACCTGGGAGAACGTGGTCGCAGCATGCTCGCCGTGTAACCTGCGCAAAGGCAATCTCACGCCGGTGCAAGCCAAGATGTTTCCGCGCCAGCACGCCTTTGCCCCGACCGTGCACCAGCTCCACCGCAACGGCCGCCTGTTCCCGCCGAACTATCTGCACGATAGTTGGCTGGACTATCTGTACTGGGATACGGAGCTGGATCCGTAGGATCTGGCCTCACCCCCCGATCGCGTTCCGTGCCACCACGTCGCGATAGAACGCCGCGCTCAGTTTCGGCACCCGCGCCTGCGTTTCGAAGTCGACCCGGTAGAGGCCGAAGCGCTTGCCGTAGCCAAAAATCCACTCGAAATTGTCCATCA
>NZ_BTIG01000052.1:0-3442 GCF_036247965.1 Bradyrhizobium sp. TM233 | reverse complement strand
TTGGCGTCGAGCGCGATCACCTGCCCCATCGGGGTCGCCACGAACATCACGCCGTTGTTGACGATCGGCGGCGCCTCGTGGCCTTCGACGACGCCGGTGGCGAAGGTCCAGACCGGTGTGAGGTTCTTCACGTTGGAGGTGTTGATCTGATCGAGCGGGCTATAGCCGTGCCCGTCATAGGTGCGCCGATAGAGCATCCAGTTGCTTGGCTCCGGATTCTCGAGCCGCTGTGCGGTGACCGGCGCGTAATTCTCGATCGGACCCGACATGGCGGCGGTCGAGGCGAGGCAGGTGAAGGCGACGAAGCCGGACAGGTACCATTGCTTCCTGGTCATGAAAGTTTTCATGGACGTTCCCCTTTTCATCCGTTTGAATTCTTGTGTTGAATTCTTGTGCTGAATTCTTCGTTCGTCCCGCCGACCGCCCGTCGGCGGATACGGCCTCTCGTGACGCGGGCGCGGGCCCGCACCGTCCATCTCATCCTGGCTGCGCGCCACCTACCTTTCCGATGAAGTTGCCGGCGACGCTGAGCGAGCCGTCAGCGAGCGCCAACGGCAGCGCCGCGAGCCGTCGCGGCGCCGGTCCGAACACGACCTGCGCACCCGCACGAGGATCGTATTCGGAGTTGTGACACATGCACTTGAGCACCTCCTTGTCGCCGACATCGCTCTTCACCCAGGCGGTGACGGGACAGCCGGCATGCGCGCAGATCGCCGAATAGGCGATGATGCCGTCGACGGCGCGCCCGCGCGTCTTCTCGTCGAGCTCGGCGGGATCGAGCCGGATGACCACGATCTCGTTGAGCCGGGAGGCGCTGCGCACCACCGAGGTCTTGGGATCCTTCGGCCAGGCATGCACCGGCGGTCCGCCGGCCGGCAGGTCGGACGCCGTGATCAGCTTTCCCTCCTTGTCGCCTTGGGAGAAGACGAGCACATCGCCTTTCTGGGGCCGTTCGTCGGAGCCAGGCGGATCCTCATCCGCGCGCGCGTGCGTGGAACAGCCGAGGCACGCGGTGGTGGCGAGTGCGCCGAGCAGGACCGTTCGCCGCGTCTGCTCGGCGCACGCGTCGGCGTCGGGTGCCCTAGGGTTTTCGGATGATGAGGAATTGGCGGTCAACGATGCGCGGGACATGTCCACAAGCAGGCGCTGGAACTCTGCCGAAAAGAAGGCGAAGAATTGGCACCGCAGTGCATCAATATGGCTTTGCTCGCGTTGATTGAACGACGATGAACGCATTCAAGCGCGTTTTCACAAATTCAACGTCACGCCGCGCGAGCGGCATGATGATTTTGCAGATCAGACCGATGATGTCGGAATTGGTGCAGCGCGCTATTCGTCGCGCTGCGCAAACGCAGCGCGACGTCCCTGCATGTTTTGCAGGCAGCAGGTCGTCGTCAGGACCTGAGCACGTGGCGCGGCGCGGCGATAGAACCGGCGACGGTGGCCGACGCCATCTCAAAACTGTCGGCGATGCGGCGCGCCTTGTCGATGAACAGGCTAGCTGCCGGCGGCGGGCAGACCTCGCGCGCGGTCTGCTCGAACAGATCGAGCCAGCGGTCGAAATGATCGCCCACCAGACTGAGCGGCAAATGCGCCCGCATCGGCGAGCCGTGATAGCGGCCGCTCATCAGCACGACCGAGGACCAGAAATCCCTGAGTTTGGCAAGATGCTCGTCCCAGTTCTGCACGATCCCGAACACCGGCCCGAGCTGTGCATCTTCGCGCACGCGCCCGTAAAAGCGGGTGACGAGTTCCCCGATCATCTCCTCGGTAATCCCGGTGCGCTCGATCGCATCCTGGGTCAACAGGTTCCGCCGCGCGGCCGCCGCCTCGCGCTCGGCCTTCAGTCGATCCGACATGTCCTTTGTGTCCGTTCCGTTATTCCCGCGGGCCGCCCGTTCGACATTGTCGGACCCGTTGCGCGCGGCGTCTTTGTCGCAGCGCAAAGTGCGGGATCCGGCGGCGGACGCTCAAAGCCCGCCGCCGACGCCTGATCAGGCGCTATAGGTGTAGAAGCCCTGCCCGGTCTTGCGGCCGAGATGGCCTGCATCGACCATCTCTTTGAGCAGCGGCGCTGGCCTGTATTTAGGATCGTTGAAGCCCTTGTAAAAGACCTCCATCACCGAAAGCATGGTGTCGAGTCCGACCAGATCGGCCAGAGCCAGCGGCCCGATCGGATGGTTGCAACCGAGCTTCATGCCGGCGTCGATCNNATCGCCTCGTTGATCATCGGGCACAGGATGCGGTTGACGGCAAAGCCCGGGCTGTTCTTGGCGGTGATCGCCACCTTGCCGACGCGCTTGGCGAAATCGAGCGCCTTGGCGTGGGTGTCGTCGGAGGTCTGCAGGCCGCGGATGAGCTCCAGCAGCGCCATCACCGGCACCGGGTTGAAGAAGTGCATGCCGATGAAGCGGTCGGGACGATCGGTCGCCGCAGCGAGCTTCGTGATCGAGATCGACGAGGTGTTGGTCGCGAGCAGCGTGCGCGGCGACAACGTGGCGCAGAGATCCTTCAGGATCTTGACCTTGAGCTCCTCGTTCTCGGTTGCGGCCTCGATGACGAGATCGCAGTCAGCAAGCTTGGCGCGGTCCGTCGTGCCGGTGATGCGCTTGAGCGCCGCCTCCCGATCGACCGCCGACATCTTCTCCTTCTTGACCAGGCGCTCGAGGCTGCCGCCGACGGTCGACAGCCCGCGGTTCACCGCCGCATCGGAAATATCGACCATCACGACCGAGAGCCCGGCCGCCGCGCAGATTTGCGCGATACCATTCCCCATGGTCCCTGCCCCGATGATGCCAACCGTCTGGATCATTGCCTCATATCCTTCATCCTTGCGGGCGAGCCATCCCGGCCGGGCCCATTGTTCCTGCATCAGGCTCTAGCACCGCCGGCGGGCGCCTGCGACCTGATCCTGCCTCTTCCTTAAAGCATCCATGGCGGGAATAAAGCCGCTGCCGGTCGCCAAAAGGCGCGATTTGGCCACCTGGCAGGCGGTTTGCCCCGAATTTGCCTGCTCCTTGCCCGGCGCCGCACAGCGGAAGGGCCGCTAGCGCCCGGCGCGCTTCGGATCTCGATCTCGACCTATCGGACGATGCGGCGGCCACTTGCGGTGTGGTGTAGTCGATGCGCAATGGCCAGCGCGCATGCGTCGCGACGCCGTTGTGACATAGACCACATCGGCTTCGTGCCTCACCTGTTAGCGTCGCGCACATGAAGAACCACATCAAACTATCAATCATCCTCGCCGCTCTGCTCGTCGCCACACAAAGCGTGGCAGCCGAAACCAAAGGCGCCGGCTCAACCTTCGTTTCGCCCGTGATGGCGAAATGGACCGACGCGTACAAGGCCAAGACCGGCAACGTCGTCAGCTATCAAGCCGTCGGCTCCGGCATCGGTCTCGGCCTGATCAAAAAGGAAGCCGTCGATTTCGGCGCCAGCGACA
>NZ_BTIG01000051.1:0-2791 GCF_036247965.1 Bradyrhizobium sp. TM233 | reverse complement strand
ATCTCCGAGCGCAACCTGCTCGGCCGCGGTCTCTACGGCAAGGCCTCGGTCAGCTACGGCCAATATTCACGCGGCATATCGCTGTCCTTCGTCGAGCCCTATCTGCTCGACTACCGGATGGCGCTGGGGTTCGACACTTATTGGAAGCAGCAGAAGTCGAACAGCTATACGAGCTACGGCGTGACCACGCTCGGCTTCTCCCCGCGCATCGGCCTCGCATTGCGGGAGGACGTCTCACTCCAGCTGCGCTATTCGCTCTATCAGCAGAGCATCTCGCTCGCCAGCGCCTACAACAACTGCAACAACAACGCGTCCAACGCTTCGCTCGCCTACAACCCGACGCCGGCCTACATCCAGAACGTCCTGGGCGGTGTGGACCCGACCAACTCCACGAGCTCGGGGGTCTATGGCTACGGCTGCTACGGCGATGGCGAGTCGAGCCTGCCGGTCCGAAAGGAGCTGGCGAACGGCGCGACCTGGACCTCGGCGCTCGGCTACACGCTGAACTACAACACGCTCGACAACACCAAGAACCCGACGGACGGATTGCTGGTCGACTTCCGGCAGGATTTCGCCGGGGTCGGCGGCGACGTCACCTATCTGAAGACCGCGATGGACGCCAAATACTACACGCCGCTCGTCTCCGAGATCGTCAGCGTGATCCATCTCCAGGGCGGCCTGCTCAGCAAGCTCGGCAACCAGGATCTGCGCATGCTGGATCATTTCCAGATGGGCTCGAACCTCGTGCGCGGGTTCGCTTCGAACGGCATCGGCCCGCGCNNATGCCGTTCTGGTTCCTGCCCAAGGAGGTCGGCCTGAAGGGCGCGGTCTATGCCGACGCCGGCTCGCTCTGGGACTATCAGGGGCCGACCTCGTGGTCGGCCACGGGCGAAGTCAACACCAAGGCGTGCCCGACCTGCGGACTGCAATACGACGACGGCAACACGGTGCGATCGTCGGTCGGCGTCGGCCTGATCTGGGCTTCGCCGTTCGGGCCGCTGCGCTTCGACTATGCCGTGCCGATTACGAAGGGCAAATACGACGTCGTCCAGGAGTTCAGGTTCGGAGGAGGGACGTCGTTCTAGAGCATGATCCGGAANNTTCCGAAAGATCATGCTCAAAAAAGGGCGTCAGCCCGCGAGGATCCGCCGGCAGGCGTCGACATACACCTCCGCGCCGGTGACGATATCGGCGTCGGCGGTGTTTTCGGTCCAGTGATGGCTGATGCCACCGATCGACGGCACGAACAGCATGGCGGCGGGCATGACGGTTGCCAGCATCTGCGCATCGTGGCCGGCGCCGCTGGGCATGCGGATGGAACGTCCACCGGCCAGCGCCTTGCTCGCGGCTTCGATCGCATCCTGAAAGCCGGAATTCATCATGGCGGGCGCGCCGGTGCGGATTTTCTCAACGGTGACGGTGCAGGGACCCGTCGCGCTGACCTCGTCCGCCATGGTCCGCAGCAATTGCTCCAGTCGCGCAATGACGGCCGGATCGTCGTCGCGGATCTGGAACAGCATCTCGGCGCCGCCCGGAATGATGCTCGGCGCGCCCGGATCGAGCGTGATGCGCCCGGTGGTCCAGACCGTGCGCGGACCGCAGGCGGCTGGAAACCGCTGGTCGATCGCGACGCAGAACTTGGCCAGCGCCAGCCCTGCATCCTTGCGCACCGCCATGCGGGTGGTGCCGGCGTGGTTCTGCTCGCCGGCAAAGTTGATCTGGTATTGCCAGATACCGACGATGGACGTCACGACGCCGATCGCGAGCTTGCCGCCTTCGAGCGTGTCGCCCTGCTCGATATGCGCCTCCAGATATCCGACATGCCGGCCCGGCTCGGTGGTAGCGCGCGGGCGTCCTGCGAGCCCCATCTCGGCGAGTGCATCGCGCATGGTGCGGCCGCTGGTGCGGTCGCGTGCGGCGTCGATGTCGGCCTCGGTGACCTGGCCGACATAGGAGCGCGAGCCGAGGAAATGGCCGAAATGCCCTTCCTCGTCGCACCAGGCGGCGACTTCGACGGCGCCCTTCATGGCGGGATTGGCATTGAGCACGCGGGCCGCTTCGAGCGCGTAGACCACGCCGAGCGGGCCATCGAGCCATCCGGCGTAGTTCTGGCTCTCCAGATGCGAGCCGGCCAGAAGCTTGGGTCCGGATTTGGCGCTGGTGCCGAAGACGTTGCCGATGCCGTCGATCGCAGCGGTAAGACCGGCATCGGGCAGCTGCTGCACCAGCCAGTCCAGCGAAAGCCTGTGCGGCTCGGAGAAGGTCGGCTTGTGAACGCCGGACTTGTAGGCGCCGATGGCACGGAGCGCATTGAGATCGGCAAGGACGCGCTTCCCGTCGGCGGAAGGACGATTGTCAGGCATGCTCGGTAACCTTCAGCGCCTCGGTGCGGATCTCCTCGACCAGCCGTTCCTTGAGCTGGACGAATTCCGGCGTGGTCTTGATCTTGTAGGAGCGCGGATGCGGCAGGTCCACATTGATCTCGGCCTTGATGCGGCCGGGGCGCGCGCTCATGACGATGACGCGGCTGCCGAGGAAGATGGCTTCCTCGATGTCGTGGGTCACGAACAGCACGGTNNTGCTGCATGCCGCCGGAGAGTTGCTTGGGCCAATGGTTCTCGAAGCCGGACAAGCCGACCTGGCGGATGAAGGCGTCGGCGATTCCGTTGCGCTCGGCCTCGGACGCGCCGCGCTCGCGCAGGCCGAAGGCGATGTTCTCGCGCACGGTGAGCCAGGGAAACAGCGTGTAGGATTGGAACACCATGCCCCGATCGGCGCCGGGGCCGGTGAC
>NZ_BTIG01000050.1:0-486 GCF_036247965.1 Bradyrhizobium sp. TM233 | reverse complement strand
GAGATCGAGCCGGAGGCGCTGAAGCTGGTGGTCAAGGGCTACACCCGCGAGGCCGGCGTGCGTAACCTCGAGCGCGAGATCGGCAAGCTGTTCCGCCATGCCGCGGTGCAAGTCGCCGAGGGCACGACTGCGAAGGTGGTGGTGACGCCGAAGGACATCGGCACCGTGCTCGGCCAGCCGCGCTTCGAAGGCGAGATCGCGCAGCGCACCAGCGTTCCGGGCGTGGCCACCGGCCTTGCCTGGACGCCTGTTGGCGGCGACATCCTGTTCATCGAGGCCTCGCGCGTGCCTGGCCGCGGCGGCATGATCCTGACCGGCCAGCTCGGGGAGGTCATGCGCGAGAGCGTGCAGGCTGCGCTGACGTTGGTGAAGAGCAAGGCCACGCAGCTCGGCATCGATCCCCAGCTGTTCGAGAAGAACGACATCCACGTTCACGTGCCGGCGGGCGCGACCCCGAAGGACGGACCGAGCGCGGGCGTGGCGATG
>NZ_BTIG01000049.1:0-418 GCF_036247965.1 Bradyrhizobium sp. TM233 | reverse complement strand
GACATCCCGAAGAGCGCGCGGGACAACCTCGAATTCATCTGGCTGGAGCGCGTCGACGAAGCCATCGCCGCGGCGCTCGAACCCCAAGTCGATGCGAAGGTCGAAGCGGCGGAGTGAATGCGATGAAGAAACTGCTGGAGAAAGCGAAGCGATCGCGGACAACGCAGCGGCTGCGCCGATTGCTCGATCGCGCGATCGACCGTGCTCGCGATGCGTTACCGGCGCCGGGGCCACAGCTTCAGCCGATCCCGGTCCGGGTGAAGCGCCGCAAAGGTTGAGCCCTCCGTCTCAGGCCCTCGCGGCTGCCCCAATCAAAAGGCCCCCTCCGACCGAGGGGGCCTTTGCGTCGTTAGCCCACGGCGTCCTTGGCCGCCTTGACCGGGCGGGCGCGGACGATCTTGCGGGCCGGCTTGGCCTT
>NZ_BTIG01000048.1:0-802 GCF_036247965.1 Bradyrhizobium sp. TM233 | reverse complement strand
GCCGACGAGATCGGCTATCCCGTGATGATCAAGGCCTCCGCCGGCGGCGGCGGCAAGGGCATGCGCATCGCGCATTCGACCTCCGAGGTCGCGGAAGGTTTCAACCTCGCCAAGGCCGAGGCCAAGGCCTCGTTCGGCGATGACCGCGTCTTCGTCGAAAAGTTCATCGTCGATCCCCGCCACATCGAGATCCAGGTGCTGGGCGACAAGCACGGCAACGTCATCTATCTCGGCGAGCGCGAATGCTCGATCCAGCGCCGCAATCAGAAGGTCATCGAGGAGGCGCCGTCGCCGCTGCTCGACGAGGCCACGCGCCGCAAGATGGGCGAGCAGGCCGTCGCGCTGGCCAAGGCCGTGAATTACGACTCCGCCGGCACCGTCGAGTTCGTCGCGGGGCAGGACAAGAGCTTCTACTTCCTGGAGATGAACACGCGCCTCCAGGTCGAGCATCCCGTCACCGAGCTCGTCACCGGCATCGACCTCGTCGAGCAGATGATCCGCGTTGCCGCCGGCGAGAAGCTCGGCATCGCGCAGAAGGACGTCACGCTGACCGGATGGGCAGTGGAATCGCGCCTCTATGCCGAGGACCCGTTCCGCAACTTCCTGCCCTCGATCGGGCGGCTCGTGAAGTATCGCCCGCCGGCGGAAGCCAGCAAGGACGGCATCACCATCCGCAACGATACCGGCGTGCAGGAGGGCGGCGAGATCTCGATCCATTACGATCCGATGATCGCCAAGCCCGTCACCCACGCGCCGCCGCGCGCGGCCGCGATCGAGGCGCAGGCGACCGCGCCCGACTCGT
>NZ_BTIG01000047.1:0-5433 GCF_036247965.1 Bradyrhizobium sp. TM233 | reverse complement strand
GCGACGCCGCCGAGCGCGAGGATCTGATTGGCCAGGGGTGCGGTGAGACCGACGGCAGCCAGACGCTGGATGAAGGCGCGGCGATCCATCCGCCCATCCTTCACTTTGCCGATCATCGAACGCAGTTCTTTATCCAGCATGGTTGTCCCCCGTCTGGTTCCCATAGTGATGAGGACGGCCGTGAAAGCTGGCCGCCCAATTGGCTGGCAGTAGATGGCACACCGAATGGGGGGCGCGTCAACTGGGACCGTGTGTATGCAAACGGTCTTCTGGCTGTCTGTTGGGCAAAACCGTGTTCTGCAGCCCATCCGTTCGGCAATCCAGCATCAAAACATGCTGGATTGCACGCTGCACTGCGGAAAATTTGTTCGCAGGATCAGACGAAGTGTGGAGACGAAATTCTACGCGACGGACATGTCGAGCGGCGGATCGACGTGGTCCGGCAGCGGGCAGACATACGGCGTCTTGACCGTCCGCTTCTTCAGGTCCGCCTTGGCCGACTTGATCAGTTCCGGATCGGTCAGCGCCTTGATGCCGAGACCGGCCATCGCCTTGGCGGCCTGCACCATGGCCTTGTGGGCATGCGGGCTCTTGCCCTGCGCCACCACCTGCCAGGTGTGGAACGGCGTGCCGATTGCAACCGTGGGGGCGTGAACCTGCACGGTCGGCACCACCCAGCTGACGTCGCCGACGTCGGTCGAGCCGACCAGCGGATTGCGCTTGGCATCGAGCGGCACCAGGAAGTCGGCCAGCGGCCGATCGGTCTGCTCCATGCCAATCGCGTAATAGACCGATGCGATATCCTTGTCGCTCAACGTCGCGCGGATCTGGCTGGCAAAACCCTTGTCAGCATCGTCGAAATGCGGCGGTCCGAGCTCTTCCATGACCCGGTGCAGCGCCTGCTCCAGCGGGGTGTTCGGCAGGATGTTGGAGACCGCGGAGATGATCTTCATCTCGACCTTGGTCTCGGTCATCAGCGCCGCGCCCTCGGCGATCTTGCTCACGCGTCCGACCAGCTCGTTCATGCCGGGAAGGTCACGGGCGCGGATCGAATAGCGCACCCGCGCATGGGCCTGGACCACGTTGGGCGCGATGCCGCCGGTGTCGAGCAGCGCGTAATGCACCCGCGCATCGCTCGGCATGTGCTCGCGCATGTAGTTCACGCCGACATTCATCAACTCCACCGCATCGAGCGCGGAACGGCCGAGATGCGGCGAGGCCGCGGCATGCGAGGTGCGGCCGGTGAAGATGAAATCCGCGCGCGTGTTGGCGAGCGACGGCGTCACCGCAACCTCCCAGAAGCTGTGCGGATGCCAGGTGATGGCGATGTCGGCGTCCTCGAACGCGCCGGAGCGCACCATGAAGGCCTTTGCCGCGCCGCCTTCTTCAGCCGGGCAGCCATAATAGCGCACGCGACCGGGCACCTTGTTTTCGGAAAGCCAGTCCTTCACCGCGGTCGCGGCGAGCAGCGCGGCGGAACCGAGCAGATTGTGACCACAGCCATGGCCGTGCCCGCCGGTCTCGACTGGACGATGCTCGGCGACACCCGCTTCCTGGCTGAGACCGGGCAGCGCGTCATATTCGCCCATGAAGGCGATGACCGGCCCGCCCTCGCCCCACTCGCCCATCACCGCGGTCGGAATGCCGGCGACGTTCTCGGTGATGCGGAAACCCTGATGACGCAGCTCGAGGAGATGCTCGGCGGCGGACCGCGCCTCGGTGTAGCACACCTCGGGCATGCCCCAGACCTTGTCGCTGAGGTCGATGAAACGCGCCTTGATCGTGTCGATGCCACGCCAGATGTCGCTGCGGTTGTCCATGCTTCGATCCGTGATCCCTTGGTCAAACGAAGCGGCAATGGTTAGCAGCTTCATGGTACAGCGCCTAGCACCTCGCCGGACACCAGCCATGCGGCGCATGCCGGATTGAGGGACACCGCTCGTGCACGGGGTGTTTCCGTGCCTTTCAAAGATTTCACGCGGCGTTCCCACGAATAGTTGGGAACGAGGCTTTCAAGACGGCCTGCCCCGGCCTAAATTATGCGTGCTTCGCGCGTCGCTCTGCAGCAATCTCGGAGCAATGCACTCAGCCAGGAGAACTCCATGCCCGCTTTGACCGAATGGAGAGTGCCGCCGGCCAATCAGCCGCGTGCGAGCGACTACAGTTTCGATCTCGACCGCGCGCTCGNNNNACCGCGTCGTGGTCGGCGGCGCCGGCGGACGCACGCGCTCGGTCGCCAGCCAGATCGTGGCCAAGCAGGAATTCGCCGGCTATTGGGAATATCTGCTGGACGAAGCCGTCTTCACCTATCCCGCACATCCGAACTGGGGCGGCACTGCGCTGCTCAACGAGCGCGGCGAGCTGATCGGCATCGGCTCGCTTCAGCTGGAGCGCGAACGCGACGGCAAGGCCGAGCACGTCAACATGGTCGTGCCGATCGACCTCTTGAAGCCGATCCTGGGCGATCTGCGCAAATTCGGTCGCGTCAACAAGCCGGCGCGGCCCTGGCTCGGACTCTACTCGACCGACATCGACAACCGCGTGGTCGTGATCGGGATCTCTCCCAACGGTCCTGCCGCGCGGGCCGAGCTCAAGACCGACGACATCATCCTCGCCNNCTCGGCGCCGCCGGCGTCGACGTGCCACTGACCGTGTACCACCAAGGCGTCACCTTCGACGTCACGGTGACCTCCACCGATCGCTTCAAGCTCTTGAAGGCGCCGAAGCTGCATTGATCCCACGCTGAGGGAAGCCGCGATGAGCGAGGCCGTGATCGACGACATCGTGGCCGTGCTGCCGCCGCTGCTCAATGCGCTGGAAGCGCTTGGATTTTTTCAACGCCATCTGCATCCGCCGGCCTTCGCTTCCGTGATGAACGCGATCGGCGCACCGGATGAGGCGCTGCAAACGGCACACGGGGCTATTGGAGAGTGGCCGGAGCAATTCGCTGGCCTCCGCGATCGGCTCGATCGCGCCTGCGGCGAGACCCTTGCCGCCTTTGCCGGGATCCGCGAGGTCGAGCGCGGCAATGGCGATCTCGTCGCCGTCTTCCGCGCGCTGCGCCACCTGCCGCGCGCGCAGGAGGCGCTTTATCCGCTGTCGCTGCAATTTCCCCCCGTCAGCAGTTTCTTTCTCGACACCGCCAATCGCGACAATGCGGGTCTGTTGTCGCGGCTCGAAGGCAGCGCGAGCGAAGATGCCGGCATCTTCCACGATCACAACGAACCCGGCAGCCGCGGTGGCTTCTCGGTCTACGTGCCCGAGTACTATACGCCCGAGCGCGCCATGCCGCTGGTGATGGCGCTGCATGGCGGCAGCGGCAACGGACGCGGTTTCCTGTGGAGCTGGCTGCGCGACGCCCGCAGCCTCGGCGCGATCCTGGTGGCGCCAACCGCGACCGGTCCGACCTGGGCGCTGATGGGCGATGACGCCGATACGCCCAATCTCATGCGCATCCTCGAAACCGTGCGCAGCCGCTGGACCGTCGATGCCTCGCGCATGCTGCTGACCGGCATGAGCGACGGCGGCACCTTCAGCTACGTCACCGGCCTCGACGGTGCCTCGCCCTTCACCCATCTGGCGCCGGTCTCGGCAACCTTCCATCCGCTGATGGCGGAGATGGCGGACGCCGCGCGCCTGCAGGGGCTGCCGATCTTCATCACCCACGGCAAGCTCGACTGGATGTTTCCGGTGCAGACCGCGCGCCAGACCCAGGCAACGCTCGCAGCGGCCGGCGCTGATGTCACCTATCGCGAGATCGACGATCTTAGCCACACCTACCCGCGCGAGATCAACGCGGAGCTGGTGCAGTGGCTGAATGGCGAACAGACGCGATCATACTAAACCCTGTCTCAGCGGCACGTCCGGTAACGCCCCCACCCGGTCCCGGGCTTCACACAGAATCCGGCGATCGGCAGCATTCAGACCGCGGAGATCCCCATCTTCGAAGAAGCCTATCGCGCGCAGCACCTGTGCAGGCTCCCCGCCGAACATTTCTCTGAATGCCGCGAGGCCGCGCGGCAGTGACATGCCGGCAGAGATCATCTCCGCGATGTCCCGATAGTCCTTTGCCTCGGCACGGTCGAGAATCGCCTTGAGTTTGGTCGCCAGCAGGTCCTCGAGCGACGCCACGAACATCGTACCATCAGTCGTCTGCAGCGGATCGTTGGCGCGACCGAACCCGATACCTCCGAAGAAAGAGACCTTCACTGAACCCGAGGGCATATTGGCGGAGACGACCAACGTATTGGGCGCATCCTGAAGAATAGCGGCGCCACTGCTAAAACCGAACTGCTTACGAACCGCCTCCTTATCCAGCGGAGCCGAACGAAAGAAATCGAAATCCAGCGATTCTCGATGCCCCAGTTGAAGCGCAACAGCCGTTCCGCCGTAGAGGACAAATTGAAGGTCCTGCGAAGGAGCAAGTAAGGGCCAGATTTCGCGTTGAGCGGCAGGCAGGATCGACAGTCTTGGTTCAAAGGCTCGCGACATCGAATGCCCTTCGGGGCGCCGTTTCCGGCAGCGCTTCACCCGTCGCAAATGACAGCCGCCCGCGCCAGAATTCCCAGGAGCGATCGCTGAACCAGCCGGGTTCGGCGCGTCGCATGATGTCTACGAGATGCGGCCGCCCCAGCGCCGCCTCCAATTTGAGAATGTCGTCGTACGTTCCGAGGTTCATGATTTGCGCAACGACACGATCCTCGCAGAAAGGCAATCCGTCAACCGGTCGCCACCAGAGATATCTGCGGCCGAGCTCGTCGATCAGGCTTTGGGCGGCGTTGTCAGACATTGCTGCGAGTATAGCGGATCCACCCGCTCTAATCCACGGCCATAGGGCCGCTCCGGTCCAACCCCGGCTCTCGATAGGGCGTGGACATGGTGGGAACTCTCTTTGTCGATGCACGTTATTGCTGGCCCACCGGAGGTTCTCAAATGCAGACTTTTTTCGGGATGATCCTTGGCGCGCTGCTGCTTGCCGGCGGCGTGTATGTCTATGACTCCATGCAGACCTCATCCGTCGCCAATGGCGAGGTCGCGATCACCAATCGCACCATCGTGAACTGGGACGTCGCGAAGGCCGACTGGAACGCGCTGCGCGATCGCGCGCACAAGGACTGGGTCCGGATCTCGTCGAAGTAACAACGCCCATCGTGAACAAGGCGCCGTCGCGAGCTCCGCGGCGGCGCCTTTGTGTTGGCTACGACCGACGCTGCGCGCCTCAGTTCATCTTGGCCTTGCGGGCATCGGCGATGACCTGCTCGAACTCGGTCATGCTGAGCACGCCGGGGACGCGGTACTTGCCGACGATGAAGGACGGGGTGCCGCTGAAACCGAAGGCTTCGGCCTGCTCATTGTTGCGCTTGAGCAGGGCGTCGATGTCGCTGCCATGGCCGGCAAGATCGCGCTTCAGGCGGTCCATGTCGACGCCGGCGG
>NZ_BTIG01000046.1:0-4987 GCF_036247965.1 Bradyrhizobium sp. TM233 | reverse complement strand
GCACGCTGTTCTCGCTGATCACGCGCCTGTTCGGCATCCAGAGCGGCCGGGTCGGCATTTTCGGCCACGACATCAGCAAGAGCCCCGGCGAGGCGCTGCGGCTGTTAGGGGTCGTGTTCCAGCCTCGCACGCTCGATCTCGACCTGTCGCTGACGCAGAACCTGCTCTATCACGCAGCCCTCCACGGCATCAGCCGGAGCGAGGCCGCCGCACGCAGCGCCGAGCTGCTCGGCCGCATCGGGCTCGCTGACCGCGCCGGCAGCAAGGTGCGCGATCTCTCGGGCGGCCAGATGCGGCGGCTGGAGATCGCCCGTGCGCTGCTGCACCGGCCGCGGCTGCTGTTGCTCGACGAGCCGACCGTCGGCCTCGACGTCAAGGCGCGCGCCGACATCATCAGCCAGGTCCGCCAGCTCGTGACGGAGCAAGGCATCGGCGTGCTCTGGGCCACGCATTTGTTCGACGAGATCATACCCAGTGACGACCTCGTGGTGCTGCACCAAGGCAAGGTGCTGGCGCAGGGGCCGATGAGCCGCGTCATCACTGAAGCCGGCGCGCAGGACGTCAACACCGCCTTCATGCGCCTGACCGGCGCGCAAACCATGCCGGGAGGCGGCGCATGAGCAGCATCACCACGCGCGAGGTGCCGCGCGGCTTCTCGGTCCAGGAATACCTGACCTGCCTCACCGGAATCGTCTGGCGCGAAGGCCTGCGCTTCCTGCATCANNTCCTGCATCAGCGCGAACGCTTCGTCTCGGCGCTGGTGCGGCCGCTGGTGTGGCTGTTCATCTTCGCCGCCGGCTTCCGTCAGGTGCTCGGCATCTCCATCATCCCGCCCTACGAGACCTACATCCTCTATGAGGTCTATATCGCGCCCGGGCTGATGGCGATGATCCAGCTCTTCAACGGCATGCAATCCTCGCTCTCGATGGTCTACGACCGCGAGATGGGCAACATGCGCACGCTGCTGGTGAGCCCGCTGCCGCGCGGCTTCCTGCTGTTCTGCAAGCTATTGGCGGGCACCGCGGTGTCGCTGCTCCAGGTCTACGCTTTCCTGCTGATCGCCTGGTTCTGGGACATCACCCCGCCGTCGTCGGGCTATCTGACCGTGCTGCCGGCGCTGATCCTGTCCGGGCTGATGCTGGGCTCGCTCGGCATGCTGATCTCCTCCGGCATCAAGCAGCTGGAAAACTTCGCAGGCGTCATGAACTTCGTCATTTTTCCGATGTTCTTCGCATCGTCGGCGCTCTATCCGCTCTGGCGGGTGCAGGAGGGCAGCCCTTATCTGTACTATCTCTGCGAGGCCAATCCGTTCACCCATGCGGTCGAGCTGATCCGCTTTGCGCTCTACGGGCAAATCAACTGGATCTCGCTCGCGGTGGTCGCGGCTTGCACAATCGTCTTCATGATCGGCGCAATTCTGGCCTATGATCCCTCGCGTGGGCTGGCGCGACGGGGGCCCGCAGGAGGCGAAGGATGAAGGTTCTGGCGATGGCTGTTGTGGCGCTCGCGCTGTCCGGCACGGCCGCCCGCGCGGCCGATCCGCGCTATCCCAACTGGCCCTGCACGCAGGCCAAGGTGCCGGAGATCTCGCTCGCCGCGGTGTGGGCTGGTCCTGCGCTCGACGACGCCGAGACCAAGTGGAAGAACGACACGAAAATCACCGCGCTGGTCGCAAAACTATCGGCGCGCAAGACGTCGATCGACGAGGCCGAGAAGTCCGTGAAGGAATTTTTGGCCGGCTCCGCTGCCGACAAGAGCGCGAACGCAAAATTGCTGTTCGCCGGCCTGTTCGACACGCTCAACGCTCAGCGCTCCCAGGTGATGGCCGGGCTCGAACGCGTCAGCCGCAAGCAGCGCGAGGCCGCCGACAAGATCCGCGAGGAGACAATTCAGCTCCAGGCGCTGCAGAGCGCCACGCCGCGTGACGAGGCCAAGGTCGAGACGCTCGGCAACGAGCTGATCTGGAAGACCCGCATTTTCGAGGACCGCAACAAGGTCGTGCGATTCGTCTGCGAGGTTCCAACCACGATCGACCAGCGGCTGTTCGCGCTCGGCCGCGTAATCCAGCAGGAAATGGAATAGCGGCCCCTCGCTGACCGCTCACGGCAGGTTCCCGATCGGCCCGGCTGACCTTTGCCCTGCTATCGGCCGGAACCAAATCGATCTAGGATGGCTTGTCGAAGTGAACTCCAAGACGTCGGGAGGCCTCGATGGGAACCACCAAATTCATCTTTGCGGGCGCTGCGGCCCTCGGCATCCTCGCAACCAGCGCTCTCGCCGACGACATGACCGGTATGGTCATGCGGATCGATCGCCTCAATGGCACGATCTCGATCCAGCAGACGCAAAAGGGCACCGTCGGTGGCAGTGCCGGCGGCGCCGGCGCGCTCCAGGAGTACAAGACCAAGGACGCCGCGATGCTGGACGCCGTTCACGCCGGCGACAGGGTGAACTATTCTGCAACCGACAATAACGGCACCGGCACGCTGACGAAGCTGCAGAAGCAGTAAGGCGCTTGCTTCGCCTCTCCCCGCCAGCGGGGCGAGGGAGCACACCTGAGTTCGCTCGTCTACTGCTCAGGCCGCGGCTCCGGCTGCACCTCCTCTGTCGGAAGCTTCGCGCGCTCCCAGCCGTCGGTGCCGTCGGGGTACCAGGCGATGTTGGAGTAGCCATACGCCAGCGCGCGCTTGGCGGCGTTCCAGGACATCCAGCAATCGGCGAGGCAATAGATCACCAGCAGCGCGGCCTTGTCGCCACGCGATGCCTGTGCGAGGCCGCGCTGGAGATAATCGTCCATGGCCGGCGGCAAACTGCCGTAGCCGGTATCCGGCAGCCAGATGCTGCCCGGAATGTTCTTGCGCGGCACATCACGCCACACCGTGCCTGCGGGAAGGTTCTTCGGCTTCGGCGGGCGCGGCAGCACGTCGACGAACACACCGCTCCTGGCGCGCCAGATCGCTTCGGCCTCCATCGTGGTGAGCACGCGCGCGCCTGCAAGCGTCGCCGGCACCGGTGCGCGATAATTGTCGGCGCGATAACCTTCGGGCTCGAACGGCTCCTGCTGCTGCGCGAATGCCGGTACCGCGAACGCGGCAACCACGAGCGCAGCGGCAAGACGCCGCCTCATTGCGACTTCTTGGCCGTCTCCGCGCCGAGCGGCTTGTCGCTCTCGTCGAGCAGCGGGACGCCGAAGTCGACCAGGATCTTGTTGATCTCGCCCTGGTTCTCCTGGATCAGCTTGTTGAGCTGTCGCTTCCAGTTCTGGTCGGCGGGACGCACGCCCATGCCGATGCGATAGACCAGCTTCGGCCCCGTGGTTTCTTTCACCAGCGGCGTGACGTGAAGCGACCCGACTTTCTTCGCGTAGTAGCCGGCCATGGGCCCCCACAACACCCCGGCCTCGATCTTGCCGGCGGCGAGATCGTCGATCATCGCTTGCGCCGAATTGTCGTAGCGCGTGTCGATCATCAGCGGATAGGGTTTTGCATTGCTCATCAGGCCGGCAATGGCCATGTTGGTCGCCGGCGGCGTTCCGGCGACGATGCCGACATGCTTGCCCTTCAGCTTCGGGTCCTCGAGCGTATCGACGTCCTCGAGCCCGCTGCCGGCCTTGGCGACCAGCGCATAGCTCGTGCGGTAATAGGGATTGGTGCCCTGCACGACGTCATCGCCTTGCGGAAAGCCCATGATGACGTCGCAGCGATGCGCGCCCAGCGTCATCCGCACGAAGCCGGTGGCCTGCGGGAAGAAGACGTAGTCGAGCCTCTTCTTGAGCTTGTCGGCAAACAGCTCGGCCAGCTTGTTCTCGAACCCCTCGCCCTTCTCGTTCGAGAACGGCAAATTGCGCGGATCGGCGCAGACACGTAGCACGTTCGGGTCGACCAGCTCGAACGAGAGGTCGCCGCTGTCATTGGTCTGCGCGATGGCGACATCGCCGAACGCACAGGACGCAACCAGGATCCCCAGTGAAAACAACCAGCGACGATGTCGTCCGGCCTCCGTCATCGCGCTTCCTCCTCGTTTTGTTTGAATGCTATCCATGCAACGCATGACGCGCCATGTTTTGCCAGACTGCGCTGGCTTTGCTTTGTTGCAGTGCAATGCAGCAACCCTTTGAACTGAGGCGGAAAAGTGTTTCGCATCGCTCGAGTGATCGCAGCCTTGTTCCTGCTGGGGACGGTAACGCTAGCACGGGCCGGGGCGGCCGAATTGCCTGTAAGCGAAGTCGCACCGGGAATCTTCGTACACTCCGGGGCCATTGCCCTGATGACCCGCGAGAACGAGGGCGACATTGCCAATGTCGGCTTCATCGTGGGCGAGGATGCGGTGGCCGTCGTCGACACCGGCGGCAGCCTTCGCGAAGGCGAGGCCCTGCTGGCCGCGGTGCGGGCCCGTACGCCCAAGCCGATCCGCTATGTCATCAACACCCACGGCCATCCCGACCACGTCTTCGGCAATGCGGCCTTCGCCGCCGCAGACACCAGCTTCGTCGGCCACAACAAGCTGCCGCAGGCGCTCGCGACGCGCGGCCCCTACTATCTCGACAATTTTCGCCGCATCATGGGCAGCGCGTTGATCGATCCCGTGAAGATCGTTGCCCCGACCCTGCTGGTTTCGGACACGATGACGCTCGATCTCGGGTCGCGCCGCCTCATCTTGCGCGCCTGGCGGACCGGGCACAGCGACAGCGACGTGACCGTATACGACGAGACGACGAAAACCCTGTTCGCGGGCGACCTCGTCTTTCTCCGCCACATTCCAGTCATGGACGGCAGTATCCGCGGCTGGCTCGACACGTTGAAGGAATTGGAGACCATCCCGGCGCGACGGGTCGTTCCAGGTCACGGCCCCGTGAGCGACTGGCCTGCCGCGCTGGCCGATGAGCGGCGTTACCTGTCAACGCTGCTGTCTGATGTCCGCACGCTGAACAAGAACGGCGATCCGATCCGAACCGCGGCCGACAAGGCGGCCGCTGAAGAGCGGCCAC
>NZ_BTIG01000045.1:0-11524 GCF_036247965.1 Bradyrhizobium sp. TM233 | reverse complement strand
CTCCAGAGGAAATAGCCGCGCACCGGCACGCCCTCGGCGGTGGCGCGCTGGAGCTGGGCGAGATAGTTGCGCAGGTACATGATGCGGTCGGTGTCGTAGATCTTGCCGTCGGGCGTGACGACGTCGTCGCCGGAGGCGCCGTTCTCGCTGATGTAGATCGCGTCCGTCTTCCAGATCTTTGCCGCCAGCTTCGGCACCCAATAGAGCGTCTCCGGCCCGACCCGCAGCCAGTCCGAGTTCATGTGCGGGAACGATTTCGGGATCGGCAGCGGCATGAAGCCCGCACCCTGGTCGGACGCCACCACATAATTCTGCGGCGCGTAGATGTTGAGGCCGAGGAAATCGACCGGCGAGGAGATGATCTTCAGCTCCGCATCGGTGAATTTCGGTGCGTTGGGCCCGGCGAATTTCAGGAAGGCGTCGGTGTAGCGGCCCGTCATGATGACGTTGAGATAGCCGGCGTTCATCTCGCGCAGCGCGATTCCCGCGGCACGAACGTTCTCCGGCGTGTCGATCGCGGGCGCGCAGGCATCGATGTTCTCGGCCGGCCCCACTCTGGTGCCGCGGCGGCCATGGGCGCGCACCGCCTGCACCGCGAGCCCGTGCGCGAGCGCGCTGTTGTGCCTGATCTGGTTGACCTCGGCTTGCGGCAGCGTCACGCCCGGCGCGTCGATGCCGATGCCGTAGCCGAAATAGACGAAGCGGCCGCTCTCGTTCAGCGTGAACACGTTTTTGACACGGTCGGTCAGATGCTCGGCAACATAGGCGGCGTAGTCGCCGAAGATCTTGCAGGTTTCCGTCGAACGCCAGCCGCCGAAGCGATCCTGCAGCGATTGCGGAAGATCCCAGTGATACAGCGTCAGCCACGGCTCGATGCCGTTCTTCAAGAGCTCGTCGACGAGACGATTGTAGAAGTCGAGCCCCTTCGGATTGGGCTTGCCGTCGCCGTCCGGAAACAGCCGCGGCCAGGCCACCGAGAAGCGGTAGGCCTTGCAGCCGAGCGCCTTGATGAGGCCGATGTCCTCCTTGTAGCGGTGATAATGCTCATTGGCGCGGTCACCATTGGTGCCGTCCTCGATCTTGCCGGGGATGCGCACGAACTTGTCCCAGATCGAGGCCCCTCGCCCGTCCTCGTTGACCGCACCCTCGACCTGATAGGACGAGGTCGCCGTGCCCCAGACGAAGTTTTGCGGAAAGCCGCTGACATTGCGCGGCGGCGATGCCGGCCTGGCCTCGACGAGATCAAGCGGATTTGTCACCCCGGCTGCGGACAACCCCGCGAGCTTCGCGAACCGGCGACGCGAGACCTTGTCCGACATTGATGCTGCTCCGCCTCTCTTGGTTTCGGCCCGGCACAATGAACAGTTCGAGGCCATTTGAGAAGCGCGTCTGGGAGGACCCAGATCCAGCAAACGTAGACGGTGCGGCAGGCACAATGCCGTCACTTTTCGGCGTCGGATGAATAGTTTTCGGCTTCAGAGGGGCAGCTTTAGGGCCGCCCTGCTCCGATTGCGCTGACCACGACCTGCATGAGCCACGCGATGCCGGCGTCTCTCATCGCCGCCTTGGTTGCGATCGCGCGGATCGCATCCGGTTTACGCGCAAAAGGCAGCTCGACGAACACCAAGCCGAAACGGCCGGCGTGGTGCTCCACCAATCGGCGCGGCAATGCCGCGATCAGATCAGATCCTGAAAGCTGGACGAGCGCCATCATGAAATTCGGGACGGTCAAGGCGATGCGGCGCTCGAGGCCGCGCTTTGCCAACATCTGATCGACGAAACCGCGCGCTTCACCACTGAGAGATACCAGCAGGTGCTGTGACTGCGAGAATGCAGCACGGGTGGGCGCTTTCGCGAGAGGATGTCCCTTGCGCATGGCCAGCACGAAATCCTCGTCGTAGAGCCTGCGCGCCTCGAATCGCGGCGATACCGTCGGCAGCGGCAGCATTGCGACATCGAGCTCGCGTCTTTCGAGCATATCGAGGCTTTGGTGCCAGGGCTCCCCGATCGCGCCGCCGCGCGGCGCAGGCATCAGGTGGATCAGGGCGAGGTCGATATGGGGGGCCGCAGTCGCGATCGATCGCAGGAGCTGAACGGATGTCGAGACCAGTACGGCATCGGGGGCGCCAATCGTGAACCGGCGGCGGCTCTTCGCGGGGTCGAACGGTGCAGCCGAGCCGATCAGCTGTTCGATGCGCGCGATGATCTCGGTCACGGGCTCCTCGAGCTCCAAGGCCCGCGCCGTTGGAACGACGCCCTTCGGCGTCCGCAGAAACAGCGGGTCGTTCAGCAAGAGACGGAGCCGGCCAAGCGCATGGCTGACAGCCGACGGCGTCAGGCTCAGCCGGGCTGCAGCACGCGCGACATGACGTTCTTCCAGAACCAAGCGGAAGAGCACGAGGAGATTTAGGTCGATCCTGGATAGATCAATTTGGTTCAGCATATTGCTGAAATCATATCGCTGGATTCATCAAGATCAAGGTCTCATGGATGGGGTCATTCGTCGTTCGATCAGGAGACGTGAAATGGCCAAGAGACCGCCCGGTGTGAACAATTGGCCAGACCGGCAGGAGAAGATGTCGCGGCGCTCGATGATGGCCGCCACGGCGGCAATTCCGCTGTCCGTTCAGCTTTCAGCTGATGAGGCCGTCGCAAACGACGCGACAGCCAGCCTCATCGAACGTGCCCGCGCGAAAAATGCCGCGTTCATGCGTGGCGACATGGATCGCTGGCTCGAGCTCGTCCGCATCGCGCCGGATTTCACGTTGATGCAGCCCTTCGGCGGGCCTGCCAGTCGCGGATTCGACGCGAGCCCCAAGCGCCTGGCCGACCTATCGCGATACTTCAGGGAAGGCGAAACCGAGCTCGAGGTCTTGCAAACCTATGCATCGGACGCGCTCGTCGTTCTCGCAATGATCGAACACCAGCGGGCCGAAGTGGGCGGATTACCGGCCCAAGACTGGTCGTTGCGCGTAACCGAGGTCTACCGCAAGGATGGCACGGATTGGCAACTCGTGCACCGTCATGCGGATCCCCTGGTCCGAAGCATCACCCTGCAACAAGCCGCGATACTCGCCCGGGGCAGGCCGGAGGACAAATGATGTCCCTCGCCTCGCTGGAGCAGCCGGTCAGCTGGCCCCTGACGTCACGCATCGCGATACGAAATTTTCAGCGCGAGCGCTTCGGCAGCTTTGGCAGCTTGTCGGGATTGAATGCCGGGAACTGCTCGGTTCGCTCACTTGCCTGCGGCTGCTGTTCGGTCAGAATGAGCGTGCCCTTGAGGATCATTCCCGGCACTTGTTGTGCCGTCGCGGTGTAAGTCGCGATCTTGCCGGGACAGTTTCCCTCGATATCCAGGGTGAGCTCGTCTTCCACGCCGAAGACCGTTGCACGTCCGTCGGTATGACGCTTCGTTGATACGGTGGCGGTGAAGCGATCTCCATCGACCCGGCACGAGCCATGATACGTCATCAGGCTGTCGCGGCCCCAGATCTGTCCGTCTGCGACATGGACGATCCCGGTCCCCTGGTCGAGCGGCGTCTTGTACCACGCCGCATATGTCCCGTCCTTCAGCATGGGAGCAGTCTCCCTGGCATTCCCGCACAACAATCCGCATGATAGCACTAAGAAACCGTTAATCACGCGGCCCGTGCCAATCCGGCCTTTCCTTGCGCAGCTCGGCTTCAAGCTCCTCGACGATGCCGTGAAGCAGGCACGCGGCAAGTGGATCCGTCACCTCCCGTTCCAAGCGCCGATAGCGCGCGATCTGGCATTCCTGCTCTCTCAACTGGTGCTCTGTCATCAGACGGGCCCTCCAGCGAATCGACGCGCAGACAGCCGAGCAGTTTCGTTAAAATTTTAGGATCATTTGCCATGGTTTCTGAACGGTAAAGGACCATCGGGCGGTCTGTCCGCGCAGGCCTGGAGAGAAAGCCCGGTCATGTACCCTTCCCCGCTCGACCTTCCAGCGCGCGACTGACGAGTCTGTCGGAGGCCCCCATCAGCGCGGCCGCATAGGACGGCTCCGTGGACGACGGGCTCGCCAGGAGCGCCTCCGCCTTGTTGTTGAACATCGCACCGCTGCGGCCGTTGAGATCGCGCGACACCAGGAGCGGAACCAACCGCTCGGCATAAACATCCGGCTCGACCATCATGAAGCTGGTCAGCCATTCCACGACGGCGAACAGCGCGCGCGACCCGAGCAGATTGGCGCGGATGTTGGTCTTGACGAAACCGGGGTTGAGGCCGAACACATCGACGTCGGGAAAACGGCTGGCCGCCTCGATGACGAGCACTTCGTTTCCGGCCACGGTGTTCGAATGTGCGGCGAACCGTTTGTAGCTTCGTTCCGAGTTCAGGTCGTCGACATTCGCCCTCTGCTCCGTCCCCGGAAATCCCATGACGAACATGCGGGGCCTCAGGTCGGCCCGGGCGCGGTCCTTGCCAAGTCGCGGAGCAATCTCGTTGAGGATGACGCGGCGGCTCAGATAGCTGACGGCAAGGTCGCGCTCGATGCCTTCGCCCGTCACCTCGCGTTTGGGGCCTGCCATGATGCCGGTCGTGAAGACGATGATGTCCATCTTGCCGGCGGGCAGCGCGCTGCCAATGCGGCGCGCATCCCGCATCGAGCTCAGATCTGCCTTCATGAACGTGATGCGCGGCATGTCCTGGTCGCGGAAGGTCTGACCGATGACCAGGACATTCGCGCCCCTGGCTGCGAGTTGACGGCTGAATGCCCGACCGATCCCGCCGGTGCCGCCGATCACCGCGACATTCAGTCCATCGACCCGGAGGCTTTCGAGCGACGGTAGAGTCACGTTCAGGCTCTTGTCCAATTCCACGCGTTTCACTTCAGGTGCCTTCCGCAAGCATTGAATGAAAATGAGCGCTCTGCGCCGCAGTCGCAGCGCAGAGCCGATGAATGTGATGACCGCCAGTCCTCAGACGGCGGCAGCCGCGTCCCATGCGGGATAGTCGGTGTACCCGCTTGCATCACCGCCGAAGAAAGTCCTGCGGTCGGCCTCGTTCAGCGGCGCACCGGATTTCAGGCGGGTCAGAAAATCGGGATTCGCCAGGATCATCTGGCCGTATGCTTCCAGATCGGCCAGCCCCGCGGCGACGTCGGAACCGATACGATCGCGCGGACGGCCCGGCCTGTTCACGATCAGCTTGCCGCGCCACAGTCTGCGGAGGTCGGCGAGCAGGTGGTCGTCGCCCTGGTGCATGATGTGAAGGTAGGCGAGCGAAAGCTTGTCGAGCTCAGCGACCAGATGGCGATAGNNTCGATCGAGCCGCCATAGGCGTCGGTCCGGGTGTTCGCGCTCGGCGCAATGAACTGCTGGACCAGATAGCCGTTCGCGCCATGGATCTCGACGCCGTCCGCGCCTGCCGCGATGGCGTGACGCGCGGCATCGCGGAAGTCGCCGACGGTCCGGCGCACTTCGTCGATCGCGAGGGACCGCGGCTGCCGGATATCCTGCATGCCCTTCGGCGTGAACATCGGCGTATCGGGCGCGATCGCGGACGGGGCCACGCCCTGCCGGTGATGCGGCGTGTTGTCGGGATGCGACATGCGTCCGGCATGCATGAGCTGGATGAAGATATGGCCCCCCTTGGCGTGCACGGCGTCGGTGACCTTGCGCCAACCGGCGACATGCGCGGGCGTGTAGATGCCCGGCGTGGTCATGTAGCCCTGCCCGTCATCGGACGGCTGGGTGCCCTCGGTGACGATCAGGCCGACGCCGGCGCGCTGCGCGTAATATTCGGCCGCGAGGCCGCCGGGAACGCCGCTGGCATCGGCGCGCGAGCGCGTCATGGGCGCCATGACCAGGCGGTTTGGAAGTTCAAGTCCGCCGACGCGGACGGGACTGAAGAGCGAATTCACGGCGAGTTCCTTCTCGATGATGCAGAGAAGGGAGGTGGAGCTTCCACCTAATGGAATAAATGCCGTATAATGGAACAGATTGATCCATGTATGGGATAATTCGATGGAGCTGTTGAACGACATGGCGCTGTTCGTCGAGGTCGTGAAGGCCAGGAGCTTCCGGGGCGCCGCAGCGGTCCTCGACATGCCCAACTCCACCCTGTCGCGACGGATCGGCCTCCTGGAGAAGGAAATCGGGCTTCGCCTGCTGAACCGGACGACGCGCAGGATCGAATTGACCGAAGCCGGCCAGCTCTATTTCGAGCGCTGCAAGCGCATCGTCGACGAAGCGCGCCTGGCGCACGAGCAACTCGGCGNNCTCGGCGAGATGCTGGCGCGGCCGAGCGGACTGCTGCGCGTCTCACTGCCGGTGGATTTCGCCAACACCTATCTGGCGCCGTTGATTACCGAATTCGCACGGCAATATCCCGGCATCGATTTCGAGTTCGACCTGACGCCGCGGCGCGTCGATCTGGTCTCCGAACCCTACGACCTGGCGATCCGCGTCGGAGAATCCGAGGCCTCCCATATGATCGCGCGGCCGCTCGCTCGCCTGCACGGCCATCTCTACGCCTCGCCGCGCTATCTCGAAGAGAACGGCGAGCCGGACGAACCGGCGGACCTCGCGCATCATCAATGCCTCTGCCAGACCAGGGTGGGCACCTGGACGCTGCACAACGGAACGCAAACGGTCGAAGCCGGCGTCAGCGGCCGTTTCCACCTCAACAGCATCGGCATGCTCCGCCGCCTGGCGACGCTCGACATGGGCATCACGTTCATGCCGCAAGAGATCGTCGCCGATGAAGTCGCAGCCGGCCGACTGCGCCGTATCATGCCGCAATGGCAGGGCTTGCCGATGACCATCTACGCGGTCACCGAAACCCGGCTGCTCCCCGCCAAGACGCAACGCTTCATCGAATTCCTGAGAGAACGGCTGAGCCGGGACTAAATTCGCGCCAACTCCCGGTTTGTCAGTCGCAGGGTGTCCTGCAAGCTGTCGGGCGCTTCCCAAGCCGAAGGATTGGCAGCGAAAACGGCTCGCCTTTAAGAGACCAGACGAAGCCAGACGTCTCTGCTTGCCAGCGTGCCATTCGGCGTGGCGATTTCCATGTCCACGACGTGCAGGGAGCCGGGCTCGTCTGCGTAGATGTACCTGAGGTGCCACATGAGACCCAGGTCTGGTGAAATGACAAAATCGTCCAGCCCGTCGGTGATATCTCGAACGGCCTCGCGATGCGTCAATGGCGCAGAAAACATCGCATCGATCAGGTCGGCCAGGCTCATGCCCTCGACCAGCATGAGGCGGGCGACCTCATCGCCGTAAACATGTCGGAGCGCTGTAACGATAGCGGCGACGGCATCCGGATTTTTCAACGACACGGCAAAGCGAACCTCCGGGCGCATGATGCCGGAGGCAGGACATTTTACGCAAGCCGTCCGCCCAAGGCGGTGGGGAACTCTCTGCCCCGGCGCAGCCGGCACCCGTGCCTAGAACGTCACCCGCATGCCCGCATAGAACGCGCGGGGCCTCGCCGGGCTCAGCGAGCGCGGATCGGTGAAGTCATTGCCGCCGTTGGTGAAGTTGGGCAAGGCCTCGCGGTCGAAGAACTGTCCGTAGGTGGCGTAGCGCCTGTCGAAGACGTTGTCGACCCGGCCGTAGAGCTGGATGTTCTTCGCCACCTGGTAGGAGGTGTGGAGGTTGAATACCGTGTAGGATGGCAACTTGGAATATTGGTTGGACTCGTCGCCAACGAAATACTGGCTGGACACGAACAGTGCGTTGCCGCCGACCTTCCAGACGTCGGTCACGGCGTAGTCGATGCCGACCTTGACGCGGTGACGCGGGATCGCGGGAAGCTGGTTGCCTGGCGAAACCTGGATGGTCTCGGTCACGGGATCCCTGAACGGGCTTTCGGAGCCCAGCTCGAAAGCATCGAGGTAGCGTGCGTCCACGAACGCATAGCTGGCCTGGAACTGAAGCGTCGGCGACTTGATGTTGACCTCGGCCTCGAGTCCCTGGCGCCTGGTACGGCCGACATTGGAGAAATAGCCGAAGCCGGTGCGTCCGACCGCGGGAACGGCGACGATGTCGTCGTAATTGGTGGCGCGGAAGCCTCCGACCTTCCAGCCGAGCGTGCCGATGTTCAGCTCCCTCGTGCCGCGAAAGCCGGCCTCGATGGTCTTGGACACGACCTGCTTCAACGGCGGGTCCGACACCAGAAACGCCGCGATGAGGCAGGGCCGGGCCGGATCGGCGCAACCGAGCTCGAGCGGCGTCGGCACGCGGTTGGCCTCGGAATAGCCGGCATAGGCAGTCAGCTCCGGCGTGATCTTGTAGGTGCCGCCGATCACCGGATTGAAGCGGGTGAAGGTGTGGTCACCGTTGAGATCGGTGCCGAGCTGATCCTCGAGCGTGATGCGCGCCACGTTGAAGCGGCCGCCACCGGTGATCGCGAAGGCCTCCGTGACGTTGAAGGTGTCCATCGCGTAGAGGCCGTTATACTGGTTGACGGTCCGCAGCGAGACGGGGCCGGCAACGGTGGCTGGTGAGCCCGTCGGCCCCAGGAAGAGGCCGCTGCCGCTGACGACGTAGTTCTCGCCCATCGAGCCGATTTCGGCGGTGGCGGTATAGCGCGTGACGCTGGCATCATAGCTCGTGCCCACCACGAAGCGGTTGTCGTGGCCGAACAGCTGATCGGTGTTGGTGGCCTGCCCCGACACGCCGAAGGTGGTCGAGCGGATGGAGCCCCGGTCGATCTCGCCGAGGATGGTTCCGAGCGGATACGGATTGGCAAGCTGCGCGCCGTTGGTCCCGTTGGCCGCCGTCGTATCGTCGCCGAAGCACAGCAGCCCCAAAGCGGCGCACTCCTGCACGTCGGTCGGATTGCCGTCGACGATCTTCTGCTCGTACCGGCGCAAACGAGCGGTGCCTTCGAGCGTCCAGGTCGGCGTCGCATCGGCCTTTCCGGTCAGGTTGAGATAGCCGACGCGGTTGGACGTGGTCTGCGGCGTGGTGTAGGTCGCGCCCCAATATTTGTCGAGCAGCTCGGCCGGAACGGTGGCGCTGGCGCCGAAATCGTTCTTGGCGACGCCCATATTGGCGTGGAATTCGCTGTCGCCGGCCTTGTAGCCGACATCGCCGTAGAAGCGCCGCACGGTCGATTGCGAGAAATTGCGGAAACCGTTGTCGCGCAGGCCTTCGAGCGCGGCATAGACGCCGAAGTTCTTGTCGACCTGCTTGCCCCATTGCGCCGAGCCCTGGACGCGGCCGAACGAGCCGCCCATCACGTCGATCTCGGCGCCCTGATAGGTGAAGCCGTCCTTCATTTGCAGATTGATGGCGCCGCCGAGCGCGTTGAGGCCGAAAGCGGGATTGTTGGTGACCAGCGTCACCGACCTGATCGCAGCGGTCGGGATCAGGTCCCAATTGACGGCATCCGAGAAGGCTTCGTTGATGCGGACGCCGTTCTGATACACCGCAAGGCCTTGCGGCGTGCCGGTCACGGGCGAAGCGACAAAGCCGCGGAATTCGACATCCGGCTGGAACGGATTGCCGGTGACCTCGGTGATGTTGACGCCGGCGATGTTGTCGCGCAGCGCGTCGGTGACGTTCAGCGAGCCGGTGCGCTTGATCTGGCTGACATCGACGGCGTTGATCGCCGACGGGACCTTGTCGACATCGAGACCTCTGCCGGTGCCCGGCGAGGTCGGGTAGACATAAAGCCGTGTCTTCGGGGCGGCGGACGACGCTGCCCCGATGCGCGCGACCGGTCGCGTTGGCGCGGTACGCCTCGCTACCGACGGCGGCGGTGCCGCCACTTCGACCGGCGGCAGATTCTGGACGTTGGTCTCCTCGTCTTGCGCGGCCTCGGCGGGGCCCGCGAACAGCACCCCGGACGCCAGACCGGCCGACACCGAGGCCATCAATAAACGACGCTTGAACGAAAGAACCTTGCCCATCCCCGCCTTCCCATCCGTGACCACCGGCTGTTTTGATTTTCGCCGATTGGTTGAGACGAAGTGTAATCGGCGGCCGGTCGCGCGCCAGCCACAAAAGATCGGGCGTTATCCGCACCCGTTTTCCCGAGCAAATCGGGAATTTTTCCCGATCACTTCGGGAGCGATCAGGCGGCCGCGGTCGGAACCAGCGCCTCCACGGTCAATCCGCCGTCGCCGGAGACGACGTTGAGCGTGCCGCCCAGCGCCAGAATCCGCTCACGCATGCCGACGAGGCCGAAGCCGAGCTTCTGGCCCGGCTCCATGCCGCGGCCATTGTCGCTGACCCGCACCCGGGCGCAGAAGCGGCCGTCTTGGGCCATCTGCTCCGCCGGCTCGATGACGACATTGACCGAGGTCGCGCCGGCGTGGCGGAACACGTTGGTGAGCGCCTCCTGCACGATGCGGTAGATGGTGAGATCGGCGGTCTCGCCGGTGACCCCGAGCGACGGCGAGATCACGGTCTCGATCGCGACATCGGGATGCGATTCCCGCCACAGCCGCGACAGCGATTCGAGCGCCTGGCGCAGCCCGAGCTCGGCAAGACCGACGGGGCGGAGCCGTTCCAGCACGCGGCGATTGAACTGCTGCAGCGCGTTGATCTGCTCCAGCATGGCGCTGCCATGTTTTCGCACGGCCTCTGCGCTCGGGACGCGTCCGTCCGCCTGCTTCGCCAGCGCGCCGGCATGCGCGCGCAGCGAGAACAGGTACGGCCCGAACTCGTCGTGGAGCTCGCGCGCGATCTCCTTGCGCTCGATGTCCTGGAGCGACACCGCCCGCTCGGCGAGGCGCCGCTTGTCCTCGACCGCCTCACCGAGGGTTGCGGCCAGGTGGTTGAGCCTGGTGCAGATTGCGGCGAGCTCCGGCGCGCCGCCCGGCGCGACACGGGCCTCGTAATGTCCGTCTTCGAGCTTCCCCATTGCCTCCGCCAGCGACTGGAGCGGTGCCAGCGCCCGGCCGACCACACTCATCATCAGGAAAAACAGTGCCAGCGCGATCACCGTACCGACCTCGAGCTGGGTCACGATGCCGTCCCAGATCTCGGCGATCTCGTCATCGGGATGCGAGGTGATCAGGAGCGAGCCGAGCTTGCCATGGATCGAGACCGGCACGCTCACCGCGGTCTGCTCGGGATGAACCAGGCTGACGAACCAGGCCGGCGGCCCGCGCGTGTCCGCATCGGCGTCAAGCCGGGGCGGTGTCTGCGCATTGCCGCCGGCGTCCCGAAGCGTAATGCTGACATGGCGCAGACGGCTGAGATCGCGCGCGATCTGGTTCAGCCTGGCATCGGGATCGGGCGCCTCCTTGAGATCGGCCACGATCATCTCGATGAATTCGCGTGCGAGCCGGATCACGCTCTGGTCCTCGGCCTGCACGCGGGGACCCGCCTCCGCGACCTGGCGGCCGATATTGACGGCGAGCCCCAGCGCCAGCAGCAGCGCCAGCAGAAGGTTGATGCGCCCGCGCAAGGATAGATTTTGCCACATTGGTGTCGCTCGTGCCTCGCGAAGCTTCGCCCGCCGCTGTCCAATGACGTTGACAGAGGCGAAGCGGCGGATATCTAATCGGAAGCGTACAGCAATCCCGGCCGGGCGCGAAACAGGC
>NZ_BTIG01000044.1:0-1503 GCF_036247965.1 Bradyrhizobium sp. TM233 | reverse complement strand
CACGAACATGGTCGGCACCATGTGGATGTGCGTCACGCGGTGACGCTCGATCAGCGCCAGCAGCTCCTCCGCATCGAACCGCGGCTGGAGGATGATGGTGCAGCCGTTGCGAAACGCCATCATGCCGTAGGAATGCGGCGCCGAGTGATACATCGGCCCGTTGATCAGTACGATTTGGTTGTCCCGCGGCTTGATGCCATAGGCGATCGCGCCGACGCGTTCGGAAGCGGCCGCCTGCTCGGGCTGCATCGGCATGCGCCGCACGCCTTTCGGCATCCCGGTCGTGCCCGACGTGTAGATCATTGCCGCGGCCCGGCGCGGCGGTTCCTGGGCTTCAGGATGGCCGTCGCGCCAGCGCTCCCAATCGGTCAGTCCGGCCGGGACCGCGGTCAGCTCCGGGGCAATGGCGAAGGTCGCCGCCAGCTCGGGCGGCGTCGCGACGACGAGAAGGCGGACATCCGGCGCCACGCCGTCACGAATCTGCGGCAGCAGGTCGGCGTGGCAGACCAGGATCTTCGCGCCGCTGTCGGTCAGGATGTAGCGGACCTCCTCGGCCTTGAGATGCCAGTTGATCGGTACCACCGGGCTGCCGAGGGCGGCGGAGGCCGCAACCACCTCGAACAGGGCGAAGTCGTTGCGCAGCATCATCGCAACCGGGGCGGCCTCGGCAAGGCCCAGGGCGCGAAATCCGCTCGCCGCCCGTCTGATGCGTGACTGGATCTCGTCATAGCTGATCCGGCGCTCGCCGCTGATGATCATGGCGTGTCCTTGTCCCGCGCGAGCCTAGCGATCGTCCAGCACGTCGCCGAAGCCGACCCAGCTCTTGCCGTTGAAGCGGCGGAGCTGAAGCTGCTGGAACGGCAGATAATCGTCGGCGCCGGTCGTAACCGAGATTCCCGGCAGCAGCAGCGGCAGCTTCACCTCTTTCAGCGAGGCCGCCTGGCGCATGATGTTGTCGCGGCTGACGTCTTCCTTGCACGCCCTCAGCACCGTCATCAGCAGCGTCGCATAGTGGTAGCCGGCGGCGTAGTTGGAGTTGGAAAGGTCGGCGTTCGGCAGGTATTGCTTCATGAAGGCAAAATACTCCTTCACGCCGGGATCGTCGGCCCATTNNGGCTTCCAGCCGATCTCGGCCACGCCCTTGACCATCTGCGAGGTGAATTTTCCGAGCACGACGCCGAACAGCACGTTGGCGCCCGAGGCCTTCAGGGTCGAGAGCTGCGAGCTGATCGTCGGCGCGCTGGTCTCGTAGGTCTGCTCGGCGATGATCATGCCGGCCGCCTTGGCTCCGAGCGCGCGCTTGAAGCCTGCGACATAGTCGCGACCGAAATCGTCGTTCTGCGCCAGGATCGCGATCCGGGCGTCGGGCTTGGTCTGCAGGATGTATTTGGCGTAGACCACGCCCTCGGATTCGTAGGCCGCCATCCCCGGCATCGTCCACGGATTCTTCTGCGGCTCGGCCCATTTGGTGGCGCCCGAGAGCACGAACAGCTGCGGCACCTT
>NZ_BTIG01000043.1:0-1734 GCF_036247965.1 Bradyrhizobium sp. TM233 | reverse complement strand
GAGGCCACCGACTGCACGTTACCAGATGCCTGGTCGGACGCGGTCGCGACGACGGAGGCGAGCTCTTGCGCCCGCTCGGCGGTCGAGCTCAGCGATCCGGCCGAGCTTTCCAGCGCGCCGGACGCGGCGGACACCGTTTCCACGATACCGCCCACCTGCGCTTCGAAGCTGTCGGCCAGCTCGTTCATGGTGCGCTTGCGTTCGCGATCGGCAGCGGCCTGGTCCTGGGCGCGCTGCTCGATGCTGCGCTTGATGTCGTCCTGCATCGAGCTCAGCGACGTCGCGAGCCTGCCGACCTCGTCGGCCTGATCGATCTTGAGCTGCTGGTTGAAGTCGCCCTTGGCGATGCCGTCGGCGAAATTGGCGCAGTCCTGGATCGGCCGCGCGATCTTTCGTGCAGCGAACGAGATCAGAAAGATCGCCGCCAGCACGATGACGAGGCCGACACCGAGCTGCCAGAACGTGCTCGACGTCGCACGGGCACTGAGCGAGGCATCCAGCTGCCGTGCGGACGCCAGCACGACCTCGCGCGGGACCGAGATCACGACCGACCACGCATTCTCGGTGAGCCCGAAGCGGATCGGCGCATAGATATCGATGTTGGCGAACTTCGGATCGTCCTGCACCGCGCTCTTGCCGGCCTTGACGATGGCGAGGCTCTCGCTCCAGCGCGGATCGGCTGCCGAAGCGTTCTTGCCGATCACGTCCTGATTGGCGCTGTTGGCCACGATCAGGCCGGTGTCGTTGAGGATCGCGACCTTGCCCTTGCCCTCGAACAGCGAGGCATTGATCTTGAGGGCCAGCTTCTGCACGAAGTCGAGATTGTAGTCGGCGCCGGCAACGCCGCGGAACTTGCCGCCGATCATGACCGGCACCGACATGGTCGCCAGGAAGACGCCCTTGCCCTGCACGATGTAGGGCAGCGGACCGAGGATGTTCTCCTTACCCGTCGTGTTCGGATTGATGTACCAGGCGCCCTTCACCAGACCGTTGGGATGCCGCTCGCTGCTGTCGTACTCGACCAGCGGCTGAACCGCGATGTCGCCGTTGGCGTTGCGCGTCCAATAGGGCAGGAACCGGCCTGTGTTGTCCGATCCGACCTCCTTGCGGCCCTTGAACGCCGCGTCATCGCCATCCAGCGCGCCGGGCTCCCAGGCCGAGTAGGTACCGTTGAAAGCAGGATTGAGCTCGAGCACGTGGCGGAGCAGCGCGTTGAACTGAGCGCGCCGGGCTGCGATGGGGGTGCCGGTCTTCTCGTCTGCCAGCGTCGCGAACGCATGCGCGATGGTGCGCGCGGCATCGAATCCGACCTCCAGCTCGGCCTTGATGGCGCTGGCTTCGGTGGTAGCGCGGTTGGTCAGGCTTTCCTTGGTCTGATTGTCGACCAGCTGCATGACCTCGTGGGTCACGTACTGGTTCATGCTCTGCGTGGAGAAGAGGCCGTAGCCGATCAGCACGACGCAGGTGACCGCGAGGCAGAGGCCGGCGATCAGGGCAATCTTCAATTGGATGGAGCGAATGGCAGAGAACGAAAACAGCTTCACGATGGGCCTCCGAAATGCTGCAAGGAGTTAAAGTTCCCCGCGTTCGGAACCCGTAAAGATTTGGAACCGTATGACCCACATGAAAACTAAGTCCGGGGCCGGGCGGTTCGCCAAAAGCAAAGAGCGGCGCCGATGACGCCGCTCTTGCGTAGTCTGATACCTGTCCGGCAGGATCAGGCCGCGCGGACGT
>NZ_BTIG01000042.1:0-2653 GCF_036247965.1 Bradyrhizobium sp. TM233 | reverse complement strand
TCTTCGGCTTCTCGGCGTCGCGGGTGTCGATATTGATCGCCACCACTTCGAAATTCGGGCCCGACAGCTTGCCCTGGAGCTCGTCCAGCGCCGGCATTTCCTTCCGGCACGGCACGCACCAGGTGGCCCAGAGGTTCACCAGCAGCGTCTTGCCGCGAAAATCGGACAGCTTTTTCGGCTTGCCGTCGGCGTCCTCGAAGGCGAGGTCGGGCAGCTTGAGGGGCGCGCTCGCCATGGTCAGCGCCGCCAGCTCGCCATGGGCGAGGGGGGCGATTTTCTGGGCCGTCGCCACCGCCGGCTTGCAGGTGGGATCGCCGCCAGGCGACCGGCCCAGGCCCAGTCCGTACAGCGCGGCGAAGCCGGCCAGCCCTCCGACCGCCACGGTGGCGATGACGAGGGGGACCCGGCGCGTGGCGGAGGGCGTCTTGTCGAGCATATCGTTTGTCATCCGGTCGCAGATATGGCTATCAGGGGCCTCTTAATACGGCTGGCGGCGGCCAGCAAACGTGCGGCAAATCAAGGCGTGAGCAGGGGATCATGAGCAACAAGATGTGGGGCGGCCGGTTCTCGGAACGTCCCGACGAGATCATGGAAGAGATCAACGTCTCCATCGACGTCGATCGTCACCTCTTCGCCCAGGACATTGCCGCGTCCAAGGCCCACGCTGCGATGCTGGCCAGCCAAGGCATCATCACGGGCTCTGATGCGAAAAATATCAGCAAGGGTCTAGACACGATTTTGTCAGAGATCGGCAAGGGCGGCTTCGAGTTCAAGCGCGCGCTGGAGGACATTCACATGAATGTCGAGAGCCGCCTGTCCGAGCTGATCGGCCCCGCCGCCGGCCGCCTGCACACCGCGCGCTCGCGCAACGACCAGGTCGCGACCGATTTCCGTCTCTATGTCCGCGACGTCCTCGACGAGACCGACGCCGCGCTCGCCGCGTTCCAGGCCGCGCTGGTCAATCGCGCGCTGGAGCATGCCGCAACCGTGATGCCCGGCTTCACCCATCTGCAGACCGCACAGCCCGTGACCTTCGGCCATCATCTGCTCGCCTATGTCGAGATGGCCGCGCGCGACCGCGGCCGTTTCCAGGATGCGCGGAAGCGGCTCAATGAATCCCCGCTCGGCGCCGCCGCGCTGGCCGGCACCTCGTTCCCGATCGACCGTCACGCCACCGCGAAGGCATTGGGCTTCGATCGTCCGATGGCGAACTCGCTCGATGCGGTCTCCGACCGCGACTTCGTGCTGGAGACGTTGTCGGCGGCCTCGATCTGTGCCGTGCACATGTCGCGCTTCGCCGAGGAGATCGTGATCTGGACCTCGCCGCTGGTCGGCATGATCCGGCTCAGCGACAAGTTCACCACCGGCTCCTCCATCATGCCGCAGAAGCGCAATCCGGATGCCGCCGAGCTGGTGCGTGCCAAGACCGGCCGCGTCATCGGCGCGCTCAANNGGTCTCCTGATCGTGATGAAGGGCCTGCCGCTCGCCTATCAAAAGGACATGCAGGAGGACAAGCAGGGCGCCATGGAGGGCTTTGCCGCGCTGTCGCTGGCGATCCGCGCCATGACCGGCATGGTCCGCGACCTCGAGCCTGACGAAGCCAGGATGAAGGCGGCTGCGGGCGAGGGCTATGCCACCGCGACCGACCTTGCCGACTGGCTGGTGCGGACGCTGAAAATGCCGTTCCGCGAGGCCCATCACGTCACCGGCCGCATCGTCGCCAAGGCCGCCGAGGGCGGCGTGGCGCTGCACGAGCTGCCGCTCAAGGAGATGCAGGCGATCGAGCCGAAAATCACCAAGGACGTGCTCGGCGTGCTCTCGGTCGAATCGTCGGTGAAGAGCCGCACCAGCTTCGGCGGCACTGCGCCGAAGAACGTGGCGTCGCAGGCCAAGGCCTGGGCGAAGCGGCTGGAAAAAGAGCGGAAATTGGGCTGAGGGGCAAAATTTCGCTTATGTTTCATGGTCATCCGGCTCTCGCCAGAGCGCGCCAATCTCTGTATGGTGCGGCCCGCGTAGTGGGGATTTCGTCGTGACGTCAAAGTTTCGCCCGGCCGGCTCGGGGTGGGCCATCATTGTCTTGAGCCTGACGGCGCTCGCGCTGGCCGGCTGCGGCCGCAAGGGTCCGCTGGATCTGCCGCCGACCGCTTCCGACGCGCCTACGGCCAACGTCGCAGCTCCAGCCGACACCGAGACCGCAGCCCAGAAGACGTCGAGCATGTTCAATCCCACCTCATCAGGTGCGGATGCCGCGCCGGCGGCGGCCAAGGGCCGGAAGAAACCGTTTATTCTCGACCCGCTCCTGGACGAACCTCCCGGCAAGAAATAAGCCGGGACAACCGAGCCTAAGCCATGAACCATTTCGACTATCGCAACGGCGTGCTGCACGCCGAGGCGGTGAACCTGTCCGAGCTGGCCGCGACCGTCGGCACGCCGTTCTATTGCTATTCGACCGCGACGCTGGAGCGGCACTATCGCGTCTTCACCGAGGCCTTCGCGGGCGAGAAGGTGCTGGTCTGCTACGCCATGAAGGCGAACTCCAACCAGTCGGTGCTGCGCACGCTGGCCAAGCTCGGCGCCGGCGCCGACGTGGTCTCGGGCGGCGAGTTGAAGCGCGCGCTGGCCGCCGGCATTCCGCCAAGCAAGATCCTGTTC
>NZ_BTIG01000041.1:0-11566 GCF_036247965.1 Bradyrhizobium sp. TM233 | reverse complement strand
CTCGCCCTTGGCGTCGAGCGCCATGCGGGCGCGGACGCGGTGGTCGCGGGCATGGATGTCGGAGACGAAAGATTCCATGCGATCGGCAACGTACTTCACGGGACGGCCGAGCAGGATCGAGAGACCGACCGCCGCCATGTCCTCGTGATAGACATGCAGCTTCATCCCGAAGGAGCCGCCGATGTCGGTCGCGATCACGCGGACGCGGGCTTCCGGGATGCCGTAGTGGCGGGAGTAGAGGTCCTGGAACTGGTACGGCGTCTGCGTGCCGTGATGCACGGTGAGCGTGCCTGCGGATGGATCGTAATCGGCGACGATGGCACGCGGCTCCAGCGTCACTGCGGTATGGCGGCCGAAGGAAAACTCCTCCTCCACCACATGGGCCGCATGCGCGAAGGCGTCGTCGACGCTGCCGTTGTCGAGCTGGCTGCGGAAGCAGGAGTTGTTGGCGCTGCCGGGATTGACCAGCGGACCGCCGGCCTCGCGTGCGCTGTCAATGTCGACGACGACGGGAAGGTCCTCGTAGTCGATCTCGATCAGCTCCAGCGCATCTTCGGCGATCGCGCGGCTCTCGGCCACGACCGCAACCACCGCCTGCCCGGCCCAGACCACGCGATCCAGCGGCAGCGGCAATTGCGGTGCGGAGGTCATGCCCTTGAAATGATCGAGCGTGCCGGTCCAGGGCGTGCAGATCCTGGCGAGATCGGCGCCCGTCGCGACGAGATGCACGCCTTCGAGCGCGCGGGCCTGTTCGGTATCGATCGAGATGATCTTCGCGTGCGCATGCGGGCTGCGCAGGAACGCGGCATACAGCATCCGCGGCAACTTGAGATCGCTGACATAGCGCCCCCGCCCTGCCAGCAGCCGTTTTGCATTTGGCCGCGGCACGGAACGGCCGATATAGGAGTTGGGCCGATCGAGCGAGGTCAGCGGCGCGCTCATGCTGCGCCTCCGCCTGCGCTGCGCGCTTTGGCCACGGCGTCGATGGCATCGACGATCGCCTCATAGCCGGTGCAGCGGCAGTAATTGCCCGACAGCGCGTCGCGGATCTCCTCGCGGCTCGGCTGCGCACTCTGCGAGAGCAACTCGTGAGCGTTGATCAGCATGCCCGAGGTGCAGAAGCCGCATTGCAGCGCATTGCGACGGTGGAATTCGGCCTGGAGGTCGGCGAGCAGGCCGCTCTCGGTGAGCCCCTCGATCGTGTCGATCTTGCCGCCGTCGGCCTGCACCGCAAACATCAGGCAGGAATGCACGGCGCGGCCATCGAGCTGCACCAGGCAGGCACCGCAGGAGCCCATCTCGCAGCCGGCATGCGTGCCCGTCAGCTCGAGCCTGTCGCGCAGGCAATCGACCAGCGTGTCGCGCGGCGCGACCTCGCAGGCGACCTTGCGACCGTTGACGACGAGGCGAATGCGCACGGTCTCGTCGGCCTCGTTCAGGAGGGTCTCGTCAAAGCCGCTCATGCGTCCTCACCGAGACGTCCGAGCAGGCGGCCAAGCAATACGCGGGCGAGATGCAGCCGCATCGCGGGCGGCACCTCGTCGCTCTCGGGCGGAGCGAGATCGCCCTCGAGCGCGCCTTGCGCGGCGGCGATGCGTTGCGCATTTAGATCCGAGCCGATCAGGCTTGCCTCAGCGCCCTTGACCCGCATTGGCGTATTCCCCACGGAGAAAAAGGAGATGCGGATGTCGTCAATGCGCTCGCCGGTGCAGGTCGCCATGATCCCGCACCCGACCAGCGCATAGTCCCCGCGCCGCCGCGCCAATTCGTCGAACGCAAAGCGCTGATCGGCCTTGAACAGCGGAACGTAAATTGCCGTGATCAGCTCACCGGGCCGCAACGCCGTCTCGAACAGGTCGATGAAGAAGTCGTCGGCCTTGACGCGCCGGCGGCCTGACGGCCCGGCGATCTCGATCTCGGCATCCAGCGCCAATGTCATTGCCGGAAATTCGGACGCGGGGTCGGCGAGCGCGACGCTGCCCCCAAACGTGCCGCGGTTGCGGATCGCGGGATGCGCAACGAACGGCGCCGCCGCATGCAGCAGCGGCGCGAATTCGGCGATCAGCGGCTCGCTCAGCATTTCGCAGTGGCGCGTCAGCGCACCGATGCGCAAGCTATCGCCGTCGCGCCTGACGCCGCGCAGCTCGTCGATGTGGGTGATGTCGATCAAAAGCCGCGGCGCCTGCAGCCGCAGCGACAGCGCCGGCACCAGGCTCTGGCCGCCGGCGATGAAACGCGCATCGTCCCCGGCGCGGGCGTGAGCATCCAGCGCATGGTCGATCGTCGCCGCACGAAAATAGCTGAAAGCCCTCGCCTTCACTGCCGTTTCCTCAGAGATCCATCGGCTCATCAGCCGGGATGCCAGATTTGTAACCATCTGGTCTCAAAATCCTGACACGGCGCTAAAGGCCGGTCAACAGGAAATGACCATTTGGTCACAAATGCGCCTTGGGCTATGAAGGCAGCGATACGTTGATTCAGCGACGAGATGGCCCGAAAAGCGCAGAGAACTTTGAGGCGACCGGCCCGCAAGCGGACCGAGACAGGCAGCAAGTCCGCGCCAAAGCGTCGCAACATGCGCGCGGCTGACCGCGAGCGCGCGATCGTNNCCCGAGCAAGGAAGCGCTGATCGAGCGGGTCTACCAGGAGGTCTATCTCAGCCGCTGGTCGCCCGATTGGGGGCCGATGATCCGCGACCGTTCGTTGTCACTCGAAGCGCGGCTCACGCGCTTCTATCTCGACTATGTCGAACGCGTGTTCGAGTACAATTGGGTGCGGATCTTCGTGTTCTCCGGCATGAAGTCGTTCGGCATCACCAGCCGCTATCTCGACATCGTCCGCCGCGAGATCATCGAACCGGCGGCAGCTGAACTCCGCCACGAGCTCAAACTGCCCGATGCAAAAGCTCACTCATTGAGTGAGCGCGAGACCGAGTTGTTCTGGGGCCTGCACGGCCGCATCTTCTATCTTGCCATCCGCAAGTTCATCTACGAGACGCCGATCCCGCCGGATCTCGACGCCATCGTCCGCGACGCCGTCCAGACTTTCATGGACGGCGCGAAGACGACGATGCCAAAGCTACTGGTGAGCGGCTGAATTGGCGAGGCTGCCCCGAAGAAGGTGCGCTCCCTCTCCCGCNNGCCGACCTCCCCCGCAAGCGAGAGAGGTTGATCGAGCCCGCGGCCAGCTACTTCGCAAGGCTCGGCAGATCGAGCCCCTTGTCGCGGGCGCAGTCGATCGCGGTCTCGTAACCCGCGTCGGCATGGCGCATGACGCCGGTGGCCGGATCGTTCCAGAGCACGCGCTCGATGCGCTTGGCCGCTTCCGGCGTGCCATCGGCGACGATCACCATGCCGGCGTGCTGGGAATAGCCTATACCGACGCCGCCGCCATGATGCAGCGACACCCAGGTCGCGCCACTGGCGCAATTGAGCAGTGCGTTCAGCAGAGGCCAGTCGGACACCGCATCCGAGCCGTCCTTCATCGCTTCGGTCTCGCGGTTGGGGCTCGCCACCGAGCCGCTGTCGAGATGGTCGCGGCCGATCACGATCGGCGCCTTGAGCTCGCCGCGTGCCACCATCTCGTTGAAGGCAAGGCCGAGGCGATGGCGATCACCGAGGCCAACCCAGCAGATCCGCGCCGGCAGACCCTGGAACTTGATGCGCTCCCTGGCCATGTCGAGCCAATTGTGCAGATGCTTGTCGTCGGGCATCAGC
This sequence comes from Bradyrhizobium sp. TM233, assembly GCF_036247965.1. Lineage (NCBI taxonomy): Bacteria > Pseudomonadati > Pseudomonadota > Alphaproteobacteria > Hyphomicrobiales > Nitrobacteraceae > Bradyrhizobium > Bradyrhizobium sp. TM233. The sequence continues at coordinate 7,850 of NZ_BTIG01000041.1, read as the reverse complement.
TCCTTCACCTTGGCATCGGTCCTGAAGATGTCCTCGGGATCGCCCGAGAGCGCGGCCCAGCGGAACGGCCCGACGCCGCGGCAGAACAAGGGACGGATATAGGCGGGAACGAAGCCGGGGAAATCGAAGGCGTTCTTCAGCCCCATGTCCTGCGCCATCTGGCGGATGTTGTTGCCGTAATCGAGCGTCGGAATGCCCTGCGCATGGAAATCCAGCATCGCCTGGACATGCTCGACCATCGACGTCTTCGACGCACGCTCGACGCCCTTCGGATCGGACGCGCGCTTGGCCTCCCACTCGGCGAGCGTCCAGCCCTTCGGCAAATAGCCGTTGATCGGATCATGCGCGCTGGTCTGGTCGGTGACGATGTCGGGCTTGACGCCGCGGCGCACCAGNNCCTGGCGATCGAGATAGCCGGTTCGCAGCCGCATCTCGATGCGGCTCGGCTGGCATTCGACCGCGAGCATCGAAGCGCCGGCCATGGTCGCGGCCAGCGGCTGCGCACCGCCCATGCCACCGAGGCCAGCGGTGAGAATCCATTTGCCGGCAAGGCTGCCGCCATAGTGACGACGCCCGACCTCGACAAAGGTCTCGTAGGTACCCTGCACGATGCCCTGGCTGCCGATATAGATCCACGAGCCCGCCGTCATCTGGCCGTACATCATCAGGCCCTGGCGATCGAGCTCGTTGAAATGATCGAGCGTCGCCCAGTGCGGTACGATGTTGGAGTTCGCGATCAGCACGCGCGGTGCATCGGCATGGGTGCGGAAGACGCCGACCGGCTTGCCGGACTGGACCAGCAGCGTCTGGTCGGCTTCGAGCTTGCGCAAGGCCGCAACGATCCGGTCAAAGCTCTCCCAGTCGCGCGCGGCGCGGCCGATGCCGCCATAGACGACGAGCTCGCTCGGGCGCTCCGCGACGTCAGGATCGAGGTTGTTCATGAGCATGCGCAGCGGCGCTTCCGTCAGCCAGCTCTTGGCGCTGATCTCGCTGCCGCGGGGGGCGCGAATGGTGCGGTCATTGTCCAGTCGGCGGTTCATGCGGACCTCTTAATCAAGCCTCGGAAACGGATCGGATGGAAGTGCGGCAATGGCCGTGGCCGGCAGCGCATCTGCCTCGACCAGCGCAGCCGCCTTGGCGAGGTCGCCGGCCATGTAGCGATCCGCATCGAGCGCGGGCACCTGCTCGCGCAGTGCGGCGATGACGGCAGCCAGCGGCGCGCTCGTCGCATGCGGCGCGCGTAGCGTGATGCCTTGGGCCGCGACCAGCAGCTCGATGCCGAGGANNCGAGCAGGCCGCCGCGCGCTGCTTGTTCTCGGCATAGAGCGCCGCGGCCGTCACCTCGGCGATCATGAAGCCGGAATTGATGCCGGGATCGGGCGTCAGAAACGGCGGCAGGCCGAAATTCAGCGCGGGGTCGACCAGCGTTGCAATGCGCCGCTCGCTGATCGCGCCGATTTCCGACAGCGCCAGCGCGAGTGCGTCGGCGGCAAAGGCCACAGGCTCGGCGTGAAAATTGCCGCCGGAAACGATCTCGCCGGTTTCGACCAGCACCAGCGGATTGTCGGTGACGGCGTTGGCTTCGACAATCAATGTGCGCGCGGCTTGCGTGATCAGGTCAAGCGCGGCGCCTGCGACCTGCGGCTGGCAGCGCAGGCAATAGGGATCCTGCACGCGTTCGTCGCCTTCGAGATGCGACAGACGAATGTCGCTGCCATCCAGCAGCGCCATCAACGTTGCGGCCGCGGCGATCTGCCCGGCATGGCCGCGCAGCGCCTGGATTTCGGGACGGAACGGCGCCGTCGAGGCCATCGCCGCATCGACCGACAGCGCACCGGTCACGAGCGCCGCGCGGGCCAGGCGAAACCCGCGCAGCACGCCGGCAATGGCGTAAGCGGTCGAGAATTGCGTGCCGTTGATCAGCGCAAGCCCCTCCTTGGGGCCGAGCGTCAGCGGCGCGAGGCCGGCCGCGGCGAGCGCTTCACCGCCGGACACGGTCTTCCCGTCGACGATCGCCTGGCCCTCGCCGATCATCACCGCCGTCATATGCGCGAGCGGCGCAAGATCGCCGGAGGCGCCGACCGAGCCCTGCTGCGGCACCAGCGGACAGACGCCCCGCGCCAGCATGGCCTGCAGTTGCTCGATGACTTCCCGGCGCACGCCGGAAGCGCCGCGTCCGAGCGAGACGATCTTCAGCGCCATCATCAGGCGAACGATCGGCTCGGGCGTGACTGGGCCGACGCCGCAGCAATGCGAGACGATGAGATTGCGTTGGAGCAGCGCGGTCTGGTCCGCCGGAATGCGCTTCGAGGCCAGCTTCCCGAACCCGGTGTTGATGCCGTAGACGGGCGCATCCGCTTGCGCAGCCTTCGCGACGATTTCGGCTGCCGCCTCGACGCGCAGCCAGAACGAGGGATCGAGCACGACGGATGCGCCTTCCAGCACGCGCGCGAGATCGTCGAGACTGACCGCTCCCGGCTTGACGACGATCGCTGTGCCCTGCTCCGTCACTGCCCCCTCCACACCCGGCGATGCAGCGGATTGAAGCCGATGCGGTAGACAAGCTCGGCGGGGCGCTCGATGTCCCAGATCGCGAGGTCGCACCATTTGCCGGCCTCCAACGTGCCGGTCTCACTGAGCACGCCCAAGGCACGCGCGCCCTCGCGGGTGATTCCAGCCAGGCATTCGGCGACCGTCATCCGGAACAAGGTCGCGCCCATGTTCATCGTGAGCAGCAGCGAGGTCAGCGGCGAGCTGCCGGGATTGCAATCGGTCGCGAGCGCCATATGGACGCCATGCTTGCGGAAAGTTTCAACCGGCGGCTTCTGCGTCTCGCGAATGAAGTAGAACGCGCCGGGCAGCAGCACGGCCACCGTTCCCGCCTTTGCCATCGCGGCGGCGCCGGCTTCATCCGTGTGCTCGAGATGATCGGCCGACAGCGCCGAGAATCTTGCAGCGAGCGCGGCACCGCCGAGGTTCGACAGTTGATCGGCATGGAGCTTGACCGGCAGCCGCAGCCCCCTCGCCGTCTCGAACACCCGCGCGGTCTGCTCCGCCGAAAACGCGATGCCCTCCATGAAGGCGTCGACAGCGTCGGCGAGGCCAGCCTTTGCAACGGCCGGCAGCATCTCGTTGCAGACGAGATCGATGTAGCGATCCTTGTCACCCTCCGCCTCCAGCGGCAGGGCATGCGCACCGAGGAAGGAGGTGCGGATCGCAACCGGCCGCTGGCGACTGAGGCTGCGCGCGGCCGCGAGCTGTCGCACCTCCGTCTCGGTGTCGAGACCGTAGCCCGACTTGATCTCGACCGTGGTTGCACCCTCACCGATCAGCGCGTCGAGCCGCGGCAGCGCGCTTGCGACGAGACCTGCCTCGCTCGCCTTGCGGGTCGCGGCCACCGTCGAAACGATGCCGCCGCCGGCGCGCGCGATCTCCTCGTAGCTCGCACCCTTCAGGCGCAGCTCGAACTCGTGGGCGCGGTTACCGCCATAGACGAGATGGGTGTGGCAATCGACGAGGCCGGGCGTGATCCAGCGCCCTTCGCAATCGGTCCGTTCGGCCGCGTCGGCATCCGCCGGAAAATCGGTCAGCGCTCCGGCATAAACGATACGGCCGCCGCGCGCGGCGATCAGGCCACGTTCGATCTCGCCGAGATCGGGCCGGTCGGCCCGCATCGTGGCGAGCTTGGCATTGTGCCAGATCCGGTCAAAGCGCTCTGCCATGCCATGGTCCCCAGGTCTGGGATGCTTGACTTATATGTCTAGACATATAATCGTAAGGCGGTTCTGTCCAGCCGGCGTGTCGTCAATCATGTCCCGACTGCATTTCGCCTCCGCGCTCCTGCCTTCGGGCTGGGCCAATGACGTGCATGTGGTGATCACCGCCGGCGCGATCGCGGAGGTGACGCCGGGCGTGCAGCCTGCCGCCGGCGACGAACGCCACGCCATCGCGCTTCCGGGACTTGCGAGCCTGCACAGCCACGCCTTCCAGCGCGGCATGGCGGGCCTCGCCGAACTGCGCGGCAATTCCACCGACACGTTCTGGACCTGGCGCGAGACGATGTATCGCTTCGCCCTCGCGATGACGCCCGATGACGTCGCCGCCGTCGCGACACTTCTCTATGTCGAGATGCTCGAACAGGGATTTACCCGCGTCGGCGAATTCCATTATCTGCATCATGATCGCGACGGCTCGCACTTTGCCGATCCCGCCGAGATGGCCGCGCGCATCGCGCAGGCCGCCGAAGCCTCCGGCATTGCCCTGACGCTGCTGCCGAGCTTCTATGCGCACGGCTCTTTCGGCGGCGCGGCGCCTCATGACGGCCAGCGCCGCTTCATCTGCTCGGTCGATCAGTTTGCGGCATTGATGGCAGCGTCGCGCAAGGCGATCAGCGCATTGCCCGACGCCAACATCGGCATCGCGCCGCACAGCCTGCGCGCGGTATCGCCGGACGAGCTCGCGGCGATCATTCCGCTTGCCGAGGGCGGCCCCGTGCATATCCATGCCGCCGAGCAAGTGAAGGAAGTCGAGGATTGCCTCGCCTGGTCCGGACGACGTCCGGTGCAATGGCTGCTGGAGCACGCGCCCCTCGACCGGCGCTGGTGCCTCATTCACGCGACGCACATGACGGATGACGAAGTCAGCGCATTCGCGAAGACAGGCGCGGTGGCCGGTCTCTGCCCCATCACCGAAGCGAGCCTCGGCGATGGCATCTTTCCGGCCCGCGAGTTTCTTGCCGCTGGCGGTGCGTTCGGCGTCGGCACCGATTCAAATGTGCTAGTCGGCGTCACCGACGAACTACGCCAGCTCGAATACGGCCAGCGCCTCAAGCATCGCCAGCGCAATGTGCTCTCCAGCGGCGCAGGCCGCTCGACCGGCCGTACGCTGTACGATCACGCGCTTGCGGGCGGTGCGCAAGCAATGGCACAGGCGACGGTCGGCCTCGCGCCCGGCGCGCGCGCCGACATCGTCACACTCGATGCCACGCATCCATCGCTGGCAGGACGCGCGCACGATGCACTCATCGACGGCTGGATCTTTGCCGCGAGCAGTGGCGCGATCGATTGCGTCTGGGCCGGCGGCCACAAGGTCGTCGAAGGCGGCCGGCACAAATTGCGTCAGGGGGCGCGCGAACGCTTCAACGCGGCGGTGCGGAGGCTCCTCGCATGAGCCTTGCGACCGATGCCGCCGACAAGCCGACGCTTTACAAGCGCATCCGCGCCGACATCGAGACGCGCATCCTGACCGGCGAATGGCCGCCGGGGCATCGCATTCCGTTCGAGCATGAACTGGTGGCCCGTTACGGCTGCTCGCGCATGACCGTCAACAAGGCGCTGTCGGAACTAGCGCAGGCCGATCTGATCGAGCGGCGGCGGCGCGCCGGCTCCTTCGTGCGCCGGCCGCAACATCAATCGGCCGTGCTCAAGATCGCCGACATCCGCGCCGAGATCACCGCACTGGGGCGCGGCTACGGCTACGAGCTGATCCATCGCAAGCTACGCGCCGCAACGGCGGCCGACCGCGACCGTCTCGGCGTGAGGAAGGCCGGCAAGGTGGTCGCGATCACCTGCCGGCACAGCGCCGACAAGGTGCCGTTCGCCATCGAGGACCGTCTGATCGACCTATCGTCCGTGCCTGACGCCGCGACCGCGGATTTCGCGCGCGAGCCGCCCGGCTCGTGGCTGCTTCACCATGTCCCGTGGACGGAGGCCGAGCACACCATCAGCGCCATCGTTGCCGACGATCGCACGGCGGATGCGCTCGCGATCGCCGTCGGCGCGCCCTGCCTCGTGATCGATCGCTACACCTGGCGCAGCGCCCGCACCATCACCGCCGTGCGCCTGCTCTATCCCGGTGACTCTCACCGCCTTGTCGCGCGATTCAAGGGAGGCTGAGAGGATATGTCGGCACAAATCGTGCAACGCTTCGGGCAACGGTCCGTCTGGACCGACAGTGATCAACAGGACGTCAATCCATCTGGGCAAGAGGACGACAATCATGCGTAGTTCGACGATATTTGCGACAATCATTGCTCTTTCGGCCGCCACTCCCGTGCTCGCCGACGACGTCAAGGTCGGAATCGGCATCTCCGGATGGACCGGCTTCGCGCCGCTGACGCTGGCGAAGGAAGCCGGCATCTTCAAGAAGAACGGCCTCGACGTTTCGATCAAGAAGATCCCGCAGAAGGACCGCCACCTTGCGATCGCGTCCGGCGACATCCAGTGCGCGGCGACCACGGTCGAAACCTGGATCTCCTGGAACGCCAACGGCGTTGCGACCNNCTCAAGGGCAAGACCGTCGCCGCCTCCGCGCCCGGCACCTCGCCCTATTTCGCGCTGGCCTGGATGCTCAAGAAGAACGGTCTCACGGTGAAGGACGTCACCGTCGTCAACCTCGAGCCGGCAGCGGCCGCGCAAGCCTTCGTCTCCGGCCAGAACGATGCCGCGATGACCTATGAGCCTTATCTGTCGACCGTGCGCGCCGCGCCCGACAAGGGCAAGATCATCGCCACCACGCTCGACTATCCGATGGTCATGGACACCTTCGGCTGCACACCGAAATTCCTGACCGAGAATCCCAAGGCCGCCAAGGCGCTCGCCGACAGCTATTTCGAGGCGCTCGACATGATCGCCAAGGACCAGGCCAAGGCTTATGAGATCATGGGCGCCGACGTGAAGCAGAGCGGCGAGCAGTTCGGCAACTCGGCGAAATATCTGCGCTGGCAGGACAAGGCCGCCAACCAGAAGTTCTTCGCGGGCGACTTCCTGACCTTCAACAAGGACGCCGCCGAGCTTCTGCTCGAGATCGGCATCATCAAGGCCGCTCCGAAGGTCGAGGACCTCTTCGACGCGAGCTTCATCAAGTAACGTCTCAAGAGCCGCCGGCCTCGTCTCGCGGCGGGGCCGGCAATCTCGTTTCATCGCCCGGATAGACAGTTTGATGCGTCCCCTGGACCCTGTTACATCGAAGCAGCGCGTGGCCTACGGCCTTGCGTTCTTCGTGGTGTTCGTTGCCCTCTGGTCGTGGGCGACCTTTGGCGGCTATGTGTCGAAGACCTTTCTCGCCAACCCGCTGACCATGGTGCAGGAAGGCTATGACCTCTTGGCCAAGCAGGGTTTTGTGTTCGACATCGGCATGACGATCTGGCGCGTCGTCGGCGGCTTTGCGCTGGCGGCGATCATCGCAGTGCCGCTCGGCGTTCTCATGGGCGCCTACAAGCCGGTCGAAGCCTTTCTCGAGCCGTTCGTCTCCTTCGCGCGCTACCTGCCCGCTTCCGCCTTCATCCCGCTCCTGATCCTGTGGGCCGGCATCGGCGAATTGCAAAAGCTGCTCGTCATCTTCATCGGCTCGGTGTTCCAGGTCATCCTGATGGTCGCCGTGACCGTCGGCGCCACGCGGCGCGATCTGGTCGAGGCGGCCTATACGTTGGGGGCACGCGACCGCGGCATCATCCGCCGCGTGCTGCTGCCCTCCTCCGCGCCCGAGATCGCGGAAATCCTGCGGCTGGTGCTGGGCTGGGCGTGGACTTACGTCATCGTCGCCGAGCTGATCGGCTCGTCCTCGGGCATCGGCCACATGATCACCGACAGCCAGGCGCTGCTCAACACCGGCCAGATCATCTTCGGCATCATCGTGATCGGGCTGATCGGCCTTCTCTCGGACTTCATGTTCAAGGCGTTCAACGCCTGGCTGTTTCCGTGGAGGCTCGCATGACGATCCTCAAGGTCGAGCAGGTCTCGCGCACCTTCCCCGCCCGCCACGGCAACGCGCCGACCAGGGCGCTGGAGCCGACCGATCTCGTCATCGGCAACAACGACTTCGTCACCATCCTCGGCCCCTCCGGCTGCGGC
>NZ_BTIG01000040.1:0-4585 GCF_036247965.1 Bradyrhizobium sp. TM233 | reverse complement strand
GCCAAAGCCGCCGCCGAGATAGGGCGCGCTGCCCATCTGCCAGAACAGCCAGGACATCGCCTCGGTGCGGCTCTTGATATCCTTCGGCAGGAAGGCACCGAACTTTTCCGCGAGATAGAGCAGGATCGAGCCGGACTCGAACACCCGGATCGGCTCCGGACCGGAGCGGTCCATCAGCGCCGGAATCTTCGAGTTCGGGTTGATGTCGACGAAGCCGCTGCCGAACTGGTCGCCGTTGCCAATTCTGATCAGCCAGGCGTCGTATTCGGCGCCCTTGTGGCCGAGCGCCAGGAGCTCCTCCAGCATCACCGTGACCTTCACCCCGTTCGGCGTCGCCAGCGAATAGAGCTGGAAGGGATGCTTGCCGATAGGCAGCTCCTTGTCGTGGGTAGGGCCGGCAATCGGGCGGTTGATGCTGGCGAACTGCCCGCCATTCTCCTTGTTCCAGGTCCAGACCTTGGGCGGCACGTAGGCGGGGGTATCGGTCATGCGAGGGGCTCCGGCGGGGAAAGATGCGCCTGCATTAATTAGCCCGGGAACGGCCAATAACAAGGGTACCCAGCGCATTGACGGGCGGGACAACGCTACTTTTTCGTATGACATCCCCTCACCCGTCATTCCGGGGCGCNNGCGAGCCCCGGAATGACGGCCCACCCAGGACGCCGGGGCCAGCGGGTAGGGCGCGACGTCTACACACAAGATGCCTCGTCGAATCCGGCATGTCATCGTGAGTGATGATCGGCTAGCGTCACCTTGCTTCGCGAGCGAAAGCAACGAGAACGCGAAGGTTGCCGCCGGGGGAGAGAGCCATGAAATCGCCGATCTGCGACATGCTGGGCATAGAGTTCCCGCTGCTGGCCTTCAGCCATTGCCGCGATGTCGTCGCGGCCGTCAGCCGCGCCGGCGGCTTCGGTGTGCTCGGCGCCACCGTGCACACGCCCGATACGCTCGAGCGCGAGCTGAAATGGATCGACGACCACGTCGACGGCAAGCCATATGGCATCGACGTGCTCATTCCCGAAAACATTTCGACCTCAGGCGAGAAGGACGTCACCTGGAAGAGCCTGGAAGCGCGCGTGCCGCAGGAACATCGCACCTATACGCGCGAGCTCCTGAAGAAGTACGACATCGAGTTGACGACCACGGAGGTGGCGGCCGATCAGCCGCAGCCGTTCGACGGAAAGACGGCGCTGCAATTGCTCGAAGTGTCCTTCAATCATCCGATCCGGCTGATCGCCAATGCGCTGGGCGTGCCGCCGAAGGCGATGATCGAGATGGGCAAGAAGCACGGTGTGCCGGTCGCAGCGCTCGTCGGCGCCAAGGAGCACGCGCTGCGCCAGGTCGCGGCCGGCGTCGACATCCTCGTGGTGCAGGGCACCGAGGCCGGCGGCCATTGCGGCGAGGTCTCGACCATGGTGCTGGTGCCCGAGGTGATCAAGGCGATCAAGCCCATCCGCGACGTGCCGGTGCTGGCGGCCGGCGGCATCATGACGGGCCGGCAGATGGCGGCCTGCATGGCGATGGGCGCGGCCGGCGCCTGGACCGGTTCGGTGTGGCTTGCGACGGTGGAAGCCGAGACCACGGAGATCTTTCGCGAGAAGATGATCGCGGCGTCCTCGCGCGACGCGGTGCGCTCCAAGGGTCGTACCGGCAAGCCGGCGCGCCAGCTCCGCTCGGTCTGGACCGATGCCTGGGACCGCGCGCCGGACAGCCCCGGCGCGCTGCCGATGCCGCTGCAAAGCATCGTCAGCCGCGATGCCTTCAACTCGATCGACCGCGCCGCCGCGAGCGGCAATGCCAAGGCGCGCGATCTCGTCAGCTATTTCGTCGGCCAGGGCGTCGGCCTGATCGACAGCGTGAAGTCGGCGGGCGCCGTGGTGCAGGAGTTCAAGGAAGATTTCGCCGAAGCCGTCGAGCACATGAACGCGCTGGTGGCGGAGTGATGGCTCTTGGCCGGCATGGTGCNNCTTCAGCGGCCCTCGAAGGACGACGGCGTGCCCCAAGATTTAAAACGAAAAGCAAGAAAACATGACCAATACCCCCGAAGACCACATCCCCGTCATCGTCGGCATCGGCGAGATCGTCGATCGTCCGAAAGACATCACCGACGGCCTCGAGCCGCTCGATCTGCTCGAGCAAGCGCTGCGGCGGGCCGAAGCTGACGCTAGCGCCAAACTGCTCGGCGAGGTTCAATCGCTCGACGTCGTCAACTTCCTGAGCTGGCGCTACCGCGATCCGGAGAAGCTGTTGGCTAGGCGCCTCGGCATCACGCCGTCCCATTGCTATTACGGCCCGGTCGGCGGCGAGAGCCCGATCCGCTACATCCACGAGGCCGCCAAGCGCATCGCGCGCGGCGAATGCACCGTGGCAGCCGTGTGCGGTGCCGAGGCGCAGTCGACCGCGACCAAAGCCGAGCGCACTGGTGCAAAGCTGCCGTGGACGCCGTTCGCCCATGACGTCGAGGAGCCCAAGCGCGGCGCAGCATTCCAGAAGCCGCTCGCCGTGAAGCTCGGCGTGTTCCGGCCCGTCACGGTCTATCCGTTCTATGAGGCGGCTTCCTCCGCGCATTGGGGCCAGACGCCGCGCGAGGCGATGGCGGAATCGGGCACGCTGTGGTCGCGCTATTCCGAAGCCGCCGCGCAAAATCCCAATGCCTGGCTGAAGCGGCGCTATGCGCCCGAGGAGATCACGACGCCGACCGCAGACAACCGGCTGATCGCCTGGCCCTACAACAAGCTCATGGTCGCCAACCCCAGCGTCAACATGGGCGGNNGCGCTGCTGCTCACGAGCCTTGCCAAGGCGCGTGCGCTCGGTATCGCGGAGAACAAGCTGGTTTACCTACTCGGCGGCGCCTCGGCGGAGGAGCCGCGCGACTATCTGTTGCGCGATCAGTTCTACGAGAGTCACCCGCAGAACGCGGTGCTGAAAGCGGTGACTGATCTCGCCGGCGGCGACGGCAAGTCGTTCGACGCCATCGAGCTCTATAGTTGCTTCCCCTGCGTGCCCAAAATGGCGCGGCGAACGCTCGGGCTCGGCGCCGACGTGCAGCCGACCGTGACCGGCGGCCTCACCTTCTTCGGCGCCCCGCTCAACACCTACATGACGCACGCGGCCTGCGCGATGGTGCGGCGTGTGCGCGACGGCGCAAAACTCGGCCTGCTCTACGGCCAGGGCGGTTTTGTTACCAAGCACCACGCGCTGGTGGTGGCGAAGGCGCCGCCGCGTGAGGCGTTGGCGCAGGAGACCAGTGTGCAGACCGAAGCCGACCGCAACAAGCGCGCGGTGCCGGAGTTCGTTGCCGACGTCTCGGGCAAGGGCCAGGTCGAGAGCTTCACGGTGCTCTATGGCCGTGGTGGTGAGGTCGAGCACGGCGTGGTGATGCTGCGGACGGAAGATGATAGGCGCACGCTGGCGCGGATTCCGGCGAACGATGCGACGACGCTGGCGCATCTGCTGAACATGGATCGTACGCCGGTGGGATCGCTCGGGGAGATCGCCATGGCTGCGGACGGCGTGCCGGAGTGGCGGGTGGCGTAATCTCTCGTGTCCCGGACGCGNNGTCCGGGGCACGAGACCGCCCTACCCCTTCGGCGCCTGCTTTTCCGACGCGGTCGCCGGCTTGGCCTTGGCGCCGACCACGCGCACCGCATCGCCATCCGAGAGGCCGTCCGGCGGGGCCGTGATGACGCGATCGTCCGCGGCGATCCCCGAGGCGAGCTCGATCTCGCGGCCGAGGTCGCGGGCGATGGTCACCGGCTTGAACAGCACCTTGTCATCAGTCCCGACGGTCGCGACGCGCAGCCCGTTGCTGTTGAAGATCAACGCGCTGGCGGGAATGCTGAGCGGGGCGGAATCGCGCTGGAGGTTGAGCTTCACGCTGGCATAGCCGCCGGGCATCAGCTCTCCGTTCGAATTGTCGAGCCCAAGCTGCATGCGCGTGGTGCCGGAGGCGACGTCGACGGCTTGCGAGGACGCCTCGACCGTCGCCTGGAACGTCCGGTTCGGATACTCCGGCAGCGCGATGGTGGCCTTGGCGCCGATCTTGATCGCCGGCACGTAGTTCTGGGGCACGTTGACATAGACACGCAGCTTGGTGATGTCGGAGATCACGAACATCGCGGGACCCGCCCCGCCGCCGGCATTGATCAGCGCGCCGACGTCGGTGTCGCGCGCGGTGACGACGCCGTCGAACGGAGCTGTGATCTTCTTGTAGCCGGCCAGCGCTTCCAGCCGCTCGACATTGGCCTTGCCCGAATTGACGGCCGCGTTCTTGTTGGAGAGATCGGCGGTGCGCTCGTCGATCTCCTGCGCGGAGACGAAGTTGGAGGCGACCAGCGTCTTGCGCCGGTTCAGCGTCGCCTCCGACAGCCTGGCGCTGGCCTGTTGGCTGGCGAGGTCGGCTCTAGCCTGCAGCAGCTGCTGATCGAGGTCCGGCGCCTCGATCTCGGCGATCACCTGACCGGCCTTGACGCGGGCGCCGATGTCGGCGCTCCAGCTCTTCAGATAGCCCGACACGCGGGCGAAGATCGGCGCGCGATAATAGGCCTCCAGCCGGCCCGGCAGATCGATGGTGGCGTTGAGCGC
>NZ_BTIG01000039.1:0-494 GCF_036247965.1 Bradyrhizobium sp. TM233 | reverse complement strand
ACCGTGCTCGACGAGCTCGAACGGCGCGACCTCAAGCGTGGTCTCGTCACCATGTGCGCCGCCGGCGGCATGGCGCCGGCCATCATCATCGAGCGCATCTAGCGCGAGCGAAGCTCGTCGCTTGTCGAAAGCGGCGAATCAGCTTTAGCAAGGTTGCGTGCGGGCCTTTGAAACAAGGCAAAATCCGCTGCTCGAGGCTTCTTCCGCTCCGGAAGCAGCTAAAACGCAGGGTTTTTTGCCACATGGGGCCAAAAAAGCCCGTAAAACCGCGACAAAACTGTGCAGAAGGCTATAGGCCTTCGCCGGTTGGTCTAATATGCAGCCGTCACGAATCAGAGGAGACACGATGGCAACCCAAATGTCCAAATCGCAGTTGATCGAAAAGATTGCGACCGCCACAGAGCTTTCCAAGCGCGACGTCAAGAACGTCATGGAGACGCTGACCGACGTCGGTCACAAGGAGCTCAAGAAGAACGGCCTGTTCCTGGTGCCGG
>NZ_BTIG01000038.1:0-300 GCF_036247965.1 Bradyrhizobium sp. TM233 | reverse complement strand
CGCCAACGACATCGCCGCGAGCGGCGATCCGACCTACAACGTTCTCACCGGCAACACGGTGAATCTTTCGGGCGTTCTCTCCGGCTCCGGCGACGTCGTCGTCAACGCGGCGAGCGGCTATGCCGGAACGCTGATCCTCTCGGGCGTCAACACCTATACCGGCCCGACTGTCGTGAACGCCGGCATCTTGCAGGCTGGCTCGACCAGCGCCTTCGGTAGCAATTCCGCGGTCACGGGCGCCGGCGGCGCCGTGCTCGATCTCGCCGGCTTCTCCAATGCCATCGGCTCGCTCGCCGGCGC
>NZ_BTIG01000037.1:0-4505 GCF_036247965.1 Bradyrhizobium sp. TM233 | reverse complement strand
GCAGGTCGGCGCCGCGCTCGACCGCCAGAATCGTGATCTGCGACAGCGCGCCGGGGCTGCCGGCCAGAAAGGCCGAAGTGCGGTCCCAGCCATGGATGCGCTGGAGGTAATAGCTCGAGCCGAAGGTCGAGCAGAACGTCGCCAGCGCAAGCAGCCCGATGGTGAGGGGGTAGGCGCCGACCTGCTGAAGCAGATGGCGCGAGACCACCGAGCCCAGCGAAATGCCGAGCAGCACCAGCACGGTCTGGGTCAGGAGCGGCGGCAGCGCGAGCTGGCGCCCGGCGATCGCGGCGATCCCGACCGCGATCATCGAGCCGGAGATCAGCCCGCCGGGAAGGCCGGCGAGGAGAAATGCAAGGCCGCCGGCGGTGCCGATGACGAGCGTCTCCGCCGTGCTCAAGATCTTGGCACGGCTCGGCCATTCGAACGACAGGGAGGTGGCGATTTGCTTCACGCCACCTTATCGCAAATCAGCGAGAGGCGCACAATTGCAGGCTCGTCATGCCGCAATGCGCGCGCCTCTCGCGAGAAGCTCGCTGAAGATCGTGTCGGAGGCTACTTCTTGTCCGCAGCCGGCGCGGCGGTGCCCCCCTTGGCGCTCTTGATGCATTCGGAACGGAATTTCTTGCGCTCCTTGCCGTGCAGGCCCTTGGCGTCGGCCTGCTTGGAGCATTCGAGCGACTCGGCCGAGCGCTCCTTCGGGGCTTTCTTGTCGGCCGCGGCGGCGGCATCGATCTTGGTATCGGTCTTGGCCGCCGGCGCGGCGGTCTGCGCGAAGGCGGTGCCGCCGGCGAGCAGGGAGGCGAGGGCGACGGCGGCGAGGCGAGAGGCGAGGGTCATGGTGTTGCACTCTTCTGGCGAGAATTGCGAAGGGTTGCGAACGTCGGCTCGCGTTGCTGAACGCGACATGAATAATCTGAACGGCGCCGTTACTATATTTTGGCGGCCGGGAGCCATCGCTTCCTTGTCGCAAATGGCCGGCACGCTAGGATAGCAAGTCCTGTTTCACTTCCCCCCGGGGGAAGACCAAGGAGGAGACCTGAGGATGACCATTCAATCAAAAATGCTGTGCGCGATTGCGTTGTCGGGATTTGCTGCGTTGGCTGTGTCGGCGCCAGCGCAGGCGCTGACGTCGCAAGAGTGCAGCGCCAAATACCAGGCGGCCAAGAAGGACGGCTCGCTCGGCACCATGAAGTGGAATGACTTCCGCAAGGCCCAGTGCGGTGCGGATGCAACCCCGGCCGCTGCCGCACCGGCTGCGCCTGCACCGACCGCGGCTGCGCCCGCCGCTCCCGCCCAGCCGAAGCAGGCCAAGAAGGAGGCGGCCCCGGCGGCCGCGCCGACCCTGCCGGCCGGCCCCGCGATCTATCCGAACGCGATCGATCCGAAATATGCCAAGGAGACCCCGGGCAAGGGGCGCCTCCACACCTGCGTCGACCAGTACAACGCCAACAAGACCACCAACGGCAATGGCGGCATGAAGTGGATCGAGAAGGGCGGCGGCTATTACAGCGAATGCAACAAGAAGCNNGCGGGCCGCGCTCGACGAACAACAGGCTCTGGCCGAAGATGAAGCAGTAGAACAGGAAGGCCTGCGCCTCGGCCTCCTCGGCCGCAAGCCCGGTCGCGCGGTAGAGCTCGGCCACGTGCTTGAGCCGCGCTGCGTCCACGTTCGCGACCGCGGCCGCGGCGCTCTCGTCGGAGCGGGCCCATTGCCGGATCGCGAGCTCGATCGCCATGGCTTCCGGATTGAGCCGCTCGGAGTAGAGCTGGATCACCGCCTTCAGCCGTTCGCGGGGCGCTTGACCATCGAGGCGCGTCTGCTGCGCGATCGACGCGGCCCGCCCCTCGCGCCAGCGTTGCAGCATGGCAGCGAGCAGTGCGGCGCGGTCGGCGAAGCGGCGGTAGAAGCCGCCCTTGGTGACGCCGAGATTCTTGGCGAGCACCTCGACCCTGACACCCTCGACCCCCGAGCGGGCGAGCTCGGTGAATCCTGCCTCGACCCAGACATCGCCCTTGCCGTCGCTCATGAAGCAGTGCCCCCTCCGATTTCCGATACGGTGCCGTATTGCTAACGCGTCTCGTGCCTGATACGCTACCGTATCAAGACCAATAAACAAAGAGGGCGGAATGGCGATGGAGCAGGAGGCGACCTATCGCGGCACGGTCTATCCGTGGCAATGCGATCATGTCGGCCACATGAACATCATGTGGTATGTCGGCAAATTCGACGAAGCCAACTGGAACCTGTTCGCCCGCCTCGGCCTGACGCCGAGCTATTTGCGCTCCTCCGGCCGCGGCATGGCCGCCGTGCAGCAGAACATTGCCTACAGGCGCGAGCTGCTCGCCGGCGACATCGTCGAGANNCCGAGACCGGCGAGATCGCCGCAACTTGCGAGATCACCGGCGTGCACATGGATCGGCGCCAGCGCAAATCGGCACCGTTCGCGGATGCCATCCGGGAGATCGCCTTGCGCCATCTCGCCGATCCGGCCGAGGCCTGAACCATGGCCGCGTTCGAGCCGAAGAACCCGGGCTATCGCGCGGCGGCGATCGCAATGTTCGACGGCCAGCCGGCGATGCACACGCTCGGCATCGTGATCGTCCGCCTTGCACCGGGCGAGGTCGAGCTGGCGATGCTGCATTCGCCTGATCTCACGCAGCAGAACGGTTTTGTCCATGCCGGCATCATCACGGCAGGCCTCGACAACGCCTGCGGCGTTGCCGCCTTTACCCTGATGCCGCGCGAGGCCGACATCCTCACCGTCGAGTTCAAGACCACGCTGCTCGCACCGGCCCGGGGTGAGCGCTTCGTCTTCAAGGCGGAGGTGGTCAAGCCCGGCCGCACGCTCACGTTCTGCGAGGCCAGGGCGTTTGCCGAGCACGAGGGCAAGACCACGCTGATCGCAACGATGACCGGGACGTTGATGGCGATGCTGCCCCGCATTGCTGCCTCGCACGAGCCGCGCACGTCTCATGCATAGCCGCGATTGACAAGCCTGCCGGCGCATCCCTTGATGCGCTGGTCATGCTTGCGAGTCTCGGCCTCATCCTGCTGTGCCAATTGATCGGCGAAGCCGTCGCGCGCGGCCTCGGCCTGCCCTTGCCGGGACCTGTGCTCGGCCTGCTGCTGCTCCTGATCCTGCTGCTCGCGCGCGATCGCTTCGCAGCGCTTGCATACGGGCCGCTGCGCAACGACGGCGTGGAAACCGCGAGCAAGGGCCTGCTGGCCCATCTGTCGCTGTTGTTCGTGCCGGCCGGCGTCGGCGTCGTGCAGGAGCTCGACCTGCTTGCATCCCACGGCATCGTGATCATCCTGGTGCTCGCGCTGTCGGTGGTCGTCACGCTGCTCGCGACGGTGCTGACCTTTCGCCTCGTCAGCCGCCTGCTGAAGCAACAGGATGCGCGATGAAGGACAATCCGTTCTCGCTCTGGGTCTATCTCTCGCAGTCGCCGCTGCTCTGGCTGACGGTGACGCTGCTGGTCTATGCGACCACGGATGCGGTGTCGCTGGCGACGCGGCGCCATCCGCTCGCCAATCCCGTGCTGCACGCGACGTGGATCATCGGCGCGTTCCTGCTCGCGACCGGCACGTCCTATACGAGCTATTTCGCCGGCGCGCAGTTCGTGCACTTCCTGCTCGGGCCTGCCACCGTGGCGCTCGCGGTCCCGCTCTACGAGAACCGCAGGCGCGTCGTGTCATCCATCGTGCCGATGCTGGTGGCGCTGCTCGCGGGATCGGTCACGGCGGTGGTGTCGGTGGTGCTGCTGGCCGAGCTCGCCGGCCTGCCGCGCGAGGTCGTGCTGTCGCTGGCGCCGAAATCGGTCACGGCCGGTGTCGCCATGGGCATCGCTGAATCCCTGCACGCCGATCCCTCGCTGGCGGCGGTGGCGGTGATCCTCACCGGCATCATGGGCGCGATCATCGTGACGCCGCTGATGAACCGCACCGGCGTCACCGATTACCGGGCGCGCGGATTTGCGGCTGGCCTTGCCGCGCACGGTATCGGCACCGCGCGTGCGTTCCAGGTCGACGAGCTTGCCGGCGTCTTCTCCGGCATCGCCATGAGTCTCAACGCCTTGGTGACCTCGTTCCTGGTCCCCCTGGCAGTCACGCTGCTGGTGCGATGACATCGTCGCCGCGACACTCTATATGATCGGTAACAATTCCCGGTCCCAAACCGTATTCAGGGAGATGGGACCGAAACGGGACGAGATATGGCTGGATCTGGGACTAAGGGCCTTGCGCCGACGCGACGCGCGGCGTTGACGCTGATCGGGGCGGGCGCCCTCGCACTGACGGGCGGCGCCTCGGCACGCGCGGCGAGCGACGACAACGAGGTGCTCACCGAAGCCAAGGTGCTGCGCGATCCCGACACGCCGGTCGCCGGCAATCCCAACGGCAACGTCACCATTGTCGAATGGTCCGACTACAATTGCCCCTATTGCCGCAAGCTCGAGCCCGAGCTGCGCCAGGTCGTCCAGGACGACGGCAAGGTGCGGCT
>NZ_BTIG01000036.1:0-10259 GCF_036247965.1 Bradyrhizobium sp. TM233 | reverse complement strand
CGGCGACAATCTCTACACCTGCTCCGTGCTGGCGATGGATCCCAAGACCGGCAAGATTAAATGGCACTACCAGTTCTCGCCGAACAATCCGTTCGACTATGACAGCGTGGCCGAGATGGTCCTCGCCGACATGAATGTCGAGGGCAAGCCGACCAAGGTGCTGATGGATGCCAATCGCAACGGCTTCTTCTACGTGCTCGACCGCACCAACGGGAAGCTGCTCGCGGCCAATCCTTACGTGAAGGTCAATTGGGCAACCGGCGTCGACATGAAGACCGGCAAGCCGATCGAGACCGACGTCGCCAAGGATGCGCGCGAAGGCAAGAAGGTCACGGTCTATCCGTCGATCCTCGGCGGCAAGAACTGGGAGCCGATGTCCTTCAACCCGCAGACCGGCCTTGCCTACGCCAACACGCTGAACTTCGGCGGCAAGTACAAGGCCGAGCCCGTCACCTTCAAGCAGGGTGAATGGTATCTCGGCATGGACCTGACCGATCCCTGGGAGTTCGGGGACGGGCCGCGCGGTCATCTCAAGGCGATCGATCCCATGACCGGCAAGTCGAAATGGGAAGCACCGAGCGACATTCCACGCTTCTCGGGCGTGCTGTCGACCGCGGGCGGCGTCGTGTTCTCGGGCGCACTGACCGGCGAGTTCGAGGCGTTCGACGCCGACACCGGCAAGAAGCTCTGGCAGTTCCAGACCGGGTCAGGCATCGAGGGCCAGCCGGTGACGTGGCAGCAGGATGGCGTGCAGTATGTCGCGGTGACCAGCGGCTATGGCGGCGTCTACTCGCTGTTCTCCGGCGACGAGCGGCTTGCCAAGGTGCCGCCCGGCGGCTCGCTGTGGGTCTTTGCGGTCAAGCAGTAATCCACGGCATGATGCTGAGAAGGCTATCTCACAAGACGGCGGCGGTCCTCGCCGCCGTCGCGGGGCTGACGGTCGCGCTTGCGGCGACCGTTCGCGCCGCGGACGACGCAACCGGCAATCCCATGCAGGCACAGATCGACCACGGCAAGTCGACCTATGCTTCGAAATGCTCGCACTGCCATGGCCCCAACCTGATGAACTCCGGCACCATCACGCCGGACCTGCGTGCCTTCCCCGACGACAAGACCCGCTTCATCACCACGGTGAAGAACGGCAAGAACAACAGGATGCCGCCCTGGGGCGATATCCTCGACGACGACGAGATCGGCTCTCTCTGGGCCTTCATCTCCAGCCGGAGGAAGCCATGAGGGGCCAGCGTGCCGCATGGAGCATTGCGGCCTTGCTTTCGACGATGGCGTCGGTCGCTCTTGCGGCCGACGATCCCCTGAAGATCTGCCTTGACGAGGACCGGCCGCCGCTCTCGATGCACCAGCGCGGCAAGCCGGATGCCGGCTTCGACGTGCTGCTGGCGCAGGCGATCGCGGAGCGGCTCGGACGGAAGCTGACGATCCAGTGGTTCGAGAGCAAGCTGGACGAGGATTCGAGCCCACAGCTCGAGGCCAACGCGCTGCTCTCGGATGGCCGCTGCTCGCTGGTCGGCGGCTACGCGCTGACGCAGGATTCGCTCGTCGTCCCCGGAATGAAGACGGCGCGCCTGCCGGACTTCGCCGGGGCCACCCGCGACGATCGGCGGCGCCGTGTCGCACTCGGCGTGCTCGCGCCGAGCCAGCCTTACGTCTATTCGCCGATGACGGTCGTGCTCGGGCCGAAGGCAAGCGGCCGCAAGATCGGCGACATCGGCGATCTCGGTGGGCTTCGTCTCGTCATCGAAAGCGGCTCGCTCGGCGACGCCATCCTGATGACCTTCGACAAGGGGCGACTGATCGACAACATCACCCACCTCGTCCCCGGCCGCGACGATCTCCTTGGCGCGCTCCAGCGCGGCGATTACGACGCGACACTGATCGACCTCGGCCGCTTCGACGCCCATCGCGCCGCGCACCCGGACACGGCGATCACGGCGTCCGGCTACTATTATCCGATCGGCGCCAATCGCGGCTATGTCGGACTGGCCAGCGATGGCGCGCTGATCGACGCTGTCAACAAGGCGCTGACGGGGCTCGCGGCCGAAGGCAGGATCGCAGAGTTCGGCAAGCAGGCCGGCCTCACCTATCTGCCGCCGCGCGAGCCTGCGATCCTGGGCGATGTCTGGACGAAGATCATTCAGCGGTGATTGGAAAGGCTCTGGTGTCCCGGACGCGCTGCGTCCGGGGCACGAACGCCGCGTCCACCATGCCCCACCCTGTCCGACGGAATGCGCCAATCTGTCTCGCTCGCCGGCCATGGCGGCGCCAGCCCGATGCAGTAGGTTCGGCCAAAATCAGGAGGGAATCATGTCCGCCAAATTCGATCGCCGCCACTTCGTCGCCGCCGGTACCACCGCACTTGCGATGCCTTTCGTCGCGCGCAGGGCCTCGGCGCAAGCTGCGTCGCAAGGCACCTGGCCGGCGCGGCAGATTCGCATGATTTGCAGCTATCCCGCCGGCGGGCAGACCGACCTGCTCGCGCGCGCCTATGGTGAGTTCATCTCCAAGCAGGTCGGCAAGACCGTGGTCGTCGAGAACAAGCCCGGCGCCTCCGGCGCGATCGGCACGGCGGAGGTCGCCCGCGCCGAGCCCGACGGCCACACCATGCTGTGCTCGATCTCGACCACCTACATCATGAACCGGGTGGTGATGAAGAATCCCGGCTACGACATGGACAAGGATTTGGCGCTGGTCAGCGTCATTCCGGGCGCCGGCCTTCTGCTGGTCGCGAACCCCAAGACCGGGGTCAAGACGCTGGAGGATTTCGTCGCGTTCGCACGCAAGAGCGGCAAGGTGAACTTCGGCACCTACAGCGCCGGCTCGGCCCCGCACATGACGGTCAACGAGCTCAACAAGCAGTATGGCCTGTCCATCGAGCCGGTCCATTACCGCGGCGAGGCCCCGATGTGGACGGGGATGCTCGAAGGCACGCTCGACGCCGCGATGGGCAGCTACACGGCGGCGCAGTCGGTCCTGCAAAGCGACCGCGGCACCGTGTTCGCGGTGCATTCCAAGAAAGTCGACGCGATCCCTGCCATCAAGACCCTCCCGGAGCAGGGCGCGACCTCGAAATTCTTCACCGTGAGCGGCTTCTCCGGCTGGGCCGTGCCGAAGGCGACGCCGCAGGCGATCGTCGACCGCCTGGCGGAGCTGTGCGTTGCCGCCAACAACGATCCGAAAGTGAAGGAGGTTCTGGCGACCTTCGTGCTCGAACCCGCAATCGGCTTCAAGGAGACCAACGCGCTGTACCAGCGCGAACTGCCGATCTGGATCGAGAGCGCGAAGTCACTCGGCCTCGAGCCGGCCTAGGCGGCGCGCCGGGGGGCGGCGCGCCAATCGTCCCCTTCCCCCGGAATCCGACCAAAGCCTAGTGTCGGAAGTGCATTTTCCCGCTATGATTGCGCGCCTCTGCGGACATGAAAGGCCGCTCGCATGACGCCGGATCCGCTCGCCGTGGCCGCCATGATCATCCTGCTCTTTCCGATGGGTTATTTCACGCTGGCTTCGCCGGCCTTCCTGCTGGTGAAGCTGGATGTCCAGCCTGTCGCTCTGTTGCTGCGTGGAATGTTCAACGCCCATTTTCTGGTGATGGGCGCGGCCGGAATCATCGGGACCGTGGCCTTCCTGCTTGCCGGCCGGCTCGCCTTCGCGACGGTCGTCGGGCTGCTTGCAGCTCTGGCGATCGGCGGCCGCCGCCGGTTCATGGCGCGGATTGACAATCAGCTCAGCGCCGGGGATGCCGGCGACGCCGAGGCCCCGCGCCGGCTGCGACGGCTGCATTGGAGCGGGATGCTGTGCAACGCGGTCCTGCTCGCCGCGCTGCTGGCCAGCATTCCCTATATTTCGACGGTTGCGTGATCGGCAACGGCTGCGTGAGCGGCACTGCAATCGCTGGAAGCCCTTGCGCCTGGCCTAGTGCTCGCCCGAACTCGCGGTGGCCTGCTGCGCCTTGTGGATCGAGGACGGCACCACGCCGAAATATTTCCGGAACACCCGGCTGAAATGCGATGAGCTGGAGAAGCCCCAGGAGAACGCGACGTCGGTGATGGTCTTGCCGGCGTGGGCCTCGAGCTCCTGGCGGCAGTTCTGCAGGCGCGCCTGCCAGATGTAGTCGCTCACCGTGGTGCCGCGCTCGGAGAACAGCATGTGCAGATAGCGCTTGGAGCAGCCGAGCTCGGTCGAGATCTGGTCGATGCACAGATCCGGATCGCGCAGGTGCTCGCGGATGAAGAACTGCGCGCGCACATACATCGCTTCGGGCCCGACACGGTCGAACATCGTGTCGGCTTCGCGCAGCGGCAGCAGCAACAGGTCGATCAGCGAATCGGCGACGCCGACCGCGCTGTTTGCCGAGAGCTTTGCCGCCTCGTCGAAGGTCGCATGAACGAAATCGTGGGCGATCCGCCCCGTCCCTGTCTTCGACGACAGCTTGCAGGCGGGCATCCGCTGCGACGGGAATCCGCGGTCGCGCAGCAGCGCCTTCGGCACGATCACGACGTCGTGACGGGTGAAGGCTGGGCTGATGATCGAATGCGGGCAGGATACGTCATAGGCGATGATGTCGCCGGGATTGATTTCGATGTGACGGCCTTCCTGCTCGAAATAGGACACGCCGTAAGTCTGGAAGTGGATTTTTATGTACGGATGCTCGTTGGCCTTGGCGCGCGCCAGCGTATGGGCAATGCGATGCTGACTCACTTCGATCTGGCAGAGCTTCAGGCGCGAGACGCTGGTGTAGTCGATGCGGCCCTCGAGCGAGGACGCCTCCAGCGGATCGACGTCGAAATGCCCACACAGGCTCGTCAGCCCGTCGATCCAGCTCTGGATCTGGCGCTTCGGCGTCATGCCGGTGGTCGAGAGCGTGTGAATGGTGTCGGACATTAATCCAGCCACTGGTTTGATCCGGAGAGACGCGAATCGCGACCAGCGCTGCCGGAGCCCTCAGCCGTGATTGCGTGACGTTTACCTCGAATTTGAGCGGTCTTTTGGCACGAGCGCCATCGTTCCATTGCCACCCTTGAAAGTTAATCCTCCGCCTTAGTTGCAGCGCCGTCAAGGGGAACCTGAGCGTTGAAAGTGCTGTCAAAGCGATGCGAAGCCGCTGAATTCGCTACTGCAAAATCAAAATCTTCGCATCCGTGCGCTATGAAGCAAACCGGCTTCTCTCTTGGGCAAGTTTCCCGATGACGAAGTCGTTAGGGATTGCGACAGGAACAACAAGAACGGGCCGCCCTGCACGTGGACCCGTGGCTCTCATCAGGAGGAGGAAACAGCACAGCATCGTTTCTGGTCCCAATCGTGACCGCCCTGCACGAGCAGACGCCGGACGAGAAGCCCGGTGAATCAATATTGCTTCGGAAACAATAAACGAGACCAACGGAGGAATAACTATGCGCAAGGTGCTACTGGCGACCTTACTTGGCTCCGCGGCGGCTCTCGCCGTCGGGGGCGCCTCAGCCAATGACGAGCTGGTCAAGATGTCGCAGAACCCGAAAGACTGGGTGATGCCGACCGGCGACTACGCCAATACCCGCTATTCCAAGCTCAACCAGATCAACGCCCAGAACGTAGGCAAGCTCCAGGTGGCCTGGACCTTCTCGACCGGCGTGCTGCGTGGCCATGAAGGCGGCCCGCTGATCATTGGCAACATGATGTACGTCCATACGCCGTTCCCGAACAAGGTCTATGCCATTGACCTTTCGCAGGAGAACAAGATCGTCTGGAAGTACGAGCCGAAGCAGGATCCGAACGTCATCCCGGTGATGTGCTGCGACACGGTCAACCGCGGCCTGGCCTACGGCGACGGCAAGATCTTCCTGCATCAAGCCGACACCACCCTCGTCGCGCTCGATGTCAAGACTGGTCAGGTTGCATGGACCGCCAAGAATGGCGATCCGAGCAAGGGCGAGACCGGCACGTCGGCGCCCATGGTCATCAAGGACAAGGTGCTGATCGGCATCTCCGGCGGCGAGTTCGGCGNNCCAGATCCTCGTCGACGCCGAGAAGACCACGGCGCTCGGCAAGCCCGTCGGCAAGGACTCGAGCCTCAAGACCTGGCAAGGCGATCAGTGGAAGATCGGCGGCGGCGCCACCTGGGGCTGGATCTCCTACGATCCCGAGCTGAACCTTGTCTACTACGGATCGGGCAATCCCTCGACCTGGAATCCGAAGCAGCGTCCCGGCGACAACAAATGGTCGATGACGATCTGGGCACGCAACCCGGATACCGGCGTTGCCAAGTGGGTCTATCAGATGACGCCCCACGACGAGTGGGACTATGACGGCGTCAACGAGATGATCCTCTCGGATCAGGCGATCAACGGCGCCCCGCGCAAGCTGCTGACGCACTTCGATCGTAACGGCCTCGGCTACACGCTCGATCGCGTCACCGGTGAGCTTCTGGTCGCCGAAAAGTACGATCCGAAGGTGAACTGGACCNNCCGGCGTCGACATGGACAAGAACTCGCCGACCTATGGCCGTCCGAAGGTGCTCGACGCAGCTTCGACCGACAAGGCGGGCGAGGACCACAACGTGAAGGGCATCTGCCCGGCCGCGCTCGGCACCAAGGACGAGCAGCCGGCAGCCTACTCGCCGGACACGCAGCTGTTCTACGTTCCGACCAACCACGTCTGCATGGACTACGAGCCGTTCAAGGTGAGCTACACCGCGGGCCAGCCCTATGTGGGTGCGACGCTCTCGATGTATCCGCCGGCGGGTGAGACCCACATGGGCAATTTCATCGCCTGGGACGGCAAGACCGGCAAGATCGTCTGGTCGAACAAGGAGCAGTTCTCGGTCTGGTCGGGTGCGCTCGCAACCGCCGGCAACGTGGTGTTCTACGGCACGCTCGAAGGCTACCTGAAGGCGGTCGATGCCAAGACCGGCAAGGAGCTCTACAAGTTCAAGACTCCCTCCGGCATCATCGGCAACGTCACCACCTATGAGAACGGCGGCAAGCAGTATGTCGCAGTGCTCTCCGGCGTCGGCGGCTGGGCCGGCATCGGTCTGGCGGCAGGCCTGACCGATCCGACCGCAGGTCTCGGCGCGGTCGGTGGCTATGCGGCCCTCAGCAACTACACGGCACTCGGCGGTACGCTGACCGTGTTCTCGCTGCCGAACTAGGCCCATCAGCATCGCTCCGGCGCGTGGAATCAACTCCACGCGCCGGCTCGTCTCCCCCGGGCTTCTTCGAGGATGAATCCCTTGCGTAAAATCTGCTCTGTCATTGCTGCGATGATCTTGGTTGCGTCCGGAGGAATTGCGGTCGCGGACGGTCCGGGCGATCCGACCGCCGTGAAGAAGGAAGACGACGGAAAGTGGCTCGATAAGGATGGTACTCCGACCTACAAGATTTCCGACGGCACCGTGGACTGGTTCACCTATTCCGGATACCGCCGCTATCACTCCGACTGCCACGTCTGCCATGGGCCCGACGGCATGGGCTCGACCTACGCGCCGGCGCTCAAGGATTCCGTCAAGTCCATGAGCTATGGCGACTTCCTCGGCGTGGTCGCCTCCGGTCGCAAGAACATCTCGACCGCGCAGGAGAACGTCATGCCGGCCTTCGGCGATAATCCGAACGTCGCCTGCTACATGGACGATCTGTACGTCTATCTGCGCGCCCGCTCCACCGAAGCATGGGGCCGGCAGCGTCCCTCCAAGAAGGAGGAGAAAACGGAGGCCTACACCAAGGCGGAAGACGCCTGCATGGGCCATAAATGAACGTTGCCGAGGCTGCCGAGACTATCTCTTGGCATCTTGCGAGAATTTGAGGAGCTACCAATGAAGACACGTGCCGCCGTCGCTTTCGAAGCCAAGAAGCCGCTCGAGATCGTCGAGCTCGATCTGGAAGGACCGAAGGCCGGCGAAGTCCTGGTCGAGATCAAGGCGACGGGCATCTGCCATACCGACGCCTATACGCTCGACGGCTTCGACAGCGAGGGAATTTTCCCGTCGGTCCTGGGGCATGAGGGCGCGGGCATCATCCGCGAAATCGGCCCTGGCGTGACCTCGGTGAAGCCGGGTGACCACGTCATCCCGCTCTACACGCCGGAATGCCGGCAGTGCAAAAGCTGCCTCAGCCAGAAGACCAATCTCTGCACCGCGATCCGCGCGACGCAAGGCAAGGGCGTGATGCCCGACGGCACCAGCCGCTTTTCCTACAAGGGCAAGCCGGTCTACCACTACATGGGCTGCTCGACCTTCTCGAACTTCACCGTGCTGCCGGAGATCGCGGTCGCCAAGATCCGCGAGGACGCCCCCTTCGACAAGAGCTGCTACATCGGCTGCGGCGTCACCACCGGCGTCGGCGCCGTCGTCAACACCGCGAAGGTCACGCCCGGCTCCAACGTGGTCGTGTTCGGCCTCGGCGGCATCGGCCTCAACGTGATCCAGGGCGCCAAGATGGCCGGCGCCGACAAGATCATCGGCGTCGACATCAACGACTCCAAGGAAGATTGGGGCCGCAGGTTCGGCATGACCGAGTTCGTCAACCCCAAGAAGATCACCGGCGACATCGTCCAGCATCTCGTCGGCCTCACCGATGGCGGCGCCGACTACACTTTCGATTGCACCGGCAACACCACGGTGATGCGCCAGGCGCTGGAAGCCTGCCATCGCGGCTGGGGCACCTCGATCATCATCGGCGTTGCCGAATCCGGCAAGGAGATCGCCACCCGCCCGTTCCAGCTCGTCACCGGGCGCAACTGGCGCGGCACGGCCTTCGGCGGCGCCCGCGGCCGCACCGACGTGCCGAAGATCGTCGACTGGTACATGAACGGAAAGATCCAGATCGATCCGATGATCACCCACGTGCTCAAGCTCGAGGAGATCAACAAGGGCTTTGACCTCATGCACGAGGGCAAATCCATCCGTTCAGTCGTCGTGTTCTAGCTCGAAAGCGTCACCCCAAGGAGGATCGACCCATGACTGTTGCACTCCATCCATCGATCGACAACGGCCTCAAACAAGGCAGCGGCAGCTTCGCCGGCGGCACGCTGGCCTGCAAATGCAAGGACCACCAGGTCAAGGTCGGCATCAAGGGCGACGTCGCCCACAATCACGCCTGTGGCTGCACCAAATGCTGGAAGCCGCAGGGCGCGACGTTCTCCGTCGTCGCCGTGGTGCCGCGCCAGAACGTCACCGTGCTCGAGAACGGCGACAAGCTCCAGATCGTCGATCCCTCCGCAGTGATCCAGCGCTACGCCTGCAAGGCGTGCGGCACGCACATGTACGGCCGCATCGAGAACAAGAACCACCCGTTCTACGGTCTCGACTTCATCCATCCCGAGCTGTTCCAGGAGCAGGGCTCGCAGGCGCCGCAATTCGCCGCCTTCGTCTCCTCGGTGATCGAGGCCGGCGTGAAGCCGGAGCAGATGGCGGGCATCCGTTCGCGGCTGAAGGAAATCGGGCTCGAGCCTTATGATTGCCTGTCACCGGCACTGATGGACGCGATCGCGACCCACGTCGCCAAAGCCAAGGCCGCCTAACAAGGCCGCCTGAGCAAAGGCTGCTAGACGTTCGCCATGCCCCATCCGCTCGCTGGCCTCGACCAGCGCCAGCGAGTCGGACGGGCCCGGCCTCGGAACAATCGCGGCGATGCCGCCGCCGCTGCAAGTTACGCGTATGCGAGGGCGATCGGCTCCCTCAGTCCTGGTCTCTGAATGACTGCGCAGCGCCGCCAACTTCCGTCTTGAAGTTCCCGGTCCCTGCGTTTCTCCCTCCCTCGACTGAGGCACCTTGCTTCGTCCGCGCAGTCTTTCTGGCGGACGAAGCTTTTTTTCATCGCAACCCCTGTTTGCGAAACGCGCGGTCCACGCGGCGATGACGCGCCCTGCTTTTGACAAACCACCGATGCAATCTTTTTCCGGTGAGAACACCCGGCTGTGAAACGCCGGGCGGGCGCGATCGTTGTTACGCTCGCGCCGTCACGATGCCGCATGACGCTCAATCAATTAAGAACAAAAACGGGAGGTATCGAGCACATCCAGACATCGCCATCGGCGTTCCTGCCTCCCTCCGGGATTTGCCCGCGCGGGACGACGGCACAATGTTGGCGACATGAGGCACGAACCGTCGCCGACCGGCGTCGGCGAGTTTTGAATTTGGCATGCTTATGAAGAGCGAGGGACGATCATGATCAAGGTGAAGATCAACGGCCAGGAACAGAGCTGGGACGGCGACCCGGATCTCCCGCTACTCTGGTTCCTGCGTGACGAAGCCGGGCTGACCGGCACCAAGTTCG
>NZ_BTIG01000035.1:0-3024 GCF_036247965.1 Bradyrhizobium sp. TM233 | reverse complement strand
TCGACCACGGTGACGATGCGGACGCGCAGATTGAGCACGCCCGCGATCTCGCGCGAGGACAAGGGCACGCGGGTGACGCGCTCGGGCATGAACGCGTCCTGGACCCGGTAGATCGGCAGGCCGAACAGCTGGCCGCCGATCATCGCGGTGACGTATTCGACCATGGCGCCTTCGCCCGTCTGCATCTTCTTGTTCATCTTTGCGTCTCCTCTCGTCCCGCTCATGCCGCCGCCCGGTTCAGCTCGGAGGCGCCGGCGGCGCCCGCGGTCTGTTCCTTCAGCGCCGCGATCAGACCGGGACGGTCGAACTTGGCGACATAGTCGTGGAAGCCGGCCTGACGGCCGCGCTCGATCGCCGCCGGCGACACCAGCGCGGACAGGCCGATGATCGGCATCGAGCCGAGATTGTTGTCGGAGCGAATGGTCTCGGCGAACTCGAACCCGTTCATGTCGGGCATCTCGATGTCTGTCAGGACCACGTCGAAGCTCTGGGCGCGCAGTGCCGCGAGGCCCTCCTGCGCGGTCGGCGCGGTGCGGACGCGGTAGCCGGCCGCTTTCAGCACCGGCGCCAGCATGTTGCGGAAGAACGCTGAGTCGTCGACCAGCAGCACCGACTGCGAGTGCATCGACGGCTTCATCTCCTTGCGGGTGAACCAGTCGGCGAACGCCATCGGCAGGAAGTGGCCGACGTCGATCACCTCGGTGGCCTGACCCTTGATCACGGCCGAGCCGAGGATGCCGGAGGCGGAGCCGCCGACCTCGATGTTGAGCCGTTCCTCGACGATGTCGATGATCTCGTCGACGACGAGGCCCATGGAGCGGCCGTCGTCGGCGAACACCAGGATCGGCTGGGCGCCCTGGGAAGCAATGGTGACGCTCTCCATGGCGACGAGCGGCATCAGCTGCTCGCGGTACTGCACCATGTAGCGGCCGTTGCTGAACTCGATCTTGTCGGCGGGCAACTCTTCCAGGCGCGTGACGAGGCCAAGCGGGACCGCCTTGGGCTGCGACGAGCCGGCGCGGAAGACGAGCAGCGAAGTGGTCTGCTCGCCACTTCCGATGTGATGCGCGCCGTTCTCGTCGCCCATGTCATGGGCCGAGGAGCCGGCGGCGCCGAGCGCCTTGGCAATGCCGTTGGGGTCGATGATCATGATCACCGCGCCATCGCCCAGGATGGTGTTGCCGGAGAACATGTCGATGTGACGCAGCTTGGTCGACATCGGCTTGACGACGATTTCTTCGGTGTGGAACACGCCGTCGACGACGATGCCGAAGGTCTGGCTGCCGACTTGCGTCACCACGATGAAGCCGTTCTCGGGATCGGAGGCGGCGCCGTCGTCGATCTTCAGCAGCTTCTTCAGATGGATCAGCGGCAAGAGCTTGTTGCGCAACCTGAGGACCGCGGTGTCCTTGATGCGCTCGATGCGGTGCTCAGAGTTGGCGCGGGCCCGCACCAGCTCGACCACCGAGAGCTGCGGGATCGCAAAACGGTCGCCGGCGGCCTCGACGATCAGGGCGGAGACGATGGCGAGCGTCAGCGGGATCTTGATGGTGACGGAGCTTCCCTCGCCGGCCACCGACTTGATGTCGATGGTGCCGCCGATCTGGTCGATATTGGTGCGCACCACGTCCATGCCGACGCCGCGGCCCGAGACCGAGGTGATGGCCGCCGCGGTGGAGAAGCCCGGCGCGAAGATGAACTTGTGGATCTGGGCTTCGCTCATCTTCTCGAGCTCGGCCTCGGTGACGAGACCGCTAGAGATCGCCTTGGCCTTGATCTTCTCGGTGTTGAGGCCGCGGCCGTTGTCGGCGATGCAGATGATGATGTGGCCGCCCTCGTGATAGGCGGACAGGCGGATGGTGCCCTGCTCGCCCTTGCCGGACGCGAGACGCTCGGCGGGGGTCTCCAGGCCATGATCGGCGGAGTTGCGCACCATGTGGGTGAGCGGGTCCTTGATCAAATCGAGCACCTGGCGGTCGAGCTCGGTGTCGGCGCCGTGCATCTCCAATTCGATCTGCTTGCCGAGTTCGCTCGAGAGGTCGCGGACGATGCGGGGCAGTTTCTGCCAGGCATTGCCGATCGGCTGCATGCGCGTCTTCATGACGCCTTCCTGCAGCTCGGCGGTGACGTTGGACAGGCGCTGCAACGGCACCTTGAACTCGGTGTCCTCGTTGCGGCGGGAGATCTCCAGCAGCTGGTTGCGGGTCAGGACCAGCTCGGAGACCATGGTCATCAGATGCTCCAGCGTATCCACGTTGACGCGGATCGACTGGTTGGCGATGCGGTCGCCTTCGCTGGCGCCCTCGTCGGCCATCGACTTCTTCGGCGCGGCCTTCTCCTTGGCGGGCTTTGCGTCCTTGGCGGCTTCCTTGGCAACGGGTGCGGGCGCTTCAGCGGCCGGCGCGGGCTCGGCCTTGGCTTCAGCCTTGGCGACGGGCGCGGGCGTCGGCGCCTCGATCGCGGTCTCGCGGAAGGCGCGCTCGAGCTCGTCGAGCGAGACCTCGCCCGGACGCAGCGGGCGCTCCAGGGTCTGGTCGATCAGCGTGCCGGAGGTCAGGTTTGCCGGCTCAGCGGCGGCCGGAGCTTCCGGCACCAGCGGCGGAGCCTCGGCAACGGGAGCGGCACTTCCAGCCGCCATCGCCGCCATGCCCTGCTCGACCATCGCTTCCAGCTGATCGATCAGGTCGCGGTCATTGCCCTCGGGCTCGGCCTCGGTCGCTTCGAGGCCTGCCAGAATCTCCTTGATGCGATCGATCGAGGACAGGATCACCGTCACCGCTTCGGCCTTCACCGGCATGCCGTCGCGGAATTTGCCCATCAACGTCTCGCCGGCATGCGCCAGCGCTTCAAGCCGCGGCAATCCGAGGAAGCCGCAGGTGCCCTTGATGGTGTGGACCAGGCGGAAGATGTTATCCAGGATCTTGGCGTTGTTCGGCTCCTGCTCGAACTTCACCAACTGATTGTCGACGGTGTCCAGGCTCTCGCTGGTCTCCGTCAAAAACTCCCGCAACAGATCATCCATGA
>NZ_BTIG01000034.1:0-51301 GCF_036247965.1 Bradyrhizobium sp. TM233 | reverse complement strand
ATCGCCAAGCTCGTCACCCATGCGCCTTCGCGCGCGGCCGCGATCGAGGCGCAGGCGACCGCGCTGGATTCGTTCTATGTCGACGGCATCAGGCACAACATCCCGTTCCTGTCGGCGCTGATGCATCATCCGCGCTGGCGCGAGGGCCGGCTGTCGACCGGCTTCATCGCCGAGGAATTCCCCAAGGGCTTTGCGGTGCGCGTGCCCGAAGGTGAGGTCGCCCGGCGGATCGCCGCGGTCGGCGCCGCCATCGATCACGTGCTCGGCGAGCGCAAGCGCCAGATCTCGGGGCAGATGGGCGGCCGCGTCGTGCAGCGCGAGCGCCGCCGCGCGGTCTGGCTCGATCGCCAGGAGATATTGCTGGAGGTCGCGCGCGAGGGCGAGGCGATCGCGATCCGTTTCGTCGATGCCGAAGGCAAGACTGGCAACGCACATCTGCTGGCCTCGCCGTGGAAGCCGGGCGACCCGGTCTGGCAAGGCAGCATCGACGGCCACTTCGTCGCGGTGCAGGCGCGGCCGATTCCCAACGGCATTCGTCTCGCGCATCAGGGCGTCGAGGTCCCGGTCTATGTCTGGACCGAAGCGGAAGCGACTTCGGCCCGGCTGATGCCGGTGACGACGGCCTCCGACACCGGCAAGAAGCTGCTGTGCCCGATGCCCGGCCTCGTGGTCTCGATCGCGGTGACCGAGGGGCAGGAGGTCAAGGCCGGCGAGACGCTCGCGGTGGTCGAAGCCATGAAGATGCAGAATGTGCTGCGCGCCGAGCAGGACGGCACCGTGAAGAAGGTTCACGCCAGCGCCGGTGCGACGCTGGCGGTGGACGCGCTGATCCTGGAGTTTGCGTAAAGCGCTCCGGAGCACGACAGTCGACCCTCACCCTGGGGAGCCGCGCTTGCGCGGCGTCTCGAAGGGCGAGGCCACAGCCGGGCCTGCATCCTTCGAGACGCGCGCAAGAGCGCGCTCCTCAGGATGAGGAATTAAGAGTGAGGCGCCCATGGCCTTTCGTTCCCGCCGCGAGAAACTGCGCCTCATCCTGTCGGGCTCGGCCTGCATCCATCCGGGCTCGGTCTATGACGCGATCTCGATCCGCATCGCCGAGGATCTCGGCTTTCCGCTTGGCATGTTCGGCGGCTCTGTCGCCTCGCTCGCGGTGCTCGGCGACCCCGATATCACGCTGATCACGCTCACCGAGCTTGCCGAGCAGATGCGGCGGATGTCGCGCGCAGCTAGCCTGCCGGTACTGGTCGATGCCGATCACGGCTATGGCAATGCGCTCAATGTCCGCCGCACGGTGCAGGAGCTGGAGACGGCCGGCGCCGCCGGCCTCACCATCGAGGACACGCTGCTGCCGGCCGCCTTCGGCGAGGCGAGGACGCAGCTGATCTCGCTCGAGGAGGGCGTCGGCAAGATGAAAGCGGCGATTGACGGCCGCAGTGATCCTTCGCTGGTCATCATGGGCCGTACGGGAGCGGCCTCGATCACCTCGATCGAGGACGCGATCCGCCGCGCGCAGGCTTATGAGGCTGCCGGTGTCGATGCGCTGTTCTTCACCGGCATCACATCGCGCGCGGAGCTCGAGGCCGTCGCGTCCGCCACGCGCCTGCCGATCGTGCTCGGCGGAGCGCCGCAGGAGCTTACCGCGCTCGACTATCTCGCCAGCCAGCGCGTGCGTATCGCGCTTCAGGGCCACGCGCCGATCGCCGCCGCGACGCAGGCGGTCCACGACACGTTGAAAGCGCTGCGCGAGGGCACGGCGCCGAAGGCGCTGAGAGGTCTGGCATCATCGGACCTGACCAACCGCGTCACGCGCGAGGCCGACGTCAAGGCGCGCAGCGCCGACTTTCTCGGGCTGAAGAAATGAGCCGGGCGATCCTCCAGGTGATGATCCGCGGCCACGTCCAGGGCGTCGGCTACCGGGCCTGGGTCGAGTACCAGGCAACTGCGAGCGGCCTCGAAGGCTGGGTCCGCAATCGCCGCGACGGCTGCGTCGAAGCGCTGTTCGCGGGAGCCCCGAAGCACGTTGCCGACATGGTCGCGCTGTGCCGCCATGGCCCGCCATCCTCGCGCGTGGACAGCGTGACGAGCGAGACCGCCAGCGCCGATGAGCTGAACCTGCGCAGGGCAGGGGAAGCGTTTTCGGTATTGCCGACGGTGTAGGTGCTGTCTGTGCGCCGGCCGCATGGGAAAGGTAAATGCCGAGCAGCTAAGTTGGTCTCGTAGGGTGAGCAAAGGCGCTCTTACGCCGTGCCCACAACGACTTTCGCGATCGTCGTGAGATGGTGGGCACGCTTCGCTTTGCCCGCCCTACGAAGTGTTCACCTCTCGAGAACCTCACCGCGGCAGCTTCGAAATCGCCTCGCTCAGCTCGTGGATTTCATACGGCTTGCGCAGGATCGGGAAATCGCCGCGCACGCCGGCGGCGACGTCGCTGTAGCCGGTGGCGAGCAGGATCGGCAGGCCAGGACGGATCTGACGGAGGCGATGGGCGAGGCTGAGCCCGTCCATCTTGCCGGGCATGACGATGTCCGAGAACACGAAGTCGACGCCGTTATTCTCGATCTCGCGCAAGGCGGCTTCGGCGTCGGCGACCCGGCGGACGTGGTAGCCCAGCTGCTCCAGAAGACCGATGCTGACGAGCGCAACGTCGGGATTGTCCTCGACCAGCAGCACCGTGCCGCTGCCTTGGAAGGATGGTCCTCCAACCGCCTCTCGCGATGGCGTGTCTTCTCCGCGCGGCAACAGGATGGTGAACGTCGTGCCCTTGCCGAGCGCGCTCGCGACCTTCACCGTGCCGCCGGCCTGATGGGCGAAGCCGTGCACCTGGGAAAGGCCGAGGCCGGTGCCCTTTCCGATCGGCTTGGTGGTGAAGAACGGCTCGAAGATCTTGTCGAGAACGTCGGAGGGAATGCCGAGCCCGGTATCGGTGACGTCGATTGCGACGAAGTCGCCGGCGAGAGGCGGCTCGTCCAGCACGACATTGTGCGCGCCGATCGTCACCGTGCCCCCGTCGGGCATCGCGTCGCGGGCATTGATGACGAGGTTGAGCAGCGCGGTCTCGAGCTCGGAGGCATCGGTCTTGACCGGCCAGACGTCGTGGCCGGTGTCGAAGGCCAGGCGTACGGAACTGCCGACGCCCGCATCGAGCACCTCGCGGATTGCCGCGATGCGTTCGGCGAAATCGATCGCCTGCGGATTGACGCTCTGTCGCCGCGCGAAGGTGAGGAGCTGATTGGTGAGCGCCGCGCCGCGCTTGGTGGCGGTCTCGATCGCCGAGATCGCGCGCTGAAGCTTGGCCGCGTCGTCGGCGCCCCGCTTCAGCATGTGCAGGCTGCCGCTGATGATCATCAGGAGGTTGTTGAAGTCGTGGGCGACCCCGCCGGTGAGCTGTCCCAGCGCATCGAACTTCTGGGACTCGGCGAGCTGCTTCTGCATCGCCTCGAGCTTGAGCTGTGTATTGCGGCGTTCTGTGATGTCGCGCGTGATCTTGGCGAAGCCAACCAGCTCGCCGTCCTCGTAGATCGGGTCGATCACGACGCTTGCCCAGAAGAAGGTGCCGTCCTTGCGGACGCGCCAGCCTTCCTCCTCATAGCGGCCCTTTTCCCGCGCGATGCCGAGCGCGCGGGCCGGCTTGCCGTTGGCGCGGTCGGTCTCGGTGTAGAACCGGGAGAAATGCTGGCCGAGGATCTCCCCGGGCGAATAGCCCTTGATGCGCTCGCCGCCGATATTCCAGCTGGTGATGATCCCCTTGGGGTCGAGCATGTAGAGCGCGTAGTCCGCAACTCCCTCAACCAACAGCCGGAAACTGCGCTCGCTCTCGAACAAGTCTCGCTGTTGACTGAACTTTCCGATCATTCCGGGACCCTGCCTCGACGGGAGCAAACGCCACAAGAGGCGGATGGTTCCCTGAAGTTGGGACATTTTTAGGCAGATATTGCGCACCCGTATACGCGACGAGCCGACTTGACAAGGGAACGGTGTTGTCAGATATTTCTGTCATGACAGAAATAACCGGAAAGAAGAAACTCCCATCCGCCGTCGAGCGCTTCATCCTGCATTGGGGCGACATGGGGGACGAGTGGGGCGTCAATCGCTCGGTCAGCCAGATCCACGGGCTGCTCTATCTCGCCGAGGCGCCGATGACGGCGGAGGACATCGCCGACACGCTCGGCATGGCACGCTCGAACGTTTCCAACTCGCTCAAGGAGCTGCTCGCCTGGACCCTGATCCGGCGCGTGCCGATCCTCGGTGACCGCCGCGACCATTACGAGGCCGAGACCGACATCTGGGAGGTCGCCGCCAGAATAGCGGCGCGGCGCAAGGAGCGGGAGCTCGATCCGGCGATCGCGGCGCTCAGGGCCTGCGTGTCCGATGCCGCCGGCGATCCGACCATCCATCCGGTCGCCGCCAAGCGGCTGAAGGAGATGCTCGCCTTCACCGAGCTCGCCGATCACTGGTTCATGCAGATGCTGAAGGTGCCGCGGCCGCGGCTGGTCGCTTTGATGCGGCTTGGCGAGAAGATCGCCAGCCTGCTGCCGCTGGGCAAGGCCAAATAGCGCTGAGGAGGGTGCGATGACGTCGGCAAGGTTATCAGGCTCCAACGCATCGACCTCCGCTCACACCAAACTGCTCGACGACCGCCGCTTCCGCGCGCTGCTGTCGGACGAGGATTGGGGCCGCCTGCCGCTCGCGACCTGGCGGCGTTTCTCCAAGCGCGTCGCGGACGGCGACAGCGTCGTCTATGTCGGCGTGGTCGACGAGATCTCCTTCAGCGAGATCGGCTGGTGGTTCGCGCAGGCAGCAAAGCTGATCGGCGGGCCACTGCCGACCGGCCGCGACACCGGTGTTCCCATGATCGTCACCGTGACCGAGGACGGCACGACCGGCGGTCAGACCTGGACCCGTATCTGTGCGCGCAAGCGCGGCTTTCCGCATGTGATCCATTCCGCCAAGCGTTTTGCCGGTCCGACCGGGCTCGAGGAATATGTCGGCTTCGGCGTCTCGATGGCGCTCCGCACCGCGGTCGAGGACCAGACGCTGACCTTCCGCAGCGCCGGTTATGGGCTCCAGCTCGGACGCCTGTGGATCCCGTTGCCGCGCTGGCTCACGCCGGGCGATCTCACGGTGACGCACCGCGACCTCGGCGACGGCGCATTCCGCTTCACCCTCGATGTCATTCATCCACGTTACGGCGCGCTGATCCACCAGTCCGCCACCTTCAGGGAGGCCGTATCATGACGCCGCTGCTGTGGACGCTCATCGCCATCCAGATCGTGATGGGCGTGTTCGACACCTTCTATCACCACGAATTCACCGAGCGTCTGGCCTGGCGGGTGTCGCAGCGCTTCGAGCTGAAGCTGCACGGTATCCGCAACATGCTCTATGCGCTGCTGTTCCTCGTGCTCGGCTGGCTCGAGGTTCATGGGTTGCTGGCGCTGCTGATCGTCGCGGTGCTGGTCGCCGAGATCGTCATCACCTTGATGGATTTCGTCGAGGAGGATCTGAGCCGGAAACTGCCGCCGAGCGAGCGCATCAATCACACACTGCTCGCGATCAATTACGGCGCCATTCTCGTGCTGCTGCTGCCGGTGCTGACCGATTGGGCGATGCAGCCCTTTGGCGTGACCGTCATGAACCAGGGCCTGCTCAGCATCGCCGCGACCGCCTGCGCGGTTGGCGCCTCGCTCTGCGGCCTCAGGGATTTTGCCGCAATGCGCCGGCTCGGCCGAATGAAGAGCGTGCCGGCGCAGGGACTTGTCGAAAAGCTCCCCGGTCGCAAGACGGTGCTGATCACCGGTGCCACCGGCTTCATCGGCAGCCGCCTCGCGGCGAGCCTCAGCGGCGCCGGGCATCAGGTCATCGCGCTGATCCGCAATCCCGCGAAGGCGGAGATGCTGCCGCCGCCGGTCACGCTGATCACCAGCCTCGATCAGCTCGCCGCGGACACGCCAATCGACGCCATCGTCAATCTCGCCGGCGAGCCGATCGGCAACGGCTTGTGGACCGAGGCGAAGCGCGCGAAGATTCTTGGCTCCCGCATCGGCATGACCGGCGAAATCGTCAAACTGATCGCGCGGCTCGATCGCAAGCCCGAGGTGCTGGTCAGCGGCTCCGCGATCGGCTGGTACGGATTGTGGGCCGACCAGGTGCTGACGGAGTCGGCCAAGTCGCACGCCTGTTTCAGCCACGAGCTCTGCGCGGCCTGGGAGAAGGCGGCGCGGCCGGCGGAGGAGCTTGGCGTGCGCGTCGTCTGTTTGCGCATCGGCCTCGTGCTCAGCACAGAAGGCGGCTTCGTCACGCGCATGCTGACGCCGTTCGAGTTCGGCCTCGGTGGTCCCATCGGCACCGGGCGGCAGTGGATGTCCTGGATCGAGCGCGACGATCTCATTCGCCTGATCGCCTATGTGATGGCAACGCCGGATCTGTCGGGCCCCGTCAATGCCACCGCGCCGATCCCGGTGACCAATGCAAAATTCACCGAGGAGCTTGGCCGCCGCCTGCATCGGCCAGCGATCTTCCGCATTCCCGGCGGCTTGTTGCGCCGGATCGGCGGCGGCTTCGCCGACGAGCTGCTGCTTGGCGGTCAGCGCGTGCTGCCCAACAAGGCGCTGAGCCGCGGCTTTGTGTTCAGGCACGAGACGCTGCGCAGCGCGTTCGAGGCGATTTTGTGAGACATCAGGTGGCCGCGACGCTCCGAAACGTCGCCGCCACCGCGCGTAGCGCCGCAAGCTTGGCGGGATCGCTG
The DNA here is from genome assembly GCF_036247965.1 of Bradyrhizobium sp. TM233. Classification (NCBI taxonomy): domain Bacteria; kingdom Pseudomonadati; phylum Pseudomonadota; class Alphaproteobacteria; order Hyphomicrobiales; family Nitrobacteraceae; genus Bradyrhizobium; species Bradyrhizobium sp. TM233. Next base: position 44,559 of record NZ_BTIG01000034.1, on the reverse strand, counting down.
ACCTTCGAATGTAGCATCACCTTCGAGCTGCCGAGTTTCGGCAGCCTGTGCGCGGGTCCAATGTCGACCAGCCCGGGAGGCGCGATCCGCCGCGCCAGTGGCGCAATCGCAAGTCCCGCGAGCGCAGCTGCGACCACCGCCGTGACGCCGCCGCCGACAAAGCGCTCGCGCCAGGCGAGGCCGGCCTTGTCGAGCGCGCGCACGGCGACGGCGCTGACGCCGCAGGGCGGGGCGAGGGTTGCGAGCGGCAGTGCTTCGCCCTTCGGCAGGGTGAAGCGTCGTGACGCGAACCAGCCGAATTCGTCCTCGGTCAGTTTTTCGCCGCCGCGGCGGCTGCCTTCCTGGCGCACGATCACGGCGTCCAGCTCGCCGGCGTCGTAGGCATCCTGCATCTCGCGCGAGAAGCCGATCGTGACGGCGAGGGTGAGGTTCGACGACATCGCGTGCAGGCGTTCCAGCAGCGGCACCAGCTCGGGGCCTGCCGCGTGATCGGAGATGCCGAGCGAGAGCGATTGCGCGGCCGGGGCCTCGCCCGATAGCGCGCGGTCATGCGCCGCCATCAGCGCGCGGGCGCGATCGAGGAAGCTGGCGCCGTCGGCAGTGAGCCGGACCGCGCGTGGCGAGCGCTCGACGAGGCGTTTTGCCAGCAACGCCTCCAGCCGTTGCAGCTTGAGACTGACAGCGGCTTGTGTCGTGCCCAGCGCCTCGGCAGCACGCGTAAAACTCTGGAGGTCGGCAACCAGCAGGAAGGCCTTGATCGTGGCGATGTCGAGGGTGGTTGTCATTAGGGATCGTTATCACTGGTATCAACAGAGATAAGATACCAAAATGACGAGGGGAGGTCTAGCTTTTCACCAACGCCGCGCAAATCCCGCGCTGCATCTTGAGGAGAGCCATCATGCCCCTGATCACCGTGTCCTACACCTCGTCCCGCCAGTCGCCCTCGCTGAAGGCCGACATCGCGAACGCCGTGTCCGAGCTCACCGCAAAAATCCTGCACAAGGATCCCAAGGTGACTGCCATCATCGTGAAGTCGGTCGAGGCCGGTGACTGGTTCGCCGGCGGCAGGTCGCTCGCCGAGCAGAAGCTCGCCAGCTACTGGATCGACATCCACGTCACCGAAGGCACCAACACCAAGGACGAGAAGGCCGCTTATCTTGCCGCCATGTTCAAGCGCATGGCCGAGATCCTGGGGCCGCTGCATCCCGAGACCTATCTGCATGTCGACGAGGTCAAGGGCGACGCCTACGGTTTTGGCGGCCTCACCCAGGAGCGCCGCTACATCGCCGGCAAGCTCGACGTGTCGCTGGATCGTGCGGAGGCGGCCTAGGCGGCCGCTTCCGGCACCAACGCCTTGGTTGGCCCGAACAGCCCCTCAAACGCCTGCCGAAGTGCGATGTCGACGTCAGCCATGGTCACGAGCTGGCCGAGGTCGACCAGCGAGGTGACGCCATAGCGGGCGTCAGTGACGCCGCAGGGCACGATGCCGGCGAAATGCGACAGCTCCGGCTCGACATTGATGGCGATGCCGTGGAACGAGACCCAGCGCTTCAGCCGCACGCCGATCGCCGCGATCTTGTCCTCGAAACCTTCGCCCTTGTCGGGCCGCCTGACCCAGACGCCGACCCGGTCCTCGCGCCGCTCGCCGCGGACGTTGAAGGCGGCGAGCGTGCGCAGAATCAGCTCCTCCAGGCTCGCGACATAGGCCCGGACATCCGGCCGGCGGCGCTTGAGGTCGAGCATGACATAGGCCACCCGCTGGCCCGGCCCGTGATAGGTGAGCTGTCCGCCGCGCCCGGTGGCGAAGATCGGGAAGCGGGGATCGCGCAGGTCGGCTTCCTTGCCGGAGGTGCCGGAGGTGTAGAGCGGGGGGTGTTCGAGCAGCCACACCAGCTCCGGGGCCTCGCCTGCCGCAATGGCGGCGACCCGGGCTTCCATCTCGGCCACCGCCTGCGGATAGGGCACTGGCGCGTCCGAGATTCGCCACTCCACGGGCTGGCCGTGGGACGCCGAAAACGACGTCAAATCCAGCTCTTGGCGCGGGTTTTGGGGCAAATTAACCATTGGCTAACCATAACGTGGTGATCATTGCAGGCGCAAATGCCAAGTCCTTGTCCGAAGTCCTTGGTCCTTAGTCCCTGGTTGCGGCGGTCCTGACAGTGCCCACTCTCGATAAAGTCACCGTGGATCTCATGGTCGTCCTCGGGACGACCACCATGCCGATCCATCAAGTATTACGTCTTTCCCGCGGCGCCATCATCGAGCTGGACGCAACCGAGGCCGATGAGGTCAAGGTTTTGGCCAATAATCTGCCGGTTGCCTCCGGCGTCGTGCTGGTCGACCGCAACCGGATCGCGGTCGAGGTCAAGCAGATGCTGCCGCGCACGCCGGGCACGCGGTAGCGGCCCGGGGACCCGATAGGGCCCGGGCACCCGGTAGCGGCCTGGACCTGCGGTAAGGGCCGATTCGGGGGAGGCCCAGGAACTTTCCTGCAAAGCTGTGGAATTCAGGGCCTTTGCAGGCTTGTACCCCTCTGATGGATTTGTTAGATCGGCGCCGTTGATCCGGCTGGCCTTCAGGCCTCAAGCCGGCATCCCCAAAGCGCTCGTGGCGGAATTGGTAGACGCGCTGCCTTGAGGTGGCAGTGAGTAAAATCGTGGGGGTTCGAGTCCCTCCGAGCGCACCAAAAATCCAGCATAAGCAATTGCCATTGCTTATCTTTTGTGAAGATCAAGACCTGTCCGCGACTGACATCCTCACAGCGGAGGTCAAGTTACTCCTCTGAGACCCGCACGACTGCACCGTAGCCGACTCGGCGCTCGGTGATGGCTCTTGGCAGTACGGCGGTGATGCGTCGAAAAATGCCACCGATCACCTCAAGGCACTGGTCAAAAGTAGATCCAGTTAGGTGATCAAGTGCCCAGAAGGTGCCAAGAGCATCCGGTTTGCGTGGTGCATTGTACCGGCCCTTCCAGACGACCACCTGCGTGAGCCATCGCAGAAATTCCCGTTCTGCATCAGATGTCGAAAGCGATGCGAGTTCGGCGAGAGAGACGAGGTCATGTTGGCTGACCTGGGCAGCGATCTTCTCGCGTCCAATTAGAGAGGGATCGCGATCGACAATGATCGCCTTCAAACCGTTTTCCAAGGCGTAGCCGTACAGGAGAAAAATTGGAAAAACGTTTGGCTCATCGCACTCGATCTCCGCGTGCTCGACATCACTGTTGTCCAGTTTCTCGGAAGCTACAATCAAGGCGGTCTCGTAGCGTAGAACCAGCGCTCGCTCCTCGCTCGCCAGCATTCCAGCAGATTTGAAGAGGTCGTGCGCTTTGGCGAACCAGAACCGGGGATGTTGGAAGGCCTCAAAGTTCTGCTTGAGAAAATCGTCGAGGGTGTCCATGACCCGTCTGCCCCATCAGGACTTGGCCGTCACGCCGCTTTCTGCAACTTGATCCCGGGGCGCAGCCCAGCGCGTTGCGCAAGCCGGACCAGCATGCTCAGACTGAAACGGTTGATCTTTCCGTTCTTGATCTCCGATATCCGAGCCTGAGTGACGCCGAGTTGTGCCGCCGCCTCGGTCTGCGTCAATCCGGACTTGTTCAGCCATTTGTTGATGCCGGAAAGCAATTTGGCACGCATCTCGAGCTCTGCAGCTTCTTCCGCGGAGAAGAGGTCGTAGAATACTGATCTTGCCATCATCGTCACCTGATCTGTCTAAGTCTTGCTTTGGCGAGGTCGATGTCCCGCTTAGCCGTTGCCTGTGTTTTCTTCTGGAATGCATGCAGCACGTGAACTACGTCGCCGATCGTGGTCAGGTAGATGACCCGGTAAGCGCCTGAGGCCTGACGTATCCTGATCTCGCGAACGCCGGGGCCGACCGACGGCATTGGTTTCCAGTCAGAAGGGTTTTCGCCGATCTGAACCTGAAACAATTGATATCCAGCTTCGCGTCGCACGTCGTTCGGAAAGGCTTCGACATCAGACCGGCTGCTGCCGTGCCATCTCACTTCCTTCATTATCTGACTATGCCAATTCTGGCATAGCCGGTCAATGCGGTTTGGCGTCAGACACTGATCTTGAATGCCGCCGGTGGTACGGTGGGTGCTCGCGGAAAGGCACTTTTAGGCGTGACAAGCATCCTTATTGGATGGTGCGTTCGAACAAGCCCTTGAAGTCTCAGCAAATGCGATCGCCCTCCGAGCGCACCAAGTTCATCTCTCATTGTTGTTTGGGCTGGATTTCGGCGGCCGCCTCGTGCGCCGCCCGTTGATCTGACGGATCACGTACGCAGCCGCCGGCAGGGGCATCCGGCGGGAAGATGCTGTCGTAGATCGCACGCGCCTCGCGGATGAGGCGCTGCCGCTCGAGTTCGGATTTCGAGGCGAAGCGGACGACGTTCGTCATTCGCGTTCCAAAACTTCGTTCGCGCGCCGCCAGACTGGAAACGGGTCTGCGAGCTTCGCCCATTCCGTGACGTTCATGGCCGGCTTACCCGGGACAAGGCAGGCATCCAGGCGTGCGCGGAGCGCGCTCTCGTCCATGCCCGCGCCGATGAACACGATTTCCTGGCGGCGATCGCCATAGATGTCGTTCCAGTTCGCACGCAACCGCTTGCGCCAAAACGGGTCGTCCGGCCAGCGTTCCGCAGGCACGCTGGCCCACCAGAATCCAAGGGCCTCGGTGCGCGTGATCGCGCCGGCCTGGCTGATCTCGCCCAGCCATTGCGGCCGCGTCGCCAGCCAGAAATGTCCTTTGGCGCGAATGACACCGGGCCAGGGCTCTCGCACGAACTTGTCGAACTTTTCGGGATCGAACGGCCGGCGCGCCCGATAGACGAAGCTGGTCACGCCGTATTCCTCCGTCTCCGGCACGTGATCGGCAAAACCGTAGAGTTCCTTGAACCAGAGCGGATGCGCTTGCGCCTTTTCGAAGTCGAACCGGCCGGTGTCGAGAATGCGATCGAAGGCGACCCGGCTGTGGTTGGCTTCGATCAGCTCCGCTTCCGGATTGAGCGCGCGGATGATCTTTCGCGCTGCTTCGCGTTGTGCCGGCGAGGCGTCATCGACCTTGTTGAGCACTATCACGTCGGCAAATTCGATCTGCTCGACGAGCAGATCGACCAGCGTGCGCTTGTCGTTCGCCAGCGCTTCGCCGCGCTGATCCAGGAAATCCGTCGATGAATAATCCCTCAGCAGATTCACCGCGTCGACCACGGTGACCATGGTGTCGAGGCGTGCCACGTCGGAGAGGCTTTCGCCGCCCTCGGAGCGGAAGTCGAAGGTCGCTGCAACCGGCAGCGGCTCGGAAATACCGGTGGATTCGATCAGCAGGTAATCGAAGCGGTTGTCTTCGGCGAGGGCGCGCACCTCCTTCAGCAGGTCGTCGCGCAGCGTGCAACAGATGCACCCGTTGGTCATCTCGACGAGCTTCTCATTAGTCCTGGACAGGTTCGCATCGCCACCACGGACCAGATCCGCATCGATGTTCACCTCGCTCATGTCGTTGACGATCACCGCCACTTTCAGGCCGTGCCGGTTGTTCAGGACGTGGTTCAGCAAAGTGGTCTTTCCAGCCCCGAGGAAGCCGGACAAGACGGTGACGGGGAGTTTTTGCATGGAGATCGAACAGTCTTTTCAAGGGGATAGAGTGACGAGGGGGCATCGGGACCGGATATGTAATGTTATAACATTACATTCGTTGTCGGCGTCGTCGTCAAGCCGTTTTGCGGTTCAACTGAAGTTGCGAACGTTCAAGTGATTGTTCTTTGCCCTGTGGGAGCGATCGGGGCAGGCAAAATGCCGGACAGCGGTGCGCCGGAAGAACGGGCGACGCAGCCCAGCGTAGAAATCGAACTGAACGTCAAGCAGGTTGCATCACTGCGGCAAGTGCACCAGCAGCCAGGCGCCCGCGGCCACACATGCGATGCCGGCAGCGCGCGCGATCCATCGTCCGACCGGCGTCACTTTCTCCAGGAGGACAAGCAGCGCTAAAACCGCAATCCAGAGCACGTTCATCACGCCGCCGACGAACAACAGCGCCATCAAAACCCAGCAGCAGCCGACACAATAGCCTCCGTGCCGAAGTCCCAGCAGCAGGCACCCGCGCAGGTCGCTGCGAAAGCCGCCATGGCGCATCAGGAACAGAAACGGCGACTGGCATTGGGCGAGGCAGACGTCCTTCAGCGGTGTCCATTGATAGACACCCGCCGCGATCAGCACGATGGCGCCGAGCAGGTTGCTTGCGAGCGCCATCCGGGAATCCAGCAGGGCTGCCCGCTCGACCGCCCATTGGAGAACAGTGGCGGCCAGCGAAAAGCCGCACCAGGCAAGGAGATAACCGGCGGCAAACCAGCCGGTCGCAGCGAACGGCTTGCCCTGCGCCTTGCCCTGTCGGCCTACGCGGGCGTACATCAGGATCATGGGCGCGGCCGAGGGAGCCATCATTCCGACCATCATCACCGCCCACATCAGGAGCACGTAGGCGAACTCAAACGTTCGCCACGGCTCGCTCGTCGGCAGCATGATTCCGATCCCGGCCGGGATCATGCGGAATCCGGTCATGTCCATGCCGCCCATGTCCATGTCGTTGGCGAGCCAGAGCACATAGCTCCATGCCAGCGCGACAATGAGGCCGATCGCGCCGCCGACGATCCAGCGATCGCGCCGCAGCACGGTTTCCAGTGGGCTGTCCGTCATTGGCGATCGAAATTGCCGGGCCTGACGCAGGCCGGTTTCGGGAGTTTACATCACGCCTGGTTCGACCAGCGGATCGGCGCATAGAGGCCGTTCCTGCCGGAATTATCCCAGCGCATGCCATGATCGCTGAAGGTGTTGCCGGAGGCGCCGACCGCCATCACCATGGCATCGGGGCTGACCGGATGACCGATGTTCACCCACATTTCGCCGCTCGGATGCATGGTCGGCAACGGATCGACGGACATGTGCAGGATGCCGGGGATTTCCGCGGACCGCGTCTTGCCGTCGATCCGGAACGTGATCGGGACCTTGCGCACCCCCAGGTTCTTGCTGATCAGCGGTGTGAACGCAGCCATCGGACCGCCGGCACCGCCGGTGAAGATCGCAGCCAGGGCCTCGGTCTGCTCATCGCTGGCGCGCTGATCGATATAGGCGGCGATCGACCAATCTCCGTCTGCCATGACCCCAGGTGCGTGGAGGATGACGAGCACGTTCAGCCCATCGAGCGCGATATCGCCATAGCGGCCGCTCTCGATGTGGAAGATCAGCGGTACGTTGCAGAAGCCCTCAGTCGGTCGCGCGGTCAATGGGGGCGCCGCCGATACCAGGCAGGGACACACGATGCTGCAACTGCAATTTTCGAAATAGTCACCGGAAAGGTGCCATGGGACATCCGCCATTGCTCGCTCCCGCTTGGCCGAACCCGATAGATGCTTTCGAATGAGCTACGCAGGGTTGAAAGCTACGCCGCGCGGCGGAGCCCCGCAATGGGGCTCTGCCGATTGACGGAAAAGTGCGATCAGCTGGAACTGCAGCTGAACTCTCAACGCGATCGCCATCCGAGCGGAGCAAAAGCCAATTTCCGCTTTGAAATCACGGATATTTTCTGGACATGTTCCGGAGGGGCGGGCCTACTGCGGCTCGATTCCGGCCGCTTTGATGATCCGTCCCCATTTGCCGATCTCGGCTTTCAGGAACGTCTCGAGCGCTTCCGGGGTCGCGCGCTCGGCCTCGACTGGCGCCATGCTGAGTTCGGCAAAGCGGCTGATCAAGGCCGGGTCCTTCAGCGCCGTCTGCAGTGCGCCGACGAGATGGTCGACGACGGGCTTGGGCGTGCCGCGCGGCGCGTAGAGGCCGTACCAGGTCGTGACATTGAACTCGGGAACGCCGGCTTCGGTCGAGGTCGGCACATCAGGCAGCGTCGCGACACGCGTCTTGCTGGTGATGGCGTAGCCCTTGATCGTCTTCGACTGGATATAGGGCGTCGGCCCCGTCGCGGGATCGCAATAGACGTCGATATGGCCGGCGATGACGTCGTTCAGCGCCGGTCCGCCGCCCTTGTAGTAGATCGGGGTGAGCTTGGTATCCGTGGCGCTCATGAACATCAGGCCGCAGAGCTGTGAGGCCGAGCCGAGACCGACGTTGCCGAAAGTGACCTTGTCACCGGCGTTGCGGATGTGCGCGACCAGCTCGCCGAGATCCTTGGCTGGAAAATTCGGCCGCGCCACCAGGATCATCGGGACGTCGGTGACGAGCCCGATCGGGGCGAAATCGCCGACCGGGTCGAACGGCAGCTTGGCGTAGAGGGCAGGCGCGGTGGCCTGGCCGACATGCATCAGGAGCAGCGTGTAGCCGTCCGCGGCCGCCTTGGCGACGCGGTTGGTGCCGAGCGTGCCACCGGCACCGACGACATTCTCGATGATGATGGACTGTTTCAGCGTCGCGCTCATGGCGCTGCCGAGGATGCGAGCGATGACGTCGCCGGGACCGCCGGCGGAGAACGGCACGATCATCGTGACCGGGCGATTGGGAAAGTCGTCTGCGAGCGCTGCGCCGCAGGGATGAAGCAGGAGAAACAGGATCAGCGATCGTACGAGAAACTTCATCGAACACTCCCTGGCGGCATTGTTCTAGTCGTCGGAAGGCGCCGCCTCCTTGGCTGCCGACGATTTTTCGATCATGTCGAGCGCGGCCACCGCGGCCGCGTTGATGTGGTCGACGCAGCAACGCTCGGCGAGGTCTGCATCGCCGTTCTGGATCGCACGCCAGATCGCGGTGACTTCGCGAAGGCTCTTGTTGATCCGCTTCGGTTGCGACATCGACGTGATCCGCAGCAGCTGGATGCGATCGTGCAGCGGCTTGAGCATGCGCTGGATAAACGCATTGCGGCAGCCGCCGATCAGCGCCGCGTAGAAATCGGTCTTGGCTTCGAGGCATCCGACGAGGTCTTGCTTGGCCGCGGCCGCCTTCAGCCGTGTCAGGGCGTCGCCGATCCGGCGTGCCACTTCGGGGTCGTGAAGCCTGGCGCATTCGCGGCCGGCGAATCCTTCGAGCACCGCGCGTGCGGCGTAGAGCTGCCGGGCCTCTTCGAGGCTGATCGTGGACACCACGGGGCCGCGGTGCGGGACCATATTGACCAGCCCGTCGGCCTCGAGCGCACGCAGCGCTTCGCGGATCGAGGGGCGGCTGACGCCCATCATCTCGCAGAGCTCGCGCTCGACCAGGCGCTGGCCCGGCTTCAGCGTTCCCGACATGATCGCCTCACGCAGCTTCTGCGCCACCATCGCCCGGACGGTCGGGACGTCCTCGATGCGGAGTGTCGACTGCAATTCGCTACGTCTTTCCATGTCCGGGCCTTGGTTGGAATGATTCAATATCGATTTACAGGCAGAATCATCATTTCGGCAATTTGAACGTGGGCGGGCTGGTCGAGCGCGAAGACGATCGAGCGGGCGATATCGGCCGGATCGAGCGCCATCCTGAACTGGTCGAAATAGTCCTTTTCCTTCTGCGTATCGCCGCGGTACCGGGTCAGGATGATGTTGGTCCGGGTCAGGCCGGGTTGCAGCTCGGTCACCCGGATCGCGGTTTCCGCCAGCTCGCCACGGAGGGTCTCGGTGAACATGTGCACGCCTGCCTTGCTGGTGCTGTAGGCGGCCATGTCGGGCACGATCCGGACCGCGTTGATGGAGCTGATGTTGACGATATGGCCGGCGTTGCGCTGGACCATGCCGGGGAGGATCGCACGCGTGACGCGCATCAGGCCGATCAGGTTGGTCTGGATGATGTTGGACCAGTCGTCCGCAGAACCGATGTCGAAGCGCGTCCGGCCGCCGATGTCGTGGCCGGCATTGTTGATGAGAACGTCGACCGGCTTGAAATGATCGGGAATGGCATCCGGCAGGCGATCGACGGCCGTTGCGTCGCTGACGTCGAGCTGGATCGGAAACACCGCATCGCCCGCCGTCGCCGCCAGCTCTTCAAGCGCCTTGGCGTCGCGGTCGACCAGCACGACGCGGCGGCCGCTGTCCAGCAGCGCCTTGGTGATGGCCCGTCCCATGCCGCCGGCGGCACCCGTCAGCACGACGGTCTGGCCCGATTGTTCAGTCATCGCAGCACTCCCATTCCAGTTCTCATGCCACCGACCAGCCGCCGTCGATCGGCAGGCTGGCGCCGGTGATGTCGTTTGCGGCCGGACCGCAGAGGAAGACGACCATGGCGGCGACGGCATCCATTTCGATGAAGCGCTGCGTCGGCTGGCGCTCGCCGAGATAGTCGCGCGTCACGTCGGCGACGGCACGGCCGCTGGTCTCCGCCATCGTCGCGATCTTGTTCAGGATGGCGGGCGTCGGCAGCGTGCCGGGGCAGAGCGTGTTGCAGGTGATGCTGCTGCGCGCCGTCTCGATGGCCACCGCGCGGGTCATGCCTGAAATCGCCGTCTTGGTGGTGACGTAGTCGATGCGGTCCTCGACCGCGCGGGTCGAATAGATCGAGCCCATGTTGATGATCCGGCCCCAGCCGCGCCGCTTCATCGCCGGCAGCGCCAGGCGGATGAGGTGGAACGGCGCCGACAAATTGACCGCCAGCGCCTCGTCCCAGCGCTCGGGCGGAAACTGCTCGATCGCGGAGAAATGCCTGACGACGGCATTGTTGACGAGGATATCGATCGCGCCGCAGCGGTCGAGCAGGTCGGCCATCATGGCCTCGATCGCCTCGCGCCGGGACAGATCGACGCCGGCAGCGACGACCTCGACGTTGAAGCGGGCGCGCAGGTCATCCGCGGCCTGCATCGGCGGGACGAGATCGTGAAGGACGATATTGGCGCCCGCGCCGGCAAGGCCTTCCGCGATGGCGAGACCGAGGCCCGCGGTCGCGCCGGTCACGAGTGCCCATTTGCCCTTCATCGCAGCCACGCTCCGCTACTTCTTGTCGAGCTCGGCGAAGACTTCCTTCGCGTTCCGGAATGCATCGACGCCGGCCGGCACGCCGCAATAGATTGCGACCTGCATGAAGACCTCGCGGATTTCCTCCTTGGTCGCGCCATTGGCGAGCGCGCCGCGGACATGCGTCTTCAGCTCGTGCGGACGGTTGAGTGCGCAGAGCATTGCCAGATTGAGGAAGCTGCGCGTCTTGCGGGTGAGGCCCTCGCGGCCCCAGACGTAACCCCAGCAATATTCCGTGGTCAGATCCTGCATCGGGCGGTTGAACTCGTCGGCGGAGGCGATCGCCTTGTCGACGAACTCGTTGCCGAGCACGCTCTTGCGGATTTCGAGGCCGCGGTCGTAGGTCGCCTTGTCCATTGTGGTCTCCGTTTCTTGTCAGGTCAGGTCTCAGCTCTTGGGCCAGAACGGCTTTGCCAGCGCCAATTCCGGCGGGAACACCGTCACCGGCACGCCGGCCTGCCACTGCACGATCGTCATGCCGGCGCCGACGCGGCGGCCCTTCTCGTCGAACTTGATCTCGCCCAGCGGATAATATTTGGAGGGGCCGCCATCCATGGTGCGCAGCGCTTCGCCGACGGCGACGCGATCGGCCTTGCCGGCCTTCTCCAGCGCGTCCTTGATCACCCACATGTCGCCATAGGTGGAGATCGCATTCTGCGTCATCCACGGCTCCTTGTAGCGGGTCTTCAATTCGGCGATGAGAGCCTCATGGCCCTTGGCGCCCCAGCTGGCGACGCAGGTCAAGACGCCCTGCAGCAGTTCGGGGCTGACGGTCTGCAGCATGTCCGGCTCGGCGATCGCGATGCCGAACGAGATCGTCGGGATCTTGCCCTGGCCGAGGCCGAACTCGTTCATCTTCTCGAGCAGCAGTTTTGCATCCGAGATCACCGTCGGCAGGAAGAACAGCAGATCGGGCTTGGCCGACCGGATCTTCTGCACCAGCGACGTCGCATCCGCCAGCGGCGGGGTGAAGGTCTCGTCGACGATCAGCTGCAACTGGTTCTCCGCCAGCAGGCCCTCGCGCATCGCCTTGGCGGAGGCGATCGAGGCGCCCGTGTTGTCGGTCAGGATCGCGACCGTCTTCGGCCGCTTGCCTGAGGCCGTCTCCGCCAGCTTGATGAGCTGGGGTAACGCCTGCCGTGCCTGCGACCCCGCGGTGGCCGCGGTCTGGAACACGTATTTGAATCCGCGCTCGGTGATGAGGTCGGAGTAGGAGAGGGTGAGCATCGGCAGGTTGGCGCGCTCGGTCACCTCGGTCACCGCGAGGGTGAACGAGGACAGATAGGCGCCGCTGGCCGCAACCAGATCGGTCTCCTGCGCCACCATGCGCTGCGCCGCGTTCTTGGCCTTCTCCGTGGTATCGCCGGAATCGAGCACGACGAGCTTCAGCTTGGCGCCGCCGAGCGCCTTGACGCCGCCTTGCGCGTTGATGTGGTCGATCGCCATCTCGGCGCCTTCGCGCATCACCGTTCCCGGACGGGCATAGAGCCCCGAGATCGGCACCAGCAGGCCGACCTTCACCTCCGACGGCTGCTGCGCCCAAGCAGTCCGGGATGCGATCAGCGTGCCGGAGGCGCCGGCCAGCAGCGTTCGCCGCGATATCGTGATCTTGCTCTTGGCAGTCATGACAGTCTCTCCTCCCCAGGATTTGCGCGACGGCTAGGATTTCTTTGGCCAGAACGGCTGCGCCTGCGCGAGCTCGGGCGGATAAACGGTCACAGGCACGCCCGATTGCCATTGCACGATGACGACGCCGGCGCCGACCCTGCGGCCCTTCTCGTCGAACTTGAGCTGGCCGCCCGGATAATATTTCGACGGGCCGGCATCCATGGTGCGGAAGGCCTGCGCGACCGAATTGCGGTCGGCCTTGCCGGCCTTCTCCAGCGCTTCCTTCATCAGCCACATGTCGCCATAGGTCGAGATGACGTTCTGGGTCATCCAGGGCTCCTTGTATTTGGCCTTGAGCTCGGCGATCAGCGCCTCGTGGCCCTTCGAGCCCCAGTTGGCGACGATGGTCATGATGCCTTGCACCGTCTCCGGGCTCACGCTCTGCAGCATGTCGGGCTCGGCGATGGTGATGCTGAAGGACACCGTCGGGATCTTGCCCTGGCCGAGGCCGAACTCGCTGATCTTCTCGAGGCCAAGCTTGGCGTCCGACACTGCATTCGGCATGAACAGCAGCAGATCGGGCTTGGCGGAGCGGACCTTCTGGATCAGCGGCGTGGCATCCGACAGCGGCGGGGTCCAGACTTCCTCGACCGCGAGCTGAAGGCCCTCCTGCGCGAACAGCTTTTCCTTCAGTGCCTTGGCGGTGGCCACCGACGTTGCGGTGTTGTCCATCAACATCGCGACGGTCTTCGGCTTCTTGCCCGACGCGTTCTCGGCGAGCTTCATCAGCGTCGGCAGGCCGAGCTCGGACTGGCGGCTCGCGGTCGCCGCGGTCTGGAAGATGTATTTGAAGCCGCGGTCGGTCAAAAGGTCCGAATAGGACAGCGTCAGCACCGGCAATTCGGCACGCTCGGTCACCTCGGTCACGGCCAGCGTGAAGGATGAGAGGTAGGAACCGGTGGCGGCGACCAGATCAGGCTCCTGCGCCACCATGCGCTGCGCCGCGTTCTTGGCCTTCTCGGTGGTGTCGCCGCAGTCGATCACGACCAGCTTCAACTTGGCGCCGCCGAGCGCCTTGATGCCGCCCTGCGCGTTGATGTGCTCGATGCCCATCTCGGCGCCCATCTTCATCACCTGGCCGGGGCGGGTGTAGATGCCCGACAGCGGCACGATCAGTCCGACCTTGATCTCGCCAGGAGCCTGCGCGCGCGCAACGCCGGCGAGGCCGACGGCGGCGGCGCCGGAGAGCACGGTGCGGCGACTCAGTCCTTTTGAAGTCTTGTTCATTTTGTTTCTCCCCTGGTCTTTGTTTTTGTGTTGGTCACATGCCGAGATAGGCCTTCCGCACGCGGTCGTCGGCGCGCAGCGTGGCGTTGTTGCCTTCGAGCACGACATGTCCGGCTTCGAGGACATAGCCGTGATCGGCGGATTCCAGCGCCTCCGCGACGCGCTGCTCGACCAGCAGCATGGTCAGCCCGGACTGGCGCCGGATCTCGATCAGGCGCTCGAAGATGAAGTCCGCGGTCGAAGGCGCGAGCCCCATCGAGGGCTCGTCCAGCATCAGAAGCTTCGGCGAGGAGGCGAGGCCGCGGCCGATCGCGAGCATCTGCTGCTGGCCGCCGGACATCGTGCCGGCGAACTGATCGCGGCGCTCCTTCAGCACCGGCAGCCATTCGAAGATGCGCTCGATGTTGGCCTGCCAGTCCCGCCGGCCGCTTTCGGTCATCGCGCCCATTTCCAGATTCTCCATCACGGTCAGGGACGGGAACACCTGGCGTCCCTCCGGGACGTGGGCGATGCCGAGATGGGCGCGCTGCGGCGGCGGCACAGCGAGCAGGTCGACGCCGTCGAACGTGATCGCGCCGCCGCTCGGCTTGACGATGCCGGAGATCGTCTTGAACAGCGTGGTCTTGCCGGCGCCGTTGGGGCCGACGATGGCGACGAACTGGCCGGCGCCGACATCGATCGAGACGTCGTTCAGGACGGGTTTTGCGGAGTAGCCCGCGCTCAAACCTTCAATTCGCAACATGGCCCGCCCACTTCTTGCCGAGATAGGCCTCGACGACACGGCTGTCGCGCGTCACCACTTCCGGCAGGCCTTCGGTGATGACGGCGCCGTGGTCGAGCACGAGGAAACGATCGACGAGGCGTACCATCGCCTGCATGGTGTGCTCGATGATGGCGATGGTGATGCCGTCGCGCGCGAGCTGCTGGATCACGGCCACGACCTCGTCCGCCTCGCCGTGGCCGAGGCCCGCGAGCGTCTCGTCGAGCAGCAGGATGCGCGGTTGGCCGGCGATGGCGCGGGCGAGCTCCATCAGCCGCAGCTCCTTGGTCGAGAGCTCGCCGGCGACACGATCGGCCTCGGCGGAGAGCCCGACGCGGGCGACCGCGTCGGCTGCCAGCTTGCGGGCCTCCGCGTCGGAGCGGGCGCGCACATAGGCGCCGACCACGACATTGTCGAGGATCGACATGCGCAGGAACGGCCGCATCACCTGGAAGGTGCGGCCGATGCCGGCCTCGCAGATCACGTGCGGCCGTTGTCCCGACATGTTGCGGCCGTCGATCAGCACCTCGCCCTGGCTCGGCTTCAGGAAGCCGTTGAGGAGATTGAACAGCGTGGTCTTGCCGGCGCCGTTGGGTCCGATGATGCCGAGGATCTCGTTCTTGTGCAGCTTGAAGCTGACGTCCTGCACGGCCTTGAGGCCGCCGAAGGATCGCGAGAGGCTTTTGACTTCGAGCACGACCTCGCCGGTGGCGGCACGCTGCCGGGAGGTGGGCTTCAGGGCTGTCACGTTGGCAGTCGCCGCTTCCGGGGTATCACCGACCGTCGACTTGGATGCGGTGCGATTGCGCAGAAGATCGCGCAGCTTCCAGAACAGGCCTTCCGGCGCAAGCAGGATGACGCAGACGATGGCAATGCCGAAGATGACGCCCTGAATGCCGGGGATGCGCGCACCGGCCTCGGCGTGCAGGATCTCGGCGAGGGGGATCAGGATCACCGAGCCGATCACCGGGCCCCAGACCGTTCCGACGCCGCCGAACATCGCAACCGTCAGCGCCTGCGCGGACACCAGCATGCCGAACACCGATGCCGGGGTCACGACCAGCAGCACCTGCGCGTAGAACCCGCCGATGGCGGCGGCGATCGCCCCGCTCAGCGTGATCGCGCGCAGCTTCCAGGCCAGCGTGTTGATCCCGGCCGCCTCGGCCGCGGCCTCGTTCTGCTTGATCGCGAGCAGCGCCATGCCGAAGCGCGATCGCTCGATCATTTGTGTCAGCACGATGGTGGCGAGCATGAGCGCCAGCCCCAGCAGCGTGTAGAGGTGGGGATCGGCGAACTGCATGTAGGCGATCGGCGCCTCGCGCTTGATCGGAAGCGTCACCTCCTGGAAGCCGAGCCACTCGAACACGTAGAGAATGGCGAGCGGATAGGCGAGCATCGCCAGCGCGAAATAGTGGCCCTGCAGCCGGAAGGTCGGAAAGCCGATCAGCAGGCCGGCGATGCCGCCGAGCATGGCGGCGACCGGAATCAGCAGCCAGGGCGAGATGTCGAAATAGATCTGCCCGAGCGCAGTCGCGTAGGCACCGATCCCGAAGAACGCGGCGTGGCCGAACGAGATCAGGCCGGTGTAGCCGCTGAGCAGATTCCACGACAGCCCGAACACCGCCCACACCGGCACCAGCGTCAGGATCAGCTGGTAGTAGGAGTTGGTAACGCCGAGCGAAATCCCGGCATAGGCGAGGGTGAACAGCAGGGGAGGCAGCAGGGATCGCATCGGGAGCATGGTCACGTCCTCTCGACCATGCGCCCGAAGAAGCCTTGCGGACGGAAGAAGATGATGAGGAGGAAGACGGCGAAGATTGCCGCGTTCTGCAACTGCGTCGGCAGGATCAGCGTCGACATCTGCTGCACGAGGCCGATCGTCATGCCGCCCCAGAATGCTCCGATGATGCTGCCCATGCCGCCGAGCACGACGCCGGCATACATCACGATGACGTATTCGAGGCCGACGAAGGGATGGAACGGATAGTTGGTCGCGAGCAAGCCGCCGGCAATCGCGGTGATGCCGCAGCCGAGCGCGAAGGCGGTGCGATGCGCGCGGTCGACGTCGATGCCCATATAGGTCGCGGCGGTCGGATTGTCCGCGGCGGCGCGGAGCGATTTGCCGATCCGGGTCCGCGTGATCAGCAGCGAGAGCAGGATCATGATCGCCAGCGAGACGATCATATCGATGCTGCGGGCCTTGTTGAGGAAAATGCTCATGTCGAAGAAGGGGCCGAGCTCCCAGGCCGAGCTCGACAGCGGCGTCCGGATCGAGGCCAGCACCGAGCCGAACACGATGAGGCCGCCGTTCTGCAGGATCAGCGCGATGCCGAGCGTGAGGATGAGCTGGGCGTAATGGCCTTCGCCTTCGAGCGACGCGGTGCGCGTGCCTGAGACGTGCGAGATCAGCGTCCGATGCACGAAATAGCCGAACACGGCGAGCACGGGCCCGGCGAGCAGGATCGCGACGAACGGCCCGACCGTATTGCCAAACAGCGTCTGCACGCCGGCGGCGGTGAAGAGATAGAAGGCAGTGTACATGCCGAGCATCATGAAATCGCCATGGGCGAAGTTGATGACGCGCATGACGCCGAAGATCAGGCCGAGCCCGACGCACATCAGGCCGTAGACGGCGCCGATCAGAAGCCCCGCGGCGAGCGCTTGAAAGAACCCTTCCATCAGCTCCGCCTCCGCGCCGCTGACAATTCCAAGCTGGTCTCCAGATCGACCATGTTTCCCCCAATACTCTCCGGCATTTCTTATGATGCCGATCGTAAAGCCCGTTCCGTTGCGTTCAGACGGCACTGCGCGGCGAGGTCGCCGGCATTGTCGAGCTGCTCGCAATCGTCGATGAGTTGCTCGAGCCGGCGCGCGCGGTCCTCATCGAGGACTGCGGCTGCCGAACTGCGAAATCGTGCGCGAACATCCGCAGGTGTTGCGGCGATGACGTCGGGCAGAGCGTGCCGGATGGTCCGGCCGCCGCGCAGCTGCACGGTGACCTCCGCACCCTGCTTGCCGGGGAAGGCGGCGGTGAAGGCGGGATCTGCCTTGAGATCGGTGACCGCCACCAGGCGGATGATGTCGGCATCATCGAGCTCGGCGTAGTTCTCTTCCTCGATCTCGCCCCGCGCCAGCGTCGCCGCGACGCTGAAGGGAATGCTCATCTTGGCCTGGAGCGCGTTGCGGTAGGGCCCCATGGAATCGCAGCCGGGATAGCGAATCGCAGTGTCGGGCGCGCGGATGACGACGCGCTCGATCTCGTCGACGCTGGCGAGCTCGTGCGAGACACGAAGCGCGGCCTGTGCCGCTGTCTGCGCGAAATTGCAGGCCGGCACCGGCTTGTTGTAGACGGCCATGATCTCGCACTCGCCATTGGGGAAGAGCGCGATGCTGTCGGGCGCGGCCTGGCGGCGATAGGCGGCGAACAGGCCGGCTTCGCCTTCGAGGATGGTCTCCGAGCCGAAGGCGCCGGCCGCGGCAAGGCCAATTGCCCTGATCGCATTGCCGGCTGCAAAGCCCGGATGGAAATACATGTCGGAGCCGCCGGCATGCGGCCACTCGTTGAGTCCGCTGGAGGTATTGGCCGCGATCGCGATCGCGCTGGTCGCCTGGTCCTCGGAGAGGCCGAGCGCGAAACTTCCCGCGAGCGCGGCGCCCAGAGGGGCCACGAGGCCCGTCGGGCGATAGAGGCGTGCGAGGTCCGAGGTCAGCAGCGCGCGGCCGATCCGCGCGCCGGTCTCGTAGCCGATGATGGCGGCCGCGAGCAGCCTGTCCCCGCGCAGCGGCGTCTGTTCCGACAGCGCGAGCAGGGCCGGCCAGATCACGACGCCGTGGTGCGCGATGCTGGCCGCATGCATGTCTTCCCGCACGAGGCCGTGCCCCATGACGGCATTGGCGAAGGCTGCATCGGCCGGCGAGGAGAGCTGCGAGGTCCCGATGATCGTTGCGCTGCCGCCGGCCTGCGCAATCGCAACGGCCTGGCAGCTCCAGGGATGATGGCCCGCCTCGAAGGCGCAGGACAGGAAGTCGAGCAGGCAGAGTTTTGCCTTGGCGATAACGTCCGGCCCGAAATCACCAATATCCAGCGCAAGCACGCTCCGCGCCATCTGGCGCGCGAGCGGGACCTTGCCTGATACGGTCGGGTCGATCGTCATCGCGGGTCGCTCTCCCTGAAAGGCTGGCGCGATCAGCCGCGCATCTCGACCCCGGCCCACTCCTCGAGCACCTTGGCGATCGAGGTGAAGTCGGACGAGGCGCCGTACTTGGCGTTGGTGATCGCGAGCATCTGCCGCACCACCGCGCCGCAGACCATCGGCACGCCCATGGCCTCGGCCTCGTCCACGCAAAGACGGACGTCCTTGTAGGAGAGGCCGGTGGCGAAGCCGAAATCGAAGGTGCCGGGCAGCACCGCGCGGGGAAATTTGTCTTCGGAGGCGCTGTTGCGGCCGCTGCTGGCGTTGATGATGTCGATCAGCACCTTGGCATTGACACCGCCCTTGACGCCCATCGCGACGGCTTCCGACGTAATGACGAGCGCCGCAGCCGCCATCAGATTATTGGCGAGCTTGGCGGTCTGCGCCACGCCGGGCTTGTCGCCGGTGTAGAACAGCTTGCCGAAGTTCTTCAGGATCGGTTGCACGGTCTCGTAGGTCGCCTGCGGGCAGGACACCATCACCGCCAGCGTGCCGTTGACGGCGCCCTTGATGCCGCCGCTCACGGGCGCATCGACCAGCGTCATCCCCTTGGCCTTCAAGCCTTCGGCGACGAGCTTCGCTGCGCCAGGACCCGACGTCGAGAGATCGATGACGATCTTGGCACGGTTGCCGCTGCTGATGCCGTCCTGGCCGAGCGCAACGGCCTTGACGATGTCGGGGGTCGGCAAGCTCGCAAGCACGATGTCGGAACGTGAGGCGACATCGGCCGGCGAGCTGGCGAGGAGCGCGCCGCGCTTGACCAGCGGCTGAGTTGCCTCGGCCTGCGTGTCGTAGACGACGAGCGAATAGCCCGCGTCCATCAATCGTCCCGCCATGGGACCGCCCATGCGGCCCGTGCCGATTACGCCGAGAATCTCTCCCGCCATCGTCTGCTCCCTGTCGCGCGATCCCGTGACGGGCGCGCCTTCTTGATCTCGTTGGTCAATCGTCATCGCCGGCCGGCCGTCTCGGCCGCCGTCGTCGTGGCAGCGGGGACCCCGCGCCAACGGGCCGGATTGTTATGATTGTCAGACAAGCTGTCAAGCATAACATTTTGGGGTCGACAGTTTGCCGCGGATCGGCATAAGGTCCGGGAAAACGAGGAAGACGCTCCGCGTGCCGCCAGTCCCAATTCCGAGTGTGAGCAAGACGCTCGCCGATTTCGTCGCTGCCTCGTCATGGACGGACGTCGAGGCGCAGAGCCTTGAGGCACGACGGTCGATCCTCAATTTCTTCGCGACCGCGCTCGGGTCCGCACGCGATCCGGTGGTCACCGCCGCGATGCGGACGTTGTCGCCGTTCAGCGGTGCCGCGACATCGACGGTCATCGGCCATTCGGAGCCAATGGATGCGTTGTGTGCGTCATTTCTTAATGCGATCTCGGCGAATCTGCTCGATTTCGACGACACCCATCCCGAGACGATCATTCATCCGGCCGCGCCGGTTGCCGCGCCCGTGCTGGCGCTCGCGGAGACGCACAGGATGACGGGCCGTGAGGTGCTGACGGCGTTCATTCTCGGCGTCGATGTGGAGTGCCGCATCGGCAATGCGGTTTCGCCGCGCCACTACGCGCGCGGCTGGCACATCACTTCGACCTGCGGGATTTTTGGCGCGGCGGCGGCTTGCGCGAAACTACTAGGACTGCCCGCGGAGGGGATCGCAAACGCGGTTGGACTTGCGGCCAGCCAGTCGGCGGGCAATGTCGAGAACCTGCCCAGTGCCGCCAAGAATGTCAGCGTCGGCAACGCTGCGCGGAACGGGTTGTTCGCCGCGCTGCTGGCGCAGCAGGGCTATGAGGCGGCGCCGCGGGCCATCGAGGGCCCGCTCGGCTGGGCGCGTACCATGGGCGACGAGCCCGATATCGCTCGCCTGCTCGACGGTCTCGGCAAGACCTGGGAAATCGCGAAGAATACCTACAAGCCGTATCCTGCCGGAATCGTCTTTCACGCGGTGATCGATGCCTGTCTTCTGTTGCGCGAGCGGATCGCCGGACGCGTCGACCAGATCGAGCAGGTGGTGGTGCAGGGCTCGACCTTGCTGCTCGCCCGCGGCGACCGCCCCGTCGACAACGCGCGCGATGCGCGCGTCAGCATTCATCATTGCGCGGCGTGCGGTCTCTTGCTCGGCGCGGCCGGCGTGACCGAGTTCGAGCAGGAGACCGTCGTTCGGCCCGACATCGCGCAGCTGCGGCAGAAGGTGAAGGCGGAGCTCGACCGCGAGATGCCCGACGGCGCCGCGCGCGTCAGCTTGCGTCTGGCCTCCGGCGATGTGCTCACGGAAACCGTCACGTCGCCGCGCGGCAGCCAGGCTGCGCCGCTGTCAGACAGCGACATCGAAGCGAAGTTGCGCGACGGCATACGCACAGGTCGAAGCGATTGGGATGCGGACCGCGTCATCGACGCCGTTTGGCGGCTCGAGGCGGCGGATGACGTCGGCAATCTCCTGCAATCGCTACGGCCACCAATGGCCTCGCGCTGAACAACCACCAACCAGCAACTCTCAAGACCTGAAAGGGACGATCATGAGCAAGACCGAACTGTTCGAAAAGGGCCTCAAAGTTCGCAAAGAGGTGCTCGGCGAGGACTACGTCAACAAGTCGATTGCCGGAGCCGACGAGTTCACGCGCACCATGGCCGAATGGTCGACCGAATTCTGCTGGGGTGCCCTGTGGACGCGGCCCGGCGTCGACCGGCGCACGCGCTCGATCGTCAATCTGGCGATGCTCGGCGCGCTGAACCGGCCGCACGAGCTGAAGCTGCACGTCAAGGGCGCCCTGAAGAACGGGCTGACCAAGGAGGAGATCAAGGAGATCCTGCTCCAGGTCGCCGTCTATTGCGGCGTTCCCGCCGGCATCGACGCTTTCCGCAATGCGCGCGAGGCGTTCAACGAGGTCGACGCGGCAGGCTCCTGAGCTAATCAATGGCTGACCCGGACTACGAGCTCTTCGCCATCCGCTACGCGACACGGGATGCGCAGCGGAGCGAGCACTTCATCGGCGGCGACCCGCATGACGGGCCGATGCCAATGGACTATTTCATGTGGCTGGCGCGGGGAGGCGGGCGCACCTTCGTCATCGACACCGGGTTCAACGCGGAGATTGCCAGGCAGCGCAGGCGGAGTTTCCTGCGCTGCCCGGTGGAGACACTTGCCGCGTTCGATGTCGACGTCGGCAGCGTCAGGGATGTGATCCTCACGCATCTGCATTACGACCACGCCGGCAATTTCGACCGGTTTCCGGGCGCGCGATTTCATCTCCAGGAGCGCGAGCTCGCCTACGCCACCGGTCGCTACATGCAATATCCGCGGCTGTCGCATTCCTTCGAGGTCGAGGATATCTGCGGGATCGTGCGGCTGAACTACGCGCGCCGGGTGCTGTTCTACGATGGCGATGCCGAGATCGCGCCCGGCCTGACGGTGCACGCGGCCGGGGGCCACTCCGCCGGCCTTCAGTTCGTCCGCGTCAACACACGCCGCGGCCCCGTCGTGCTCGCCTCCGACGTCAGTCATTTCTACGAGAACATGACCAGCGAGCGTCCGTTCACGACGGCGTTTCATGTCGGCGACATGCTGGTGGGCTTCGACAAGCTGCGCGCCGCGGCACCTGATGCGGACCACATCGTCCCCGGCCATGATCCGCTCGTCATGAAGCTCTACCCGGCGCCAAGCCCGGAGCTGATTGGGATTGCGGTTCGCCTCGACGTGGCGCCGGCCGCAACGCCGGCGTAGCCGCGCCTCGCGAGTTCCAAGTCTGCCTCTGCACCGCGGCGGTTCGGAACCAAAGCCTTCGCCTTCGCATTCGCAATTGATCGCCGAATGCGCTTGATGGTGGAGGACGATGAGGGACAGCACGTCGGAAGTGGCCGACATCAGGGAGGCCGTTCACCTCTGCATCGACATGCAGAACATCTTCGCCCCCGGCGGTCTGTGGGCGACGCCGTGGATGGAACGGGTCCTGCCGGCGATCGTCTCGATCGTTTCGCGCCACCAGGCCAGAACCATCTTCACGCGCTTTATCACGCCGCAGGATCCGGAAGATCGTCCCGGCCAGTGGCAGAGCTATTTTCATCGTTGGAGCCAGGCAACGCGCAAGCATCTGCCGCGATCCGCGCTCGAGCTCGTGCCCGCGCTCGGCAAGTTCGTTCCGCCGGCGACCGTCATCGACAAGCCGGCCTATTCCGCGTTCAGCAATCCCGTCCTCGCGGGCCGGCTGATCGACAGGAACGTCGGCACGGTCGTGATCTCGGGCGCTGAGACGGACGTCTGCGTGCTCTCGACGGTCCTGAGCGCGGTCGATCTCGGCTTCAGGGTCGTCATCGTCGAGGACGCTTTGTGCAGCTCGTCCGACGTCGGGCACGACGCGCTCATGACGATGTACCGCACCCGCTTTCACGGTCAGGTCGACCTGGTGACAACGGAAGAATTGGCCGAGTTCTGGCGGGAGTAGGGGATCAGCTCAATTGACGTTGTCGCCGAGCATGTTGCGGACGGCCGTGGCGACGGCCGAAATGCCGCTCGCATCGTGCATCAGCGCGATCTCGCCCTGCTGGGCGTGGCGAATGGCATGCGCCATGACGCGCAGGCGCGGGTCTCCGCCACTGTGCCACATCCGGTCGGCCATCCTGACCGCGCCCATGTGATGCTTGCTCATGGTCTCGACGAACACCGCATCGAACCGGTCCGCCGGCGCGGCCTTGACCTGTCGCATCTCGGCCTGCGTCAAGAAGCCCGGCATGGCGGCACGCTCTTCCGTGCTGCAGTCGGGCATCTCCGTGTCGAACCAGCTCAGCCACCAGTTCTCGAAAATCCTGATCTCGCCGGCCTGGCTCGCGACCATCAGCATCGCGAGCATGCGCAGATGCGGGTCCTGGGCGCGCTCCGCGGCGATCCGGGCCAGCTCGATGCCCTGGGCATGATGCGCTGTCATGTGACGGATGTAGGTCTGGTCCGCATCCCTGTCGCGGCCCATCCACGGCGGCTCGTAGCCGTGGCTGCCGAACAGCGCGATCGCGCCGAGCAGCGCCATCACGACCAGCGCACCGGTGATCCAGGCGTTGGTGAAGCGGATGTCGCGCTCGGCTGCAGCGCCGCGCCTCCAGCGCAACCGGGCGAACAGAGGATACATCAGGGCCGAGGTGCCATGAACGAGCAGGCCGATCCAATAGGGCTGCTGCAGCGTGAACAGCGGCTGCCGGAACGGAAACAGCGGCACCAGCACGAACCATTCCGTGGCTGACGAGAACGCGGCCCAGGGCAGCGCGAGTAGCAGGATGGTCGCCGGCCGCAAGTCGGCGGTCCAGCGTCCGAGCACGCCGAAGAACACCAGCGCCCAGGAAAAATCCGCCCATTGATGAAAGGCGATCCCGGTCAGGATCGCGCTCCATGACGGCTCCGCGGAGATCGCCCAGTCGCGCGCAGGAATGGCGGCAACCGTCATCCAGTCGACTGCGGCATCGCGGCCGATGCGGGCGGCGAAGAGCTGGCTGACGATGGTCGAGAAGGTGCTGCTGATCAGGCCGAGCGCGGCGGCGGCAATCCAGCGCGAACGTCGTCGTCCCCCCGTGCCCCGCGACAGGCCGTCGTCAGCGCGCGCTGCATTGGCAAGTGCTGGTCGCGGCTCTGCGTTCACGTCAGCCGCTTGAGCTTCTTCAGCGGGTTGAGCTCGCTCGGCTTGTCCTGTTCGTGATGGCCGCGCTTGGCCTCGGCCTTGCCGTCATCGTGCAGATCCCGGAGTCCCTTCGTCTTGCCCATGGCTTGTCTCCAAGCGGCTTGTCTCCAAGGCGGTTTTCTCCAAAGCGACCTGCCTCCAGACTCACGCCGCTGACCCCGGCGCCTGAAGGGGCGGTGAACGCCGGGGTCGCGGTTTCGTGCAGTCTGCCTCCGGCAGGGGGACGTCGGAGGCGTTGATCAGACGCTCTGGCGCGCGGATGGTTCCTCGCGGCCCTCAGCGCGGATCGCGTCATGCCTTGGTCATGCTTTGGCGGGCGCTGCGATCTGCCTGGCCGCGGTTCGGGCGCTCTCGATGCCCTTGGGGAAGCCGCTGCGGTTCGGATACAGCTTGCGCCGTGCGTCGCGCGGCGGGCGCCTCGGCTTGGTGTCCTGCGCGGCCCGGTAGTCGAGCATGGCGATGCCGCCGACCATCAAGAGCGCCAGCGCGATATTGCCCTTCCTGGGATTGTCGGCCGTCAACCCCGACAACAGCGCGGCGGCATCGAGACCGTCGCCGCCGACGCGGGCCCACAGGCCGGCGTTCTTGTCGACCGACAGCGACATGATCCCGGCCAGGATCTCGCGCACGCCGAAGGCGCGGACCAGCGTCTCATTGCCTTCCATGCCCAGCGTTTCCGTGACGCGTCTCGGCGCGAAGAATTCGACGACGCCAAGACCGATGCTGAACCAGCCGAGCGCGCGGGCGAGCTGATCTTCCGGCCGCTTCAGGCTCGGTCCGCCCTCGATAATCGTCGGGTCGCCCTTGGTGCGGACGATGTTGGAGAAATGAAACATGGCTTGCTCCTTCAGGGCCTCAGCACGACCTTGACGCAGGAGTCGCGCTTGTCGCGAAACACCTGGTACATCTCCGGTCCTCGTTCGAGCGGGACGGTGTGGGTGATGACGAAGGAGGGATCGATCTCACCCTCCTCGATGCGCCGGAGCAGATCGTCGGTCCAGCGGTTGACGTGGGTCTGGCCGGTCCGCATCGTCAGGCCCTTGTTCATGAAGGCGCCCATCGGGAGCATGTCGGACAGGCCGCTGTACACGCCCGGCACCGAGATGATGCCGCCGGGGCGGCAGACATAGATCATTTCGCGCAGCACATGCGGCCTATCACTCTCCGCCATCACCATCTGCTTGGCGCGGTCGAGCAGCGTGTCGGGCAGGGAGGCCATCACATGTGATTCCATGCCGACGCAGTCGATGCACTTTTCCGGTCCCCTGCCGTCGGTGAGCTCGTTCAGCCCCTCCACCACGCTTTCGGTTTCGAAGTTGATGGTGGTGGCGCCGCCGGCTTCCGCCATGCTGAGCCGCTCGGGCAGGCAGTCGATCGCAATCACCTGGTTGGCGCCGAGCAGGATGGCGCTGCGGATCGCCATCTGCCCCACGGGACCGCAGCCCCAGATCGCGACCGTGTCGGTCGGCTCGATGTCGCATTGCACGGCGGCCTGCCATCCGGTCGGGAAGATGTCGCTGAGGAACAGCAGCTGCTCGTCGGGAATGCCGGACGGCACCTTGATGTGGGTGGCATCGGCAAAGGGCACGCGGAGATATTCGGCCTGGCCGCCGGGATAGCCGCCGGTCAGATGCGTGTAGCCGAACAGGCCCGCCGTCGCGTGTCCGAACACCTTGTCGGCGAGATGGCGCTTGCGATTGGTGGTCTCGCACACGGAAAAATTGCCGCGCTTGCACTGGTCGCATTCGCCGCAGATGATCGTGAAGGGCACGACGATGCGATCGCCCTTCTTCAGCTTGCCTTCGACGCCGGAGCCGACCTCGACCACTTCGCCCATGGTCTCGTGGCCCATGATGTCACCAGGCAGCATGCCCGGAATGAAATTGTGGAAGAGATGCAGGTCGGAGCCGCAGATCGCGCAGCTGGTGACCTTGATGATGGCATCGCGCGGGTCCTGGATCTCCGGGTCGGTGACGGTGTCGCACCTGATGTCCCCCTTGCCGTGCCAAACCAGCGCCTTCATCTTCCATTCTCCCGACTGAACCAGTTTGGCATCTAAGTCGAGGGGTGAACGATGGTTGCTACGCCGCGCGCAAATTCCTCGCACAGCACCGGCTGGCGCAAATCGCGACGCGGATAGGAACGAGAGCGCAAGGCAGTGATTGGGCGTGATCAACGTCAAGCGAGGACACGCTCATGCCCGCCAATCAACTCGCCGTCGTCACCGGCGCTTCCACCGGTATCGGCCTGGAACTCGCAAGGTGCTGCGCCCAGGCAGGTTTCAACCTAGTCATCGCGGCTGACGAGCCGATGATCGAGCGGGTGGCGGTCGATCTGCGCAGGCTCGGCGTCAGCGTGGAGGCCGTTGAAGCCGATCTCGCCACCACCGATGGCGTCGACAGGCTCTGCGCCGCGGTCGGCGACCGGCCGATCGATGCGCTGCTGGCCAATGCCGGCGTCGGCCTCGGCAAGGCGTTCCTCGATCAGGACTTTGCCAGGATCAAGCATCTGGTCGACACCAACATCACCGGCACGCTCTATCTGATCCATCGCGCCGGCAACGAGATGCTGCGGCGCAAGTCAGGGCGAATCCTGATCACGGGCTCCATCGCCGGCTTCACGCCCGGCAGTTTCCAGGCGGCCTATAACGCCAGCAAGGCGTTCCTGGACTCATTCTCCTTCGCGCTGCGCGAGGAGCTGCGCGACAGCGGCGTCACCGTCACCTGCCTGATGCCGGGCGCCACCGAGACCGAGTTCTTCCGCCGCGCCGGGATGATGGATACCAAGGTCGGCACCGAGGAGAAGGACGGCGCCTACGACGTCGCCAAGGCCGGTTTCGATGCGATGCTGCGCGGCGAGTCCGATGTCGTCACGGGGCTGAAGAATAAGATCCAGACCAAGGTCGCCAACGTCACGCCGAACGAGATGCTGGCCAGGCAGCATCGCAAGATGGCCGAGCCGGGCACGGCGAAGTCGTAGAGCGAGGTCGTCGCAATTTCTGCGGCGCTGCGCGGCTGAACGGGCGGACCGGCAAAAGCAGGAAAGCCGATTCACATAGCCTAATGCGCGGCGGCCCCGAAGCGGTCACATTGTGTGGGCTGGAAAGGGGGCTGCGATGGCGATGGACCGCATCGAACGGGCCTTTGTCGCGACTGCGATCACGGGTTTTCTCGTGATGACGGTGGCCGTCGCCTGGATGATGATGAGCTGACGCGGAAAGGCTTGCCGTCTTGCGCGTCGCGCTACCTTACGCCGCGGTCGTCTTGTGCCTGGCAGTGACCGTCTGGCTCGCCTTCGCGCATCTGTTCTGATCCGCGCCTGGTTGCGGGTTCGCTCAGCGCAGCCGGTTCAGGCGATGATTGCTGCGGCCATGCCGGTTGACCGTCGAGGAGGCTCGCCAAATTCTGGACCATGGCCCCGACATCGATCGGCTTCTCCCAGATCGGCACGTCCTGGAATTCCGGCTCGATGCTGATCCTGTCGTAGCCCGTGGTGAACACGAAGGGCACCTGGCGTGCCCTGAGCTCCCGGGCGACCGGAAAGATCGGCTTTGCACGGATGTTCACGTCGAGCACCGCGGCATCCAGAACGCCGCCATCGTGCAGCATCTCGATTGCATCCTCGATATGGCCGACGGGACCGGCGATCTCCGCGCCGAGCGCGCGCAGCGCCTTGCCGATGTCATCGGCAAGAAAATATTCGTCCTCGACGACGAGGATGCGGCGTCCCGTCAGCGGCGCGCGTTGACGAGACGACGAGGGTAATACGGACATGATCCCTCCCGCGAGCCTGCCAACCGATGGGAAACCAAGGGTCGGGGCCGGCGTGCTACCAACGAGGGAGGCCAAGGCGGGTTCCAAGGGCAAACGCGACTCCTTCGTCATTTGCCTTTGATCCGTTGGGAGAATACCGATTTCTGCTATTGGTAGGAGCCGGTGCACGCCGGGCATGTCGAGCGTCCCGAGCGAACTGCACGCCCCAGACGAACTTCCAGGCTACTTTCGAGGAGTTCGAGAGCAGCCCTGAGCAGCTGAAACCGTCCACGAGGAAGACCAGTCTCTCAACGAGGAGTTACATTTGGCCCACGAGGAGCTCGGAACCTCGCCTGAGGAGTTGCAGTCGGTCAACGAGGAGCTGACCACCGTCAACGGCGAGCTGACGCACCGTGTCGAGGAGTTGACGCGCGCCACCCGCGATCTCAGGAATTTCCTGGAGAGCACGCGCATCGCGACCGTCTTTCTCGACCATGATCTTTGCGTGATGAACTTCACGCCGGCGATTACCCAGGTCCTGCATCTCGTCGAGACCGACACGGGCCGGCCCATCGCTCACATCAAGGCGCGCATCCCGATCGAGGATCTCTACGACGACATCCGCCGCGTGCTGCGTACGCTTGCGAGCGCCGAGCGCGAGCTGAGCGCGTCGGACAGCAGCACGCGCTACATCGTGCGCATCCTGCCTTATCGCAGCATCGACGATGTCATCGCCGGCGTCGTCATCACTTTCATCGACGTTCCGGCGATCACCCGCGCCGAGGAGCGGCAGCGCCTGCTGCTGGCCGAGCTGCAGCACCGAGTCCGTAATACGCTTGGCGTGGTGCGCTCCATCGCCCGCCGTTCGGCCGAATCCGCCACCACTGTCGAGGAATATGCTTCCCATCTCGACGGACGGCTCAACGCATTTGCCCGCACCCAGGCGCTGGTGACACGCGATCCGGAGGGCGGTGTCGACCTGGAATATCTCGTGGTCGAGGAGCTTCTCGCCTATAATGCCCGCGAGGGCGAGCAGATGCGGGTCTCAGGTCCCAAGGTGCGCTTCCAGCCCAAGGTCGCCGAAACGTTCGCGCTCGCGATCCACGAGCTAGCGACGAACGCGCTGAAATATGGCGCCTTGAGCCAGCCGAGCGGACATGTTGAAATCTCCTGGCGCCTCGATGAAGGCGCCCAGCCCGCGGAGCTGGTGTTCAAATGGCGGGAGTGCGGAGGGCCTCAGGTCAAGCCGCCGCTTCGAAAGGGTTTTGGCACGGAGCTTCTGGAGCGCACGCTCGCGTTCGAGTTCAAGGGGCAGACCACCCTGGCATTCGACCCCGCGGGGCTGCAATGCACGATCGCCATTCCGCGGAGCAAGCGCACGTTCCACACACCGGCGGTGGCTGATTGATGCCCTTGTCGACCTCCGATCGCAGCCTTGTGGAGCTGGTCATTCGCCGGCTGAACGTGCTGCGGCCGTTGTCGACGGAGGCCCGTGCGTCGCTCGAATATGCGTTGCTCGAAGGTCTCGAGCGCGCCGGGGCGAGTGAAGACCTGATTTCGGAGGGCGATCCCGTCGATAGCGTCCGGGTGGTGCTATCGGGCTGGCTCTGCCGCTACAAGACGCTCGAGGACGGCCGGCGCCAGATCGTCAATTTCATCTTTCCGGGCGAGAGCTGCGACGCGCACGCGTTCTTGCTCCCCGCGATGGACCATTCCATCGCGACAATGACGCCAGTGGTCTACGCCGAGATCAAGCGCGCGCGTTTCGAGAGTCTGACGATGGGCGATCGCTCGCTCGCCGAAGCGTTCTGGAGCGAGACCCTCGTCAACAACGCCATCCAGCGCGAATGGGCCATCAACCTTGGTCGCCGCACGGCCCTGGAGCGGGTGGCGCATCTGTTTTGCGAGATATTCGAGCGGCTTCGTCCCGTCGGGATGGTCGACGGCAATTCCTGCGTCATGCCGGTCACGCAGATGGACCTTGCCGACGCTACCGGGCTGTCGGTGGTGCACCTTAACCGGACCGTGCAGGAGCTGCGTGCGTCGGGCTTGATCGTGCTGCGCGATCGGACTCTGACCGTCAACGATCTCGACGCGCTCAAGGCAGCGGCGTTGTTCGCGCCGAACTATCTGCAACTCTATCGACTCACTTGATCAGAGTGGGACGGCTGGTTTGGCCGAGGCTTTCGGTGCGCCCGGGATTGGCTGGCTCGGGCCCCTGAGCCGTGTTGGATTCGGCGCGCTTGCGATACTCCTCCGCCATTTCCAGCAGCGCAGTTCGCGTTGCGGGTGAGGAGCTGAGAGCGGCCTGGCTCTCGCAGGTTTTCTGCAGCCGGCGATAGTTGTCCATTTGCACCAATCCCAGGCGGTCCTACCACGTTCCTAAATTAGCAGATTTGGCCACCGACTAATTTAACCCATGTTACGCAAGCGGGCTTGTCTTGCAGATCCCCTTCCTGCTTCTGGCCCCGGCACGCAGCCGTTCCGCTTCTGGAACGTTGTGGGAGCCTCGCCTACGCGCGATGACCTCAATCGGTGAGCACGCAACGGAGCGCTCCGACCCAGTGATCAGGGAGAACGCCCGTTGACGCGGCGTCGAGTGAAGCAAACGGATCCGCTGGTGATACGTCTGACCGCCGAAGCGGAGCGGCTGCTGCACCGCCGGGAACGGGTTAGATGTCGGCGCGTACCGATGCGCTGGTGTCGTGGGCAGAAACCGGAAAA
This sequence comes from Bradyrhizobium sp. TM233, assembly GCF_036247965.1. NCBI lineage: Bacteria > Pseudomonadati > Pseudomonadota > Alphaproteobacteria > Hyphomicrobiales > Nitrobacteraceae > Bradyrhizobium > Bradyrhizobium sp. TM233. Next base: position 13,652 of record NZ_BTIG01000034.1, on the reverse strand, counting down.
ATGAGCGCCACGTCCATCGTCCCCGTTGTGTCCGGTTGTCACCCGGCGGTGCCTTCCTTCAACGACGTTTCGCGGCTTTGGTTCGCCGGTTGTAGGGCGAGCGGTTGACCGGCCTCAGCGAAATCCCTTCACGATGGGCCTTGCTGCGAATGGCCGCGACCGGCCGCTGAAGCTTGAGGCTCATCACGCCGGTCGGCGTGTTTCCCTTCGCGAGCTGCTTCAGCTTGCTCACATCCGAGGGCGTCCAGGGCTGGCGCGCGCGGCGCTTATACGCGGGATTTGCCTTGCGCGGTCCCTTGCGGCCGATCGGTGAGCCCGGCCGCTTCCGTGTTGCTTTTGCCATGATGATCCTCCTTCAAGTCCTTCATGAACAGGCGAATCCGCAATTCGGTTCCGGCGCAGTCGATTGTCGTGACGAACGGCACGCGAGAACGAGTGACGATGCCGTGCGGCCGTCCTCGCGCAAAATCGCGCAGCGTTAACTTTTTGAAATGCCGGAACCCGCCGTCGCGGCCGAAGCTAAGAACATTGCCCGGCCGGGCCGCCCCCAACCGGCAAGCCACTCGAGCGACAAGAGAACCTGGGCCCCGGCGCCCGATCCCGGCCGGGGCCGATTTCCGTCCAACCGAATAGCCGTGAAGTCCAATGACCGCCAAACGCAACCGCAACAAACAGACGCGATCGCTCCAGGAGCGATTGGCCGCATTTGCCGAAAACGCCCGCGAGCGCGCGCGCAGCCTGCCGCCTGGCAGTGAGCGCGAGATGCTGCTGCAGCGCGCCGAGCAAAACGAAGTGACCGCGAACCTGACGGACTGGTTGAGTGCGCCGGTCTACCCAAGGCGCGGAGGATGATCATGCCGAGCATCAAGCACTATCGCGCGTTCCAGATCGATCCGGACGGGCATGTGTTCGGATGCATCAATCTCGTCTGCGACAATGACGAGGAGGCCAAGAGCGAGGCCGCTTCGCTCGTGCTGGTCCACCGCATCGAGCTGTGGCGGCTGGACCAGCGGATCGCGCAATTCGAGTCGCCGGCCAGGGTCGTGCGCCAGTAGGGCCGTCGGAACAGAGCCGTCGCGACGGAGCAATGGGAACCGCACGCTGTGCCCCGGGTTGGTCGGGCGATACCGACTTCATCGGGAGCCAGCATGACGGAAGCCGACGTTCGCAAAGGAATGCCGTCCGTCAAGCTGTCGCGCGAGGAGTTCGAGCGCCGCTACAAGCGTCAGTTCATCGATCCCGCCTTTGCCCCGCTGCAGCGCGAGCTCGATGCCGTCGTCGGCGCAGGTTTCTCCGATCCCGACTACGACATTGCCGTCGACTGGCTCGATGCGCGCGCGAAAATCCTGGCAGCGCAGCGTCGGCATGACGACGCGCAGGAGACGCCGCGCATTCTCGTCATCAACGGCTCGGCCCGCAGCGAGCACACCTGTCCCGGCGAGATGTCCAAGACCTGGCGTCTGGTCGAGCTGGCTGAACCGGTCTTCGTCGAGATGGGATTTGCCGTGGACATCCTCGATCTCTCTCGCCTGGCTTCGGAATTCGGCAAGACCATTCATCCCTGCAAATCCTGCGTCTCGACCGCGATGCCGCTCTGCCACTGGCCGTGCAGCTGCTATCCGAACTATTCGCTGGGGCAGACCGGCGACTGGATGAACGAGATCTATCCGATGTGGGTCGCGGCCCACGGCATCCTGATCGTGACCCCGGTGAATTGGTACCACGTGCCTTCCGGGCTCAAGGCGATGATGGACCGCATGGTCTGCGCCGACGGCGGCAATCCCGATCCGACCTCGACGCAGGGCAAGAAGGCCGACGCGGCCAAGGCGATGGAGCTGAACGCGGCGCGCGCGCTCGGCAACGCAGTCCGGCTGGCTAGGAGCGGGTGCCTTCAGGAGCCCGGTACCGGGTTGCAGGACCCGAATCCCAAATGACCGGCGCGCGGTTTGATTGCCTGGTCGTCGGCGGCGGCCCCGCCGGGCTGATGGCCGCGATCTATCTGGCACGCTTCCGCCGCAGCGTCTGCGTCGTGGACACTGGCGCCAGCCGTGCCGCGCTGATCCCCCGCAGCCACAATGTTCCCGGCTTCGTCCACGGGCTATCAGGTTCTGACTTGATCGCGCGCATGTCGGCGCAGTTGGGCGAGCTCGCCGTCGCGCGCGTGGAGGCCGAGGTCACCGCCTTGCAGCGGCGCGGCAACGGCTTTCAGGCGATCTGGAACGGCGGCGCGCTTGAGGCCACCACCGTCATCCTCGCCAGCGGCATCGTCGACAGCCATCCGCCGTTCGAGCAATGGCGCACCGCGGTCGCGGACGGACTGTTGCGCTATTGTCCCGTCTGCGACGCCTTCGAGGCGATCGGCCGCCGCATCGGTGTCGTCGGCCCGCTTGGCCGGGCCGCCGGCAAGGCGCTGTTCCTGCGCGGCTACTCGCGCGAGGTGACGCTGCTCGCAACCGGACAGGATGACGAGGAGAGCGCGACAGCGGAGCTGGAAGAGGCCGGCGTCGACATCGTGTTCGCGCCCGACCTGCGCTTGCGGCGGAGGGTGGGGGGCCTCGAGGCCGTCTTGGCCGATGGCCGCACGATGCAGTTCGACACGGTCTATCCGGCGATGGGTGCCGAGGTGCGTTCGCAGCTCGCGGTCTCGCTGGGCGCCGAGCATAATGGGGAGGGCTATCTGAAGGTCGACGACCATCAGCGCACCTCGGTTGACGGCCTTTACGGCATCGGCGACGTCGTCACCGACCTGCATCAGATCTCGGTCGCATTCGGCCACGCCGCGCTTGCCGCCTGCACGATCCACCACAGCCTCCCGCGGCGCCTGGCGTGACCGGGAACGAAGGGCGCGGCTTCGCCTTGGTCGAGCGGGACGCGCGACATCGACGCGCGATGCCGGCCTGAAGGCCGCTTCTCACGCGCTTCGCGCCGCGCGTCGCAGCGACTGCGGCGGCTGACCGAATGCGCGGATGAAGGCCCTGCGCATCCGCTCGGGGTCGCGAAAGCCGGTGGATTGAGCGACGCGCTCGATGGCCTCTCCGGAGGACTGCACCCGCTCGCGCGCCACCTCGACCCGCAAGCGCTCGACCGCCTTGGTCGGCGTGGATCCGGTCTCGGCGGTGAAGGAGCGGACGAAATGCCGTGCGCTCAATCCGGCGCGTTCGGCCAGCGCCTCGACCGTGAGATGCGCATCCAGATTCTCGCGCACCCATGAAAGAAGGCTGCCGAAGCGGCCGTTCGGCGTCTTGAGCTCGAGCAAGCTCGAGAACTGCGATTGTCCGCCGCTGCGGCGATGATAGAGCACCAGCTGCCGCGCCGTCGCTTGCGAGACCTCCTCGCCATGGTCCTGCGCGATCATGGCGAGCGCGAGATCAATCCCGGCCGTGATGCCGGCCGACGTCCACACCCGATCGTCGCGGATGAAGATCTGGTCCGGTTCGAGCCTCACCTTCGGATAGCGTCCGATGAAATCGCGGGTGCAGGACCAGTGCGTGGTCGCGCAGCGGCCGTCCAGCAGTCCTGCCTGTGCGAGAAGATAGGCGCCGTTGCAAACGCTGGCGATGCGCACGCCGCGGCTCGCCAGTCGCTGAATGAACGCGATCGTCGTCTTGCAGCGCGCGGCGGCTTCCACGCCCTCGCCACCGGCCACGAACAGCGTCGTGACCGAGCTTGCCGATCGCAGATGGCGCGCCAGCATCTCGATGCCCGACGAGCTGCGCACGGCACCCGCCTTCGTTGCGACCGTGATCACGCGCGGCGCATCCGGCGTGTGACGCCTGGCAATCTCGAACACCGAGATCGGACCGGCCGCGTCCAGCAACTGGAATTCGGGAAAGATCAGGAAGCCGATCATGGGCGTGTCCAGAATTGAGGGAATTAAGCCATTTCGACCGGAAGGCCAACATGGCAGGCTGCAACCGTCAAGCGCGTTGTCGAGGTTGGACATGTCGGGCCCGTTGCAGATCGGTCTTCTGGTTTTTCCGCGCGTCACCCAGCTCGATCTCACCGGTCCCGCCCAGGTCTTCTCCAGCCTGCCCGACGTGACGGTGCATCTGGTCTGGAAACGCATCGAGCCGGTGCCGAGCGATTCCGTGATCGCGCTGACGCCGACCGTCACCTTCGCCGATTGCCCGCAGCTCGACGTGATCTGCGTTCCCGGCGGCTACGGCACCGACGAGCTGATGCTGGACGAGGACGTTCTCGCCTTTCTGCGAAAGCAGGAGAGCGGCGCGACATACGTGACCTCGGTCTGCACCGGCTCGCTCGTGCTCGGCGCCGCGGGTCTGTTGAAGGGATATCGCGCGGCCACGCATTGGACCGCGAGGGATGCATTGCCGTACTTCGGAGCCGAGCTGTCGCTGGAGAGGGTCTGCATCGACCGCAATCGCATGACGGGCGGCGGCATCACCGCCGGCATCGACTTCGCGCTCACCCTGGTGTCGATGTTGCGAGGCCGTGCCGCGGCCGAGATGATCCAGCTGCGCATGGAGTACAATCCCGCACCGCCCTTTGCAGCCGGCTCGCCGGACACGGCGCCGGCGGCGATCGTCGCTGCCATGAAGGAACGGGTTGCACCGGCACAGGCGCGGCGGCTGGAGTTCGTCAGGAAGGCCGTCGAGCGGCAGGGATAGCGCGGCAGCTTCGACCGGCCGTGTGCCGCGTGGATCGGCGCTCGGTGCGCGGTCGGCGAGGGAACATCGATCGATCATCGCCGACATGCCGTCGGGATGCTGAAGCGGAGGGGGCAATGGCGCCTTGTCGTGTTGGAGAATTGCTATCGTCGCGCAGCCGGCTTTGCCGCTTGAGCTTCGGCCTCATCCTGGCGTTGGGTCCGGCAGTGCTCGCCGAACGGAGCGCGGCTGCCGATTTCTCCGGTGGCGTGGTCAGGATCGGCATCATCAATGACCAGGCCGGACCGTTGTCGGACCTGGCCGGGCCCGGCTCCGTCGTCGCCGCGCGGATGGCCGTGGACGATTTTCAACGTGCAACGCCGGGGCTGAAGGCCGAGATCGTCGTCGCCGACCATCAGAACAAGCCGGATATCGGCGCCCAGATCGTCCGCAAATGGTTCGACGTGGATGGCGTGGACATGGTGGCCGACGTCGGAAACTCCGCGGTCGCGCTTGCCATCCAGTCGATCGCGCGCGACAAGAACAGGATCGTGATCTATTCGGCGGTCGGCACCACCGAGATCGGCGGCAAGCAATGTTCGCGCACCGGCCTGATGTGGCTGCACGACAATTACAATCTGGTCGCCGGATCGGTCCGAAGGCTGGTGTCGCAAGGCTATGACAGCTGGTTCTTCATCGCGTCGGACTACGCGTTCGGACGCAATATGGTCGAGGTGTCCCAGCGCGTGCTGGCGGCTGCGGGCGCCAAGTCGCTCGGCGCGGTGTTTCATCCGCTGGGAAATGCCGATTACGGCTCCTTCCTGCTGCAGGCCCAGGCTTCCAAAGCCAAGGTGGTTGCGTTCGCCAATGCCGGCGAGCAGCTCGTGACCTCGATGAAGCAATGGAACGAGTTCGGAATGAATGCGGGGCCGCAGAAGGCCGTCGCCGAGCTGATGTTCCTGACCGATGTGCACGCCATGGGGGCCGAAACGGCCAAGGGGCTGACGACCGTCACCGCCTGGTATTGGGCGCTCAACGAAGAAACGCGCGCGTTCGCCCAGAGGTTCTACAAGCTTCACAACGCCATGCCGACCGCGCCGCAGGCCGCCGTCTACTCCGCCGTGTCGCAATATTTGAAGGCCGCTTCTGCGGCGGGAACGGACGAGACCAACGCCGTGCTGGAGCAGATGCGTGCGATGCCGGTCGACGATTTCTATGCGCGCGGCGCGCGGCTGCGCGCCGACAACAAGCTGGTGCACGATTTCTATCTCGTCGAGGTCAAGAAGCCCTCGGACGTGAAGACGCCGTGGGACTATTACAACGTCGTCGAGAAGATTCCTGCCGAGGACGCCTTTCTGCCGCTGAGCGACAGCGAATGCCCGTTGCTCAAGACGTCACGAAACTAGCGTTTCACGTCAAGACTTCGCGCAAAAGAGGGGCGGGCGGCCGGCCGCTTCAGCCATATTCCTCGCCGATGCCGTATTCCCGGTAGATCTCCAGCGGGTCGAGGTCGGGAAACAGGCGGCACTTGGCCTGGGCGAGGTGCAGGCTCACCGCCGCCGGCTCCTTGCCGTTCGCCAGCATCTTGCGGATGTCGTCCATATGCGCGTTCGGCTGGTGCTTCGGTTCGAGCTGCTCCAGCGCGACCAGGGCGGTCGCGAGGGCCTCGGTCAGAACCCAGTCGTCGTGGCCGGTGATTCCCTTCTTCGGCATCGGCAGACCCCAGATGTGGCGGCAGCGCATAGTCTAACGCGACTTCCGCCAAACCGCCATTGAGCCGTAGCTGGCGCGCTGCGTCAGGGCAGGGCCGACGACCACCGTGCGGCTTGCATTATGGCGGCGTGTGGCTAAAAGGCGGCGACTTGCAGTATCTTTGTTGAAACAAAGTTGGCGTAGACGGGCCGTCACAACCCAGCTCCCGGTCTGGGTCCCGATCCCGAATTTCGCAGCACGATCCGGCTGCGCACCCCTCAAGGCTCGAGCCAGCATGGTTTTTCTCAGCTTCGTCTACCGCTTCATCACCAACTTCGCGTTCATGGCGGTGGTCTATTTCAGCCTGAATTTCATGGAGAAGTATCCGAACCGGGCGATCCTGGCGATCCTGGTGCTGATCTATGCCGCGATGCGTGCGGTCTCGACGCTGCGCGCGTTCTACTTCTTCCAGAAGATCGAGAAGCTGGAAGCCGAGACGAGGCGCCTTCAGGGCCCGATCAACGACGGCTCCGGGGGAACGAATGCGCGCAAGCAGGTGGTCGCCGACGTGGCCCGGCTGCGCCGCGACGGCGAGCTCAAGTCCTATATGGACCTGTTCTTCCTCGCGCTGATCGTGCTGCTCTGCGTCGCCGCCATCATGCGGCAATAAAGGCTAAGCGCGCTTCTTCAGGCTGGCGATGCGGGTCGAGCGGGGCGTCGCGCTTTTGGCCTGCGCGGCAGGCTTCGGTGCGGCCGGTGCCGCATGCGCGGTGTGCCGAGCCTGGGACTTGGCCGTCTTGCCCTTTGCGGCCTTGCCTTTGGCCGCATGCGGCGTCTCGGCCGCCATGGCCAGCCGCGTCGCGGCGCGCCGCGACAACGTCGTCGACAGCAGCACCTCGACCGAACCTTCAGGGATCGCAAACAGGGCGCGGCTGGGCACGGGCAGGGCGGATGCGACGTCCATCTGACCCTTGGTCCGGCGCGGTAGCAGCGGCTGATGCTCGCTCTGCGCATTGAGGTCGGCGAGCGAGGGCGCCGGAAGCGTCCTGGTCTGCGTGAACACGAAGCGCGGAACGGAAGGCCAGCGCGCGATCGGCACGGTCTCGGTCGGCGGATGCAGCAGCCATTCCACCGGCGTGGTCGGCGTCGCCGGCCGCTCGGCGGTCGCCGGCACCACGTGCACGATGCGATAGCCGCGCGCCTTGAGGTCGCGGATGATTTTTGGCAGCGCCGCGACCGTCCGCGCCTGGATGTCGTGCAGCAGCAAAATGCCCTTGCCCTTGGCCTCGAGCCGCTGGATCGCGAGCTGATAGACGCGGTCGGAGGACACATGGCGCCAGTCGTCGGCCGGGAAGTCGGCGCTCCAGACCTGGATGCCGCGCGAGATCAGATGATGCTCGACGCCTTCGGCGCGCATCAGGCCGGGAATACGGAAGAACGGCGCCAGCTTGGACGGATCGGTCATCGCGGCCGAGGTCCACTCGATGCCGCCGTTGATCTCGGCCTCGGCCTTCTCGATCGGCATCCGGTCGAAGGTCAGCGGATGGTTCATGCTGTGGGTGCCGACGGTGTGGCCCGCCGCCACCAGCTTGCGCACGCCTTCCGGGTTGGCCTTGGCCTGGCTGCCGATGATGAAGAAGGTCGCCTTGATGCACTCGTCGTCGAGCATCTTGAGGACCTGGTTGGAATATTTCGGCAGCGGACCGTCGTCGAAGGTCAGGACGACCTCATGATCCCTCAGCGGCAGCGTCTCGCGGTACTGCATGGTGCCGATCAGCGGATGCTCGTGCGGATCGACCACGAGGGTGCGGGACGTCCCGAGCGCGTCCGGATGGCCCGGACAGTCGGCCGCAAGCGCCGCCGGCGATCCGATGGTCGAACATCCAAGGAATCCGCCGAGGCACAGGACGATCCACGATCGCGTCCGCAAGACAACGCTACTTCCGATCATGAACCCGGTCTGCCCTCATGTGCGATTGCCGCCATAGTAGGTCGGAGACATCAGGAAACGGTTCAGGGGCTAAGAGGCCTTCAAGAGCCTGTCCCGTCACAAAGTCCTCATCCATTTGCATGGGGTAGCATGAACAGAGTGTTAATAGGGCTCAAATCACCCCATTTTGCGCCGGCGTGACATTCCGGCATCAGCGCGCATCGGCATTCTTCTGCGGCGCGCCAGCCGGCACGACGTGGACCACCCGATAGCCGTTCTCCCTCAGATACCGCAGGAAGGCCGGCATGATCGCGGCGGTGCGCGCCTTGGGGTCGTGGAAGAGGATGATGCCCTTGCCGCTGGCTGCGAGCCGCTCCGTGACCAGCTTCAGTTCCTGCTCCGGCGTCATCTCGTTCCAGTCGCTCGCCCACAGATCGGCCCCGAACACGACGATGCCGCGCGATTGCAGCAAATCGAGCTCGGCTTGCGTGGCCTCGAAGTAGGGGAAACGGAAGAACGGCGTCGAGGGGGTCGTCGTCGAGGTGCCGTGCAGTGCCATCTCGTCGGCGGCGATGCCGCGGTCGATCTCGCCCTTGGCCTTGTCGAACGGGATCCGCGCCATGAACGGGTGCGAAAAGGTGTGGTGGCCGATGGTGTGGCCCTCGCGGGCGATGCGCTTGACCACGTCGGGATGCTGGCTGGCGTGCAGGCCGATCAGGAAGAAGGTCGCGCGCACGCATTCCTGCGCCAGCGCCGCCAGCACCTTCGACGTCGTCGGCGGGTTCGGCCCGTCGTCGAAGGTCAGCACGACCTCGTGATCGGCGAGCGGCAGCGTCTGCGGAAAGCTCTTCAAGCCGACGCGCGGCGTGGTCTTCGCGTCGACGCTCAGAACCCGCGAGGTGCCGAGCGCGTCCTTGCGCGGACACTCGGCGGCCACGGCCGAAGCGATGCCGATCAAGGCCGCGAGGGCCGTGCCTGATGACATCGAGGTCCACCTCAGTCGAAGCATCTTTGTCATTGCGCTCGGAGTTGCCTTGTGGGTATTGCCTGACCGTCAGCCCAGACCATTCGTTCCAACCTGTCAAACGGCGAGGCGCGCCATGGATGAACATATGGACGTTGCCCGATCCGCCGCGGATTCGGTACTCGACCACGTGCCGATGCGCAATGAAGACGGCGATATCAGGCACGAATTCGTCGAGGAGATCGCTCATGCGATCGAGGCCGGCGACAGCGCCTCGCTGCGCGCCTGCGTCGCCGAGCTGCACGAGGCCGATCTCGGTGATCTCATCGGCGCTCTGGAGCCCGACGACCGCGTCCGTCTGGTCGAGCTGACCGGGCGCGACTTCGACTTCTCCGCGCTGAACGAGGTCGACGAGGCCGTCCGCGAGGAGATTCTCGACGAGCTGCCGCCGGAGACGGTCGCCGAGGGCGTCCGCGAGCTCGAATCCGACGACGCGGTCGAGCTGCTGGAAGCCCTCGACCAGGCCGAGCAGGAGGAAATCCTCGAAAAGCTGCCGCTCAAGGAGCGTGTCGCGCTCGAACGCAGCCTGCTGTATCCCGAGAATTCCGCTGGCCGCCGGATGCAGACCGAGTTCATCGCGGTGCCCCAGGATTTCACCGTGGGTCAGGCGATCGACTACATGCGCGAGACGCCGGATCTGCCCGACCGCTTCTACGAGATCTACGTCGTCGACAAGGACCAGCACTGGCAGGGCGCGGTGCCGCTCGACGTGCTGCTGCGCGCGCGCCGGCCGGTGCCGCTCGCCGAGCTCACCGACGAGGACCGCCGCCGCGTCTCCGTCCTGGAGGACCAGGAGGAAGTCGCGCGCATGTTCGGCAAGTACAATCTCGTCGCAGCTCCCGTGCTCGACACCCAGGACCGCCTCGTCGGCGTCATCACCGTAGACGACGTCGTCGACGTCATCGAGGAGGAGGCGGAGGAGGACCTCAAGGCGCTCGGCGGCGTCACCAGCGACGAAGAATTGTCCGACACTGTGTTCACCATTGCGCGCGCGCGGTTCAACTGGCTGCTGGTCAATCTCGCGACCGCTTTCCTGGCGTCCTCCGTGCTCGGCCTGTTCGAGGGGCAGCTGGAGAAGATGGTCGCGCTCGCCGTGCTGGCGCCGATCGTGGCGAGCCAGGGCGGCAATGCCGCGACCCAGACCATGACGGTCGCGGTGCGCGCGCTGGCGACGCGCGAGCTCGGCTCTTCCAACGCCTGGCGCGTGGTGATGCGCGAAGGCATGGTCGGCCTCGTCAACGGGCTCGCCTTTGCCGTGATCACGGGGATTGCGGCGGTGGCCTGGTTCAAGATCCCGGGCCTCGGCATCGTCATCGGGCTTGCGATGATCTGCAACCTCATCGCCGGTGCGCTCGGCGGCATCCTGATCCCGATGGCGCTCGAACGCGTCAGGGCCGACCCGGCGGTGGCGTCGGGCACGTTCGTCACCACCGTGACGGATGTGGTCGGGTTCTTCTCCTTCCTCGGGATTGCGACGCTCTGGTTCGGGTTGCGGTAGGGGCGGTTTCTCCTCGTCATTGCGAGGAGCTCTTGCCCTCACTCTGTGTCCCGGGCGCGCTGCAACGCCCTTCGCGTTGCTGCGCAGAACCGGGACCCAGAAGGTGGCATTCTCCGCGGCGAGATGGGCCCCGGCTCAGCAGCGCATCACTTCGTGCTGCGCAGCGTCCGGGGCACGAGACCGTCATCTTTAATCCGAACTTAAGCGACCTGCCGCATCATCGTCCGCGCTTGGGGGACTGGACATGCGGTTGCGGCTGAAGGCGGACGGACGGGTCGTTGAGTTGCGGGACGGACAGGAATTTCCGGTCCAGCCGTCTCCGGTCGAGCCCACGACCACCGCCGCGCCGGCCGACGCCAACCCGCTCGCGGTGCGCGATTTGCGCCGCCGCGCCTGCCTGACCCAGATGGAGTTCGCCGCCAAGCTCGGCGTTCCCGTCGAGACCATCCGCAACTGGGAGCAGGGCAAGCGTGCTCCGCGCGGACCGGCCCGTGCGCTGCTCGCGGTGATCGCGCACGCCCCGGATACGGTGTTCCAGGCGCTCGCCAAAGCCTGACCAAGGCCTGACGTCGAGGGCTGCCGGGCCCTGACGCGAACCTCCTGTTAGCATTGCGCCAAATATCCCGCTGGACTGCCGCCGCCTTCCGTTGGCAGCGTCATGGGCCGGGTCCATAATGACACCTGATGACGTCAGGGGCTGCCGCAACGGAAGAGGAGTCCTCATGCTGTTCGTCGAGGCCAATGGCGCACGGATCCCGGCGATCGGGCTCGGGACCTGGGAGCTGAGCGGAAGACCTGCCGCGCGCGTGGTCGAGCAGGCGCTGCGGTTCGGCTATCGCCACATCGACACCGCGCAGGTCTACGACAATGAACGCGAGGTCGGCGACGGCTTGCGCGCCTCGGGCGTGCGCCGGGACGACATCTTCCTCACCACCAAGGTCTGGACCAACCATTTCGCGCCCCACGATCTCGAGCGCTCGGTCAAGGAGAGCCTGGCCCGGTTGCGGCTTCCTAGCGTCGATCTGTTGCTGCTGCACTGGCCCAATTCGCACGTGCCGCTGGCGGAAACGCTGGGCGCGCTGTCGCATGCGAAGACGATGGGCCTGACCCGCCACATCGGCGTCTCCAATTTCACGGTGGCGCTGATCGAGCAGGCGGTCGCACTCTCGCCGGAGCCGCTGGTCTGCAACCAGGTCGAATACCACCCTTATCTCGACCAGGCGAAGGTGAGGGCGGCCTGCGACCAGCATGGCCTTGCGCTCGTCGCCTACAGCCCGATCGCCAAGGGACGCATCAAGTCCGACCAGACGCTGGCCGAGATTGGACGCGCCCACCGCAAGTCGCCGGCGCAGGTCTGCCTGCGCTGGCTGGTGCAACAGAATGTCGCTGCGATCCCGCGCACCTCGCGCATCGAACGCCTGTCCGAGAACATCGAGATCTTCGATTTCGAGCTGTCGGAGGACGAGATGAGCCGGATCGCCGCACTCGCCAGTCCGAAGGGGCGCCTGACCGACTTCGGCTTCGCGCCGAAATGGGATTGAGAGGGGGCTGGGGTATGCTAGGACCGCGACGGCAACCCAAGATCGGTCGATGGAACTGCGGAAGATCATACGGACGGACATTGCGGCGTCAGCAATCGCGCATCTGACGCTGGTGGCGCTGATCATCGTGATCAGCGAGGTCCATCCATTCCACGCTACGCCGCCCGAGACCGTGACCGTCGACATCGTCACGCCGGAGCAGGTGAAGGAGGAGATCAGGGAGCAGGAGACCAAGGAGGCGGCCAAGGAGAAGCCGCCGGAGCCGACGCCCGATCTGAAACTGCCGAAGCTCGATTTCACCGACAAATCCGAAGCGGCGGGCAAGCCCGCGGCCAAGCAGCAGGCCGCAGCACCGTCGCCGCAGCCGACGCCATCTGAACCGCAGCAGAAGCAGCCGCAACCCTCGCCGGCGCCGAAGCAGCGTGAGGCCAACGTGCAGCCGCAGCCCCAACAACCGCAGCCTCAACAGCCACAGCCGTCGCAACAGCCGCCGCTGCAACCACAGCAACAACCGCCGCCCCAGGCGATGCCCCAGCCATCGATGCAGCCGCCGCCGCAAGCGATGCAGCAACCGGAGGCCGCGCCGCCGCCGGCCTATCAAGCCGCGCAGCCTGATGTCACCGTCAAATACGGCGTCATGCTGGGCCTGCCGCCGGAATTGCCGCCGGAACTGCCGAAAGATGCCCCCAAGGACGATGGCGGCGATGCCAAGGATTCAATCGCAGCCAAGCTGCCGCAGGAAGTCATCGCCGCGCTTCGCCGCCATTTGCGCAGCTGTGCGAAATTGCCGGCCGGACTGAGCCCCACCGACGCCGTTCACATCAAGCTGCGCACGGTGTTCGCGACCGACGGCACGCTGGCGCGCGAGCCGATCCTGATCGAGGCTCCGCCGTCCGCGAAAGGCGTGGCGCTCGTGAAGTCCGCAATGAGCGCGCTCCAGAACTGTCAACCTTACAAGATGCTGCCGGCAAACCTGTACGGGGAATGGAAGATCATGGACCTGCCGTTCAGCCCGCGGGATTTCGGGGGCTAGCGCTCCATCCGGGCTACGGGACCGTGCCTGTGTCGCCCTCTGTCAATCCATGCGCACAAAAATATTCCGCTTTACCGAAATTCGGTTTCGGCGTATGTATCGCTCATCCCGGCTTGACCTTGAGGGGCGATCGCGCGTCGTCACGTTTCGCGAGCCGGGCTTGCGGTGGACGCGGCAGCGTCGTGTGCGAGATGGTAGCGGGCAGGGCGGGTAGTCCCTGTGAGCCCGAAACCGCGTGCGGACGAGCGACGCTGAACGCGTACGGCAAAACCGTGTGGTCCTGGCCGTCGTTGCTACGGTCAAGTCTTGCGAAGGTGCGAGCGAGCC
>NZ_BTIG01000033.1:0-5285 GCF_036247965.1 Bradyrhizobium sp. TM233 | reverse complement strand
CTCGGTGATCATCGCGCTGGTGTTCCTGTATTTCATCGCGGCGATCTTCGTTTACGGCGGCGAGCTCAATGCCGCGATCATCAAGTCGCGGCTTCCTCACGGCGTGTCGCTTCAAGCAGCGCAGTCGCTAAAGCCCGCGGAGACACAGGCTTGACCAGGAAGGCGTCGGCGCCGGCCTCGCGCGAGGCCGCCTCGTCCTCGCCGCGACCGGACACCCCGATGATCGGGATCAGAGCCAGCGGCGCCTCCATGGTGCGGATCCGCCTGATGGCCTCGACGCCGTCGATGCCCGGCAGCACCATGTCCATCAGCACCGCATCGAACGCGCCTTGCGCCAGCCGGCCGACGGCATCCTCGCCGCGCCCGATGAACTCGGCATGATGGCCAAGCTCGGTCAGAATCGTGTTGAGCACGACGCGGCCGAACGGATTGTCCTCGACGCTGAGGACGCGCAGCGCCGCGACCGCATCCGCCTCGGTCTCGCCCTTCGCCTTGCGGGATTTGCCGGGGCCCGCCGCATCGAGCGACACCGTCAGCGTAAAGGTGGCGCCGCCGCCGCGGCGCGGTGCGACGGTGATGTCGCCGCCCATCGCGCGCGCCAATTGCTTGACCGAGGACAGCCCCAGGCCGGCGCCGCCGAAGCGTGAGGCGATGGTGACATTGGCCTGGGTGAACGGACGGAACAGCCGCTTGATCTCGGCCATGGTCAGACCGATGCCGCTGTCGGACACCGCGAAGGCGACGCCGACCCTGCCCTTGTCTTTTGACTTGCCCTTCGCTTTGCCTTTGGCGGGACGCCAGGGCGCGACCTCGAGCGCCACGCCGCCCTGGTCGGTGAACTTCACGGCATTGTCGATCAGATTCTCGAGCGCGGCGCGCAGGCGGACGGGATCGCCGACCACGAGGCCGGGGAGCTTTTCGGAGATCTCGACCTGGGCCTGGAGACCCTTGGCCGCGGCACGGCCGGCGAGCGAATCGCCGGCGCTGCGGGCGAGCGTCCTGAGGTCGAACAGGTCCTGCCGCAGCGTACCTGCGGCCTTGCCGGCCCCTTTGCCGGTTCTGGCGGCATCCACGAACAGCGTGGCAAGGCTCGCCAGATGCTCGGCACCGGCCTTGATGGTGTCGGCCCAGCGCCGTTCCCGCTCGCCGAGATCAGAGGTCGCGAGCAGGTCGCTGATCGCCAGAATGCCGGTCAGGGGGGTACGGACCTCGTGGGCAAAAGCGGCGAGCGCCGCCTGGACCACGTCCGGCCCGACCGCCTTGGTGCTGCGCTTGCGCAACCCGCCGGCCGTCCCGGACCGCTTCCGAGGCGGTCGCCTGGACGTCCGCGTGGTGCGCGCTGGGCGCGTTTTCGCCGCCATGAATCCCCTTCGAAGTATCCCCTTCGAACCCCGGACTGTCGGTCAAGCATGGCACGGCGGAACCCCCGGAGTCACGGCGGCGTTTTGCTAACCCCCAGAGAAACTTAACCTAATCCCACCAGCTGGCGGATGCCGGCAGGCGTGATGCCGGCCGCGCGCAAGGCGCGCAGTCCGGTCGAGCGGCTCGATTTCGACAGCTTCCGCCTCTCCCCGTCGCAAATCAGCCGGTGATGGCGGTAGGCGGGTTCGGGCAGGCCAAGCAGGACCTGGAGCAGGCGGTGGACGGCGGTGGCGTGAAACAAGTCCTGGCCCCGCACGATCTCGCTGACGCCCTGGAGCGCATCGTCGACGACGACGGATAGATGGTAGCTGGTCGGCGTCTCCTTGCGCGCCAGGATCACATCGCCCCAGGCCTCTGGTCGTGCCGGGACGATACCGCGCTCGCCGCCCACCTCCTCGCCGAGTTCGTTCCACGCCAGGCCTGCGACACGCCGACAGGCGGCCGCCATGTCGAGCCGCAGCGCATAGGGCGCGCCTGAAGCGATCAGCTGCGCCCGCTCGTCGGCAGGCCGCGATTTCGCGTTGCCGGGATAGAGCGGCGCGCCGTCGGGATCGCGTGGCCATGGGCCGTCCGCCTCACGCGCGGAAACGAGCTTTGCGATCTCGGCGCGGCTTTCGAAGGCGGGATAGACAAGGCCAAGCGCCGACAGCTTGTCCAGCGCGGCGCGATAATCGGCGAGATGCTCGGACTGCCGCCGCACCGGAATCTCCCAGTCGAGCCCGAGCCAGGCCAGATCCTCGTAGATCGCCGCCTCGAATTCCGGCCGGCAGCGCGTCGCGTCGATGTCCTCGATCCGCAGCAACAACCGGCCGCCTGTCTCTCGCGCGCGGTCGAAGTTCAGCAGCGCCGAAAAAGCGTGGCCAAGATGCAGGTGGCCGTTCGGGCTGGGAGCGAATCGGAAAACGGGTGGTGTCATGAGAAAGAACTCGTCATGGCCGGGCTTGACNNCCTCAAGCCGGTGTTCGAGATCGCGGGCATGCCGGCGTTGCGGCGGCGCGAGCCGGGTTTTGCGGGCCTTGCCCACATCGTCTGCGGCCAGCAGCTCTCGACCGCGAGCGCCGCGGCAATCTGGGGACGGTTGTCGGCCGCCTTCGATCCGTTCGACCACGACGCGGTGCGCCGGGCCCGCACCGACCGGCTCGGGCGGCTCGGACTCTCGGCTGCCAAGATCAAGACGCTGAAACATCTCGCGCGCGAGATCGGCGCGCAGCGGCTGAACCTCGACGTGCTCGCCGAGGAAGATGCCGACGCCGCGCATCACACGTTGATCGCACTGCCGGGCATCGGCCCCTGGACCGCGGACGTCTATCTCTTGTTCTGCCTCGGCCATGGCGATGCCTGGCCCGCTGGCGACCTCGCCGTGCAGGAGGGCATCAAGATCGGCCTTGGCCTTCCGGCACGGCCGACGGAAAAGCAGATGGCGCCGCTCGCCGAGCCCTGGCGTCCCCTGCGCGGCGCGGCGGCGCATCTGTGGTGGAGCTATTATCGCGCTGTGAAGAAACGCGAGGGTGTTATCGCCGGATCGGCCTAGCCCCGCAGCCTGGCGCGGTCGGCCCGGGCGCATTCGGCAACGAAATCCACGACGGCACGCACCGCCGGAAGCTCGACGAGGTCGGGATGGGCCAGCAGCCACAGATCCGCCACGCTGGCGAGCTTTTGCGGGGCGACGCGCACGAGGCCGGGATAGCTTTCCGCGACGAAGCACGAGAGCGCCGAGATGCCAATCCCGGCGCGGACCGCCGCCAGCATATCCCCCTGGGAAGAGCAGCGCATCACCACCCTGGCCTGCCGCGTGACGACGTCGCTCCAGCGCGCAAGCTGCGCATTGGACGCCTGGTCGGCGAAGCCGACGACGCTATGCTCCTTCCACTCGCCGCGGCGCTCAGGCAAGGACCGCCCTGCGGCATAATCGCGCGAGGCGTAGAAACCGGTACCAAGGCGGCCGATCTTGCGACCGACCAGGTTTTCCTCGCCGCTGTCGAAAGGCCGCAGCACCACGTCCGCCTCACGCCGGCGCACGCTCGCAGGAAACGGGTGGGTGATGATCTCGAGCTGGACATGATCATGCGCGCGCAGGAAGGCTGGCAGGCGCGGCATCAGCCAATGCGAGGCCAGCGTCGCGCCGATCGAGAGCTTGACGATGCCGCGCGCCTTATGTCCTCCGGCCGCGACCGCGGTCTCGGCCCGCAGCGCCGCCGCCGCCATGGCCTCGGCGTGCTCGCGCAATGTCCGTCCGTCCGCCGTCAGCGCCAGGCCGTCGGCGGCGCGCGCCAGCAACCTGGTGCCGAGCTGAGCTTCCAGCGCCGCGATCTTGCGACTTACGGTCGGATGGCTGGTGTGCAGCCGGCGGGCGGCCGCGGTGAAGCTTCCGGTATCGGCGACCGCGACGAAGGTCTTGCAGAGATCCCAGTCCAATCGGCTCCCCCCGTTCATATCTGAAAGGCTATCCGTTCATTATTGAACGACCGGAGGGCTTCGTCCAACCTTATAGTGGGTCAAATCCGCGACACGGGCGGCAATCGCCCGCGCGACAATCAACACGGAAACGCCTCGTCATCCGCCCGCCGGCGGGACTGCTTTTCCAGGGAGGACATGATGGCGCTGCCCGCTCTCTTGAAGGATTCGCTCGCGCTGCCGGTGGTGGGCTCGCCGCTCTTCATCGTCTCCGGACCGGAGCTGGTGATCGCCCAGTGCAAGGCGGGCGTCGTCGGCTCGTTTCCGGCGCTCAACGCCCGTCCGGTCGAGAAGCTGGACGAGTGGCTGAGCCGCATCGAGGACGAGCTCGGCCAATACAAATCGCTCAATCCGGGCAGGAAGGTCGCGCCCTACGCGGTCAACCAGATCTGCCACGCCTCCAACGACCGCCTGATGAAGGACATGGAGACCTGCGTGAAACATCGCGTCCCCATCATCATCACCTCGCTGCGGCCACCGGCGGAGATCGTCGAGGCCGCGCATTCGTATGGCGGGCTGGTGTTCCACGACGTCATCAACGTCAAGCATGCACGGAAAGCAGCCGAGCACGGCGTCGACGGCCTGATCCTGGTCTGCGCGGGCGCCGGCGGGCATGCCGGAACGCTCTCGCCCTTCGCGCTGGTGCGCGAGGTCAAGCAATGGTTCAAGGGCACGATCCTGCTGTCGGGCGCGATCAGCGACGGCTTCGGCATCGCCTCCGCGCTGACGCTGGGCGCCGACCTCGCTTACATGGGCACGCGTTTCATCGCGACCAGGGAAGCCAACGCCGACGAAGCCTACAAGTCCGCGCTGACGCAGCATGCCGCGCACGACATCGTCTACACCAACCTGTTCACCGGCGTGCACGGCAACTATCTCGGCCCCTCCATCGCCGCCGCGGGGTTAGATCCGGACAATCTGCCGGTGGCCGACAAGACGAAGATGAATTTCGGCTCAGGCGGCAACACGAAATCAAAGGCGTGGCGCGATATCTGGGGTTCGGGCCAGGGCATCGGCCAGATCACCGACGCGCCTCCCGTCGCCGACCTGGTCGACCGGATGAAGGCGGAGTTCGATCAGGCCCGTCAGGATTTCCTGCTGCGCGCCAGCGCCTGACGTCTCGGACTACAAGAAAAAACGGGAGGACACCATGAAGCTCGCAGCCGGATTGATCGGCATGTCGTTGCTGACGCTCGGCGCCGGCAGCGCCCACGCCGAAGGCAGCGCCGAGATCCGCATCGGGCAGACCCTGCCCTATAGCGGCCCGGCCNNGACGACGCCTATTCGCCGCCAAAGACGGTCGAGCAGACCCGCAAGCTGGTCGAGCAGGACGAGGTGCTGATGATGTTCGGCTCGCTCGGCACCGCCACCAACAGCGCCGTGCAGCGCTATCTCAACGCCAAGAAGGT
>NZ_BTIG01000032.1:402-3275 GCF_036247965.1 Bradyrhizobium sp. TM233 | reverse complement strand
ACGAGGCCGACGACGAAGGTTATGCGCGCGGCGGCGGCGCGTCGCCAGGGAGCCAGCACATCGTCCCGGGACTTACTCGCCAGCACCATCAGGGGATAGCGGCTGCTGCGCTGGTAGTAGCTCAGGCGCTGCACGCCATCGAGCGGCGACTTGAAGTAATAGACCGCTTCGGCGGGGCGGCTGTCCCAGCCTTTGAACAAGGGCGCATTTGACAGGTCGCGTCCGACGAAGGCGCCGCTCTCGTCTCGGCTGCGTGCCAGCATGATGCCGCCATTGTTGAGCAGTGACGCCGAGCCGTTCGGCCCGATGTCGAATCGCTCGTAGAATTTGACGAAATAGCTGACGTCGATCGTGAGCAGGGCAACGCCGGCGAAGCCGCCGTCGGGATCGTTGATCCGTCGGGATGCCGTAATGATCCACTGGCCCCCGGAGCGGCTCTTGATGGGCGGTCCGATCAGCGTGCCCGTCTCCGGGGAGTTGCGATGGCGCTGGAAATATTCCCGGTCGCTGTTGTTGAGCTTGGAAAAGTCGAGACGCTCGGTCGTGGCAAGCCATCGGCCCGTCGCGTCATAGACGAAGATGCCCCGGATGCGGTCCGATGATTTGCGCGTCGGCAGATAGGCCTGGAGCTTCGTGATCGTATCGGGGCCGGTCCCGTCGAGTTCGAGCCGGTGGACCAGTCCGACCAGGAGCGTATCGACCAGCTCGAACGTATCGTCCGCGTGCTGGATCAGCGAATGTGCGAGGTTGGCGACGTCGATCTCGGCGTTCCTGAGATCGACATTGCGAGCTTCCCATTCGCGCCAGGCGCTGAGACCCAGGATTGTCACGCAAATCAGCCCAACGAAGCCCGCCGCCCAGAGCGGAAGGCGCGTCTTGCCGAGTTCGCGGCTCGTGACCATCAGGCTTGCTCCAAATCGGAGCAAACCTCTCACTTTCGTCTTAACGGCCTCTTGCAAAATCTGCAATGATTGTGCGGGGTCCGTAATCAACCGGTGGGATTGCAGACATCGTCAGGGCCGGTCGGCTGAGACACGTTACCGCAGTGCGACAGTTCCGTTCTGCCGCCTGCCGCCTCATCCCTCCAGGGTGAAGCCGACGCGCAGCGTCACCTGATAGTGGCGCACGGCGCCGTTCTCGATGTGGCCGCGCGTCTGCACCACCTCGAACCATTTCATCTCGCGAATGGTCTTGGACGCGCGGCTGACCGCGTTCTTGATCGCGTCCTCGATCGAGGTTTCGGACGATCCGACGAGATCCAGGATCTTGTAGACGTGATCACTCTCGGTTGCGGGCATGGGTCTTCCCTTCGTTTCATCCTGCAGCGGACAAACGCGCTCGATGGAACGTGCATGCGAGCGCATGGCGTTGACTGTGAACGGGCGTGGGCGCTTCGGGTTCCCAGCGCCCGGTGGCCCGCATGCGCCAGCCGAGGTGAAGCGGGCCGCGCTTGCCTGCTAAGTTGCAGCGGGGATGGAGTCGCCAACCTCGAGGCGGTGGGGAGGCGGGAGAAATGCTTTTCAAATCGCCCGCCGGCGTTGGATGCCGCGGTTGCCCGCGCCAAGACGGATGAGCTAACCTCTGCGCATGTCGAGGTAGCTTCGAGTGCGGTGATGATCGGCCGTTGGACGAGGGGCACTCTGGTTGCGATCGGCCTCGGCGTGCTGCCTGCGCCTTGTATTGCGCAGGATGAGCTCGATCGCGCGCCGGCGAGCATGTCGCTGCAGGTGACGACCGATCCTTCCACCATCGTGTGTCGCCGGCTCGACACGGTCAATCCAGCTTCGCTGGTGTTCCTGCCGCTGCGCCGGACCTTCAGCGAGGATTTTGACGAGCATCCGCTGTCGAACGGACGCTGGGTCCCGCATTATGCGGGCGGCGCGGCCTGGCCGGAGGCGCGCTATTGGGGCGGCGACGGCTCCGACTTCAAGCGCAAGACCAGCGCCAATGGCGAGCAGCAGATCTACGTCGATCCGCGCTACGCCGGCCGCGCGGCCGCGCCGCTCGGGCTCGATCCATTCAGGGTGAAGGACGGCGTGCTGTCGATCATCGCCAGCCGCACGCCGCCGGACTTGAAGCCGCTGCTGTTCAACAACGAGTACATCTCGGGCATCCTGACGACCCAGGGCACGTTCGCCCAGAAGCACGGCTATTTCGAAATTCGCGCCAAGGTGCCGGTCGGCCATGCGGTGTGGCCGGCGTTCTGGATGCTGGCGGACGATGGCGGCTGGCCCCCGGAGGTCGACGTGCTGGAAGGCCGCGGCGAAAAGCCAGGCGATCTCGTGATGACGACGCATTGGCGGATCCCCTCGACCCAGAAGATCCAGTCCTGCGGCTTCGACTTCGCGGTCGGCGATGCCTCAAGCGTGTTCCACAATTACGGTGTGCTGTGGCAGGAGGATCGGCTGGTCTATTTCATCGACCGCAGGCCGGTCTCCGACATCAAGGTGCCGATCGGCTTCGACGATCCCATGTACATGATCGTCAATCTGGCGATCGGGTCGAAATTCTTTCTCGGCGTCGGTCCCGTCGACGCGGAATCGCCGCCGAGCGTCGCATTCGAGATCGACCGGATCTCGGTCTATCAGATCGATCTGGAGCTGGCACGGAGATAGCGATGTCAGCCGATGTCTCGCGGCGCCGTTTTGCCAAGCTCACGGGCCTCGCCGCGCTGGGCGTAGCCGCAGGTGCTGGGGCCGCGGAGAATGAAAAGTCCGCATCGACCGACCGCCACCTGCCGGCACCATTCCCGAAGGATTTTCTGTGGGGAACGGCGACCTCGTCCTACCAGATCGAGGGCGCGGTCAACGAGGACGGTCGCGGCAAGTCGATCTGGGACATCTTCAGCCACACCCCCGGCAAGATCGAGGACG
>NZ_BTIG01000032.1:0-327 GCF_036247965.1 Bradyrhizobium sp. TM233 | reverse complement strand
CCTCGTCGACGAGCTGCTCGCGAACGGGATCGAGCCTTACGCCACGCTCTATCACTGGGACCTGCCGCAGGCGCTGCAGGATCGCGTCGGCGGCTGGTCGTCGAGCGACACCTCGAAGGCTTTTGCCGACTACGCTGCGCATGTCGCCGCGCGCCTGACCGATCGCGTCAAAAACATTTTTACCGTGAACGAGGTCGGACGCTTCGTGAATTTCGGCTATGGCTGGGGCATCGATGCGCCCGGCCTCAAGCTGCCGGCCGCGCAACTCAACCAGGCCCGCCACCACGTCGCGCTGGCGCACGGGCTCGCCGTGCAGGCGATCCGCGC
>NZ_BTIG01000031.1:0-457 GCF_036247965.1 Bradyrhizobium sp. TM233 | reverse complement strand
CCGTGCAGGCGATCCGCGCCTCCGGCCGCGCCGGCACCCGCGTCGGGGCGGCCGAGAACATCGCCGCCTGCGTGCCGGCGATAGCGACGCCGGAAAACATTCGCGCCGCCGAGAGCGCGACGCGCGAGCTCAATGCGGGCTTCCTCGGCGTGGTGCTGGAGGGCAGATACACCGAGGGCTTTCTGGCCTATGCCGGCGCGGACGCGCCGAAATTCACCGCCGAGGAATTGAAGATCATCGGCACGCCGAACGACTTCGTCGGCCTCAATATCTATGCGCCGCAATACTACGTCACGGCCTCCGACAGCGCGCCTGGCTTCCACGTGCTGCCGTTCCCCACCTCGTTCCCGCACATGAATTCGGAATGGCTGCGGGTTGGCCCCGAGGTGATCTACTGGGCGCCGCGGCTTGCCGCGAAAATCTGGAACATCGAGAACATCTACATCAGCGAGAACGG
>NZ_BTIG01000030.1:0-30000 GCF_036247965.1 Bradyrhizobium sp. TM233 | reverse complement strand
CTGAGCTACAAGCCCCTAACGCATATCCAGTCAAGGACCAGGGACTCTGCAAACCTGCAGCCCCAGCGCGTGTTCGTCCGCGAAGAAAGAGAAACGAAGACGGCGAAATCCCGCCAATGCAGCTCAACAATCCTGACGATTGTTGGCCACTGATGTTTCTAAAACGATCCGATAGTGAGCCGAAGCTCGCTGAAGGATCATCCTTAGAAAGGAGGTGATCCAGCCGCAGGTTCCCCTACGGCTACCTTGTTACGACTTCACCCCAGTCGCTGACCCTACCGTGGCCGGCTGCCTCCCTTGCGGGTTAGCGCACCGTCTTCAGGTAAAACCAACTCCCATGGTGTGACGGGCGGTGTGTACAAGGCCCGGGAACGTATTCACCGTGGCGTGCTGATCCACGATTACTAGCGATTCCAACTTCATGGGCTCGAGTTGCAGAGCCCAATCCGAACTGAGACGGCTTTTTGAGATTTGCGAAGGGTCGCCCCTTAGCATCCCATTGTCACCGCCATTGTAGCACGTGTGTAGCCCAGCCCGTAAGGGCCATGAGGACTTGACGTCATCCCCACCTTCCTCGCGGCTTATCACCGGCAGTCTCCTTAGAGTGCTCAACTAAATGGTAGCAACTAAGGACGGGGGTTGCGCTCGTTGCGGGACTTAACCCAACATCTCACGACACGAGCTGACGACAGCCATGCAGCACCTGTGTTCCAGGCTCCGAAGAGAAGGTCACATCTCTGCGACCGGTCCTGGACATGTCAAGGGCTGGTAAGGTTCTGCGCGTTGCGTCGAATTAAACCACATGCTCCACCGCTTGTGCGGGCCCCCGTCAATTCCTTTGAGTTTTAATCTTGCGACCGTACTCCCCAGGCGGAATGCTTAAAGCGTTAGCTGCGCCACTAGTGAGTAAACCCACTAACGGCTGGCATTCATCGTTTACGGCGTGGACTACCAGGGTATCTAATCCTGTTTGCTCCCCACGCTTTCGTGCCTCAGCGTCAGTATCGGGCCAGTGAGCCGCCTTCGCCACTGGTGTTCTTGCGAATATCTACGAATTTCACCTCTACACTCGCAGTTCCACTCACCTCTCCCGAACTCAAGATCTTCAGTATCAAAGGCAGTTCTGGAGTTGAGCTCCAGGATTTCACCCCTGACTTAAAGACCCGCCTACGCACCCTTTACGCCCAGTGATTCCGAGCAACGCTAGCCCCCTTCGTATTACCGCGGCTGCTGGCACGAAGTTAGCCGGGGCTTATTCTTGCGGTACCGTCATTATCTTCCCGCACAAAAGAGCTTTACAACCCTAGGGCCTTCATCACTCACGCGGCATGGCTGGATCAGGGTTGCCCCCATTGTCCAATATTCCCCACTGCTGCCTCCCGTAGGAGTTTGGGCCGTGTCTCAGTCCCAATGTGGCTGATCATCCTCTCAGACCAGCTACTGATCGTCGCCTTGGTGAGCCATTACCTCACCAACTAGCTAATCAGACGCGGGCCAATCTTTCGGCGATAAATCTTTCCCCGTAAGGGCTTATCCGGTATTAGCACAAGTTTCCCTGTGTTGTTCCGAACCAAAAGGTATGTTCCCACGCGTTACTCACCCGTCTGCCGCTGACGTATTGCTACGCCCGCTCGACTTGCATGTGTTAAGCCTGCCGCCAGCGTTCGCTCTGAGCCAGGATCAAACTCTCAAGTTGGACTTGAACTTTGAACCGGCTGATCACAACGTTTGACGAGGTCCCACCATTGTCGACCGAGATCGACTTGCTGCCTGCGATTCACATCGCGGGCAACGATGGTGTTTCCTTGAAAACGTGTACCGCCGAAGTCTTTCGTCCCCTCTCAGAACTCAAAAGCCGAAGCTCTTCAGTATCCGAGAGGCGCAAGGACTCCGCCGTCCACGTTTCTCTTTCTTCATCTTCACTTGTCAAACAGCCCGGGACCGTGGAGGCCCCAACCTTCCAGAGAGGAAGGGTTCCGACACCCTTACCGACGATGGATGAACTCCAATCGACTTACGTCGACTGTTGTGTCACTCAACAAGGTGAGGAGCATCAGTGGCGCGTTCGCTCGCCTTGGTCAGTGACCCGGCGGCGCCGCGCTCAGTGGTCGGGTTATAGGCCCCCGCACTCGGGATTGTCAACGGCCATTGTCAACAAATCGTCGCACGGTGGATTGTTGTAAAAAATCACACGATTCCAGCCGGTTAGCGGGACGCCGGTCGCGCGGCCCGGCCGCGTCCGGCAAAAAATCTGAAAAAAAGTTTGGCCCCAGGCGGGCTCCGGAGGGGCTCGGAAGGGGCTTCGGACACGGACTGCGGCGCCCCTCCAAGGAGGCCCCCGCGCCGGGCCGTTCAGGAAACTTTTTCCCTGGTAGGCGCCGTACTAGAGCCACAATCCCGCGGCGTTCTGGTATGAGACAAGCTTGAATCGCAGGGATGCCAGTGGGGGCTGCCAGCGGTTTTCATGGGGTCAGAGGAAGGCATCTTGCAGATGACGCGGCCTTCCCCGGACATTCGAGAGACATCGAGAGAGCTTTTTCCGCCCTTCTGTTCGTAATTTCGGCCGGCCCCGTCGTGGGGCTTTCTGAGCGCGGACATCTGTGCGGCTTGCCTTTTCCCGGCAATCCCCCTTCAAGAGGGCGGCCTGGGACGAGGTTCGAAGCGGGCTTCTTGGGTCGTTGATTGGGGGACTTGGGTTGAGCCACAGGACATCACGCGGCGCTTACGGGCGTGAGACCGGGATCATCGATCTCGGCCACGAGCCGCCGCTGTCCGTCGATGGTTCCGAAGCCGCCGTGATCGACCGCCGCCGCGTCTCCGTGCAATGGTTCAGCGGGACAATCTTGACCGGACTCTGCGGCGCAGCCCTGATCGGCGGCGCCGTTTTCGCATCGCTCGACGGCGAGATGACCTTCGCCAAGGTGCCGGAACGGGTCGAGGGCGCGCTGCGCGGTGCATTCGGCGCCGCCGATCGCGCCGCCACCCTGCACAAGAGCGACCGCCTGCCGCCGCCGAGCGAATCCTCGGCGTCCCGCAACATCGTACGCGTCTCCACGGTCGCCCGCGTCGGCAACCGCGACGTGATGCGGGTGCGTCCCTTCGTCCGGATCGCCGGCAATCTGTCGATGACGACGAGCGACCTGTCGGCGAAGATCCCGCCGTTCAACGCCCAGCGCCTGCTCACCGACGTCGGCTCCGATCCGAAGACCGCATCCGACGATCCCAACAATCCCGAAGCGGTCGAGCCCGACGCCGAAGTGTCCTTCGTCACCAAGGACCTGTCGCCGGTGCTGCCGAAAGCCAAGATTTCCGCGGTGGTGGCGCTCGACGACATCCTGATGCGGGTGCGCGATGCCGCCAACTGGCGCGGCAATGGCGGGGTGCGCTACGCCTCGCTCGCCAATGCCGCAGCCGACGTCTCCGGCGCGACCGGCCCGTCCGATATCCGAAGCGCCTACGCCGCCGAAGCCTCGCCCTCCGATCCCTATGCCGGCTTCGAGACGCGCGTAGTGCCGGAAAACGTCACGCTGCTGCCCAAGACCAAGGAGCAGATCACCGGCGGCAATCCCAACGGCGAACGCGTCCATCTGGTCAAGAAGGGCGACAGTGTCGCCTCGGTGCTGCGCGATCTCGGCGCGAACGCCGACGAGATCAAGGCGATCGCCGCAACGCTCGGCCCCCGCGGCCGCGACGGCGGCCTCAAGGAGGGCGAGAAGCTCCGCATCCTGATGGCGCCGGCGAGCCCCGGCGCCCGCCTCCAGCCCTACCGCGTCGTCGTCGCCAACGAGACCATGGTCGAGGCGATCGCGGCGCTGTCCGATCTCGGCAAATACGTCGCGGTCGACGTCTCCAGCATGAATACCGTCGCCGATGCCGCCGCTGGCGCCAGCAGCGATGACGACGATGATGACGACGGCTCCGGCGTGCGGCTCTACCAGAGCATCTACGAGACCGCGATGCGCAACAAAGTGCCGATGCCCGTCATCGACGACATGATCAAGATCTACTCCTACGACGTCGATTTCCAGCGCAAGGTGCAGCCGGGCGATTCCTTCGACGTGTTCTACGCCGGCGAGGACGAGGGCGTGACGTCGAGCGAAAAGAACGACGTGCTGTTCGCCTCCCTCACCGTCGGCGGCGAGACCAAGAAATACTACCGCTACCAGAGCCCCGACGACGGCGTCGTCGACTACTACGACGAGACCGGCAAGAGCGCGAAGAAGTTCCTGGTCAGAAAGCCGGTCAATAACGCCATCATGCGCTCCGGCTTCGGCGGCCGCCGCCACCCGATCCTCGGCTTTGTGAAGATGCACACCGGTGTCGACTGGGCCACCGCCTACGGCACGCCGATCTTCGCCTCCGGCAACGGCGCGATCGAGAAGGCCGGCCCCGAGGGCGGCTACGGCAAATACATCCGCATCAAGCACAACAACGGCTACGAGACGGCCTACGGCCACATGTCGGCCTTCGCCAAGGGCATGGAAGTCGGCAAGAAGGTGCGGCAGGGCCAGGTGATCGGCTTCGTCGGATCATCCGGCATGTCGACCGGCCCGCACGTCCACTACGAGATCCTGGTCAACGGCCGCTTCGTCGACCCGATGCGCGTGAAGCTGCCGCGCGGCCGTTCGCTCGAGGGCCCGATGCTCGCGGGCTTCGAGAAGGAGCGCGACCGGCTCGACGGCATGATGAGCGGCCGCGGCGGCGCCATCGCCCGCATGTCGGATGCGACCGGCGGCCCGCTGCAGGTCAGCAACCGCTAATTGCAACCGACCTGAGATCTCCAAACACGGTCCGAATTCGACGTTCCCGCGCGAGGCCTGCTTCGCGGCGTCACAATTTCAAGTTTCGTTTGCCAAAGCGGCGCCAGGGGCGAATACTTTCCAAAAAACGGGAGGTCTCGCCATGACGAACAGGCTCGCCTGCGCAGCCTTTTTTGCTGCGTTCTTCGCAACCACGAGCGCATTCGCCGAGACCTGGGAGGTCACCAGGCTGGTCCAGGGTTCGGCATTCCATGGCGTGCATGGACTCGGCATCGACAAGGCTGGCCATCTGTTCGCCGGCAGCGTCGCCGGCGCGGCGCTCTACGAGGTGGACGTATCAGGCGGCACCGCCAAGGTTGCAATCCCCTCTCCGATCGGAATGGCCGACGACATCGCGTTTGCGCCCGACGGCACCATGGCCTGGACCGGATTCCTGACCGGCGATCTCTATGCGCGCAAGGGCGACGGCCCGATCAAGAAGCTCGCATCCGGCCTTCCCGGCATCAACTCGCTGGCCTTCCGCAAAGACGGCAGGCTCTACGCCACCACCGTTTTCCTCGGCGACACGCTCTATGAGATCGACGTCGAGGGCGTGAAGCCGCCGCGCCAGATCATGGAGAAGATGGGCGGCCTCAACGGCTTCGAGTTCGGTCCCGACGACAAGCTCTACGGGCCGCTCTGGTTCAAGGGCCAGGTCGCAAAGGTCGACGTCGACAAGGCCGAGCTGACCGTCGTCGCCGACGGCTTCAAGGTCCCGGCCGCGGTGAACTTCGATTCCAAGGGCAATCTCTTCGTGGTCGACACCGCGCTCGGCCAGCTCGTCCGGGTCGATCCCAAATCGGGCGCCAAGACCCTGG
Organism: Bradyrhizobium sp. TM233; assembly: GCF_036247965.1. Taxonomy (NCBI): domain Bacteria; kingdom Pseudomonadati; phylum Pseudomonadota; class Alphaproteobacteria; order Hyphomicrobiales; family Nitrobacteraceae; genus Bradyrhizobium; species Bradyrhizobium sp. TM233. Next base: position 24,383 of record NZ_BTIG01000030.1, on the reverse strand, counting down.
TCGCGCAACTGAAGCCGTCGCTGGACAATCTCGCGATCGACGACAAGGACCGCATCTACGTCTCCAACATGGCCGACAACGGCATCCAGGAGGTCGATCCCGCGACCGGTCAGGCCAAGCAGATCATCATTGGCAAGCTCGCTTTGCCCGGTGGCATCGGCGTCACCTCGGAGAACGGCAAGGATACGATCCACCTCGCCGACGTGTTCGCCTATCGCACGGTGGACGGCGCGACCGGCGAGGTCACCGAAAAGGCGCGCATGCACGCCGCCGACACCACGCTGGAATATCCGATGAGCGCGACGGCGAAGGGCAACGATGTGGTGCTGTCGAGCTGGTTCACCGGCACGGTGCAGGTGATCGACGCCAAGACCGGCGCGACGCGCGACATGCTGCACGACTTCAAGGCGCCGCACGACGCGATCGTGCTCGCCGACGGCAGCATTTTGGTCGCCGAGCTCGGCACCAAGTCGCTGGTCAAGGTGAGCGGTGAGCACGGCAAGGATCGCACCACGCTGATCGGCGACCTCGAGGGCCCGGTCGGGCTCGTCCGTGGCCAGACCGACGAAGTCTACGTCACCGAAGCCTTTGCGGGCATCGTCTCCAAAATCGACAGCAATGGCGGAAAGACCGTGGTCGCCAAGGAGCTGAAAATGCCCGAAGGCATCGCGCGCGGGAACGACGGCAAGCTCATCGTGGCGGAAGTCGGCGCCAAACGGCTGATCGAGATCGCGCCGGAAAGCGGTGAGATCACCGAGATCGCCGCCAATCTCCCGATCGGCCTCGCGGGCGCTCCCGGTGGATTGCCGACGAATATTCCGACGGGCGTGGCTGTCGGTGCGACGGGGGTGATCTATTTCACCTCGGACGTCGAGAACGCGATCTACAAGGTGGTGAAGAAATAGCGTCTGATCCCCACCGCGTTAGCTAAAGCGGGATGCTGCGCACCTTTTCGGACCACGCTTTTGCCAGCGCCCCCCAAAAAAACGCCCCGGAGAGGCTGGCCTCTCCGGGGCGGCTTATCGTTTCAGGCTTCGAGCGCCCGCGCTCAGTTCAGCTTCCGCTTCGCCGCCGGCGCCTCGAACTGGGTGATCTCGGCGGTCTGCGGTGCCTTGCCGTTGAAGGTCAGCACGTTGCCTTCGGACGAGATCGCGACACTGTCGCCGTCCCTGACGTCGCCGGCCAGGATCATCTCGGCGAGCGGGTCCTGGACGTGACGCTGGATCACGCGCTTGAGCGGCCTTGCGCCGTAGGCGGGGTCCCAGCCCTTGGCGGCGAGCCAGTCGCGGCCGGCAGCGTCGAGCGTCAGCACGATCTTGCGGTCGGTCAAGAGCTTCTGCAGCCGCGCGAACTGGATCTCGACGATCCGGCCCATCTCGCTCCGCTGCAGGCGGTGGAACAGGATGATCTCGTCGACGCGGTTGAGGAATTCGGGGCGGAAATGCCCGCGCACCATTCCCATCACCTGCTCGCGCACGGCGGAGGTGTCCTCGCCCTCCGGCTGGTTCACCAGGAATTCCGAACCGAGGTTCGAGGTCATGATGATCAGCGTGTTGCGGAAGTCGACAGTGCGGCCCTGGCCGTCGGTCAGGCGGCCGTCGTCGAGCACCTGCAACAGGACGTTGAAGACGTCGGGATGCGCCTTCTCGATCTCGTCGAACAGCACCACCTGGTAGGGCCGGCGCCGCACCGCTTCGGTGAGCGCGCCGCCCTCGTCATAGCCGACATAGCCCGGAGGCGCGCCGATCAGCCGCGAGACCGAGTGCTTCTCCATGTATTCGGACATGTCGAGGCGGACCATCGCGGTCTCGTCGTTGAACAGGTACTCCGCGAGCGCCTTGGTCAGCTCGGTCTTGCCGACGCCGGTGGGGCCTAAGAACATGAACGAGCCCGTGGGGCGGTTCGGGTCCTGCAGGCCCGCGCGCGAGCGGCGCACGGCGGTTGCGACCGCACGCACGGCCTCGGCCTGGCCGACGACGCGGGTGCCGAGCTGCTCCTCCATCTTCAGGAGCTTTTCCTTCTCGCCCTCCAGCATCTTGTCGACGGGCACGCCGGTCCAGCGCGAGACCACCTGCGCGATGTGGTTGGCGGTGACCGCCTCCTCCATCATCTCGCCGGAGCCTTCACGCGCCTCGATATCCGCAAGCTGCTTCTCGAGCTGCGGGATCCGGCCATAGGCCAGCTCGCCGGCCTTCTGGAATTCCCCGCGACGCTGGGCGTCGGCGAGATCGACGCGCAGAGCGTCCAGCTCCGACTTCAGCTTCTGGGCGTTGGAGAGCTTGTTCTTCTCCGCACTCCAGCGCGCCGTCAGCGCCGCAGATTTTTCCTCGAGTTCGGCCAGCTCCTTCTGGAGCGCCTCGAGACGGGACTTGGAGCCGGGGTCGCTTTCCTTCTTCAGAGCTTCCTGCTCGATCTTGAGCCGGATGATCTCGCGGTCGAGCGAATCCAGCTCTTCCGGCTTGGAATCGACCTGCATCTTCAGCCGCGCCGCGGCCTCGTCCATCAGGTCGATCGCCTTGTCGGGCAGGAAGCGGTCGGTGATGTAACGGTTGGACAGCGTCGTCGCCGCGACAAGCGCGGAATCCGTGATCCGCACGCCATGGTGCTGCTCGTACTTGTCCTTGAGGCCGCGCAGGATCGAGATGGTGTCCTCGACCGAGGGCTCGCTGACGAAGATCGGCTGGAAGCGCCGCGCCAGCGCGGCGTCCTTTTCGACATGCTTCTGGTATTCGTCGAGCGTGGTCGCGCCGATGCAGTGCAGCTCGCCGCGGGCGAGCGCGGGCTTGAGCAGGTTGGAGGCGTCCATCGCGCCGTCGCCCTTGCCGGCGCCGATCAGCGTGTGCATCTCGTCGATGAACAGGACGAAAGTGCCCTCGCTCCCGGTCACTTCCTGGAGCACGGCCTTCAGCCGCTCCTCGAACTCACCGCGGTATTTTGCACCCGCGATCAGCGCGCCGAGGTCGAGCGACAGCAGCTTCTTGTCCTTCAGGCTCTCCGGCACGTCGCCGTTGACGATGCGCAGCGCGAGGCCTTCGGCGATGGCGGTCTTGCCGACGCCGGGCTCGCCGATCAGGACGGGATTGTTCTTGGTCCGGCGCGACAGCACCTGGATGGTGCGGCGGATCTCCTCGTCGCGGCCGATGACCGGATCGAGCTTGCCGTCGCGCGCCGCCTGGGTGAGGTCGCGGGCGTATTTCTTCAGCGCATCGTACGCGTTCTCGGCGGTGGCCGAGTCTGCGGTGCGGCCCTTGCGCAGGGCCTCGATCGCCGCATTGAGGTTTTGCGGGGTGACACCGCCCTTGGCCAGGATGGTGCCGGCCTCGCTGGTCTTCTCCAGCGTCAGGCCGAGCAGCAGCCGCTCGACGGTGACGAAGCTGTCGCCGGCCTTCTCGCCGGCCTTTTCGGCGGCATCAAAAGTACGGGCGAGCTCGGGCGCCAGATAGATCTGCCCGGCGCCACCGCCACTGACCTTCGGCACCTTGCCAAGGGCATCCTCGGTCGCCTTCAGAATTGCACGGGAATTGCCGCCGGCGCGGTCGATCAGACCGGCAGCCAGCCCCTCATTGTCGTCCAGGAGGACCTTGAGCACGTGCAGGGTGGAAAACTGCTGATGTCCCTCGCGCACCGCAAGCGACTGCGCTGACTGGACGAAGCCCCTGGAGCGTTCGGTATATTTGTCGATATTCATCTTTTCTGTCCCTCGGCCTGCCCCTGGAGCCCTCTAAGGCACTCCAAACGGCATCTTCATTGGGTTTCCGATTACCGCATTGACGTTTCTCAACCGGTAACGGTCGTGTTTTGCCGACGTTGCCGCCGGCCTGAGGCAGATGTGGGAAGCAGGTTGCAGATGCGAAAGAGGCCAGTTCACAATTTCGTGCGCTGGCCCGCCGGCTTGGCGGGGCCGGCTCGAATCCCTTAAGTAACGGCATGACAGTCAGCCACACTGCCGAAATCGCCGGCCTTTACCGCTACCCGATCAAGGGCCTGACGCCGGAGTCCCTGCGCCGCGCCCCCTTGCGGACGGGCCAGACCCTGCCCGCCGACCGCCGCTACGCCATCGAGAACGGCCCGAGCGGCTTTGATCCCGAGCGACCCGAGTGGAAGCCGAAAATCCAGTTTCTGATGCTCGCGCGCAATGAGCGGCTTGCCGAGCTCGACAGCCGGTTCGACGACGCCACGAATGTCCTGACCATCCGCAGGGACGGCCAGACCGTCGCCAGCGGCGATCTCGAGACCGCGGCCGGGCGCGCGGCCATCGAGCGCTATTTCACCGAGCATTTTCAGCCGGAGCTGAAGGGGCCGCCAAAGGTCCTGTCAGGCCGCGACCACAGCTTCTCCGACGTCGCCCGCAAGGTGGTCTCCATCATCAATCTCGGCAGCGTCCGCGCCATCGAGACCATGCTGGGCGGCGCTGCCGTGCATCCGCTGCGTTTCCGCGCCAATCTCTATGTGAAGGGCTGGCCGGCCTGGTCGGAGCTCGATCTCGTCGGCCAGACGCTCGCGATCGGGCAGGTCCGGCTGAAGGTGGTCAAGCGCATCGTCCGCTGCCCGGCCACCAATGTCGACCCGGTGAGGGCCAAGCGCGATCTCGAGATACCGCCGACACTCTCGCGCAACCTCGGCCACATGGACTGCGGCATCTATGCCGAGGTGATCGAAGGTGGCGAGATCGGCGTCGGCGATGCGGTTGCGGTGGAAGAGCCGAAGCTGGTGTGAGCTTCGTAGGGTGGGTTAGCCGAAGGCGTAACCCACCCTGTCTGTCACCGCAGAAACAGAAGAGGTGGGTTACGCCAGCGGACCGCGCTTCGCGCGACCGCTAGCTAACCCACCCGACGCGCCTCACCTCAATTCGGCATCACATAGGCATAGATCCGGCCGCGCGAGACCGGCGCTTCGCGAACGCGATTGCCGTTGTTGCCGGAGATCATGATCGGATTGCCCTGCGCGTCGACGCCGGTGATGATGCCGACATGACCGCCGCGGCGGCCGCGCGACATCACCGCGATGGCGCCGACCTGCGGACCGGAGACACGGGTGCCGTAACGCGCGAACGAACTCGCCATGTCGGAGCCCGAACTCTTATGGCCGGTGTGCTCCAGCACCATGTTCATGAAGCGCGCGCACCACAGGCTGCCGCGCCCGGTCGGGTTGCCGCCGACATAGCGGCGCGCCTCGGACACCAGGCTCGATCCGCCGCCGAAGCCGCCGCTATTGGCCATTGCGGTGTTAGCCATAGCGGCATGGGCCATGCCGCCGCTGTTGGCGTTCGGATCATAGCTCGCCTGGGTGTCCGCGAATCCGCCCGCCTGCAATTGCGCCGCGCTGCGCTCGAAGCGCGAGCTGCGGGCATGGTGGCGGTAATGATGATGCCTGGCGTGGTGCACGTAAGCGTGCCGCTCTGCGCTATGACGATGATGCGGCCGCGCTGAGGCCGGAGAAACCAATGCGGCAACCGCCGCGAACAAAATCGCCAGCGCGACAACACAACGCGACAGGCGAGACGCAAACAACTCAAACATTCTTCATCCTTCGTTGACACCCCACTTCCCAATCGGCCCGTGCAACGGCCGACATCGGTCTGGCCGTTAAGCCGCCCGATGTGGCGAGAAAAAGACGCGGGCTGCCTGCGAATAGCTGCGATGATTTTGCGCCGATACTGGATTGAGGCTGCCGCATTGCCGACAACAGCATTAACTGCAATCCTGCAAAGGCGGCTTTAAGAGAGGGAAACGGTTAATGCCCCACGCCACGACCAGGGACGACGTCCGCATCTATTTCGAAGAAGCGGGCCGGGGAACGCCAATCATTTTTCTGCACGAGTTCGCGGCCGACCACACCAATTGGGAGCCGCAGATGCGCTACTTCTCGCGCGGCCACCGTTGCATCACCTATTCGGCGCGCGGCTACACGCCGTCGGACGTGCCTGAGGGCGAGGTCTACACCTACACGCATTTCTACACCGACGCGCTCGCCGTGCTCGATCATCTCGGAATCGAGCGCGCCCATCTGGTCGGCCTGTCGATGGGCGCTTATTCCTCGCTGCAGATCGGATTGAACGCGCCGCAGCGCGCGCTGTCGATGACGCTGGCCGGCGTCGGCTCGGGCTCGGAGATCGAGAACCTCGACAATTGGCGCAAGCAATGCCGCGCCAATGCCGAGCAATTCGAGACGCTGGGCTCTGCCGAGGTCGCGAAAGTCACGCGCGAGGCGCCGAGCCGGATTCCCTTCTTGGTGAAGGACCCGCGCGGCCACGCCGATTTCTACGCCGCGCTGGCACGGCATGACGCCAAGGGATCGGCGCGCACGATGCGCGGCTTTCAAGGAGGCCGCCCCTCGATCTACACGATGACGGATGCGATCAAGCGCGCATCGACGCCGGCACTGATCATCTGCGGCGACGAGGACGATCCGTGCGTCGGGCCGAGCCTGTTCCTGAAGCAGCATCTGCCCACGGCGGGGCTGGCGATGTTTCCGAAGTCCGGCCACGTGCTCAATCTCGAAGAGCCCGCGCTGTTCAACGAGACGGTGGCGCGGTTCGTGACGCTGGTGGAAGCGGGACGATGGCCGGCGCGCGATCCGCGATCGCTGGCTCTACACTAGCTGTCATTCCGGGATGCGCCGAAGGCGCAGGCCCGGAATCCATCGGGCTGCGGCGTTGTTGCACGATGGATTCCGGGCTCGCGCTACGCGCGCCCCGGAATGACGCCTACGGCGTCACTTCCCCCCGCCGCGACTGAGCAAGAACACCGCCTGCTCGCCGAACATGTTCCACACCCACCAGGGCAGATTCAACGGCACCGGGCGGCCGTAGAGGTCGAGCGCGACCGAGCGCTCCATCTTGACGTTGATCTCGTCGCAGAGCTGCACGAAATCCTTGATGGTGCAGAAATGGATGTTGGCGGTGTCGTACCAGGTCGCCGGCAAATTCTCGGTGCGCGGCATGTGGCCGCCGATCAGGAGCTGGAGCCGCATCTTCCAGAAGCCGAAATTCGGGAACGAGACGATGGCGCGGCGGCCGATGCGCAGCAGATTCTCCAGCACCACGCGCGGCTGCCGCGTCGCCTGCAGCGTCTGCGACAGGATCACGTAGTCGAAGGCGTCATCCGGATAATTGACGAGGTCAGTGTCGGCATCGCCCTGCACCACCGCAAGGCCCTTGGCGACGCAGCGATTGACACCCTCGCGCGACAGCTCGATGCCGCGGCCGTCGATGCCGCGGGTCTCCAGCAGCTGAAGCAGGTCGCCCTCGCCGCAGCCGACGTCGAGCACTTTCGAGCCCGGCTTGACCATGTCGGCGACCAGCAGATGATCGGCGCGAAACTGGCCGGACGATCCGGTCGCAAGGCCGCCCAGCGGCAATACTTCCTGCACAGACATGCTAGCCATCCTTCAGTCCCCGCGCCTTGCCCGCCGATTGCAGGAAGGCGCGGGAAATGTCGAAGAATTCGGGAACGTCGAGCAGGAAGGCGTCGTGGCCGCGATCGGTCTCGATCTCGGCGAACGACACCCGTGCGCTCGACGCATTCAGCGCGTGCACCAGCGCGCGCGATTCCGAGGTCGGGAACAGCCAGTCGCTGGTGAAGGAGACCACGCAGAAGCGGGTCGCAATTTCCGCGAACGCCCTTGCGAGCACGCCGCCATGGTCGGCGGCGATGTCGAAATAGTCCATCGCGCGCGTCAGATAGAGATAGGAATTGGCGTCGAAGCGCTCGACGAAGGACGAGCCCTGGTAGCGCAGATAGGACTCGACCTGGAAGTCGGCGTCGAACGAGAAGGTCGGCAGCTCGCGGTCCTGCATGCGCCGGCCGAACTTGCGATGCAGCGCGGCATCGGAGAGGTAGGTGATGTGCGCCGCCATCCGCGCCACCGCGAGCCCGCGATGCGGATGGATGCCGTGATCGGCATAGCCGCCGCCGTGCCAGTCGGGATCGGCCATCACGGCCTGGCGGCCGAGCTCGTGGAAGGCGATGTTCTGCGCCGAGTGCCGCGTCGCGCAGGCAATCGCCAGCGCGGAGAACACGCGGCCCGGATAGGCGGCGGTCCATTGCAGCACCTGCATGCCGCCCATCGAGCCACCGACGACCGCAAACAGCGTGTCGACGCCGAGCCGGTCGACCAGCATCGCCTGCGCACGCACCATGTCGGGGATGGTGATGACGGGGAAATCGAGACCCCAGACCTTGCCGGTGGAAGGATTGATCGAGGCCGGCCCGGTCGAGCCCATGCAGCCGCCGATCACGTTGGAGCAAATGATGAAGTAGTGCTTGGGATCTATGGGTCGGCCGGGGCCGACCAGCGTCTCCCACCAGCCGGGCTTGCCGGTGACGGGATGCACATTGGCGACATGCTGGTCGCCGGTCAGCGCATGGCAGATCAGCACCGCGTTGGAGCGATCGGCGTTGAGCTCGCCATAGGTCTGGTAGGCGATCTGGAACGGGGTGAGATCGATGCCGCAATCCAGCCGCAGCGGCTGCTCGGCGCCGAAATGCGCGACCTGCGAGCTTGGATGATCCACCTCGTGCGACCGTTCGTCGGCACTGATCGCAGGACTCGGAATTGACTGGACGCCAACCATCTGACCATCGACCTCTTTGCGATCAGACTTGAGACCGCAGTGACATCAGGCCATGAAAAACCCGGCCTGAACGATAGGTTCGGCCGGGATCAGAAGCGTCCCCGGCCTGTTTAGCGAGTTTTTTAACGTGGCTGCAAGCCGGCCGGCTCAAATGACCACGGAACGGGCAAAAGCTACCGTCTTGGGCGGTTTTCGTCAAGTCGCGGCCCGGATCGGCCCAATTCGCCTGCTGCGCCGTCGGCGGAAAGCAGCGTCATTTCTCTTTGCTTTCGCCGCCCCGACTGCCTAATCAGGGCATCCCCATCGGAACGATCGACAGCCAGACATGTCCCAACGTCCGCCCGCGCCACCATCGCTCCAGGAATTGCGCAAGGAGATCGACGCGATCGACGAGGGCATGCATCGCCTGTTGATGCAGCGCGGCGACATTATCGACCGTCTGATCCAGGTAAAGCAGACCCAGGAGGTCGGCTCGGCGTTCCGCCCGGCGCGCGAGGCCGCCATGATGCGCGAGATCGTGCAGCGCCATCGCGGCATCCTGCCGCTCGACACGGTCGAAAGCATCTGGCGCGTCATCATCTCGACCTTCACCTATGTCCAGGCGCCGTTCTCCGTGCATGCAGACATCTCGGTGAGCGAGCCGGCGATGCGCGATTCCGCACGCTTCCATTTCGGCTTCACCGTGCCTTACGTCGCGCATTTCAGCGCGCAGGCCGCGGTCGAGGCGGTGGCGAGGTCCAAGGGCGATCTGGCGCTGGTCTCGGCAACGTCCAGCCGCACACCCTGGTGGCTCTCGCTGGAGGAGACCGGTGCGCCGAAAATCATCGCGCGGATGCCCTTCGTCGAGCGCGCCGATCATCCGGCGGCACTGCCGGTGTTCGCGATCTCGCGCGTCGCCGACAGCGCCCTGGTGACGGAGGTCGAGACCTTCAGCGTGCGCGTGTCCGGCTGGAACGCCGAGGTCGCGCGCGCCCTGTCGCCGCTCGCCGAGATCGTGGCGGTGCCCGATACCGCCTTCGACGGCGCAGCGCTGCTGGTCTCGGTCACGAGCGCGACCAGCATCGACAAAATCAGGGCTGCCCTGATCGAGGCGGGGGCCTCGGTACGCTCCACGGCTCTCGTCGGCAGCCACGCAACGCGCTATACGGTGCCCCCGACCGGGGCGAAATCGTAAACCACGCGCCGCGCCCCGCCATTTTCGGAGTTCAAGATGTCCCGCCCCGTGCCGAATCCCGGCATCCTCGATATTGCGCCCTACACGCCCGGCAAGAGCCCGGTCGCCGAGCCGGGCCGCAAGGTGTTCAAGCTGTCGGCCAACGAAACGCCGTTCGGGCCCTCGCCCAAGGCAATCGAAGCCTTCAAGCACGTGGCGGATCACCTGGAAGACTATCCGGAAGGAACCTCGCGCGTGCTGCGCGAGGCGATCGGCCGCCACTTCGGGCTCGACCCCAACCGCATCATCTGCGGCGCCGGCTCGGACGAGATCCTCAATCTGCTCGCCCACACCTATCTCAGCCACGGTGACGAGGCGATCTCCACCACGCACGGCTTCCTGGTCTATCCGATCGCGACCATGGCGGTGGGCGCCAAGAACGTCGTCGCGCAGGAGACCAACCTCACCTGCGACGTCGACGCCATCCTCAAGGCGGTGACGCCGAAGACAAAGCTGGTGTGGCTCGCCAATCCCAACAATCCGACCGGCACCTATGTGCCGTTCGACGAGGTCAAGCGCCTGCGCGCCGGCCTGCCGTCGCACGTGCTCCTGGTGCTCGATGCCGCCTATTGCGACTACGTCTCGCGCAACGACTACGAGATGGGGATCGAGCTGGTCGCCACCACCGAGAACACGGTGGTGACTCACACCTTCTCCAAGATCCACGGCCTCGCCGCGCTGCGCATCGGCTGGATGTTCGGCCCCGAGCACATCATCGACGCGGTCAACCGCATCCGCGGTCCGTTCAACGTGTCGACGCCGGCGATGTATGCCGCGGTCGCCGCGATCGAGGACACCGCGCACCAGGCGATGTCGAAGCAGTTCACCGAGACCTGGCGCAACTGGCTGACCGAGGAGATCGGCAAGCTCGGCCTGAAGGTGACGCCGAGCGTCGCCAATTTCGTGCTGATCCACTTCCCGACCGACAAGGGCAAGACCGCCGATGACGCCGACGCCTTCCTCACCAAACGCGGCCTCGTGCTGCGCGCGCTGAAGAACTACGGCCTGCCGCATTCGCTGCGCATGACCATCGGCACCGAGGAGGCCAACCGCCTCGTCGTCGACGGCCTGCGCGACTTCATGGCCGGCAGATGAGCGCGAATCCGCACTTCCAGCGCGTCGCGCTGATCGGCTTCGGCCTGATCGGCGGCTCGATCGCGCGCGCTGCGAAGCTCCAGGGCCTGGCGGGCGAGATCGTCACCACCGCGCGCTCGGAGAAGACCCGCGCGCGGGTCATGGAGCTCGGTATCGTCGACCAGGTCGTGGCGACCAATGCGGAGGCGGTGAAGGATGCTGATCTCGTCATCCTCTGCATTCCCGTCGGCGCCTGCGGCGAGGTCGCGCAGGAGATCGCCGCGCATCTGAAGCCCGGCGCAATCATCTCCGACGTCGGCTCGGTCAAGGGCGCCATCGTCAGGGACATGGCGCCGCATCTGCCGAAGTCGGTTCATTTCGTGCCGGCGCATCCGGTGGCGGGCACCGAGCATTCGGGACCTGATTCCGGCTTCGCCGAGCTCTTCATCAACCGCTGGTGCATCCTCACCCCGCCGGAAGGTGTCGATGCCGCCGCCACCGATCGCCTGCGCGCCTTCTGGGCGGCGATGGGCGCCAAGGTCGAGGTGATGACGCCGGATCATCACGATCTCGTGCTCGCGATCACCAGCCATCTGCCGCATCTGATCGCCTACACCATCGTCGGCACCGCCGACGAGCTGGCGCAGGTGACGGAGTCCGAAGTGATCAAGTTCTCCGCCGGTGGGTTCCGCGATTTCACCCGCATCGCGGCCTCCGACCCGACGATGTGGCGCGACGTCTTCCTCGCCAACAAGGAGGCCGTGCTGGAGATGCTCGGCACCTTCACCGAGGATCTCGCAAAGCTCACTCGCGCCATTCGCCGCGGCGACGGCGAGGCGCTGTTCGACCATTTCACGCGCACCCGCGCCATCCGCCGCGGCATCGTCGAGATCGGCCAGGATTCGGCGGCCGCGGATTTCGGCCGTCAGCATGGGGCGCTGAAGCAGCCGTGAGCCTGTAGCCCAGACAAAGCTGCGTAGCCCGGATGGAGCCCAAGCGTAATCCGGGACGTGCCAGCTGTGATCAAGAACCCCGGATTGCGCTGCGCTCCATCCGGGCTACGGAAGCGCTTAATACAGCGGCGGGATCTGGCCGACCTTGACCGGGCCGAGCAGCACGGCGCCGTCGACGAATTTCAGCGGGAAGCTTCTCGCCTTCTTGCCTTCCAGCGTGCTCTCGGTGCCGATCGAGTTGATGCCGGCGGCAACGCCGGCATTGGCGTTCTGCTTGATCACCTTGCCGAGGCCGGGAACGGCGCGATCGAGCGCGCCGAACAGATTGTTGAGGTCCTGCGACTTCACGCCGGGCGCGACGCGGTCGAGCGTGGCCTGCGGCACGCCCTCCTCCAGCATCTTCTCGATGCCGAGCGCCGGGATCACGCGCTCGAGGCCCGTGACGGTCATCTGCAATTCACCATCCAGGCGCCCATTGACGGAGAGGCCAAGCGTGCCGGCCGCAACCGCGATCATCTCGCCCTGCTGGATCCGCGACTGCACGATCTCGATATGACCGCCGGCGGCCTGGATTTCGCGAAAACGCTGCGGCCAGGGCTTTGGCGTGAGGTCGGAGAGGCCGGTGATCTTGGCGCGCGTGTCCGCCTCGAACGGCTCTGCGAGCAAGGGATGAACGCCCTGGATGCTGCCCTGCGCGACATGGAGCACGGTCTCGATCACGGGATGAACGGCCGGCGATCCGTCCGCGAGGCGCCCGTGCAGCTCGACCTGCTTGGCGCGCGCGAGCGGCACCTGCATGCTGCCGTCGAGCCGATTGATGTTGGGATCGTCGAACACGATGGAGGCACGATCCGGCACCGCCGGCAGGCCGACCACGCTGCTGCGGCCCTTGCTCCAGTTCACCACGAAGGTGTTTTGCGTGACGCCGTCGGTCAGCGTCGCGGGCGCCGAGAATTCGGCGATGACGAGCTTGGGATCGTAGACCTGGGCGACGACCAGGATGTTGTCGAGCTTGGCCGTGAACGGCGTCCTGCTCGCATTCTGCGAGACCAGGGCGACACTGGCGCCGGAGCACTGGACCTCGAAGCGGAACGGGAAGCCGGCGATCGAGCGCTTGGCGCAATCATAGATGCGGCCGGACTTGGCCTCCTGCGCCCGCCAGGCGTCGGCGGCCACTTCGGCCTGCGAAGCGGCATAGAACCAGAAGCAGCTCCAGGCGACGGCGAGGATCAGGACGAGGACGGGGGCGATGAAAAGGCCCCAACGGGAGCGGCGGCCTGCGGCAACGGTCATATTGGACATGCGGCGACCCTTTGGCCCCAGATTTTGGCAAATGTAAGCGAGGCAAGCCCCCGACGAAAGGCGGAGAATTCGCTTCGCTTGGGGGCGCGGTTCTGGTAGCCGTGCCCGAAATGTCCGAAATCACCCTCCCCTCCGTCACGACAGCCACGGGCGACCTCTGGGTGTTCGGCTATGGTTCGCTGATGTGGCGGCCGGGCTTCGACTTCGAGGAGCGCGTCCCGGCGCGGCTGGTCGGCGAGCACCGCGCGCTCTGCGTCTATTCCTTCGTCCATCGCGGCACGCCGGAGAAGCCGGGCCTGGTGCTCGGGCTCGACCGCGGCGGCGCCTGCCGCGGCATCGCCTTCCGTGTCGCTGAAAAGAACCGCACCGAGGTCGTCGCGTATTTGCGGGCGCGCGAGCAGGTCACCTCGGTCTATCGCGAGGTGATGCGCTCGGTGTGGCTGGAGAACGATGCGCGCCAGCGCGTCTCCGCGCTCGCCTATGTCGTCGACCGCGGCCATGTGCAATATGCCGGCCGCCTCTCGCTCGCCGAGCAGCACCGCCATGTCGTTCAGGGCCACGGCCAGTCCGGCGCCAATCGCGACTACGTCACCGCGACGGTGAAGGCGATCGAGGCCGAAGGTTTTCGCGATATGCAATTGCATCAGCTTGCGACCATGCTGCATGGCGAGGCGCATTCCCTGCACGCGCCGGCTCCCGACGATCGAGACGGCCGCTAAAGCATGATCCGGAAAAGTGCGCAGCGGTTTTCCGAAAAAATCATGCTTAAACAACAATCCTAAAGCGCGATGACGATTCATCCTCATCGCATCGCGCTTTAGCTCTCCGACGGGGCGTAACTCGGCGAGGCGCCGATCAATTGCTCCTGCTCCTTGCGGCCGGCTTCGACGAGACGGCTGGTTGCCTCTTCGATGGCCGTTTGCACACGGGAGAGAAACTCATCCTTCGGCAGGCCTGACGGCAACGGATCGAGGAATTCCACCACGAGCGTGCCGGGATAGCGCATGAAGGTGCGGCGGGGCCAGAACAGGCCGGAGTTGAGCGCGATCGGCAGGCACGGCACGCCGCAGGACGAATAGATCTGCGCAAAGCCGGTCTTGTAGTCGGGCGGCGCGCCCGGCGCGCGGCGCGTGCCTTCCGGAAAGATGACGAGCTGCCGGCCCGAGCGCACCGCCTCGCGCGCCCGCCGCGTCATGTCCAAGAGCGCCTTCACGCCGGCCTTGCGGTCGATCGCGATCATCCCGGTCTTGACCAGAAACTGGCCGAACACCGGGATCTGCATGAGCTGACGCTTGAGGATGAAGATCGGACGATTGAAGAATCCGGGCAGCACGAACGTTTCCCAGAACGACTGATGCTTTGCCACGATCACCAGGGGTCCCTGCGGAATGTTCTCGACACCGCGGAATTCGACCTTGATGTTGCAGACCACGCGCATCAGGACCAGCGTCGCCTTGGCCCACCATTGCGCAACCGTCAACATGGCACGCGGCGGCAATGCGAAGGTCGGCAGCGCCACGATCGCGAGGCAGACCAGCACGGCGTAGAACAGCACGTTGAACACGAGCGAGCGCAGGAAAATCAGGAACATCGACGATCCGATTATTTTGCCGATCCATTGCCGGTCAATTGGCTGTTAATTGGCTTGGGCGGTGGCGGGCCGCTTTGGCAGCTGACCTGCAGGCTGCTCCGACATCTCGGGCAAAAGGTCAATCCCGAAATCCTCCAGCCGCACCCTCAGCTCGGCCGCGATGTACTTGACATATTCGGACAGCAGCAGCCGCAGGGTGGACGCCGAGGTCCACCACGGCTCCTCGCGCCATTTGTCGCCGACCACCGCGAACGGGATCAACGTCGTTTGCGGCATGGCATGCGAGAATTCCACCAGCGCGCGCGGCATGTGATAGTTCGAGGTGACCACGATCAGCGACTTGAACCGGCGGCCGTCGGCCCAGCGCCGCGCCTCCGCCGCATTGCCGCGGGTCGAGAGCGCAGTGCGGTCGAGATCGACACAACAGGTCATGAAGGACTGGTTCTCCGGCAACGTCCGGGAGATGTCGCTCGCCGTGGATGTCGGGTGCACGCCGGAGATCAGGAGCCGCCTGCCGTAACCGGCAGCGAGCAGCTCCATCGCGTCGGACACCCGCGAGGAGCCACCGGTCAGGACCACGATGCCGTCTGCCTTGCGGCTTGGGGCGATCTCGGCGCCGCGCAATTGCGACAGGAACGCGATGAAGCCCGCCGCCGCGCCGACGAAGGCGAACGCAATCGTCGACACCAATGCCGCGCGCAGCCAGCCGCGCGGCAGGTTCGGCGATCGATCGTCGGTCGGCGAGGTCATGTGGTGTCGGTGATCCCTTCCCGGAGATGATTTTATGACGTTTTGAGGCGAAGTGGAGTCCGGTTTGTGGGGCTTATCAACGCTACAAGATGCAACTCTATTCGCGTCGGTAGGGCGCTCCCTCGCCCCGCAAGCGGAGAGAGGCGAAGAAATCTCAATCCACGTCATTCAACGTCGCAAACAAGGTCTGGCGCGAGGCCACCGCGGTGATGGCGCCGATCAGCACGGCCTGCACCGCGAGCACGATGTATCCGGACGGCCGCAGCGAGAAAGTGCCGAGCAGCGCGGCGAACTGGTCGCCGACGGGGGTACCGGAAAACCAGCCGGCGATCGACTCGGAGAAGCCGAACACCAGCATGGCGGCGCCGCCGCCGATCACGCCGCCCTCGAGGCCGAGCCTCAGGAAATGTCGCAGGAAGTGATTGGCGATGTAGCGGTCGCCGGCGCCGACGAAATGCAGCACCTCGACGATCGGACGGTTCGCCGCCATGGCGCCGCGGGTCGCGAACGACACCGAGATGATGGTGGCGATGATGACCAGCGCGAGGATGCCGAGGCCGGCGAGCACGGTGGCGTTGGTCATCGAGCGCATCCGCTCGATCCAGGCGCGGTGATCGTCGACGCTGGCACTTGGCGCGACCTGGGTCACGCGCGCGCGCAAGGCGCCGAGATCGAGCGGCGTGCCGGGTCGCACGCGCGCGATGATCATGCGCGGCACCGGCAGATCGTCCATCGACAGCCCGGTGCCGAGCCAGGGCTCGAGCAGCTTGCCGCTCTCCTCCCGGGTGAACGGCTTGACCTCGACGACGCCGGCTTGCGCACGCATCGCCTCCGTCACAGCTGCGGTGTCGCGTTCGAGATCGCGGCCGGCCTGCGGGCGAACCTGGATGGTGATTTCGCTCGCGACCTCCGACTGCCATTCCGCGGCGGAGGCGCTCACCAATAGCACCGTGCCCGTGGTCATCGACGCCAGGAAGGTCATGATGGCGACGACGGCGACCAGCGCGCGGCCCTGGATCGAGGCGCGCGGTACGATCGGCGACATGTTGCGCGCGTTGGCCGGAAGCTGCGGACGCTCCTGCCCGAGGTCGACCAACACGCCGCGCTCGTCGGTCCTACTCATAGACGTGCAACCGTCCCTGGTGCAGCACCAGCCGCCGGGCCTCATACTGGTCCATCAGGCCGATGTCGTGGGTCGCGATGATGACGGCGGTGCCTGATTTGTTGAGCTCGATGAAGAGCCGCAGCAGGCGACGTCCCAGCGTCGGGTCGACGCTGCCGGTCGGCTCGTCCGCGAGCAGCAGCTGCGGCCGCGAGATGACGGCGCGCGCGATTGCCGCGCGCTGCTTCTCGCCGCCCGACAGGATCGGCGGCAGCGCGTCCATGCGGTCGCCGAGCCCGACCCAGCGCAAGAGGTCGATCACCTCCTTGCGGTAGCTCGACTCGCTGCGGCCCATGACGCGGAACGGCAGCGCGACGTTCTCATAGGTCGTCATGTGATCGAGCAGGCGGAAATCCTGGAGCACGATGCCGATGCGCTTGCGCAAATCGGCGATCTCGTCCTTGCCGAGACGCGAGATGTCGTGGCCGAACAGATTGACCAGCCCCCGCGTCGGCCGGTGCGACAGGAACAACAGGCGCAGCAGCGAGGTCTTGCCGGCACCGGAGGGGCCGGTGAGAAACTGGAACGAATGCGCCGGGATCTGGAAGCTGAGGTCGCGCAGGATCTCCGGCCCCAGACCGTAACGCAATCCGACATTTTCGAACCGAACCAAGCTCAGCTCCGTTCGAGAGGGGGCGCGGGTCGCACTGCTGCGCTCCGCCATACGCGACCAACGGGTTTTGCCGCCGTTATGGTTTCCGGTTCGTTAACGGTCGCCCTGTAGCATACATCGTAGCATCCTTGCCGCGCTGTTCTCCCCGACGCGGTCATCGTCCAAGGCTCGTCCATGCATATCGTCTGCCCTCATTGTATGACATCCTACGCCATCAAGCTCGCGAGCCTTGGGGCGAACGGACGGGCGGTCCGTTGTTCCCGCTGCAAGGAGACCTGGATCGCCCATGCCGAGGATGCCATCGAGGAGGCATCCGTCCCCGCCATGGCCGCGGCCAGCCAGGCCGACGACCAGACCGATCTCGCCGAGCAGTGGAACTCCTATGCCAAGGACGACGGCGCCACTGATGCGCCCGTCGTCGACAGCCCCTCGATTGCCAGCGACTGGCCCGACGAAGAGGCCAAGGAAACCGAAGACGAGTGGTCCGCGGCGGCCCGGGAGGCCGAGGAGGAGGTCGTCGGCGGGCAGCACCAGTCCTGGTTCCGCGGTCTATTCCCCCGCCGCGGCGCGCGGGTCAGCCGTCCGGTCGCCACCGCGGCACCGCGAAAATCCCATTTCGGCCTGCCGACCGCCTGCGCCGCCATGGGCGCGCTGGTGCTGGCGCTGGTGATCTGGCGCGGCGACATGGTGCGGCTGCTGCCGCAGACCGCCACTTTCTACAAGATGGTCGGGCTCGAGGTGAACCTGCGGGGCCTGGCCTTCAAGGACGTGAAGCTTTCGAGCGAGACCGTGGACGGTAAGCAGGTGCTGGTGATCGAGGGTGTGATCGTCGGCGAGGGCAAGAAGCCGCTCGACATTCCGCGGCTGCGCTTTGCCGTGCGCGACGGGCAAGGCGCGGAGATCTACGCCTGGAATACGGTGCTGGAGCAGACCGTGCTGCGGCCCGGCGAGCGCGCCTTCTTCCGCTCCCGCCTCGCCTCGCCGCCGCCGGAAGGCCGCAATATCGACGTTCGCTTCTTCAACCGGCGCGACATTGCCGGCGGCAGCGTATAATCGCGTCGCCCGGCGCCGCACGGGAGGTTGGTCCGAGAGTTAGTCCCATGCCGAAGATCTTGATCGCCGATGACGAGGATTCGATGCGCCAGCTGGTGGCGCGCGCCATCGCCATGGACGGGCACGAAACGGTCACCGCGCAGGACGGCGCCGAAGCGCTGGAGATCCTGGCCCGCGAGGACGGCGCCTTCGACCTGCTGCTCACCGACATCCAGATGCCTATCATGGACGGCATCGCGCTGGCGCTCTCCGCCGCGCGCGATTTTCCCGATCTGACCATCTTGCTGATGACAGGCTTTGCCGACCAGCGCGAGCGCGCCTCGAACCTCAATGCGCTGGTGCACGACGTCGTGACGAAACCGTTCTCGGTCGCGGATATCCGCACCGCGGTGGCGGACGCGCTCGCGGCGAAGAAGGGGTAGTGGCGGGCGACCTTAACCACACATACCGCCGTCATGCCCCGGCTTGACCGGGGCATCCAGTACGCCGCGGCGGATGTAGTGAGAGCGTGCTCATCAACGCCAGCCTCTGGAATACTGGATCGCCCGGTCCCGGCTCCGCCAAGGCTACGCCGAGGCCCACACGGCGCTGGCACGCCGAAGCTTCAGCGAAGGCGGCAAGCCGGGCGATGACAGTGAGCTTGTGGCGCCTTCGCCTCAAAAATCCTTCAGCAGCCGCTCGATGTAATCGAGCTCGATCTGGGGACGCGAGCTGTCGCCGAGGCGGCGGCGGAGCTCTTCGAGGATGCGGCGGACACGCTGGGCGTCGATCTCGCCGGGGATCTTGACGGTGTAATCGTCGCTGAGATCGCGGCCGTGAAGCGGGCGGCCGAGCGGATCGGTCTGATTGCCGCCGCTCTGCTGACGGCCGGCCCGATTGCCGGGACCATCGCCCTGCCCGTCGCCATCGCCCTGCTGCATCGCCTCGGCCATCTTCTGCGCGCCCTTGCGCATCGCATCGAGAGCCTTGCCCTGCGAATCCACGGCGCCATCGGCATTGCCATCGCCGAGCTTCGAGCCGGCATCGCCCATGGCACCGTCGGCAGTGTCTAGGCTGCCGTCGTCATCACCCTGATCCCCGTCCTGATCGCCGCTCTGGCCCGGGTCGCCCTGCTGGCCCTTCTGGCCCTGCTGCCCTTTCTGACCCTTTTGTCCCTTCTGCGCGAGGCCGCGCTTGGCGAGCTCGTCCTGCAGCTTCTTCAGGCGGTCGCGCAGCGACTGCTGATCCTGCTGCAGGTCCGACATCGACTGGTCGCCCTGCGGCTTGCCGCGCGAGCGGTCACGCCGGGAATCCTGGCCCTGCTTGAAAGTCTTGTCGCGCAATTGCTGCTGCTTGCGGATCATGTCGCTGAGCTCGTTGAGCGCCTGCTCCATCTCGCTCTCACCGGATTGTCCGGGCTGCGCCATCTGGAGGTTTTCCATGATCTGCGCGAGCTGCTCGAGCATGCGCTGGGCCGCCTCTTTATTGCCCTCGCGCGCCGCCTTCTCGATCTGCCGCAGGAGGTCATCCAGATCCCGTTGCGTGATGACGTTGCGATCACGGCTGGAGGATTGGCTCCGTTCCGTCGCCCGCTTGTACTCCTCGAGCTTCTGGATGGCGTCGGACTGGTTGCTCAGGCTCTTGCCGGACTCCTTCTGCCTGAGGCTGTCGCCAGACTCCTGCATGGCCTTTTCGGCACTGTCGAGCAGCGCGTCGGGATCCTGATCCAGCTGGGCAGCGGCCGGCGAGACGCCTCCCAACAGGAAGGCGAGGCAGGCGATCGACATCGCCTTCAAGACTGGCACGCGTGCTAGCTTCCGCATTTCCGGTCCCGCGTAAACTGGTTGGTCTTGTCGTCTCCCGCCTTGTTGGCACGGCTGTTCGCCGACTTGCGATAGGCCTGAAGCTGCTCGCGCAAGACGTCCTGCTGCTGCGCCAGCTCGGCGAGCTGCTCGGGCGTCGCATGCTGGGTTTTCTGTCGCAGCTCGACGGCCTTGTCGAGGATGAGCTGGACCTCCGCGGGGAACGGCTGGCGGGCGCCGAGCGGATTCTGCTCGGCGCGGCGGGCGAGATCGCGCACCTTGCCGGCCATGGCCTCACGCAGCTTCTGCGTCAGCACCCTGAGCTCGTCCTCGCTGGCGCCGCGGTCCAGCGCGGCCTTGAGCGCATCCTGCGCCGAGCGTAGCGCGGCGTTGACGCTGCCGGCAACGCCGTCGTCCTCGATGGTCGTCGCGAAGGCCCACATGCTCGCCACCACGTTGCGCAGCGCATCGTCGGTGCGGGCAGCCTCGAGCTGGGTCGCCAGACTCCGGAGGCCGAGATAGCAGCCGGCATCCGGCGTGAACAATTCGGGTGCGATCATCAGCGCGTCGAGCGCGGTGTAGACGTCGGAATTCCTGTTGGCGTCGAGCGCGAGGATGCGGCGCTGCTCGATCAGCGCGCGCGCGAGCGAGTTGGTGAACAGACGCTCGGGCAGGCGCATGTTGAAGGGTTCGCTCCTGGCCTCGTTGCCGGCCTCGTCCTTGGCAGTCAACGTCAGCGTGACGTCGGCTCCGGCATAGGGGTCCTCGCTGAGGTCCTTCACGGTCTGGCCGACGCCGTTGCGGGTGCGCGCGTTCGGCAGCACGAGCGGGAATTGCGGTGGCTGGAACAGCGGCCGCGCCGCGGCCTTGCCCTCGGAATCCTTGCTGCCATCCTTGACGGCATCTTTGGCGTCGGCGGGGCGCAGGGCAATCTGGGCGTCCGCGCCGGTGACGCCGTAATCGTCCTCGATCTTGTAGGAGAGCTGGAGCCCGCCGCGCGCCTGGCGCTCGGGATCCTTGGCGAGCGCGATCGTCGGCGCGCGGTCTGGCGTTGCCGCGAACGCCCATTGCGGCTGGCCGGAGGGCGCGCGGACATGCGCGGTGCCGTCGGCGGCGATGGTGAAGTGCTTCTCGTTGGTGCCCTTGGGCGCGGCCTCCGCGGGGGCGACCTCCTTGAGGCCGCCGGAGACGACGACATCCAGACTGCCGCCTGAGGAGCGCACGATCAGGGTCGAGCCTGCGGGAACGGCAAGCGGGCCGGAGGCCGGCAGCGCCGCGGCCTCCTTGTTGGCGGCCGACAGGATGACCGGCGGCTTGCCGGTGTAAAGCGGCGGAGTGACCCAGGCATCGACGCGAACATTGGCCGGCGCCAGCACGCCGTTCCAGTCGAAGGCGGCCCCGAGCCGCATCGCGCGCTCGTCGCCGGCGGCGAAGAAGGTCGCAACCAGCATCACCATCACCAGCGCGCGCAGCGCCCAGGGATCATGCAGCGCCAGCCGCGGATGCGGCAGGCCGGCGCGGATGCGCTTGAGCGAGGCCAGCGTACGCTCGCGCTGCGCCTGCCACAGCGCCTGCGCGATCGGGTCCTGCGAGGACAGCGTGTCGGTCAGCGTCGTGGCCGGGCGGTGACGGATGCCGGAGCCACGATCGAGCCGGCTAAGCGCCTCCTCGCGGCTCGGCCAGCGGAAGCGAATCAAGGGAAACAGGACGGCAATCGCGATGCCGGCGAAAACGACGAGACCGATGGCACGGGCAACGAACGGCAGCGCCAGCCAGAGGCCGGCCCAGGACACCACCAGGAACAGGCCGACGACGGTCAGAAGCCGCGCCAAATTCGGCCAGGCACGCTCCCACGCGATGGCATAAATGGCCCGATCGAGGGCCTGCGCCAGCTTCAGCCGCGACAGAGCATCGCTGTTGCGGATCGGGTCTGACGGCTCGGGGGTGACGCCGTTCAATCAACTCTCCAGGTTGCCCGGTAGAGAAGCCTATCACAACGGCAGCACTGAGGCATCCGTTCCGGTACGGGAGACACCCCTTTTCCCGCATAACACGAGGACGTGACTGGCCCGCTGCAACCCCGTAATTTCCGCGCCGCCATCCGAGGGAGACGAGAGGAAACGCCATGGACAAGAAGATGCACGACAAGGGCCTGGAAGTCCGTAAAGCGGTGCTGGGCGAGGCCTATGTCAACAACGCCCTGAAGAACGTCGACGATTTCAACCGACCGTTCCAGGAGATGCTGAACGAATATTGCTGGGGCACGGTGTGGGGCCGCGAGGAGCTGCCGCGCAAGACCCGCAGCATGCTCAACATCGCCATGATCGCGATCCTCAACCGCCAGCACGAGTTTCGCGCGCATCTGAAGGGCGCGCTGACCAACGGCGTCAGCCGCGAGGAGATCCGCGAGATCCTGATGCAGGTCGCGATCTATGGCGGCATGCCCGCCGCCGTCGACAGCTTCCGTATCGCGCGCGAGGTGTTTGCGGAGATCGACGGCAAGGCGTGAGGGCAGCGCCAATCTCCGCTGTCGTCCCGGACAAGCGAAGCGCAGATCCGGGACGACATCGAGGCTGGAGTGCCCGTATTTCAAAACGACAACGAAAAAAGAAGGAAACACCATGGACATCGGATTCATCGGGCTCGGAAACATGGGTTTCCCGATGGCGCGGCGGCTGATCGAGGCGGGACACAAGCTCGTCGTGTTCGACACGCGCAAGGAGGTCACGGGCAAGCTCACAGCGCTCGGCGCGACGGCGGCGACATCGCCAAAGGACGTCGCCGATCAGGTCGAGACTGTCATGGCGAGCCTGCCCTCGCTGCAGGCTTCGCTCGAGGTTGCAACGGGAGCGAACGGCGTGATCGAGGGCAGCCGCGCAAAACGCTTCGTCGATCTCTCCACCGTCGGCTCGGCAATGGCCGTGAAGATTCACGGCCTGCTGGCCAAGCGCAACATCGTGCAGATCGACTGCCCGGTCTCCGGCGGCGTCGGCGGCGCCGAGAAGGGCACGCTGGCGGTGATGGTCTCCGGGCCGAAGGCGGAGTTCGATCTGCTCAAGCCCGCCCTCGACGTGATCGGAAAAGTGTTCTTCATCGGCGAGAAGCCCGGCGCGGCGCAGACCATGAAGCTCGCCAACAATTTCCTGTCGGCCACCGCGATCGTGGCGACCTCGGAAGCGGTGGTGATGGGCGTGAAGGCCGGGCTCGATCCGGCCGTGATGATCGACGTCATCAACGCCGGCTCCGGCATGAACACCGCGAGCCGCGACAAGTTTCCGCGATCGGTGCTGCCGCGCAGCTTCGATTTCGGCTTCGCCACGGGGCTGATGGTGAAGGACGTGCGGCTGGCGCTGGAGGAGATGAAGCAGCTCGGCCTGTCGATGGAGGTCGCCGAGGCGGTCGGGCGATTGTGGGAGACCGTGATCAGCGCAGAAGGCGCAGACTCGGATTTCACCGCGGCGATCAAGCCGATCGAGAAGAAGGCGGGCGTTGTGGTGGGTGGAGCGAAGGGTGGCGTGACGGGGAAGTAGCGATCCCAATCTCCGCTCGTCGTCCCGGACAAGCGAAGCGCGCCCCTCACACACTCACAGCCACGGCGCCGGCGTGTCCATCGCGATGAGCTGCTCGACCTCGATGCGCGGGCGGACCACGGCGTATTGATCGTCCTTCACCAGCACCTCCGGCACCAGCGGGCGCGTGTTGTAGGTGCCGGCCTGCACCGCGCCGTAGGCACCTGATGTCATGATGGCGATGAGATCGCCGGGCGCGGGCGTCGGCAACGTGCGGTCGAGCGCGAGATAGTCGCCGGTCTCGCAGACCGGGCCGACGACGTCGGCCATGATGGTGGGAGCGCCCTTGGGGGCTTGCGTCACCGGCAGGATGTCGTGATGCGCCTCGTACAGCGTCGGGCGGATCAGGTCGTTCATGGCGGCGTCGATGATGACGAAGTTCTTGCCGTCGCCGTGCTTCACATAGATCACCCTGGCGACCAGGATGCCGGCATTGCCGACGATCATGCGGCCCGGCTCGAACATCAGCGTGCAGCCGAGATTGTGGCTGACGCGCTTGACCATGGCAGCATAGGCATCAGGCGCCGGCGGCGCCTCGCGGTCCATGTAATAGGGAATGCCGAGGCCGCCGCCGAAATCGACGTGGCTGATATTGTGGCCGTCGGAGCGCAGCGTCTGCACGAATTCGGAGAGGATGCGGAACGCGGTCTCCATCTTGGAGAGGTCGGTGATCTGGCTGCCGATGTGCACGTCGGTGCCGGTCACCTCGATGCCCGGCAGCTTGGCGGCGCGGGCATAGACCTCGCG
>NZ_BTIG01000029.1:0-156711 GCF_036247965.1 Bradyrhizobium sp. TM233 | reverse complement strand
GGGTGGGCAAAGGCGCACTTGCGCCGTGCCCACGATCTTTCCCGACGGCATCAGGTGGTGGGCACGCTTCGCTTTGCCCACCCTACAAGATTTGCCCTACGAAACTTGCACCTCGTGCCCCGGCGATGTCCGCGCCATGCCGTCGAACGCATCGAGCAGTGTCTCGCGCCAAGCATACACCGGATCGTCCGTCTCGAGCAGCTTGAACGGGCTCACCACGCGCGCCCACTGGAAACCGCCGAACACGATGTAGTCGGCGTAGTTCGGCGCGGCGCCGCCGAGATAGGGCTGCTTCTTCAACGTCTGCCGCATCACTTCCAGCGACTTGCGGAAGGCGACCACGCCGGTGTCGCGGCTCGCCATGACCTCTTCCAGGCTCTTGCCGCCGAAGCGCGCCTCGCGCGACTTTCGGAAATAGGCAGCGTCGACCCCGGCGAGATTCTTCGGGATGTCGGCAACGATCAGCGGAAAGATGCCGCCGACGACGGCGATGTCGCCGAAGGCGTTGATCATGCGCGCCATGGCGCGGCCGCCCTCGCCGCCGAACAGCGACGGACGGTCCGGGAAATTGTCCTCGAGATAGTTCGCGATCGTCCAGGAGTCGACGACCGGTCTGTCGTCGTGCAGCAGCACCGGAACCTTCTCCGAGCCATGCGGCGCAAGCGCGCTCTTCTCGGTGAAGCGCCAGGGCAGCGATTCCGCCGCGAGGCCCTTATGCGCCAGCGCCATCCGCGTGCGCCAACAATACGGGCTGAAGGGGCGCGAGGCGTCGGTGCCGACGAGTTCGAAGAGCTTGAGTGACATCGCTGATCCAGCTGCTGTGATTGGCGATCAGAGTAGCCGTCATACCGACGAGCGCAAGCAAGCCGTCTTGCCGCCGGTGTCGGGGTGTGACCGGCGACCGGCTGCCTCGCCCGTGCCCGATTTGGCCACGGCTTGTTGAGCCGGCACCGGATTGGACCTAAGCTTGGGCATTTCCAAGCTCCGATACAGGAGGCGTTGCAATGACCAGGACCATTCAACGGCGCGATTTTCTTCTGGGCTCGGCGGCACTGGCCGGAGCTGCGGCCGCCAACGCTTTCACCTGCGTCGAGATCGCGAGCGCTGCCCCGATTGCCGTTCCAACCGTCGACAAGCTTTCGATCCGCGTGCTGGTGGATTCGAGTTTCGACCTGTTCTTCCGTCCCAAGCAGATCAACGGGGTCTCCATCACTCCGGCTGCACGCGGCGGTGATTTCCGCAAATCGCTGCACAATGAATGGGGCCTGTCGCTTTGGCTGGAATCCGAGGGCGGCGGCAATCAGCGCACGCTGATGCTCGACTACGGCTACACGCCCGACGTGCTGCTCAACAACATGGCGTTGATCGGCGTCGATCCGGCCAAGCTCAACGCGCTGATCGTGAGCCACGGCCACTACGATCATTTCGGCGGCTTGAACGGCTTCCTCGACAAGTTCCGCGACAGGCTGCCCGCCGACCTCAAGCTCTATGCGGGCGGCGAGGACAATTTCTGCCATCGCGTCACCCCGACGCCGACGCAGGGGCAATTCGCCGATTTCGGCACCCTCGACCGCCGGCAGCTTGCGGCGCAGAAAGTCACGACCGTGCTGTGCGAAACGCCGACCGTGATTGCGGATCATGCCTTCACCACCGGCAAGATCACCCGGCGCAGCGGCGAACGCGTACTGCCGAACACGCTCGTCGAGTTCGGCATCAAGGACGGGCTGGGCTGCAATGTCGGCCACTATTTGCCCGCGGAAATGGAGGGCAAGATCGTGCCGGACGAGCACATTCACGAGCACGCCACCTGCTTCAACGTGCGGGATCTCGGTCTCGTCGTGATCTCGTCCTGCGGCCATGTCGGCATTGTCAATTCGGTGAAGCAGGCGCAGGAAGTGTCGGGCATCCAGAAGGTGCACGCCGTCGTCGGTGGCTTCCATCTCGGCCCGGCGCCCAAGGACTACCTCACGCAGGTCGTGAGCGAGATCAAGGCGCTCAATCCTGACGTCGTGGTGCCCATGCATTGCAGCGGGCTCAACTTCGCACAGGAAGCCAATGCCCAGATGGAGGGCAAGGTGGTGGTGACGACGACAGGCAGCCGTCTCACCTTCGGGCTGTGATGCGGCTCGCCAGCGCCTGGCTGTACGTGATGCTGACGCTCGCCTGCGCGGGAGCGGCGCAGGCGCGCTCGGCCGCCGAGACGATGGATATCCTGATGTGGAATCGGGAGCCGGTCGGCGGACCGTTCCAGCTGATCGACCAGACCGGCAAGCCGCGCAGCGAGGGCGACTTCCGCGGGCGGCTGATGCTGGTCTATTTCGGCTTCACCTATTGCCCCGACGTCTGTCCGACCGACCTGATGGCGATCGGACAGGCGCTCGAGCAACTCGGACCGGACGCAGAGGCCGTGCAGCCCGTCTTCATCACGCTCGACCCCGAACGCGACACGGCCGAGCATCTTGCCGAATATGTGCCGCTGTTTCATCCGCGGCTGCTCGGGCTCACCGGCAGCCCCGAAGCGATCGGAGCAGCGGCAGAGGCCTACAAGGTCTATTTTGCCAGGATTCCGATCGGCAAGGGGGCCAACGACTACACGGTCGACCACACGTCCTTCATCTATCTCATGGACCGCGACGGAAAATATCTCGGCTTCTTTCCCCCGGGCACCTCGGCCGAGCGCATGGTCGAGATCATCCGGCCACGGCTTGCGGTGCCTTCGCGATAGCACTCCGGCGAGAGCCGTCGAAAGCGACGCGCTCACCGCCCGTTGGTGCGCAAGAACCTTTCGCCACCTTCCGTCACCGCGATGACGAGGCCAAGGCCTGCAATGGTCTGGCGCGCGACGTAGCCGCGATCGGCGGCGTCTTCCCAGATGGTGAGGCGCGGGCACGAGGTTTTCCAGGTCGCGATCACCTCGGCATAGGCGCGCGGCTCGCGCGCGACCCATTCGACGAAGTCCAGCACCAGCGGATCGGCGTTACTGCTCATTGCAAACCTCCCTTGTCGAAGGCGGCCAGCACTGGCGTGCGCACCATGAGCCAGCCGCCATAGGCGATGTAGTAGCAGGCGATGGTGGTGATCAGCTTGTTCGACCACGTCACGAATTGCTGGTCGGTCATGGCTTCGAGGATGCGCCGCGCCAGCGTGGTGCCGAGCATCGAGGCAAGGATGGCGACGCCGGCGAGCACGGGATCGAGGCTCGCGGCCTGGTCGATGATGCCGCCGAAATAGATCAGCTTGGTGAAATGGCTGACGAGCTGGCACATCGCCTTGGTCGCGACCTTCTCGCGCCGACCGAAATCGCCGCCGAGGAAGAAGGTGTCGAGCAGCGGGCCGGACACACCTGTCATCAGCATCAAGCCCATGCAGATCGTGCCATAGACGGTGCCCTGCCAGAGACGGTCGGGGTCCGGCTTGATGTTCGACGGCAACAGCCGCGCCATGAACGGGGTGATGCCGAGCAGCAGCAGGGCCATCGGCTTGTCCGGCACGTAGCGCGTGATCGACCAGGCCGCGAGCGCGACGGCAGCGCCGACCAGATAGTTCGCGACCGGCCGCCAGCGGATATGCGCGCGCCATAGAAACGCGCGCCAGCCGTTCGAGGCCATCTGCGTGATCGCATGCAGCACCATCGCGGTCGGCAGCGGCATCAGTGCCAAGAGCACGCCGATCAGGATCAGCCCGCCCGCCATGCCGAACAGTCCCGACAGGAACGCGGTGGCGACCATCAGCAATCCGAGGGCAGCGATCATGATGGGCGTCACGAAGGGAAACTCCTGCTGGCGAGTGAGGGACGCAACCTGTTTCACTCCCTCGCCCCGCTTGCGGGGAGAGGGTGGGGTGAGGGGGAGTCCCCGCGGGGACGGCGAAAGTGAGACTCGTGGAGAGTCCCCCTCACCCGGAATTTGCTATCGCAAATTCCGGCCTCTCCCCGCAGGCGGGGAGAGGCGAAGGCACCGGCGCCTCCCGGCAAATCAACCTGGAATTACTCTCATTCTTGTGCCTCGCTTGCCCTGTCTTCGCAAACTGAGTTATCTTGGCCTGGCCTCAGCTTTCCTGAGGGTATTGCATAAGGGTCTTGCATTTGCGGCGTCTGCTGTTTCTCAACGGCATCAAGGCATTCGAGGCGGCGGCGCGGACGGGCAGCTTTGCCGCGGCCGGGCTCGAGCTGAGCGTATCGGCGGCCGCCGTCAGCCGCATGGTGCATCTGCTGGAAGAGCGGCTCGGCGTTGCCCTGTTCGAGCGCAAGGCCAATCGCCTGGTGCTGACGCAGGCCGGCCGCGCCTATCAGAGCGGGCTGACGCCGATCTTCGATGCGCTGGCCAGCCTCACCGCGCAGGTGACGGCGCCTGCAAGCGTGCGCGTGCTCACCATCGGGGTCGGGCACACCTTTGCGATGCGCTGGCTGATTCCACGCCTGTCGGAATTTCGCAGCGAAGAGCCAGACATCGAGGTGCGCTTCACCACCGGCGGCGCGTCGGTGCCGTTCGGAGAGGACTGGAGCTGCGGCATCAAGCTCGGCACCGGCGACTGGCCCGGGCTGGTCGCCGAGCCCCTGTTCGCCGGCGATCTCACGCCGGTTTGCGTGCCCCGCCTTGCGAGCGGCCTGAAGCGCCCGGCCGACCTGAAGGGACCGAGCCTGATCCGCGTCGAGCATTCGCCGGAGGACTGGCCGATCTGGCTGAAGGCCGCGAACCTCACCCGCATCAATCCGCGCGGGCCCGAGTTCCAGTTCTACGGCCAGGCGCTGCAGGCCGCTGCCGACGGGCTCGGCATCGCCATGGGCATCCGCCCCTATATCGACGACGACCTCGCCGCCGGCCGGCTGGTCGCCCCGTTCGACCTCTCGGTGCCCAAGGGCATGCGCTGGTACCTGCTCTATCGCAGCTTCCAGACCGAGCAGCGCGACTTTGCCGCGTTCCGCCGCTGGATCATGCGCGCGGCCTCGGAACCCGCCGCCCGCCCCGTCAAGCGGACGGGCCGCGTCGTCGCCCGGAACTGACGCCGAGAGGCAAAAAAGCCTGCCGCTTGTGAACGGCTTCACATCCCGGAATCCGCAAACGTGGTCCCCTGACCCTCCGAAAAGAAACGTGGGACCGACAAGAATGACGACACTCTACGACGGCTTTGACATTGAATCCTTCGAGGCTGGCAAAGGCCTCTGGCACGCCCGCATCCGCCGCGCCGATCTCAGCCCCGTCGCCATCGACGGCGTGCTGTTTCCGGCGATGGAAGTCGGTTTCGCCTGGCCCGATCAGAACGCCGCGATTGCCGACGCCAAGCACCACATCGACCGCTTCCGCCGACGGGCCGACAGCGACGACGAATAAGCGAGCCGAACGGCGAACCAGGGACAGCGCAGCTAAGGGGGCAACCGGGTCATGTCAGTCATCGAGATCGACGACTCGTCGCGGCCGAGGATCTACACCCGCAATGTGCTGTCCAACTGCCCGGATTGCGACGGCGATCTCACGGTGCTCCGCGTGATCGGCGGCCGCGCAGGGTGCGAGTACTGGACCATGCGCTGCACCGATTGCGGCGGCATCCATCTCGACATCCTGAAGCCGCATCAGGCGGGCGAGGACGAGGGTCCGCTACCAGCCGCGTGAGGCCCCTGCCCCCGCATGACCGGCCGCTAAAGCGGAATGGCTTTGGGTTGAATCAATTGCCGCGGCTCTTTCACCTCTCCCGCTTGCGGGAGAGGGAGCGCACCTCCGCCGTTGCAACGATCCAGCCTCATCTCATCCCGCTTTAGCGGCTGCCCGCGATGCCGCCGACGAACGCCGTCGCCCGGCCGGCAATCGCCGAGGACAGTGCGCGTTCGGACAAGCCGCAGAAGAATCCGATCAGGATGGCCACGCTGCCGGCCTTCCAGAACGAACTCGCTTCGGTGTTCAGGTCGCCGATCTTGACGTTGATCGCCCCGGTCCAGAACAGCAGGCACGCGGCCATCGTGAGCACCACGACGAAAATGATGCGTAGGGGCGCATCGAGCAGCTCCTCTTCCGGCGCTGCAAGCTGCTCGAAGGTCAAATTGACCTGACGCACCGAGAACGACGCCCAGGTCCCCAGGGACGCGCCGGCGGCGGCAAGCAGGAACGACCTGTGCACATACCACCACGACGCGCAGGAGGTGACATCGTCGCACGCGCGATTCTTGACCACGACGTAGACGAGGAGGAACAGCGCGGCGAAACCAAACGACCACGCTCCGAGACGTCGTACATATCTATTGAGTATTTCCCGTGCTTCGTGCGCAATGAACTCCTGGCGCAAGCGATCGATCGCGAGTTTCGCAAGCGCCGTGTGCGGCTGCTGGAGACCGATCCGCGCGATGCCGACCAGCTTGTCGATATATTCATCGAGCATCCGCAGGCCGCGCTGTTCCTCCTTCGGGCGAGACCAGAACCGCGCGTGGGCGCGAGCGCGAATCTGGCGGCAAACCGTGGCGATGATCGTCTCGGCCCTGCTGATCTCGACATAGAGATCGCGTTGATCCTGCGTCGGCTGGTCGTTGGGTGGCGGCAATCCCTCCGCAATGCGTATCTCGAGCGCGACATTGTAGCCCGCGTCCTCGCCGGTGCCTCGTACCGGCGCGACCGTGAAAAGCTTGCGGCCAAGCCGGGATCGCTGCGCAGCGTAATAGCCACGCGTGTACGACACGTTGGCGGCGGCCGCATCGGAGGCAAGTTCCTCCGACTTCCAGAAGGTGAAGGTCTCCCTGAGCCGACCTATCACCTCGGTGCGCTGCGCGCGGCGCGTCTGCAGCCCGGGCTCCGAATAATTGGCACGCAAATCCGCGGCCTCATCGGCCGCGAGACCGTCGATCAACTCCCTCTGCGCGTCGAGATAGGCCTGTTCGGCGGGATCGGGCGCATAATTGACGACCGCGAGCGCAATCTCGCCGTCAAAGCGCGGCGGCGCTGCGTCCGCAAGTATCACGTCGGGGACGTCGGCGCTGACCCGGCCGACGATTTCGGCAGAGCGGTCCGTCGTCGCGGCCATATCGGCGGGGCCGTTGACCAATTCCTCGGCAACGGCGCGCAGGGCGGCCATCTGTGCCGCTCTGAACGCGACGCGAGCCCGCAGGATGCTGTCGCGGAGCGTGGCCCTGGCGTCAGCGGCCGCCTGCGCGGCAAGCTGATCGACCGCGCGGGCGACGTTGGCGATGATTGCGCGCTCCGGCTCGGCCGGTGCATAGGCTTGCGCCGGCGCAATCTGAAAATCGCCCGGAATTCGCGCTGGATTTCGATTTCCGATCGTAAACGCCATCACTTGTACTTTTTGTTCGGGCAATCCTTTTTGCCGCAATTGATTTGCACGCGCGGACGATTCTCATCTTCGTCGTCCGGGCGGATGATGTTCTGAAAGTATTCGTCGAAGGCGTGCGCCTGCAGCTTCGGAGACCCGGCCGCTGCTCGGCGCGCCCGGGCTTCCACCAGGGATTTCATCAAGGGTGAGGGTTCTATGCCCGGTGCGATAACGGCGGAATTGTCAAAGAGATCGCGAAGCTCGGAATACAGGAGCTCCTCATAATTGGTCAGCTTGTCGGCGCGCTTGTGCAATTCCGCGAGCAGCAAGCTCAGTGCAGGGCCCAGCATCTCCAGGTTCCTCCCCGGACCCATTAAAGTCGAGCTTTTAATTTTAATCAACCAAAAATTGAAATCGTCATCAAGCAATGGCGGGGCGCCGCGCGGCCGCCGGCCTGCTGCCAACCTGCTGTCAGCAGGCTGCATGAGGACGGTCATTCGCCCTTTATCGGGAGGCGGACTCATCCCATATTCGGCTCATGGCGAAGAAACCTGCATCCTCCGAAAAATCCGGCAAATCCCCCAAATCCAAGGCTCCGTCCAAGGCTCCGTCCAAGGCCCCGAACTCGGAGGCGCATCGGCCTGACGTGCAGCCGATCGGGCCGGCGCTGGCCGAGCTGCTCAATCCCGCGATCAATCGCGGCGACGCCGGGCTTGGATCGGGCACCGGGCTGCAGCCGCCGCCGGACAATTCGCGCGACCGCCGCTCCGGCGGCGAGGCTGCGGCACATCGCGCGCGGGCCTCGACGCCCAAAGACCTTCAAAAGCAGTTTCCGCAGGATAGTGCGCGGCCGATGCCGCTGCGGCCCAACCCGCAGCCGCCGGGCGCCCGGCAATCCACAGAGGTTGGCGGGCTGGAAGAAGCGCCGCAGGCCAATTACGGAACCGCGGCCACGATCCCGACGCTCGATCCGGAACTGGCGCGGCAGCTCGGCCTGCCCACCGAAGAGGACGATGCCGAAGCGCTGGCGCGTCCGCCGCGCAACAAGATGGAGGCGCTCGGCGTCAAGGCGACCGCGGAGGCGCTGGAGTCGCTGATCCGCGAGGGCCGGCCGGAGTTCCGCAAGAACGACGGCTCCACCAAGGTGTGGACCCCGCACCGGCCGCCACGTCCGGAGAAGTCCGAAGGCGGCGTGCGCTTCGAGATCAAATCGGAATATCAGCCCAAGGGCGACCAGCCGACCGCGATCGCCGAGCTGGTCGAAGGCGTCCAGCGCAACGACCGCACCCAAGTGCTGCTCGGCGTCACCGGGTCGGGCAAGACCTACACCATGGCGCAGGTGATCGAGAAGACGCAGCGCCCCGCGCTGATCCTGGCGCCGAACAAGACGCTCGCCGCCCAGCTCTATGGCGAGTTCAAGAACTTCTTCCCCGACAACGCGGTGGAGTATTTCGTCTCCTATTACGACTACTACCAGCCGGAAGCCTATGTCCCGCGCACCGACACCTATATCGAGAAGGACTCCTCGATCAACGAGCAGATCGACCGCATGCGCCACTCGGCGACGCGCGCGCTGCTCGAGCGCGACGACGTCATCATCGTCGCCTCGGTATCGTGCATCTACGGTATCGGCTCGGTCGAGACCTACACCGCGATGACCTTCGCGTTGAAGAAGGGCGAGCGCATCGACCAGCGCCAGCTGATCGCCGACCTCGTCGCACTCCAGTACAAGCGCACCCAGCACGATTTCACCCGCGGCACCTTTCGCGTGCGCGGCGACGTCATCGACATCTTCCCGGCGCATTATGAGGACCGCGCCTGGCGCGTGAACCTGTTCGGCGACACCATCGAGACCATCGAGGAATTCGATCCGCTCACCGGCCACAAGCAGGACGAGCTCGAATTCATCAAGATGTACGCCAACTCGCACTATGTGACGCCGCGCCCGACGCTGGTGCAGGCGATCAAGTCGATCAAGGCGGAGCTGAAGCAGCGGCTCGACCAGCTGCACGACCAGGGGCGCCTTTTGGAAGCGCAGCGGCTGGAGCAGCGCACCACTTTCGACCTCGAGATGATGGAGGCGACCGGAAGCTGCGCCGGCATCGAGAACTATTCGCGCTACCTCACCGGACGCCGTCCCGGCGAGCCGCCGCCGACGCTGTTCGAATACGTCCCCGACAACGCGCTGGTGTTCGCCGACGAGAGCCACGTCACCGTGCCGCAAATCGGCGCCATGTTCAAAGGCGACTTCCGCCGCAAGGCGACGCTGGCCGAATACGGCTTCCGCCTGCCCTCCTGCATGGACAACCGCCCGCTGCGCTTCGAGGAGTGGGACATGATGCGGCCGCAGACGGTCGCGGTGTCGGCAACGCCGAGCGGCTGGGAGCTGAACGAGAGCGGCGGCGTGTTCGTCGAACAGGTCATTCGCCCCACGGGGCTGATTGATCCTCCGGTCGACATCCGCCCGGCCCGCACCCAGGTCGACGATCTCGTCGGCGAGGTCCGCGCCACCGCGCAGGCCGGCTATCGCTCGCTGATCACGGTGCTGACCAAGCGCATGGCGGAGGACCTCACCGAATATCTGCACGAGCAGGGCATTCGCGTCCGCTACATGCACAGCGATATCGACACCATCGAGCGCATCGAGATCATCCGCGACCTGCGCCTCGGCGCATTCGATGCGCTGGTCGGCATCAACCTCTTGCGCGAAGGCCTCGACATTCCCGAATGCGCGCTGGTCGCGATCCTCGATGCCGACAAGGAAGGTTTTTTGCGCAGCGAGACCTCGCTGATCCAGACCATCGGCCGCGCCGCGCGCAACGTCGACGGCAAGGTGATCCTCTACGCCGACCAGATGACGGGCTCGATGGAGCGCGCCATCGCCGAGACCAACCGCCGCCGCGAGAAGCAGGTCGAATACAACACCGCCAACGGCATCACGCCGGAGAGCGTGAAGAAGCAGATCGGCGACATCCTCAACTCCGTCTACGAGCGCGACCACGTGCTGATCGAGGTCGGCGGCCACGACATGACCGACGACGTCATCTCGATCGGCCACAATTTTGAAGCCGTGCTCGGCGATCTGGAAACGCGGATGCGTGAGGCCGCCGCCGATCTGAACTTCGAGGAAGCCGCGCGCCTGCGCGACGAGGTCAAGCGCCTGCGCGCAACTGAGCTCGCCGTGGTCGACGATCCCACCGCCAAGCAACGCGTTGTGCAGGGCAAGGCCGGCGCCTATGCCGGCAGCAAGAAGTACGGCGACGCCGCGAATTTGCCGGTCAGCGCCATGAAGAAGAAGACCGTGGGCTCCGCACTGAAAGCCAGCGGCGGCGGCAGCGGCTCGAAGGTGCACAAGCCGCATCTCGACGAGATGCACGGCCCGGAATCGCTGCCCTATCGCGAGAACCGCGCGCTGCCGGCAAAGCCATTCGGCGGCGAGAGCCGGATCATCCAGCCGACGGACTCGAGGCAATCTGGACCGGAGTTCGGGCCGGCGCCGAAGTCGACGGGTGGGATGCCGGGAAGGCGCGGGGGGTGGAAGAAGAGGTAGCGCGGCGCATCCGCACCGGTCGTGGTTATCGATTCGGGGCTCGCCGCTTCCGCCTTCACTCTTCGAGCTTCGGCGGACAGATTGCGGCGCCCCGGAATGACGAGACAGACTCGCTCTCATCCCACGCTCGCCGTCACCACGGCCATCACCGATAGCAGCAGCACGATGGTCACGAGCTGCAGCGAGGCGACGGGCTGGGTGCGCCAGGCCGTGATCTTGTCGGACAGCGACAGATGGGCCTCGAAGAACTTTGGTTCATAGACGGTCTTGAAGAAGGCCGGGAAGCTCGGGCCGAAGGTCACCGCGAACATCGCGTGGGCGAGCGAGGCGATGGCGACGAAGATGGCGACGCCGGGATCGCCGACGAGATCGTGGTTGCCGCAGAGCTTGAGCAGGAAGGCGGCAGCGGCGAAGGTCGGGAAGCTCTGCAGGATCGCGGTCAGCGCGAGGCCTTCGAGCGCGTTGTGCAGGCGGGACTTTCTGACGGTGGCGAGGGCAGCCATGGCACGTCTCCCTGATGACATGCCGATGACGTTAGGCGCATCGGGAACGGGGTGATGTGAGATGGATCACGCGCCCTTCTTCACCTCGCCCGCTTGCGCAGAGAGGGAGCAGACTGCCGCTGCGGATCGAGGTCGCCCCTACAGCTTGCCCTGCCCGTTCACCTGACCCTGCTGCTGCCGCTGCTTGTCCTGTTCCTTGGCGTGATGCCTGCCGTAGAGGCAGCCGGCGGCGGCGCCGAGGACGCCGTGGTGGCCGGCGTAGTGACCGGCGACGCCGCCGACGACGGCGCCCTTGATGCAGCCCTTGGCGTTGGCGGCGGAGGTCGCGCCAAGCATCAGAAGCGCGACGGCGATGGCGAAAAGCGGGGCTTTCATGGATCGATGTCTCCGGATGCGATATCGGCGTCTCAACGGGCGCCGATGGGTCCGGGTTCCAACGCCCGGCGCATGGCAGGATGCGACCGCGATGTGCCCGCGGCGTCACGCAGGACGCAAAGCGCCGAGCGAATTCTTGCATGCGGAAACGCACGCAACCCGCAATTGCACCCCATGAACCGGGCATTGTGCTCGCGCGTCATACCCTGCAATCACCCTGTGATTTTGCGGATCGATGGACCCGCGAGCCGCACGATAGGCGTTTGCAAAGCACGGCCAGCGAGGGCAGGAGCAGCATGACGGTTGAAAAGCTGAACAGGCAACGCGTGCTGCATCTGCTCGACGCCTTCGCGCGCGGCGATCTCGAGGCCGCGCTGGCGTGCTGCACCGACGACGTCGACTTCCTCACCCATGCGCCCATCGACGTGCTGCCGCACCTGGTGCCGCGCCACGGCAAGGCCGAATTGCGTGCGCTCTGGCAGACGGTCTGGTCGCGCTATTCGGAGATCCGCTACAAGGCGCCCCACATCCTTGCCGAAGGCGAGGCGGTCGCGACCTACATGCAGGCCTATTTCAGGAAACGCAGCAACGACCGCATCGTGCAGTTCGACATGGCCGTGTTCTACACCTTCCGCGGCGGGCTGGTGGCGGAGATCCGCGAGATCATCGATTCCTACGATCTGGTGCAGCAGGTGTTGGAGCGCGAGATCGGGCCGCTGATCACGGGCGCGCGAGCCTATCCGGACTAGCCCCCTCGAGCCGCGCGCGACAGGTGACGGCCCGGCTGTGTCGGGCCAGCCACACTCGCCGGGCGCGTGTGCGGTCGGTGTTGCCTGATGTTCCTTGCAGGGAACATTGCAGCTAGATTCGTCCCAAGCGACCACGATTTGGTGGTCCGAGGGAGCAACACCATGTTCTTCGCGCCTCTGTGCTCGCGCTCGACCGGCGCGCGGCGCCGTGACATTGTCGCTGCCTTCATGATCGGCGCCGCCGTTGTGGCGCTCGCCTCGCTGGAGGCGATCCGCCCGGCTGCGGCGCAATTCGTCTGCGGGGGGAGCGCCACCGGCGGCGAGCCGCAGAGCGGCGCGAGTGCGACCGCCACCAACCCGCACGATACGGCCTGCGGCACCGGTGCTATCGCCACCGGCGCGACTGCGGGCGTTTCGGGCGGCGCCACGGCCTCCGGCTATGGGGCCTTTGCCATCGGCGACAACACAACGACCATCGGCAGCTTCGCGGGCACGACCGCCATCATTTCGGGCGTGACCAGCATCGGCGCCAATGCCAATTCGACCACCGGTGCCGTCGGGGCGTACTCGACGGCGATCGGCGCGGGCGCCAATCCCTCCGCCCTGGTCGAAGTCCTGTCCCGTGGAAATTACAGTGTGGCCATCGGGGGCGGCGACGGTGTCGGCGCAACCCCGGCACAGTCGTTCGGAACGCGGAGCGTGGCCATCGGTGGCAGCACCGTCGCCAACAGCTCGGACTCCACCGTGGTGGGATCCGTTTCGAGCGTCACCGGCGCGAGCAGCGGAGCGTTCGGCACCGCCAACACCGTCAGCGGCGCCTCCAGCATCGCGGCCGGCAGCAGCAACACCATCACCGGCAACAACAGCGGCTCGTTCGGCACCGCCAATACGATCAACGGCACGTCGAGCATCGCGAGCGGCAGCAGCAATTCGATCACGGGCAGCAACAGCGGCGCGTTCGGCACCTCGAACACCGTCAATACCAACGGCAGTTTCGCGATCGGCGTCTCCAACACCGTCAACGGGTCCCGCGCCATCGCCGTCGGCGTCGCCACGACCGTCCTCGGCAACAGTGCGGCCGGCGTCGGCGACACGGCCACCGCCACCGGCCGCATCGCCAGCGCGTTCGGCGCCCTCGCCAATGCCGGCGGCGGCTTCGGCAACGAGGGCACCACCGCACTTGGCGCCGGCGCCCAGGCTGGCACGGGAGCATCCGGCCAGACCTATGCCACGGCGGTCGGCGGTAATGCGCAGGCGCAAGGGGCAAATGCGATCGCGATCGGCGGCAATATCGGCAGCGGGGCCGGCTTTGCCGCCTATGCGTCAGCCAGCAATGCAGTTGCGATCGGCAACGGCTCGCAAGCAACGGGCGCGAATGCGATCGCACAGGGTAGCGGTGCGATCGCCAGCGCGAGCGACGCCGTTGCGCTCGGAACAGGTGCGCAGGCGACGGCCGTGAACGCGATTGCCCAGGGCAATGGCGCGATCGCCAGCGGTCCCAACGCGATCGCGATGGGAACGGGCGCCGTCGCCACCGGCTCCGTGGCGGTCGGAAATGCCGCCCAGGCCGCCAATGGCGGCGCGGCGTTCGGCGACTTCGCGGTGGCGACCGGCGGCACGGCCAACGTGTCGTCGTCGACCGCGCTCGGCAATTCGGCAAGTGCGACGACGGCCAATGCTGTCGCGGTCGGACAGAGCGCCACGGTCGCAGCCGCCGGCGGTACGGCCCTCGGCGCCGGCGCCGTCGTGCAGGCGGCGGCCACGAATTCCGTGGCGATCGGGACCGGCTCGGTGGCGACGGCGGCGAACACCGTCTCCGTCGGCACCGCGGGCGGCGAGCGTCGCATCACGAACGTCGCAGCCGGCATCGCCCCGACTGACGCCGTCAATGTCAGCCAGCTCAGCGGCATCACGTCCGGTTTCCAGAGCCAGCTCGGCGGACTGCAGAGCCAGATCACAACCAACCAGTTGGAGGCGCGCCGCGGTATTGCGGCCACGGCGGCTCTCGCCGTCGCCGCCACGCCGTCTGGTCCCGGCCGCACCACGGTCTCGCTCAACACCGGCTTCTTCCAGGGGCAGACCGGCGTCGGCGTCGCCGTGGCTCACCGTCTCAACCTCTCGTCGGCCATGCCGCTGATGGTGCAAGGCAGCTTCGCCAATGCGGGCGGGATGAACGTCGGTCGCGCCGGGGTGGCGGTGGAGTTTTAGGCCGCTGCGGCCCGGATTTCTCGGCGACGGGCCGGAAGATTACGGGGTTCTATTGCAAATCTCACATTTCGCCATCAATTGTGCATTGCGAAAACGTGAATTGCGTTTTGGCCGAAATCGGGTATTTTGTTCGTATACAAATGAGTTGAGCCCCATCGCCTGACTGCGCATGGGGTCGTTTTCCGTTTCCGCAAGCCAGCTTCAGGACTGCCCAAAATGACAGAGCACAGCCTCTGGCGTTTCTCGCGTGCGTTGCACCGCGCGATCAACGACCGGCATTTCGAGGACATCGAGGCCCTGATCGACGAGGACGTCGAGTGGGCACTCTACGGCCCGATCGACATGTTTCCGTTCCTCGGCGCGCGCCAGGGCAAGGACGCCGTGCTCGACGTCATCCGCCAGCTCGCCGACAATTTCCAGGTCCGCCGCTTCGACCGCGAGAGCATCATGCTGGGCGTCGATTCCGCCGCCTCGATGCTGCGTTATTCGCTGACGGCACTGGATTCCAACAAGCCGATCAGCTTGCGGGTCGCGCAGTTCGCCCAGTTCAGGGCGGGCAAGCTCACCAGCATGCGCGTCCTGATCGACACGTTCGACCTGGTCGAGCAGGCACTCGGCCGCGCCATTCATCTGCCGAAGATGACCAGCGTCGGTTGAGGGGGACGCCAACGGGCCCCGCTGTTCGGGACCGATGACAATGCCTGACACGACGTCCTGGCCTCCAGCCCCGCCGGATGCCGTCGTGCCGGAAGCTCGTCGTCGGGCGCGCGCCTCTCGCGCGGCCCGTTGGTTCGCGTCCCCCACGCGAGTTGCCACAATTTCGCAACGATAAATCCGCATTGATGCAAGCAGACCGAATGGCGCATGGTCATCACCAAGGACCGTCTTATATTGGCGGACAACGTGCGCTGGGGTTGGCGGGCAGGACGATGGAATTCTCGACAGGTTGTGGCTGGACCAGGCTGCCGGTGCTGGCGGCCGCGTTCATCTTGGGCTCTGTGCTGACGGTTTCGGCGCAGATCATTCCCCCCTTCTCCCCACCCGCGGCCGCGTCCGACGAGGCCGAGACCGAGACGGCAGAGGCCCCCGACGTCAACGACCCCGACGTGCTCAAGGGCATCGACGTCGACAAGCTCGACTGGAGTCAGCTCGCGGTCGACGCCGGCACCGGCATTGATCCCATCGCCGCCAAGAAGCGCGCCCAGGCCGCAGCCAAGGACGGCCTCGACTGGTCGTCGAATGCCAATGCGAACGGCTCCTCGGCGGTGACGGTGAAACAGTCCGTGTTCTCGTTCTGGGATACGCGGATCGGCGCCGACATGACGGTGACCAGCGAGCCGCGGACGATGTCCGAGCTGCTGGCGCAAAAGGCCACCAATGGCGGCAACCTGCCGCAATCCTCCGGCAGCGCCTGGGCGACGGCGACCGCGCCCGGCGCCGGAGTAATCTGGGACAAGACCGCGGTGGAAGCCCGCGTCGATCCCGGCTCGGAACAGAGCAAGCTCGGGGCCTCGCTGACCAAATCGGTGCCGCTGTCCGGCGACACCTCGCTGACGCTGCAGAACGGCTACAGCGTCAACCAGCAAGGCACGAGTGCGGTCCCCGGCATCGGCGGCCACATCACCCGCAATTACGGGACCGACCAATCCGCCAAGGTCACCCTCACCGACACCGGCACCAGCGTCACCGCCGGCCAGACGCTGTCGACCACCGACGACAAATGGCTGCGCAAGGTCGGCGCCGAGCAAAAGCTGTTCGACAACGTCACCGTCTCCGGCTCGGTCGGCGAGACCTCGCAGGGCGCGATCAACAAGAGCGTGACGGCGGGTTTCAAGAAGAGCTGGTAGGCCAAGCCTCTACTCTTTGCCCCTCATCCTGAGGGCGCTCCAAAGCGGCGCGTCTCGAAGGATCGAGGCCGCGCTGCGAGAGCGGGGCCGGCATGGTTCGAGACGCACGCGAAGGGGCGCGCTCCTCAGCATGAGGGGATGGGTTCCGACGCGCGTTACCGCCATTCAGACTCTCGTAACCATACGCCACGGCAAAACCCCCGAATGGTCCGCCCTTGCCGCATCTCGGCCCATTTGCGGCCCAATTCCGGCGCCCTGATGCGGGCTGCCTCACAGACGTCGTCGTGCGGGGGACACTCGCGCTGCGCTCAACGCGAACAGGGGAATAACGATGAACGCCATGCGTCCGGAAAAGACCGAAGCCGCCGAGACCGAGACGGTCGACACCAACCTCGCTGCAGTTACGGAAGTCGAAGCCGGCATCCGCGACTTCGTCCGCAACGACATCGCCTATCTGCGCCGTCCGGCGGCGACGACCACGGATGCGCCCCCGCTCGATCCGAGCGCGGAGGCCACCGTCACCAACGTCAACTCGCTGATCCAGCGCGTCGCCGGCACCTCGCTCGCCGAGATCGAGAATCTGATTTCGGAGCTCGAGAGCCTGCGTGACCTGCTGCATGCCGAGGGCCAGCGCGTCCAGCGCGAGATCTCCGGCTACGCCCAGCTCAGCCAGGCCGCGATGAAGTCGACGCGGATGATCGCCGACAACGTCGCGCAGTGGAAGCGCGCCGCCGACGGCCTGCGCAATAGCTAAGCACTGGCGCCAAGCACCACCGAGCCGCCGCGTCCCCGGAAGGGTGCGCGGCGGTTTTGATTCTGGGTGTCGTACAAGCGTAGCCGGGGGTCCGCACCCCGTTCCTCAACACAAGTGTCATCGCCCGCGAAGGCGGGCGACCCAGTATCCCAGGGCCGGCGTTGGCGGGCTCGCTCTCCCCACCTCCGCCGCGGCGTACTGGATGCCCCGGTCAAGCCGGGGCATGACGGCGGTGGGTGTGGCTGAAAAAAGGCCGCATAAGACGGTGGACGCACGTTCACACCGTCACCGTAGCCATGCGGTGCGCTATTGAACCCCCCACCCGTCCCCGACGACCAATGCCAAGCGTCCGCTTCTCTTGCGGCCGGGCCGGGGGACATTTCATGGAAAGCATTCGGCCCGACAACACGGACCCGATCTCGCTGCGGCCCGCGCCCAATCAGCTCGGCACGATCATGCTGCGCTTTGTCGGATTGCTGGTGGTTGCGATCGCGGTGCTGGCGTTCGTCTACAGCCGCTGAGGCGGGGCCGTTTTCCGGCCCCGAAAACTTAACAGATTATTACCGGCTCGCGTCGACGGCCGAGGCTTCCAGGGTGTAGGCGCCATCGGCATAGCCCTTCACCACCATGCCGGCGACCAGCATCACTGCCAGCGTCGCGGTAGCGAAGAGAAATCCGACAAGCTTGAGTGCGCCGCGATCTGCCATGGTCCTCGTCCCCTGTACTCTGCCCAATTCGTTTCAATTAGACAGCGACAGGTTCATAATTGGTTAGCAACTCGATGGTTCCGCCAACTGCTTCGCGGATAATCCATGTTGCGCAGGCTTATGGCAGCCGCCCGGAATCGCGTCCATAGCGCGCGGGCAACACTCGCGCACTCATTTGCCCGTTCATCCTGGAACAGGTCTAACCGCTCTTTGCGCGCATCGGCACGAAGGCGCTGGCGGTGATGGAATAGACCTCCTCGCCGCGCTGGTTGGTGCCGGTGGTGCGGGCGGTCAGGATGCCCCAGCCGGGGCGCGAGGCCGAGGTGCGCTTGTCGGTGACGACGTTGACGTAAGCGACGGTGTCGCCGGCGAGCACCGGCCTGATCCAGCGCAGGTCGCGAAAGCCCGGCGAGGGGCCCCACACCGCAACCTCCTCGCCGCGCGCTACGGCTTCGCGCGCCAGGCGCTGGCCGTCGGCGACAAGCAGGCTCATGCAGGCCGAGCCGACATGCCAGC
This sequence comes from Bradyrhizobium sp. TM233, assembly GCF_036247965.1. Lineage (NCBI taxonomy): Bacteria > Pseudomonadati > Pseudomonadota > Alphaproteobacteria > Hyphomicrobiales > Nitrobacteraceae > Bradyrhizobium > Bradyrhizobium sp. TM233. The sequence goes on along the minus strand of NZ_BTIG01000029.1, from coordinate 138,251 downwards.
CCGAGGCGGCAAGCCCGCCGAACAGCGAGTTCTTGCCCTCCTCCTCGTCGAGATGAAAACGCTGTGGATCGAACTTCGCGGCGAAATTCTTGATGGCCTCGGCCGTGAACGTATAGGCGCCGATCTCGCGGCGCTGGCCGATCTCGATGTCGTCGAAGAACCGCATCAGGCCGCCCCCTCGCGCCGCTTGATCAGGATCGGCGAGGTCATCTCGCCCAGCGCCTGGCCCTGGGCATTGCGTACGGTGCATTTGAACTTGACGATGCCGAGCTCGGAGCGGCTCTTCGAGGTGCGGGCCTCCAGCACGTCGACATCGAGTGTCAGGTCGTCACCCGGCCTGAGCGGCGAGAGCCAACGCACCTCGTCGACGCCGGGAGACCCCAGCGACGCGGCGCGGGTAATAAAACCGTCCGCCATCATCCGCATCATCAGCGAACAGAGGTGCCAGCCCGAGCCGGACAAGCCACGCAGCATGCTCTTGGCTGCTGCCTCCTCGTCCAGATGCATCGGCTGCGGATCGAACTCGGCCGCGAAGGCCAGAATCTCGTCGCGGGTGACGTGGCGCGGGCCGAATGTTCCGAACCGGCCGGGCGGGAAATCTTCGAAGGTCAGGGTCATCTTGGGATTGGCTAGCGGAAATGACAGATTGTGGCCGCACTTTGCGGCAATCTCAACCCGCCGGCCCGCATGGCTCGTGCTACATACGGGGTGGCGGCGTTGGTCTTGAGTCGGATCAACCGAGGGCCAGAGATCCATTACCAAGGCCCGATGCCCTGGGGAGAGCAATGTTTTCATTCAGCGATCTGTTTCAGTGGGACCGCTTCATCACGCCGACGATCATCAAGACCTTCTATTGGCTGGTGATCGCGCTGATCTGCCTGTTCGGCCTCTCCGGCATCTTCTCAGGGCTGGCTGCGATGGCGATCAGCCCGTTCGGCGGCTTCCTGGTGCTGCTGTCGTCGATCGCGAGCGTCGTCGTCGGAATCGTGTTCTCGCGCATCCTCGCCGAGCTGATCCTGATCGTCTTCCGCATCAACGAACATCTCGGCGCCATCCGCGACCAGGGCAGCGGGATGCGGTGAGGCTCTCGTGTCCCGGACGCGGCGCGGCATGAAATGACGCGACGCAGAGCCGGGACCCATGCATCCACAATTCGAAGCTTCTGGGCCCCGGCTCTGCAGCGCACCGCTGAAGAAGCGTTGCGCTGCGTCCGGGGCACGAGATTCAGCCCTTACGTATTGAACCGGAAATGCATCACGTCGCCGTCGGCGACGACGTATTCCTTGCCTTCGAGGCGGAGCTTGCCGGCATCGCGCGCGCCGGCTTCGCCGCCCAACGCGACGTAATCCTCGAACGCAATCGTCTCGGCGCGGATGAAGCCCTTCTCGAAATCGGTATGGATCACGCCGGCCGCGCCCGGCGCCTTGGTGCCGCGGTAGATGGTCCAGGCGCGCGCTTCCTTCGGGCCCACGGTGAAATAGGTGATGAGGTCGAGCAGCGTGTAGCCGGCACGGATCAAGCGATCGAGACCGGCCTCTTCAAGGCCCAGCGTCTCCAGGAAGTCGGCGCGTTCCTCACGCGAAATGGTCGCGATCTCGGATTCGATCTTGGCCGAGATGACGACGGCAACCGCGCCTTCCTTGGCGGCCTGCTCCTGCACCGCCTTGGAGAACGAATTGCCTGACGCGGCCGAGCCTTCCTCGACGTTGCAGACGTAGAGCACGGGCTTTGACGACAACAGGCCGAGCATGCCGAAGGCGCGCTCCTCCTCCGCCTTGCGCTCGACGAGGCGCGCGGGCTTGCCCTCGCGCAGCAGCACCAGGGTGCGGTTGACGAGGTCGAGCTGCTCCTTGGCGTCCTTGTCGTTGCCCTTGGCCTTCTTGGTGAGGTTGTCGACACGCTTCTCGAGGCTATCGAGATCGGCGAGCATCAACTCGGTCTCGATGGTCTCGATGTCGGCGAGCGGGGCGATCTTGCCCTCGACATGGGTGATGTCGGAATCCTCAAAGCAGCGCACGACATGCGCGATGGCGTCGACCTCGCGGATGTTGGCGAGGAACTGGTTGCCGAGACCTTCGCCCTTGGAGGCGCCGCGGACCAGCCCTGCGATGTCGACGAAGGTCAGCCGGGTCGGGATGATCTGTCCCGACTTGGCGATCGCCGCGAGCTTGTCGAGCCGCGGATCGGGCACCGCGACCTCGCCGACATTCGGCTCGATGGTGCAGAACGGATAGTTCGCGGCCTGCGCCGCGGCCGTCTCGGTCAGCGCATTGAACAAGGTCGACTTGCCGACATTGGGCAATCCGACGATCCCGCATTTGAATCCCACGAGCGTTATTCCTTGCCGTTGTCGTCCTTGGTCAAAAATCCCTTCGCCTGCATGGCGAGATGCACCCTGTTGGCGAAGGTCGCATCCGTGCCCTTGGCGAGCAGTGCGGCGTGCTCGGCCACCGCCTCGCGCAGCGTCGTCACCCAGTCGTTGTCGGCCTTGGCGAAGTCCGACAGCACGTGGCCGTGCACCAATTCCTTGACGCCGGGATGACCGATACCGAGCCGGACCCGGCGATAGTCGTTGCCGATATGCGCCGAGATCGAGCGCAGGCCGTTATGGCCGGCGATGCCGCCGCCGATCTTCACCCGCACCTTGCCCGGCGGCAGCTCGAGCTCGTCATGAAACACAGTGACGTCGCCCATGGCGATCTTGAAGAAGCTTGCGGCTTCCTGCACGGCGCGGCCGGAATCGTTCATATAGGTCGTGGGCTTGAGCAGGATCACGCGCTCAGTGCCGAGCGTGCCTTCCGAGGTCTCGGCCTGAAAACGACGGCGCCATGGTGCGAAACCATGACGCCGCGCGATCTCATCGACGGCCATGAAGCCGATATTGTGCCGGTTACGTGCGTATTTCGCGCCGGGATTGCCGAGCCCAACAAAGAGTCGCATGACGCGGCGCGCCCCTCGCTCGGCGCGCGATCAGAGACCGCGCGCCAGCTTTGAGAGATTACTTCTTCTTGTCGCCGCCGGCCGGAGCCTTGGCAGCCGCCGCCGGAGCAGCAGCACCCGCAGCCGGAGCCGCAGCGCCAGCCGCCGGAGCTGCCGCAGCAGCGCCAGGAGCTGCAGCCGCAGCCGCGGCCTTCTGCTCTTCGGCGTAGCCGGACGGCGGCACGATGGTGACGAGCGTCGCGTCCTCGCGGGTCAGCGCCTTCACGCCGGCCGGCAGCTTGATGTCAGCCAGATGCAGGGAGTGACCGATTTCGAGCGAGCCGACGTCGGCCTCGATGTACTGCGGAATGCTCTCGACGCCACATTCGAGCTCGATCGCATGGGCGACGATGTTGACGGCGCCGCCGCGCTTCACGCCGGGCGAACCTTCTGCCCTCACCACGTGCAGCGGAACGCTGATGCGGATGGTGGCACCTTCGCCGAGCCGCATGAAGTCGACATGGATCGGGAAATCCTTGACCGGATCAAGGTGGTAGTCGCGCGGAATCACCCGGTGCTTCTTGCCGTCGAGATCGATGTCGACCAGCGTGGTCAGGAACCGGCCGGCGAGGATACGCTGGCGCAGTTCACGATCGTCAACCGAGATCGGGAGCGGGGGTTGCTTGTTACCATAGATCACTCCGGGCACTTTCCCGGCGCGACGCTCAGCCCGGGCGGCCCCCTTGCCGCTCTTCGGACGTGCGGTCGCCTTCAATTCCTTGACGGTCGTCGCCATGTCGTTAAGTCCTTGTTTTTGCAAAAGTTAATGGGCCGCAGCGCGGCCCATGGCATCGTTCGCAGCAAGCCTCCAGGGGTGCGGGGGCCACGAACTGGCGGGCTTTTACCCGGAAGATGCGGAAATGACAAGGAGAATGGGCTGCCGGGCGGCACGGAGTAGCCCCGGATGGAGCGGAGCGAAATCCGGGGGACTTGCGCAACAGGCGAGACTGACCGGATTGCGCTCCGCTCCATCCAGGCTGCGGGACCGGCTCTACCCGCCGAGCTTGGCCTCCAGCGCCGCGAGGCGCGCCTTCAGCGCCTCGTTCTCCTCGCGCGCCAGGCGGGCCATGTCCTTGACCGCCTCGAACTCCTCGCGCTTGACCAGATCCATGTCGCGCAGGAATTTTTCGGCCTGGGTGCGCATCACCGTGTCGAACTCGCGCTTGACGCCCTGGGCCGCGCCGGCGGCATCGTTCATCAGGCGGCCGATCTCGTCGAAAAACCGGTTGTTGGTCTGGGTCATTTCGGCCTCCTGAAGCTCCGATAAACTTTGCGCGAACGCTCCGAAACACAATGGCAATCCGATTGGGCCGGTTCAAGGCCCGATCGGCGGTATCCTTGTCATGCCCCGGTTTCCTTGCAATCGTATTCAACGTCCCTGCATAAGAAGAATCACAAGGCGACAAGAGATGATCGACCAGCAGATCGCGATCCCCACCAGGGACGGCCACACCGCAACTTTCATCAGCCATCCCGAACGCGGCGGGCCGTTTCCGGTTATCCTGTTCTACATGGACGCGCCGGCGATCCGCGAAGAGCTGCGCGACATGGCGCGCCGGCTCGCGACCTCGGGCTATTACGTGATGCTGCCGAACCTCTATTACCGCTCCGGCGTGATGGAGCTCGGCGCGCTGCCGGCCGATCCCAACGCGCCGGAGCGCAAGCGCATGTTCCAGCTGATGGGCTCGCTCACCATTCCCATGATCATGGACGACACCAGGGCGCTGCTCGCTTATGCCGAGGGCCAGGCGGCCGCGAACACCAGACTGGTCGGCACCGTCGGCTATTGCATGAGTGGCCGCTACGCCATCAACGCCGCCACGCATTTCCCTGACAGGGTCAAGGCGGCCGCCTCGGTCTACGGCGTGCAGCTGGCAACGGATCAGGCCGACAGCCCGCACCTGGCTGCGGCTAAGACCAAGGCCGAACTCTATTTCGCCTGCGCCGAGACCGATGTCTACGCGCCGCCGGAGGTTATCGAGAAAGTCAAAGAAGGCATGAACGGCGCGAAAGCCGAGGTCGAGATCTATCCCGGCACGCATCACGGCTTCGCCTTCCCCAAGCGCCCGGTCTATGACCGCGACGCCGCCGAGCGGCATTGGGAGCGTCTCTTGGCGCTCTATCGCCGCAATCTCGTCCAGATATAGAAGGCGAGATGCAGCTTCTTCTCATCGACTTCCCCGCCTTCAAGCCGATCGCGCTCGAGATCGGACCGTTCGCGATCCGCTGGTACGCGCTGGCCTATATCTGCGGCATCGTGTTCGGCTGGCTCTATGCGCGCTCGCTGCTGAAGAAGGAGCGCCTGTGGGGCGGCCCCGCCCCGATGTCGCTGCTGCAGATCGACGACTTCATCCTGTGGGTCACGCTCGGCATCATTCTCGGCGGCCGTACCGGCTACGTGCTGTTCTACAACCTGCCTTTCTTCATCGATCATCCTGCCGCGATCTTCCGATTGTGGGAGGGCGGCATGTCCTTCCATGGCGGCTTCCTCGGCTGCGTCGTCGCGGTGATGTGGTTCGCCTTTCGCAATGGCATCTCGATCCTGTCGCTCGGTGACATCACCACCGCGGTCGCCCCGGTCGGGCTGCTGCTCGGGCGCATCGCCAACTTCATCAACGGCGAATTGTGGGGCCGCGCCACCGATGCGAGCCTGCCCTGGGCGATGATCTTCCCCAACGATCCAACGCAGCTGCCGCGCCATCCGAGCCAACTCTACGAGGCCGGCATGGAAGGCATCCTGCTGTTCACCGTGCTCGCGGTGATGATCCGGCTCGGCGCGCTGAAGCGGCCGGGCATGATCCTCGGCGCCTTCATCCTGATCTATGGTCTGACCCGGATTGCCGGCGAGCACTTCCGCGAACCGGACGCGCAGCTCGGCTTCCTCTGGGGCGGATTAACCATGGGCATGCTGCTGTCGATCCCGATGCTTATCGTGGGCGGCATACTTATTGTATTGGCAGTCAGGCGCGCTGCGCCGAAGCCCGCAGGGGCCATTCGTTAATTCCTTTCGAGAAGATAGCCGTGACCGAACAGCCGCTGCTCAACGAAATCAAGGCGCTGATCAAATCCTCGGGCCCCATGCCGGTCTGGCGGTACATGGAACTGTGCCTGATGCATCCGCGCCATGGCTATTACGTTTCGCGCGACCCGCTCGGGCGTGAGGGCGACTTCACCACCGCGCCCGAAGTCAGCCAGATGTTCGGCGAGTTGCTGGGACTATGGACCGCCTCGGTGTGGAAGCAGATGGGCTCGCCGCAATTCCTGCGGCTGATCGAGCTCGGCCCCGGCCGCGGCACCATGATGGCGGACGCGTTGCGCGCCCTTCGCGTGCTGCCGCCGCTCTACCAGGCGCTTCATATCCACATGGTCGAGGTCAATCCCGTCTTGCGCGAGCGGCAGAATGCGACGCTGTCGGGCGTGCGCAACATCGCCTGGCACGACAGCATCGACGACGTGCCTGAGGGACCGAGCATCATCCTCGCCAACGAATATTTCGACGTGCTGCCGGTCCACCAGATGGTCCGCCACGAAAACGGCTGGCACGAGCGCGTGATCGAGATCGACGGCAACGGAAGACTGCAATTCGGCGCGGCGTCCGAACCGACGCCACGCTTCGACGTGCTGCTGCCGCCCTTGGTGCGCGCCGCGCCCGTCGGCGCCGTGTTCGAATGGCGGCCCGACGGCGAGATCATGAAGCTCGCCACGCGCGTGCGCGACCAGGACGGCGCCGCGCTGATCATCGATTACGGCCATTTGCGCAGCGATGCCGGCGACACGTTCCAGGCGATTGCGCGCCACACCTTCGCCGATCCCTTGAAGGCGCCGGGCCAGGCCGACGTCACCGCACATGTCGACTTCCAGGCGCTGGCGCGCGCGGCCGAGGATCTCGGCGCGCGCGTGCACGGACCGGTGACGCAAGGCGACTTCCTCAAGCGGATCGGCATCGACACAAGGGCTGCCGCCTTGATGCAGAAGGCAACGCCGGAGGTCGCCACTGACATTTCGATCGCCCTCAAGCGGCTGACCGACACCGGGCGCAGCGGCATGGGCTCGATGTTCAAGGTGCTCGGCATCTCCGAGCCGCGGCTGACAGGCATTGCCGGCCTCAGCGATCTCGAACAGGCCGGAGGCGATTCATGACGCTGTCTTCGTCACTGCTGTCCGCCGTGCCCGGACTGCGCCACTCATTCTTCACCCGCGAGGGAGGTGTCTCGGGAGGCATCTACTCCGCGCTGAACGGCGGCCTCGGCTCCAATGACGACCAGACCCTTGTCGCGGAAAACCGCCGCCGCATGGCCGAGCACGTCGGCGTCGCGCCGGAGCGCTTCCTCAGCCTGCACCAGATCCATTCGCCCGACGTACTGGTCGCCGAGGCGCCATGGCCGAACGGGCCGAGGCCGAAGGGCGATGCGCTGGTGACGAACACGCCCGGCATTGCACTCGGCGTCTCCACCGCCGATTGCGGGCCGGTGCTGTTCGTCGACCCCAATGCGCGCGTGATCGGCGGCGCGCATGCGGGGTGGAAGGGCGCGCTGACGGGCGTGCTGGAAGCGACGATTCTGGCGATGGAGAAACTCGGCGCCACGCGCAGCGGCATCATCGCCGCGATCGGCCCCTTGATCCGGCAGGAGAGCTACGAGGTCGGCAACGAGTTCGTCGTGCGCTTCATCGAGGCCGATGCCGACAACGCGATGTACTTCATCCCGTCGGCGCGCGAGGGACACGCAATGTTCGACCTTGCCGGCTTCATCCGCAAGCGGCTGGAGGCCGCCGGCATCCTGATGATCGACGATCTCGGCGTCGACACCTACGCCGACGAGCGCTTCTTCAGCTATCGCCGCTCGGTGCATCGCAAGGAGCCGGATTACGGCCGCCACGTCCACGCGATCGCGCTGGAGGGGTGAACACAAAGGCAACACTCTGTGTCATTCCGGGGCTCGCGAAGCGAGAACCCGGAATCCATCATGCGGCAGTTCACGCGGCGAAATGGATTCCGGGCTCGCGCCAAGTGGCGCGCCCCGGAATGACCGCGTGTTGTGTCGCTCCCGCCCTAGACCTTAATCGATTTTAACGATATCGCTGCCCTCCATAATGAGGGACGCGTCATTCATCCTGGGCCGTGCGGGTTCGCGCGTGCTGGCGGTCATGCTGCTCGGGGCAGCGACCGCGCTTGGCGGCTGCGCCGGCGGCGGTGGGGCCGCCAACTCCTATGCAATGGCGCCGAGCGCCGGCTCTGGGGCAACGGTCGCCTTCGAATCGATCGACGGGCCGCCGCCGCAGGTGTTCGACCGCATGGTCGGCGTGCTCGACAGCGAATCCAAGCTGCGCAGCCTGTCCGTCGTCTCCCGCGAGGGCTCGGCTGCCTTCCGCGTGCGCAGCTATCTCTCCGCCCAAATCGTGCGCGGCAAGACGGTGATCGCCTGGGTCTGGGACGTCTACGACGCCAACCAGCAGCGGGCACTGCGCCTCTCCGGTGAGGAACCGACCTCGACCAAAGGCAGCCGCGATCCCTGGGGAGCCGCTGACGACCTCGTGCTGCGGAAGATCGCCCAGGCCGGATTCAGCGGACTTTCCAACATGATCAACGGAACGCCGGATACACCTGGCGCTGCTCCGGGCTTGCGGGGCCCGGCGGTGGCGAGCGTGATCCCGCAGGGCCCAGTGGCGGAGATGCCGGCCACGGCACTCGGCTATGCCGAGCGATAACCCCCGCTAAACCACGGCCTCAAGTTGCGGCCAAGCCGTTGGCCCGACTCAGGATTTTCGAAGGGAAAACGTAGCATCCCGGGTTGCCATCGCAGCCCCCGGCCTGATATTTCCTCGCCCGTCGTAACCGTGCTTCCAGTGGGATCTGAGATGTTGAACGTCGTATCCAGCAAAGCGCGGGAGGAAGCGTCCATGTCGGCCAAAAACGGCTCCATCAAGCTCGTCGCCGGCAACTCCAATCCGGCCCTCGCGCAGGCGATCGCGCAGGGCCTCGACCTGCCGCTGACCAAAGCGGTGGTGCGGCGCTTCGCCGACATGGAAATCTTCGTCGAGATCCAGGAGAACGTCCGCGGCTCGGATGCCTTCATCATCCAGTCGACCTCGTTCCCGGCGAACGACCATCTGATGGAATTGCTGATCATCACCGACGCGCTGCGCCGCTCCTCGGCGCGCCGCATCACGGCGGTGCTGCCCTATTTCGGCTACGCCCGGCAGGACCGTAAGTCGGGCTCGCGCACGCCGATCTCGGCCAAGCTGGTCGCCAATTTGATCACGCAGGCCGGTGTCGATCGCGTCATGACGCTCGATCTGCACGCCGGCCAGATCCAGGGCTTCTTCGACATCCCGACCGACAACCTCTACGCGGCGCCACTGATGGTGCGCGACATCAAGGAGAGGTTCGACCTCTCCAAGACGATGGTGATCTCGCCCGACGTCGGCGGCGTGGCCCGCGCGCGCGGCCTCGCCAAGCGCATCAACACCCCGCTCGCGATCGTCGACAAGCGCCGCGAGAGGGCGGGCGAATCCGAGGTCATGAACGTGATCGGCGACGTCGCCGGCTACACCTGCATCCTGATCGACGACATCGTGGACTCCGGCGGAACGCTGGTGAACGCGGCCGACGCGCTGATCGCCAAGGGTGCCAAGGACGTCTACGCCTACATCACCCACGGCGTGCTCTCCGGCGGCGCGGCCGCCCGCATCGCGGGCTCGCGGCTGAAGGAGCTCGTGATCACCGACTCGATCCTGCCGACGGAGGCGGTGACCAAGGCGCCGAATATCCGCACGCTGCCGATCGCCAGCCTGATCTCCGACGCGATCGCACGCACGGCGGCGGAAGAATCGGTGTCGAGCCTGTTCGACTGATCATCAGCTGTCATTCCGGGGCGCCTCGGAGAGGCGAGCCCGGAATCCATCTTTCAGCGATCCGTGTAGATAAATGGATTCCGGGCTCGTGCTACGCACGCCCCGGAATGACCATCTGCCCTACCCCACGATCCCCGCAGCGACCTGGCCGCGCAGCCGCTCCAGGCCGAGCAACGTCTCTGCACAAGCGGCCGCGACCTCGACGCCCTTGATCGCAAAATGCTTGCGGAAGAAGTCGTAGTGCACCTCGGTCTCGTGGAATTGCTGCGGCGTCAGCACCGCGGAGAACACCGGCACTTCGGTGCGCAGCTGCACGTCCATCAACGCCTTGATCACGGTGTCGGCGACGAACTCATGGCGATAGATGCCGCCATCGACGACGAGGCCGGCCGCGACGATGGCGGTGTAGCGCCGCGTCTTGGCGAGGACCTGCGCGTGCAGCGGGATCTCGAACGAGCCCGGCACCTCGAACACGTCGACATGGGTGAGATGGCGCGCCTCGGCTTCCTTGATGAAGGCGATGCGGGCCTCCTCGACCACGTCGCGGTGCCAGCAGGCCTGCACGAAGGCCACCCGCTGCGGCTTGGCAAAGCGCGGGTGGTCGGGCGCCGGGCCTTGCGGAACCGGCGGTTGGCTGACTTCGGAAGTTTCGGTTTTGGGGTCTTGCAGCATCTGATTCATGGCTTTCCTTCTTAAGGACCAGAATCAGGGCACACGGAACGACAAACAGCCGCATCTTGCGATGCGTCTGCCTCCGACCGTTCTCTTTCATCCGGACTTTAACCGTCGGCTTCGGAGTTGCACCGAATCTGCTGACCCTTCCCCTCGGCAAGAAGACCTTAGGCAAGGCGCTCGCGGGCTTAGGCCTTTCGGCCCTTACCGCCGGTGGGGACTTTCACCCCGCCCTGAGAACATCGGCCGTCCGGGATGAACGGCCTGACGGGAAATATGACGCCAGCCGGCGGCCGCAGCAAGCGTGTTCCGCATGGGGAAAGCGCATGGTCCCATGCCGTCATGGCGGCACGGCCCTCGCGCGGCGGAATTAACGAATGCCGCCCTCCCCCGCGAATCCGATTCCGGTTTGTTCTCATCCATCGGGATCGAGGACGTCCCCGTTAAGAATTGTGGCGGAGATGAGCTGTGGACGAACGAGTCCTGACTTGTGGACGGACTCGGGACCCCGTTGCGCAGATTCCGCAAATCACATCACTTGATCCGCGACAGGCCCGCGCTGATCCGAGGGATCGCACCAGCGACGTTGAGGGAGCGTGCCGGGCCGACCGCGTGCGTATCAAGGACAACAAAAAGGCAAGAGGTCGAGACGGCATGTCCCTGCTCGAAAGCACTATCGATTCCAAAAGCCATCCGCTCGCGGTGGTCGAGGATATCGCTGCCAGCAACAACTGGCCGTTCGAACGCTCCGGCGAAGACGAGCTCACCATTGTCTCCAAGGGACAATGGACTGACTACCAGATCTCCTTCACCTGGATGGGCGAGATCGAGGCGCTGCATCTGGCCTGCGCGTTCGACATGAAGATTCCGGTCGCGCGCCGCGGCGAGGTGCAGCGGCTCGTCGCCGCGGTCAACGAGCAGCTGTGGGTCGGTCATTTCGACCTGTGGACCAACACCGGCATGATCATGCACCGCCAGGCCCTTGTGCTGCCCGGCGGCCTCACCGCCTCGACCGCGCAATGCGAGGCCATGCTCGCCGGCGCCATCCACGCCTGCGAGCGCTATTTCCCGGCGTTCCAGTTCGTGGTGTGGGCGGGCAAGACCACGACCGAAGCGATGGACGCGGCGATGTTCGACACGGTGGGAGAGGCGTAGGGCTCGCCCCGCCCTCCGCCGTCGTCCCGGACGAGCGAAGCGAAGCTCCGGGACCCATACCGCGTGATGCCTCTTGTGGCGCGCGGCTTGTTGCTCTGCTCTCGATCCACTAGAACCGCCGATGGTTAGGGGTCCCTGCGTTCGCAGGGACGACACCGTTTGCAAGGTGATCGCAGTGGCAGATAGCAGCACCCTCCAAAACATCACCGGCACCATCCTGCTCGCCGGCGCGGGCAAGATGGGCGGGGCGATGCTGACCGGATGGCTTTCGGGCGGGCTCGATCCGCGCCGCGTCGCGGTGGTCGATCCGCACATTTCGCCCGAGATCACCGCGCTCGCAGCCAAAGGCGTCGCGCTCAATCCCGATGCAGCCACGGTCGGCACGGTCGAGACGCTGGTCGTCGCGGTGAAGCCTCAGATGTTCCGCGAGGCCGGCGCCAAACTGAAATCGTTCGTCTCGGACAAGACATCGGTGGTCTCGATCATGGCGGGAACCACGATCGCCTCGCTGCAGCAGGTCTGCGGCGGCGCCGTGGTGCGCGCGATGCCGAACACGCCGGCCGCGATCGGCCGCGGCATCACCGTTGCGGTCGCCGCGAATAACGTCAGCGCCGCGCAGCGCGCGGTGGCCGACGCGCTGCTGCGCGCCACCGGCTCGGTCGAATGGGTCGATGACGAGAGCCTGATAGACGCGGTCACCGCCGTCTCCGGCTCCGGCCCGGCCTATGTGTTCCTGCTCGCCGAGGAGCTCGCGCGCGCCGGCGTCGAGGCCGGACTGCCCGAGTCGCTCGCGACCAGGCTGGCGCGCGAAACCGTCGCCGGCTCCGGCGAGCTGCTGCACCAGTCGGAGCTGCCGTCGAGCACGCTGCGCCAGAACGTCACCTCGCCCGGCGGCACCACCGCCGCAGCGCTCGGTGTGCTGATGGGCGATCCTGGCCTGCGCGATCTCATGATTCGCGCGATCGCAGCGGCGACCAAGCGGTCGAAAGAATTGGCGAAGTAGGACGGTGCCGTAGGGCGGGCAAAGCGAAAGCGTGCCCACCATTTCAATCGCAAGCGTGGAGAGACCCGTGGCACGACGCCTCGCGCCTTTGCCTACCCTACGGCGTCGTGCCCGCGACTAACCGCCTGTTGAACATCTCGACATTCACAAGCCCGCGCGCGTGGCGGCCCTCGCCGAGCTTGCGCGGGCCTTCGAACGCTTCGACCTCGAACCGAATGACGCGGCGCTCGACCGCGACGACCTTCGCGGTGGTCCGCACCGTGGCGCCGACGAGGGCGGCGGCGAGATGGCGGATATCGACCTCGGTGCCAACAGTGACCCAGCCCGGCTGAAGCGCGGCGCGGATCGCATCGCCCGACGTCATCTCCATTTCCAGAATCATCATCGGCGTCGCGTAGACCATCGGCATGCCGGGCACGAAATGCCCGACCGTGCGCTCCGCCGGGACCACCAGCATGCGCTCGGCGCTCATGCCGACCTTGATGAAATCGCGTGCGTCCATGGTGCCTCAAACTCCGCTGTCGTCCCGGACAAGCGAGCGTAGCGAGCGCTGATCCGGGACGACAGCGGTGAATGCCGAACCGCCAGTGGCTACTTCTTCGCGGCCGCCGCGCGTTCCACGAACGTCTTGCCGCCCTTCATCTTGTGGCGGAGCGGGGCTTCGTTGATCTGGATGACGACGGCATCGGCGTCGACGCCGAGATTCTTCACCAGCGCCTGGGTGATGTCGCGCATCATGCCGGCCTTCTGCTCGTCGGTGCGGCCTTCGGCCATGCTGACAGTGATCTCAGGCATCGTTTTCTCCCTGTTGCTGTCGTCATGGCGGGCCAGGACCTCGCGCACCTTGGCGACGAGATCGGCTTCACTGCACGAGAATTGCGCCGGTCGGCTCTCGCGCCATTCCTGGTTGGAGGCGATCGCCGCGGCCGCCTTCGCGCCTTCGATCAGATCCTTGATCTGCAGCTCGCCGCGCGCCTTTTCATCCGAGCCCTGGATGATCACGCAGGGACTGTTGCGGCGATCGGCATATTTGAGCTGGTTGCCCATGTTCTTGGGATTGCCGAGATAGAGCTCGGCGCGGATGCCGCCGGTGCGCAAGGATGCCACCATCTTCTGATAGTCGGCGACGCGGTCGCGGTCGAACACGGTGACGACGACGGGCCCGAATTCCGGCCGCGTGTCGAGCTTGCCGAGCAACGTCAGTGCGGCCTGCAAGCGCGAGACGCCGATCGAAAAGCCGGTCGCCGGCACCGGCTCGCCGCGGAAACGTGAGACGAGGCCATCGTAACGCCCGCCCCCGCCGACCGAGCCGAAGCGCACGGGCCGGCCCTTCTCGTCCTTGGTCTCGAGCAGCAGTTCGACCTCGTAGACGGGGCCGGTGTAGTATTCGAGACCGCGCACGACGGACGGATCGATCTTGATGCGGTCCGCACCGTAACCCGACGCCGTGACCAGCTTGGCAATCTCTTCCAGCTCGATGACGCCGGCTTGACCGATCTCGCTCTTGGCGAGGTAGGTTTCGGCCGCGGCAATGGCTTCTTTCCAATCCTCGCGCGGCCTGGTGATGGCGAGAACGACATCAGCTTCCGCCGCGCTGAGGTTGGCGCCCTTCGTGAAGTCGCCTTTGCCTTCTTCGCCGCCGTCCCATCGTCCGGGGCCGAGCAATTTACGCACTTCGTCGGCGGAAAACTTGTCGAGCTTGTCGATCGCGCGCAGCACGGTCAGCCTGCGGCCTGCGTTCTCGTCGCCACCGAGCCCGATGGCTTCCAGCACGCCGTCGAGCACTTTGCGGTTGTTGACCTTCACGACATAGGAGCCGCGCGCGATGCCGAGCGCCTCCATCGTGTCCGCCGCCATCATGCAGATCTCGGCATCCGCCGCCGGCGTCGCCGAGCCGACCGTGTCGGCATCGAACTGCATGAACTGGCGGAAGCGGCCGGGGCCCGGCTTTTCGTTGCGGAAGACGTAGCCGACGCGGTAGCTGCGGTAGGGCAAGACCAGAGCGTCGGTGCCGTAGCGCTCGCCGACGTAGCGGGCGAGCGGCGCCGTCAGATCGTAGCGCAGGCTGATCCACTGCTCGTCGTCGTCCTGGAACGAGAACACGCCTTCGTTCGGACGGTCCTGGTCGGGCAGGAACTTGCCGAGCGCGTCGGTGTATTCCATCGCCGGCGTCTCCACCGGCTCGAAGCCGTAGAGCTCGTAGACGGCGCGAATTTTCTCGACCATCTCGCGCGTCGCCCGGATCGCGGCGGGATCGCGATCCTCGAGCCCGCGCGGCAACCGCGCCTTCAGTTTCTGGGGTTTTTTGGGTTTCTCGGCCATGCGCGGCATTTACCAGCCGACGCAGGGGGCGGCAACTGCTGCCTCGCCCTAAGGCTTCTCCATCCGCGCCCTCAGGGCATCCGCGTCCGCCTTCGGCAGCGACTTCAGCGTCGGCTTGATGGTTTCGCCCCCGACGATCTTGCCGTTGCGCATGAACATCCAGTCCGAGATGTCGGCCTCGCCGAATTCGACCTTGTCGCCTGCCCGCTTGCCCGGCAGGTCGCGCGGCTCGTTGGCGAACAGGCCGGAATAGGCCCCATTCGGCAGCTTCTTCACCTCGCCGATCCAGATGTGCTCCCCGCCCTTGCGGGTCGAGAAGCGCACCTTCAGGGCGTGCCCGGCCTCCGACGGCTTTGGCGATTCGTAGGAGGCCCAGAAGGTTGGAAGCGAGCCACGGGCGCGCGCGATCGCGGCATTCATCTCGGGATCGCTGGTGCGGACGTCGACGATCGGTGAGCGGTCTTGCGCGACCACCTCGTGCGTGGGGCCGATGGTCAGAATGCCGAAAACGGAAACGCCGGTGATTGCGGCGAGAACGACCCATTTCGCGGGTTGGGAGAGTTTCGTTGCCATGGTCGCGATGTCCTGATGTCCAGATGTGTCCAGACTTTGTCGCATGTCGGCAACGGCACGTTCAGTGCACGAAAAACCACAAACGATGCGCGTTTCCCCTCTCCTCACGAGAGGGGAAACGCGCATCGCCGCATCTTAAAACACCTTGCGGATCCAGTTGTGCGGATCGTTGGTGCGGCCGTACTGGATGTCGACGAGCTGCTTGCGCAGGCCCATGGCGACGGGACCGGCGGCTCCGCCGCTGATCTCGAAATCGCCGCTCACCGAGCGCACCTTGCCGATCGGCGAGATGACGGCGGCGGTGCCGCAGGCAAACGCTTCCTTCAGCTTGCCGCTGGCGGCATCCTTGCGCCACTGGTCGAGCGAATACGGCTCCTCGCGCACGGTTTTGCCGGCATCCTTCGCGAGCGCGATGATGGAATCGCGGGTGATGCCGGGCAGGATGGTGCCGAGCGGCGGCGTCGAGAGCGAGCCGTCGTCGAACACGAAGAACACGTTCATGCCGCCGAGCTCCTCGATGTAGCGGCGCTCGACCGCGTCGAGGAAGACGACCTGATCGCAGCCATGCTGGATCGCTTCGGCCTGGGCGCGCAGGCTCGCGGCATAATTGCCGCCGCACTTGACCGCCCCGGTGCCGCCGACAGCGGCGCGCGTGTAGTTTTCGGACACCCAGATCGACACCGGCGCGGGACCGCCCTTGAAGTAGGAGCCGACCGGCGAAGCGATGACGGCGAAGATATATTCGGACGACGGCTTGACGCCGAGGAAGGTCTCGCTCGCGATCATGAAGGGCCGCAGGTAGAGACTGCCCTCGCCGCCCGGCATCCAGGCGCGGTCGATGCGCACGACCTGCTCGACCGCCTCGATGAAGACGTCCTCGGGCAGCTGCGCCATCGCCATGCGGTCGGCGGAGTCCTTGAAGCGCCGCGCATTGGCGTCGGGACGGAACAGGTTCACGCCGCCATCGTCGCGCTTGTAGGCCTTCAGACCCTCGAAGATCTCCTGCGCGTAGTGCAGCACCGCCCCGGCCGGATCCATCTGGAAGTTGGCGCGTGCCTCGACACGTGCCTCGTACCAGCCGCCCTTGGCCTGGTTGTAGCGGACGATCGCCATGTGATCGGTGAAGACCCGTCCGAAGCCGGGGTCCACCAGCTTGGCCACGCGGTCCTTCTCGGGCGTCGGATTGGATGCGGGCTGGATGTCGAATTTCATGCTCATGTCCTTGCCTCCCGCTTGCCGGTGGCGACGCCGTTCTGGCGCCGGCCTGCCCTTTTCGGGCCCGGCTGGCTTGATTGGTTTTGGGCCGAACCACCGCCAGCCTTGTTACGGCCGGTTTCCGTGGCCAGCATGTCCGGCAGGACATGCTTTTGCGGAACGCGGAAGTCCAGTATGTTTTGTCGAAACGCCGCTCGACAATCGCACGGTAGATCTGATCCGGCCGTCGTCGCCTGTCCGGCTCTCTCCAGCCGCCCTGCTTCGATGCCACCCCGCGCGAAACGATCTAAAATTTCGTGCTGGTCAATCGTTTTGTAACATTGAACCCAAGATACGTCAATATGCCTGACATAAATTTCGCGACTTCCTCTCACGACGCCGCCGAGCCCAGGCCGGCCGCAGACGACGGAGGCAATTTGCGCTGGGATATCATCGAGCTACTGTTCTTCGCCTATCGCGACTTCGTCGGCGATCCCGACCAGGAGCTGGAGGCTTTCGGCTTCGGCCGCGCCCATCACCGGGTCATGCATTTCGTCTACCGCTATCCCGGCCTCAAGGTCGCCGACCTGCTCGACGTCCTGCGCATCACCAAGCAGTCGCTCGGCCGCGTGCTCAAGCAGCTGCTGGACGAGGGCTACATCGTGCAGAAGACCGGCGACAATGACCGCCGCCAGCGCCTGCTCTACGCCACGCCGAAGGGCGAGGCGCTGGTGCAGAAGCTCGCCGGGCTGCAGACCACGCGGATCACCAAGGCGCTCGCCGAAATGGCTCCGCAGGATGCCGAGACGGTCAAGCGCTTCCTGCGCGCGATGATCGATCGCGATGATCCGGACAAGGTGCTCGAAACGATCTTCGCTTCCGTCAACCACGACGCCAAGGAGTGACCGTGCCGCTCGCTGCCACGCTCGCCCGCCCGCCGGCTCGCCCGGCCGATGACGCCCCGCATCTGCTGCTCGTCGACGACGACCGCCGCATCCGCGATCTGCTGTCGCGCTTCCTCGCCGCCGAGGGCTACCGCGTCACCACCGCCGCGAGTGCCGGCGATGCACGCTCGAAACTGCTGGGCCTGCATTTCGACCTCTTGATCCTCGACGTGATGATGCCTGGCGAGACCGGCTTCGATCTCGCCCGCTTCATCCGGACATCCTCCTCGGTGCCGATCGTGATGCTGACGGCACGACACGAGGCGGAAGCGCGCATCGAGGGCCTGCAGATCGGCGCCGACGACTACGTGGCTAAACCGTTCGAGCCGCGCGAGCTGGCGCTGCGCATCAACAACATCCTCAAGCGCGCCGCTCCGCCGCCGCAGGCCACAGCGGTGGAGAAGATCGCGTTCGGCCCCTACGTCTACCATCTCGATCGCGGCGAGCTGCGCCAGGGCGAGGAGGTCATCCACCTCACCGACCGCGAGCGCGAGATGCTGCGCATCCTCTCGGAGACGCCGGGCGAGACCGTGCCGCGCAGTGCGCTGACCGGCAATGGCAGCGTCAACGAGCGCGCCGTCGACGTGCAGATCAACCGCCTCAGGCGCAAGATCGAGACCGACCCCGCCAATCCGCTGTTCCTCCAGGCGGTGCGCGGTATCGGCTACCGGCTGGTAGCCTCGCCATAAATCAGTGAAGCGCGACCGATGAGCACGATCGATACCGGCCTGACGCTTCTGAAGAGCGCCGCCGGCCGCGTCTCCGCCGCCAATGGCTGGATGGGCAATGCGTTCAAGGGCTGGATGCCGACCGGCCTCTACGCCCGCGCGCTGCTCATCATGATCGTGCCGATGGTGGTGCTGCAATCGGTCGTCGCCTTCGTGTTCATGGAGCGGCACTGGAACACGGTGACGCGGCGCCTCTCCGCCGCGGTGGTGCAGGACATCGCCGCACTGATCGACGTCTACAAGGGCTATCCGCAGGACCGGGATCGCGAGCAGATTCGTCGCATCGCGCAGCAACGCCTAGGCCTCGTCGTCGATTTCCTGCCCCCCGGCGACATGCCGCCGCCGGGACCAAAACCGTTCTTCTCGCTGCTCGACCAGACGCTGTCGGTACAGCTCGGCCGCCAGATCGGACGCGCGTTCTGGATCGACACGGTCGGCCGCTCCAATCTCGTCGAGATCCGCATCCAGCTCGACGATGCCGTGATGCGCGTGTTCGCGCAGCGCAGCGCCGCCTATGCCTCCAACTCGGAGATATTCCTGTTCTGGATGGTCGGCACGTCCTCGATCCTGCTGATCGTGGCCGTGCTGTTCCTGCGCAACCAGATCAAGCCGATCCTGCGCCTTGCCGACGCCGCCGAGAGTTTCGGCAAGGGCCGCGAAGCGCCGAACTTCAGACCGCGCGGCGCGCGCGAGGTGCGGCGCGCGTCGGTTGCCTTCCTCGAGATGAAATCGCGCATCGAGCGCACGATGGAGCAGCGCACCGCGATGCTCGCCGGCGTCAGCCACGATCTGCGCACCATCCTGACCCGCTTCAAGCTCGAGCTGGCGCTGATCGGCGACAGCCCCGAGCTCGATGGCATGCGCAAGGACGTCGACGAAATGTCGATGATGCTGGAGGATTACCTCGCGTTTGCCCGCGGCGATTCCGGTGAGCAGTCGCAGCCGACCGACATGGCGCAGGCGCTCGAGGAATTGCGCGGCGACGCCGAGCGCCATGGCCATACCGCGACCGTTGCCTTCCATGGCCTGCCCGTGGTGACGGTGAAGCCGGCCTCGTTCAAGCGCTGTCTCGCCAACCTCGTCACCAACGCGGCGCGCTACGGCAAGGCCATCGCCATCACCGGCCAGCGTGATCACCGTTATTTGACCGTGACCATCGACGACGACGGCCCCGGCATTCCCGCGCATTTGCGCGAAGAAGTGTTCAAGCCGTTCCTGCGGCTCGACAACGCCCGCAACCAGGATGAGGGCGGCACGGGCCTCGGCCTCGCCATCGCCCGCGATATCGCCCGCTCGCATGGCGGCGACATCACCCTCGGCGACAGCCCGATGGGGGGATTGAGGGCGAGTGTGCGGATACCGGTGTAGCCGATGCCGTAGCCCGGATGGAGCGCAGCGCAATCCGGGATCAGCCTATCGTGGCGCGGAGCCCCGGATTTCGCTGCGCTCCATCCGGGCTACGACCTACGATCCCGCCTACTTCGGCAGCAGCGCCTTCAGCTTGTCCATGTCGCGCACGTTCATCTTGAAGCCGCCGGGCATCACGATGTCGCCGGGCTTCTGGTCGGGCTTGCAGGCCCCGAGCCATTTGGCTTGCAGCGTCATGGTGGTATCGCGCCCGGCCGCGCCGGCGACGCCGCCCTGTGCGTGCGAAGAGGTCTTCACCGTGTAGGCCGAATTGAAATCGCCCGTGATCTCGGCATGCGAGGTCGTGCTGACGCCGGCGACGCTGCACTCGGAATCGCTGACATAGCCGGTCGCGGTCTTCTTGATGTCCTGTTTGGCGCAGATCTGCTTCGCCATCGGGGAGACGTTGTTGTTCATCTCCTTGTCGACGGTCTCGTCTGTGCAGTGCTGCATGGTCATCTCGGGCATGGGCGAGCCGGTCGTGACCAGCTTCATTTCCCAAAGACCGGCCTTGCGGACCGGCAGATCGTCGGCGCTGGCGCTGCCCGCCGACACCACGAGGCAAAGCGTCGAGCCGAGCAAAGCGAGTTTGCGCGTCATGTGGAGGCTCCCGGCTGAGAGATGCGGCGCTACGAAAGCGCCTCAGTAGAGCGTGCGGATCGGCTGGTCGGCGGCGCCATAAGGCACCCAGCGGCACGAGAACGAGATGTAGCCGCCCTCATAGGCCTGCACCGCCAGGAATTTCACGACCTTGCCGTAGCGCGCGCAGTGATCGACCGCGGCCTGCCGGGCATCGACCTGGGTGGCCATCGAATAGGCGATGATGCCGCCGGTGTCGTTGCCCTTGAACGGCGGCACATAGTCGGCGCGCGCCGACTGGCTCGCCATCATACCCGAGACAACCAGGCTGGCGAGAAGACCCGCGGCCGCAATGATTCGCATTCCCGTCACTCCAATTGGCTGGCGGCCAGTTTACGGTGCCGGGAGGGAAGTGAAAAGAACGGAAGCCCTGCCAACCACGATGTTGTGGTCAACTCCTGGCGAAGTGTTGCCGCGCTGCACTTGACCTCCCCCGGCCTTCGCGGCACCGTCCAACCTTCGCAAGACTTCAGCTGTCCGGATTGACCATGCTCGCCCCCTTCCTGAAATCGTTCCGCTATGCCGCCGTGCTCGGCCTCATGTTCGGAGCGATGTCGCTCGGCGAGGCCAGGGCCGCCAATCCGCTGGAGCTGAACTTCTGGCTGAGCGGACCGCGCTATGACGGCGCCGTTGCCGATTGCGACCGGGCGCTGCCGACCATCGCCACCCAGTTCTGGGAGAAGGAAAGCACGTTCTGGAATTCCTCGTTGAAGATCACCGGCTTCTCGGCCGTTCGCGAGACCGCGTTCCGGCCCTGGCAGTCCGACAATATTCCGCGCCGCTATTGCACCGGCGAGGCCATGCTCAATGACGGCAAGGTGCGCAAGGTGCACTTCTCGATCATCGAGGATGGCGGCTTCGCCGGCTATGGCAACGGCGTCGAATGGTGCGTGGTCGGGCTCGACCGCAACTGGGCCTATAATCCGGCCTGCCGTGCCGCCAAGCCCTGATCAGGAAGCCCTGATCAGGAAGCCCTGGTTCGTCGCTCGAGGCGCCGAACGGCGGCCACCTGAATTTTGTTCTTGAAATGTTCCCATCGCCTGCTAGGCTTCCTCGCACAGTCTAGTTGAGGGGCGTCGCCATGTTTCATTCCAGATTGCATTCGTTTTCCCGTCTCGTGATCTCCCTGACCCTTGCCGCCGGACTGGCCTTGCTCGCCGGCGGCGCAAACGCCCAGGACAAGCGGCAGAACGCGCCCGGCGAGTTCGACTTCTATGTGCTGTCGCTGTCGTGGTCGCCCTCGTTCTGCGAGGAGGCGGCCGAGCGTGGCGGCCGCTCGCAGATCCAGTGCAGCGGTCGGCCCTACGCCTTCGTGGTGCATGGGCTGTGGCCGCAATATGAGAATGGCTTCCCGGAATATTGCCAACGGCCTTCGCCGCGGCTGAATCGCAACATCGTGTCCTCGATGCTCGATCTGATGCCGGCGCCGGGCCTGATCTTCAACGAATGGGACAAGCACGGCACCTGCTCGGGCCTCGAGGGCCGCAGCTATTTCGAGACGATCCGCAAGGCGCGCGCTGCGATCAAGATCCCGGCCGAATATCTCGATTTGTCGCAGGCCAAGACCGTGGCGCCGGCGGATGTGGAGGAAGCCTTCATCAAGGCCAATCCGGGGCTGAGCAATGCCTCCGTCTCGGTCACCTGCAACCGGACCAGGCTCTCCGAAGTTCGCATCTGCCTCAGCAAGGACCTGCAATTCCGCGCCTGCGACGAGATCGAACGCCGCACCTGCCGCCGCGAGCAGGTGACGATGCCGCCGATCAGGGGCGGATAGGCCGAGGTCTCGTGCCCCGGATGCAGTGCAATGCGCCGCGAAACGCGGCGTAGTGCACTGCTGATCCGGGGCCCATCACACAGGAAGAAGCTGGGTCCCGGTTCAGCGGCGCAGCGTTACACGCTGCACCGCGTCCGGGACATGTGATTGTGCCTCTTTGCTTCAAGCCATCACGTGGCGTAGTGCTCTTCCCATGAACTACCACCACGCCTTCCACGCCGGCAACTTCGCCGATGTCATCAAGCACATCGTGCTGGCGCGCATCATCACCTATCTGCAGGACAAGCCGGGGGCGTTCCGCGTCATCGACACCCATGCCGGCGCCGGCCTCTACGATCTCGACAGCGACGAGGCGCGCCGGGGCGGCGAATGGCTGACCGGCATCGCGCGGCTGATGCAGGCACGCCTGTCGAACGAGACCCTGGCGCTGGTACAACCCTATCTCGACATCGTCCGCGCCTTCAATCCGAAGGGTGAGCTCAAGGCCTATCCGGGCTCGCCGTTGATCGCGCGCGGCCTGCTCCGGCCGCAAGACCGACTCGTCGCCTGCGAGCTCGAGCCGAAGGCGCGGAAAGCGCTGATCGCCGTGCTGCGCCACGACGAACAGGCTCGCGTGGTCGACCTCGACGGCTGGGTGGCGCTGCCGGCCTTCGTGCCGCCGAAGGAGCGGCGTGGCCTCGTGCTGATCGATCCGCCCTTCGAGGCAAAGGACGAGTTCGAACGGCTGGGCGAGGCCTTCTCCACAGCCTTCGCGAAATGGCCGACCGGTATCTATGTCATCTGGTATCCGGCCAAGAACCGGCGCGCCACCGACACGCTGGCCCAAACGGTGGCGCGGCTCGCAGCTGCAGCAAAACCGCCGGGAAATTGTCTGCGCCTCGAGTTCAGCGTCGCGCCTCAGCTCGATGGCGGGGCTCTCGCCTCCACCGGGCTGCTGATCGTCAATCCACCCTACACGCTGCAGGGCGAGCTCAAGACGATCCTGCCCGAGCTGGAAATGCCGCTCGGCCAAGGCGGTGCTGCCAGATTCCGATTGGAGGTGCCCAAGCCTTAGAGCCAAAAAGCCGTAACACTCCGGCATTCTTGGGAAAAATATGCAGGAGCGGTAGTCAATCTGCAGAGAACCGTATTATGCTATTTCCGTGACTGGCTTTACGTTCCGCTTCCGCGAATGGTTGCGGCGGAGTGAAGGCCTAAGAAAGATCCGGCCGGACCGCCAGCGGTCCGCCCAAGGATGGCCAGCTCCCGGGCTTCGTGACGCCCGGTCATGCCGTGACGTGAGTCTGCGTCGCGGCGGAGGAGCAATGAGGGGGAGTTTCCCGATGGCCATGACGGGAACGGTCAAGTTTTTCAACGGCGAACGCGGCTACGGTTTCATCAAGCCTGACGACGGAGGCCGCGACGTCTTCGTGCATATTACTGCTGTGGAGCGGGCCGGACTGAAGGACCTTGCGGAAGGACAGCGTATTACTTTCGAAGTCGAACCTGACAAGAAGGGGAAGGGACCGAAGGCGGTCAATCTGGTCATCCTCTCCTAGCGGGCCTGACGCACAACATTCGGCGCAATACTTGGCGCAAAGATACTTGGCGCAAAAAAAATCCCGGCCGCGAGCGGCCGGGAGGTTGTAGTCCGGTATTTTCTTCTTCAGCTATCAGAAGTGATAGTTCACGCCTGCGCGCACAACGCTGGCGCTATAGCCGTTTGACACGCCCGTAATTGCGAACTGGCTCGACGACAGATCGATGTAGAGATATTCGAGCTTCGCGCTCCAGTTCGGCGCGAAGCCGACCTCTGCGCCGGCACCGATGGTCCAGCCGGCGGTGGTGTGCGATTCCGTCCAGCCGAACGTCTGTGCGCGCAGCTCGCCGAAGGCAAGGCCCGCGGTGCCGTAGAACAGGATGTTACTGAAGGCATAGCCGGCGCGGCCGCGCAGGGTGCCGAACCACGGATTGGAGAATTTCCACGGTGCGAAGGTGTCGTCGGCACCGGCGGCCTGGATGTCGCCCTCGACGCCGAACACAAACGGGCCATTCTGGAAGTTGTAGCCGGCCTGAATACCGCCGACGAAACCCGACGGCTTTGAGGGATTGTTGTCGACCGAGCCCCATTCATAGCCGATGTTGCCGCCGAGATAGGGGCCGGCCCAGCTATAGGCGTTGAGCGGCTGGTTGACGGTATAGGGCGCACGCTGACCGTAATTGAGATCGGCGGCCTCCGCCGAAGCTGTCCAGCCGGCTGCCACCAACGCGGCCGCGCCCACAACGAGCCTCTTCATCACACACTCCAACGCAACTGCCGTCACCGGCCGCGGCGCCTGACGCCGCCGCGCGAGGCAACCCGCATGGTTAGGGAACCACGACCTTTTCGCGTAAGATTTATCGAGAGTTTTAAGTTAAAGGGCTGTTAAGCCGGGTTACCGCGCTGTTAACAGGCTTAAGCAAGCGTTACCGGGAACTGCGCCGCCATCCTGTGCGTGCCGCACGGCCGGAACTTCAAATCGGCACCCCCAGCGCCTAAATTCGCTCCATGGTTCACGATTCCACCGACAATCCGGACGAGCGCGCGCGCAAGCCCGTGCGAGGCACCGCACCGGACGTCCCAGCCGAGACGCCTCCGGACCTCGATCCCGCCACCAGCGGCGGCGATGACGAGGACGATGCGCGGCTGCCCGATATCCTGGAAGAGAGCGGGGCCGTCGGCGAAGGACCGCTGGCGACCGGTCACGAGGCGATCGAGCGCGCGGTCCGCCTCGCCCCCACCTCGCCCGGCGTCTACCGCATGCTCAATGCGAATGCCGACGTGCTCTATGTCGGCAAGGCCAAGAACGTCAAAAAGCGCCTCTCCAACTATGCGCGCCAGAATGCGCCGCAGCCGGCCCGCATCCTGCGCATGATCGCAGCCACGGTGACCGTGGAAATCGTCTCGACCAACACCGAGACCGAGGCGCTGCTGCTGGAAGCCAACCTCATCAAGCAGCTTCGGCCGCGCTTCAACGTGCAGCTGCGCGACGACAAATCGTTTCCCTATATCCTGATCACCGGCGACCATTGGGCGCCGCAGATCCTGAAACATCGCGGCGCGCAGAGCCGGCCCGGGCGCTATTTCGGTCCGTTCGCCTCCGCCGGCGCCGTCAACCGCACCATCACGGCGCTGCAGCGCGCCTTCCTGATCCGCTCCTGCACCGATTCCTTCTTCGAGAGCCGCACCAGGCCCTGCCTGCTCTACCAGATCCGCCGCTGCGCCGGCCCCTGCACCCGCGAGATCGACTTTCCCGGCTATACGACCCTGGTGCGCGAGGCGAGCGACTTCCTGTCCGGCAAGAGCCATGCTGTGAAGCAGGAGCTTGCCGGCGAGATGGAGAAGGCCTCCGGCGAGCTCGAGTTCGAGCGTGCCGCGCTCTACCGCGACCGCCTCGCCGCGCTGTCGGCGATCCAGTCGCAGCAGGGCATCAACCCGCGCACGGTCGAGGAAGCCGACGTGTTCGCCATCCATCAGGAGGGCGGCTTCTCCTGCGTCGAGGTGTTCTTCTTCCGCACCGGCCAGAACTGGGGCAACCGCGCCTATTTTCCGCGCGCGGAAAAAACGTACACCCCGGAAGAGGTGCTCGGCTCCTTCCTCGCCCAGTTCTACGACGACAAGCCGCCGCCGAGGAACATCCTGCTCTCGCACGAGATCGAGGAGAGCGAGCTGCTCGCCAATGCGCTGTCGATCAAGGCCGGCCACAAGGTCGAGGTCGCCGCGCCCAAGCGCGGCGAGAAGAAGGAACTCGTCGCCCACGCGCTGACCAATGCGCGCGAGGCGCTCGGCCGCAAGCTCGCGGACACCGCCACGCAAAGCCGCCTGCTCGACGCCATCGCCACGACGCTGAGCCTGCCGCATTCGCCCAAGCGCATCGAGGTCTACGACAACAGCCACATCCAGGGCACCAATGCGGTCGGCGCCATGATCGTCGCCGGCCCTGATGGTTTCGTGAAGAACCAGTACCGCAAGTTCAACATCAAGTCGGAAGGGATCACGCCCGGCGACGACTTCGCCATGATGCGCGAGGTGCTGGAGCGGCGCTTCAAGCGCCTGATCAATCCGCCCGAGGAGGGTGCGAGCAAAGCGAAGGACGACGATTTCCCGCAATGGCCCGATCTCGTCATCATCGACGGCGGCCGCGGCCAGCTCAACGCCGTGCGCGAGATCTTTGCCAATCTCGGCCTGACCCAGGTGTCGCTGATGTCGGTCGCCAAGGGACCGGACCGGGATGCCGGCCGCGAGACCCTGTTCATGCCGGAGCGCGAGGCGATCAAGCTGGAGCCGCGCGACCCCGTGCTCTATTTCATCCAGCGCCTGCGCGACGAGGCCCACCGCTTCGTCATCGGCTCGCACCGCAAGCTGCGCAAGAAGGACATCCGCGAGGCCGGCTTGCAGGAGATTCCGGGCATCGGCCCGTCACGCAAACGTGCCTTGCTGCATCATTTCGGGACCCTGAAGGAGATCGAACGCGCCTCGATCGCGGATCTCGGCAAGGTTCCGGGGGTGAGCGCCGAGAGCGCTCGCAAGATTTTCGAGTATTTCCATCCTCAGCCGGGATGAACTAAAGGGGGCTGTGGTCATATGGTCGTCGCATCCCGCACCCCATCTGGGAGCTGAACGGTTGACCTTCAGGCCACAGCGGTATTGGTAGGACGGATGAACATCGCCACGACACGAGGGACGACCAGCCGCGCGATGTCCCTCCCGAACCTCCTGACCTATGGCCGGATCGCCGCGATCCCGGTCGTCGTCGGATGCATCTATGCGCAGTCGATTCTGGATCAGCCGCTCTGGCTACGCTGGGTGGCGGTGGCCATCTTCATCGGCGCCGCGGTGACCGATTACCTTGACGGCTACTATGCGCGGATCTGGAATCAGCAATCGGCGTTCGGCCGGATGCTCGATCCGATCGCCGACAAGCTGCTGGTCGCCTCGTGCCTGCTGATGCTGGCCGCGGACGGCATCATCCACGGCTGGTCGCTGTGGGCCGCCATCGTGATCCTGTGCCGCGAGATCCTGGTCTCGGGCCTGCGCGAATATCTCGCCGCGCTCCGCGTCAGCGTTCCCGTGACCAAGCTCGCGAAGTGGAAGACCACGGTCCAGCTCGTCGCCATCGGCTTTCTGCTCGCTGGCCCGGCCGGCGACGAGGTGGTGCCCGTCGTCTCGATGATTGGCCTCGCGCTGCTATGGGCCTCGGCGATCCTGACCATCTACACCGGCTACGACTATTTCCGCGCCGGCATCCATCACCTCATCAAGGAGGACGAGGGATGAAGGTGAAGTATTTCGCCTGGGTGCGCGAACGCATCGGCAAGGCCGAAGAGACCATCGAGCCGCCGGCGACCGTGCGGACCGTCGAGGAGTTGATCGCGTGGCTGTCCGGCCAAGGCGAGGCCTACGCCTACGCGTTCGAGAAGCCGAAGGTGATCCGCACCGCGATCGACCATGCCCATGTCAAATCGGATGCCGCAATCGCGGGCGCCCGCGAGATCGCGTTCTTCCCGCCGATGACCGGCGGCTAGACCATGACTTCCCCTGTCTCCAGCTGCCCCGTCACCATCCGCATCCAGGCGGACGATTTCGACATCGCGCGCGAGATCGCGGCTTTGACGGCGGGCCGCACCGACATCGGCGCGGTCGTCACCTTCTCCGGCATCTGCCGCGGTGACGAGGACAGTGCGAAGATCGCCGCGCTGACGCTCGAACACTATCCCGGCATGGCTGAGGAAGAGATCAGGCGTCATACCGACGAGGCGACCTCGCGCTGGCCGCTGAACGGCGTCACCGTGATTCACCGCGTCGGCCGCTTCATGCCCGGCCAGAACATCGTGCTGGTGTTGACCGCCTCGCAGCACCGCCAGGCCGCATTCCATGCGGCCGAGTTCCTGATGGACTACCTCAAGACCAGCGCCCCGTTCTGGAAGAAGGAAGAGAGCGAAGCCGGCACCGGCTGGGTCGAGGCTCAGGCTCGCGACGACGAGGCCGCCGCGCGCTGGACCCGATCCTGATGGCAAAAGCATCCAAAAAGACCGTCCGCGGCCGCGCCGCGCCCAAGCTCGCCAAAGTCGGCCCGGGTGAACTTCTCACGCTGGTCGATTTCGTCCGCTATGGGGTGAGCCGCTTTGTCGAAGCCGAGCTCGCCTTTGCGCACGGTACGACCGATCCGGTTGTCGAAGCAGCCTTCCTGGTGAGCGAAGCGCTGCATCTCAATCCCGAGCAGTTCGAGATCTTTGCCAACGCACGGGTCACGGCGGCGGAAGGCAAGACCATCCTCGACCTCATCCATCGACGTGTCACCACGCGCAAACCGGCCGCCTATCTCGTCAACAAGATCTACATGCTCGGCTTGCCCTTCTATGTCGATGAGCGCGTCATCGTTCCGCGCTCCTTCATCGGAGAGCTGCTGGAGTCGCATTTCGGCGGCGATGGCGAGGCCGGATCGCTGATCGACGAGCCTACGGGCGTCGAGCGCGTGCTCGATCTCTGCACGGGATCGGGATGCCTCGCCATCCTCGCGGCGCATCATTTCCCGAACGCCACCGTCGATGCCGTCGATGTCTCCAAGGGCGCGATCGAGGTCGCCACGCGAAATGTCGGCGAATACGGCCTCGAGGACCGGATCAACCTGTATCGCGGCGACCTGTTCGCCCCGCTCGGCGATGCGCGCTACGACCTGATTATCACCAATCCGCCCTACGTCGATGCCGAAGGCATGGCGACGCTGCCGCCGGAATGCCGGGCCGAGCCGAAGCTCGCCTTCGATGGCGGCAGGGACGGTCTCGACGTGGTGCGCCGGATCCTGCGCGAGGCGCCCGATCACCTCACCCCGGACGGCGGACTGATCTGCGAGATCGGCCGCGGCCGCGACCTGGTCGACGAGGCCTTTCCGGAACTGCCGCTGCTCTGGCTCGACACCGAGGACTCCGAGGGCGAGGTGTTCTGGATCGCAGCCGCCGATCTCGGTTGATTCGACGCGGCGGACAGAGCTCCGTCGGAACAACTCAAATACCGCCACGTTCATCCTCCGACAATTTTCTTGCTCTTGGAGGATGTCCAGATGCTCGCGCCATCGGGCGAATTGCTGCGCGCCGGCATGGCGCTCAAGCTCAACCACGTCAAACGCGCCGCTCAATCCTATCTGCGTGACCAGACCAGCCAGGCAACCGGCAAGGTGACGTCTTACGCGGTGGCTGGCGGGCTGTTCGCGGTCGCGGGCCTTTTCGTTGTCGCGGCCTTCTTCGTCGGGCTGATCGCCCTCTACCGCTGGGTTGCCATCACCTACGGGCAGTTCTGGGGGTTTGGTGCCGCCGGAGGAGTGCTGCTGGTGCTGGCGGCGGTCTGCGCTGGCGTGGCAATGGCGCAGATGAAGCGCAAATCGAAGCCGATCGTGCCACTTGCCAGTCGGTTGCGCGTTGCAATCGCGACCCCACGGATTCCGCGCGGAACGGTCAAGGAAGCCGTTAAAGAGGTCGCCACCACGATTCCCCTTGCGCCGCTCGCCCCCGGCGAGCGCCGCCATGGCGCAAGAGCTTCGGCGGCGCGCACCAACCGACCCGTGCAGCTTGGTCTGATGCTCGCGGCGATTGGGCTGGCGGGATTCACGGCGGCGCGCCGCAGACGTCACGGTCAGAGATTGGGCGCTTGAATGCTGGTGCGGCGCTCCGAACAGCTCGACTCCTGGCTGCTGGTGGCCGCCACTGCCGTCTTCGTGCTGACCGCGGAGCGCTACTTCCAGGACTCCGGCCTGGTCGGATCCGGCCCTCCGCAAGACCACCGCAAAGGCGAGGCGAATTCACCGGAAACGCACCCGGCCAGTGCGGCGGTGCAGCCCGGCCGCGGCCGCCGGGCGAAAAGTCCGTTCGAGATCCCCTGGACGGGCTGGAAGGACATCTTCTGGCGCACCTATCAGCGCATCGACGACGATCGCCTGCTCGCGACAGCGGGCGGCGTCGTCTTTTTTGGGCTGCTCGCGATCTTCCCGGCGGTGACGGCGCTGGTCTCCTCTTATGGCCTGTTCGCCGACCCCGCGACGATCAGTTCCAATCTGCAGACGCTTGCGACCATGGTGCCCGAGGGCTCGTTCCAGATCGTGGAGGATCAAGTCTCGCGCGTGGTGTCGAACGGCAATACCACGCTCGGCGCCACCTTCCTGCTCGGCCTTCTGCTCGCGGTCTGGAGCGCCAATGCGGGCGTCAAGGCGATCTTCGATGCCCTCAACGTCGCCTATGAGGAGCGCGAGAAGCGCAGCTTCATCAAGCTCAATCTGGTGTCACTGGCCTTCACCGTCGGCGGCATCGTGGCGCTGCTGCTGATGGTGGGTGCCGTCGTCGCCTTCCCGCTCGCGCTCAATCATCTCGGCATGGCGCCCGAAAGCAAGCTGATCGTGGCGCTGGCGCGATGGCCGCTGCTGTTCCTGATCCTGCTCGTGGCACTGGCGATCCTGTACCGCTTCGCCCCCAGCCGCGACGCCCCGCGCTGGCAATGGTTGAGCCTCGGCGCAGTGACGGCGGCCCTCCTCTGGATCGCCGGCTCGGCGCTGCTGTCCTGGTATCTCTCGGCATTCGCCAATTACAATGCGACCTACGGCTCGCTCGGCGCCGCCATCGGCCTGATGATGTGGATGTGGATGTCCGCCATCGTCATCATGTTCGGCGCCGAGCTGAATTCGGAAATGGAGCGGCAGACGCTGAGGGATACGACCACCGGCCGGCCCAGGCCGCTCGGCACCCGGGAGGCTGTCTCGGCCGACACGGTCGGCGCCGCCGCACCGTCCTGACTGCGTGATCGTCCTGAACGTGCAGGCCCGAGCCGCTATCCCCTCGAATCAACAATGATGTTAAGGTCATACGGCCTAGGGGGAGCATGAGGCGTGACGGGTTCGCACAGTGACCCGTGTTTTCCCGGGTAAGGCAGTCAGCTCTTGAGGCGTAACGCGCGGCATGATTCGCATTTCGACGATCTTCATCGCCATCTGCATGGTACTGGTCGCGGCCTCGCTCGGGCTTGTGCTCTACGCCGTCGCCGGCATCAGCGGAACCGAATCCGCCATCGTGGCGCTGACCGCGCTGACCTTCCTGATCCTCTACAACGCGGTGTCGATGCGGCTGCGCGACCGCAGCGACGTCGGCGGGCAGATCGCCGATTTGTCGCGCGGCACCGCCGACCTGGCCCGCCAGGTGGCGGAGTTCGGCCGCCGGTTAGCTGCGATCGAGGGACGCATCGCCTCGTCCAATTCGACCAACTCCGACCGCATCCAGTCGGTGGTCGGCGAGATCAACGAGCTCGGTGGATTGGTCAGGCAGCTCGCCGCCACCGTATCGACCCATGAAGATTTGTTGGCCGGCAATGCGCCGGCTCCCGTTCCCGCTCCGATCGCCAGGCTGGAGCCGGAGGCGCCGATCGACCTGATTGCGCCGTTCGAGGAGCGGCCGGCGGCCCCTCCCCCGCTGCCCGCACCGCCGTCACGACCGGCACCGGCGGTCCAGAGCCAGGCCGCCAACCCGGTTCCGGCAGTCACCGGGCGCAACCAGACCCAGCTGCTCGCGACGCTGCGCAACGCGATCGACGAAAACCGCATCGACATCTTCCTGCAGCCGATGGTGACGCTGCCGCAACGCAAGGTGCGGTTCTACGAGGCGGTGACGCGCCTGCGTGACGAGCGCGACCAGCTGATCGCCGCCGAGGAGTTCATCAGCATCGCGGAAGCATCCGGGCTGATCGGGCGCATCGACAACATGGTGATGCTGCGCTGTGTGCAGGTGCTGCGGCGCCTGATGGTGCGCAACAAGGACGTCGGCGTGTTCTGCAACGTCGCGGCCTCCACGCTCGGCAATTCCACAACCTTCGCGCAATGCCTCGACTTCCTCGAAGCCAACCGGGCGCTGGCGCCCTCGCTGGTGCTGGAGTTCAAGCAATCGACCTTCCGCAATCTCGGCCCGGCCGAGACCGAGAATCTCGCGGCACTGGCCCAGCGCGGCTTCCGTTTCTCGATCGACCATGTCACGGATCTCAGGATCGAGCCGCGCGAGCTGGCCGACCGCGGGGTGCGCTTCATCAAGGTGCCGGCCACGCTACTGCTCGACCCCAGACAGGCCCCGGCCTCGGACATCCATCCCTCCGACCTCTCCGACCTGCTCGGCCGCTTCGGCATCGACCTGATCGCCGAAAGGATCGAAGGCGAGCGCGCCGTCGTGGACCTGCTCGACTATGACGTGCGGTTCGGCCAGGGCTTCCTGTTCGCGCCGCCCCGGCCATTGCGGCCTGAGGGGGCATCTGCTACCGGCGGGGCCTCGCCGAACCAGGCGCAGGACATTCAGGGATCCAATGGCTCCGCTCCCCCCAGCCAAGGTACGAAATCTGGCGCGACACCTGGCGCGACGTCAGCCGCTCCTCCGGCCCAACGCATCACCGGCAACGCGGCGCTCGCGCGCCGCATCTGATCGACGCTGCGCATCATGACCACACTGCATTTCGCCGAAAGCCTGCGCGAACTCGTGGGCGGTGTCGATGTCGTGCTCAGCGACATCTGGGGCGTGGTCCATAACGGCCTCGAATCCTTCCCCGAAGCCTGCGAGGCGCTGCACACATACCGCAGCCGCGGCGGTACGGTGATCCTGATCACCAACGCACCGCGCCCCGCCGACAGCGTGCAGCGGCAATTGCGCAAGCTCGGCGTCGCCGACGAGACCTATGACGCGATCGTTTCTTCGGGCGACCTGACGCGGCTCTATGTCGCCGAGCATCCCGGCCGCAAGATGTTCTGGCTCGGACCCGAGCGCGACAACTCGATCTATCGCGGCCTCGATGCGAAAACCGCGCCGCTCGAGGACGCCGACTACATCGTCTGCACCGGCCTCTATGACGACGAGACCGAAACGGCGGAAGACTATCGCGGCATGATGCTGAAGGCGCGCGAGCGCAAGCTGACGCTGGTCTGCGCCAACCCCGACATCGTGGTGGAACGCGGCGACCGGCTGATCTATTGCGCCGGCGCCATCGCGGAGCTCTATCGCGAGCTCGGCGGCGAGGTGATCTTCTACGGCAAGCCGCACCGGCCGATCTACGAGCGCGCGATGGCACTCGCCGGCGAACGCCAGGGCCATCCGATCGAGCGGAAAAAAGTCCTTGCGATCGGCGATTCCGTCCGCACCGACTTAACCGGCGCGCGCGAATTCGGCATCGACTGCCTGTTCGTGACCCGCGGCATCCACGCCGAGGAGTTCGAGGGTCTCGACCAGCTCGACCCGGCATCGGTGATGGAATTGTTCGGCCATCCGCCGAAGGCGCTGATGCGCGAATTGAAGTGGTAGTGATCTGATCGTCATTCCGGGGCGCGCGAAGCGCGAGCCCGGAATCTTAAGATTCTCAGGTGCGCAATCGCGCCCCATAGTTCGGTGCTTCGCACCGTGCCGGAATGACGAACCGAACAACAAAAGCCCGGGACAAGCCCGGGCCTTTCCGAATTCGCCTGATGGCTTCGAACGCGCGCTTACGCGCTCGCCATGTCCGGGAAGACCGCCTCGATCTTGGTCTTCAGCGTCGCCGCATTGAACGGCTTGACGATGTAGTTGTTCACGCCGGCCTTCTTGGCCGCGATCACGTTCTCGGTCTTGGATTCCGCCGTGATCATGATGAAGGGCGTGGTGGCGAGGTTCGGATCCGCGCGCACTTCGCGCAGCAGGTCGTAACCCGTCATCGGCTCCATGTTCCAGTCGGAGATCACGAGCCCGTACTTCTTGCCGCGCATCTTGTTCAGTGCTGCCGAACCGTCGCTGGCATCATCGATGTTCTCGAAGCCAAGCTGCTTCAGCAGATTCCTGATGATACGGATCATGGTGCTGTAGTCATCCACCACCAGAACCGGCATCGACAAATCAACCGCCATCTCGACTCCCCCAACGCAAACCCAGGAATATTACGATCGGACCTGCCCAAGCCGGAGCCCGGCAGTTCCACGGTCAAGGACTAACACCAAGGCGTTAAACAGCGCGTTAATTGGGGACGCCCCCCAAGGACTGAAATCGCGTTCGATGCGGCCACCCCCTCCCGCTTGACTTCATCCGGCCGGTCGCGCCACGGTCCCGGCCGGTCCCGCCGGCTTGAGAATTCCCCTGATGGCTCCGCATTTTACCATTATCCGCGACACCACGCCGGACTCCGCGATTCCAAGGGGTGCCGTGGTCGCCATGGGCAATTTCGACGGGGTTCATCTCGGCCACCGCGCCGTGATCGCCGCGGCCCTGGAAATGGGCCGGGCGCAGGGCCGCCCCGCGCTGGCATTGACCTTCGAGCCGCATCCGCGGCGGTTTTTCAGCCCCAACACCCCCCAATTCCGCCTGACGGACGAGCGGGCCAAGCTGCGGCTTCTGGCCGGCACCGGGCTTGCCGGCGCCGTGGTCATGACCTTCGACAAGGCCCGTGCCGGAACCAGCGCGCAAGACTTCATTCACCATGACCTGATCGGGCGGCTCGGCGTCAGCGGGATCGCGGTCGGCTACGACTTCCATTTCGGCAAAGGACGCGTCGGCTCGCCGAGCCTGCTGGTCAACGAAGCGCCCCGGCTCGGCATCGAGGTCGACGTGCAGCCCCATGTCGATATCGACGAGCGGCCGGTATCCTCCAGCGCGATCCGGATCGCACTCGCCGAAGGCCAGCTGGACGAGGCCACCACCATGCTGAGCGCACCCTGGTTCGTCACCGGTCAGGTGATCCACGGCGAGAAGCGCGGCCGCGATCTCGGCTATCCCACCGCCAACATCCGCCTGGACGCCAATTGCGGACTGAAGCACGGCATCTATGCGGTGCGGGTCGGCCGCGGGCCTGAGCGGCTCGACGGGGTGGCAAGCTTCGGCCGCCGCCCGACCTTTGATAATGGCGCTCCCCTCCTCGAGATCTTCCTGTTCGACTTCAAGGGCGACCTCTACGAGCAGGAGCTGGACTGCGCCTTCGTCGGCTTCATCCGCGAGGAGCTGAAATTCGACAGCCTGGAGGCTCTGATCCGGCAGATGGACGACGATTCCGCCCGTGCCCGCGCCATCCTGGCCGCCGCCCCGGACGCGTTTCCGCGGCTCGGCACCGTCGATTGAGCCCGACCCCAGCCTCCCCGAACCTTTGCGCTTCCCTTGGCCCCCTGCTATGGAGAGCCCATGTTTGCGCGGCGCATCATAGGGATTAGCGGCCCGGCTTCCGCCTGAGCCTGAAGGCTCGGCGCAAGACCGGGATTTTGTCGTTTCACCCCGCGATTCCGCATCGCCATCCGTTCCCGCGCCCTTCCGAGCCAGTCAGCCTCATGTCCGAAAAGCCGCAAAAGTCCCAAAAGCCTGAAGCCAAAGACTATTCCAAGACCCTGTTCCTGCCGCAGACCGAATTCCCGATGCGCGCCGGCCTGCCGCAGCGCGAGCCGGAGATCCTCAAGCGCTGGTACGAGATCGGCCTCTACGAGAAGCTGCGCGAGAGCGCGAAGGGCCGCGCCAAGTTCGTGCTGCATGACGGCCCGCCCTATGCCAACGGCAACATCCATATCGGCACGGCGCTGAACAAGATCCTCAAGGATCTCGTCACCAAGAGCCAGCAGATGCTCGGCTTCGATTCCAACTACGTGCCGGGCTGGGACTGCCACGGCCTGCCGATCGAGTGGAAGGTCGAGGAGGAGCACTATCGCAAGAAGGGCAAGCAGAAGCCCGATTTCCGCGATTCCACCGCGATGATCGACTTCCGGAAGGAGTGCCGCGCCTACGCCACGCATTGGCTCGGCGTGCAACGCGAAGAATTCAAGCGCCTCGGCGTCATCGGCGATTGGGATCATCCCTACGCCACGATGAGCTATCCGGCCGAAGCCCAGATCGCGCGCGAATTGATGAAGTTCGCGGCCAACGGCACGCTCTATCGCGGCTCCAAGCCCGTGATGTGGAGCGTGGTCGAGAAGACCGCGCTGGCCGAGGCCGAGGTGGAGTACGAGGACCACACCTCCGATACGGTGTGGGTGAAATTCCCGGTCACGTCGCCCGCGCATGGCGCTCTCGCCTCCGCAAGCGTCGTGATCTGGACCACGACGCCCTGGACGCTGCCGGGCAACCGCGCCATCTCGTTCTCGCCGAAGATCGCCTACGGCCTGTACAAGGTGACGGACGCGCCCGCCGACAATTGGACCAAGACGGGCGACCTCCTGATCCTCGCCGATGCGCTCGCTGAAGAGGTCTTCAAGCAGGCGCGCGTGACGGCCTTCGAGAAGGTGCGCGACGTGCCTGGCGACACCATGGACGCGATCGAATGCGCCCATCCGCTGAAGGGCCTTGCCGGCGGCTACGACTTCGTCGTGCCGCTGCTGCCCGGTGACCACGTCACCGACGACACCGGCACCGGCTTCGTGCACACCGCCCCCGGCCATGGCCGCGAGGACTTCGATGCCTGGATGGCGCAGGCGCGCGATCTCGATGCGCGCGGCATCACCACGGCGATCCCCTACACCGTCGACGAGAACGGCGCCTACACCGATCACGCGCCGGGCTTTGCCGGCAAGCGTGTCATCAACGACAAGGGCGAGAAGGGCGATGCCAACGAGGCCGTGATCAAGGCGCTCGTCGAAAGAGGCATGCTGCTGGCACGCGGCCGGCTCAAGCACCAATATCCGCACTCCTGGCGCTCCAAGAAGCCGGTGATCTTCCGCAACACGCCGCAATGGTTCATCGCGATGGACAAGGATGTTGCAGCGAGCGGCAAGGCGAAGAGCGGCGACACGCTGCGCGCCCGCGCGCTGCACGCGATCTCGGTGACGCAATGGGTGCCGCCGTCGGGCGAAAACCGCATCAACGGCATGATCGAGGCGCGGCCCGACTGGGTGATCTCGCGTCAGCGCGCCTGGGGCGTGCCGATCGCCGTGTTCGTGCGCGAGAAGGGCGACGGCTCCGCCGAGATCCTCCAGGACGAGGCCGTCAACACCCGTATCGGCGATGCCTTCGAGCAGGAAGGCGCCGACGCCTGGTACGCCAAGGGCGCGCGCGAGCGCTTCCTGGGCGCGCGTGCCAATGAAGACTGGCAGAAGGTCGACGACATTCTCGACGTCTGGTTCGATTCCGGCTCGACGCACGCCTTCGTGCTCGAAGACCCCGTGCATTTCCCGGGCCTCGCGGGGATCAAGCGCAAGGTCGACGGCGGCACCGACACGGTGATGTATCTGGAAGGCTCGGACCAGCATCGCGGCTGGTTCCACTCCTCGCTGCTGGAGAGCTGCGGCACGCGCGGCCGCGCGCCCTACGACATCGTGCTGACCCACGGCTTCACCCAGGCCGAGGACGGCCGCAAGATGTCGAAGTCGCTCGGCAACACCATCGAGCCGCAGTCCGTCATCAAGGAATCCGGCGCCGACATCCTCCGGCTCTGGGTCGCGTCCTGCGACTACACCGACGACCAGCGCATCGGTCCCGAGATCCTGAAGAACACCGTCGAGACCTACCGCAAGCTGCGCAACACCGTGCGCTGGATGCTCGGCACGCTGCATCATTACAAGCCGGCCGACGCAGTGGCGCCTGCCGAGATGCCCGAGCTCGAACGCCTGATGCTGCACGAGCTCGCGATCCGCGCCGCCGCCATCGGCAAGGCCTACCAGGAGTTCGACTTCAAGTCGGTGGTCGCGATCCTGTCCGCTTTCCTGAACAGCGAGCTTTCGGCGTTCTATTTCGACATCCGCAAGGACACGCTGTATTGCGATCCGCCGTCGTCGCCGACGCGCAAGGCGGCGCTGACGACGATCGACCTGTTGTGTACCTCGGTCCTGAAATGGCTGGCGCCGATCCTCAGCTTCACCGCGGAGGAAGGCTGGCGCATGTACCGGCCCGATGCCGAACCGTCGGTGCACCTGACGCTGTTTCCGAACGATCTCGAAGCCTTGCGCGACGACAAGCTTGCTGAGAGATGGCAGATGATCCGTACAGTGCGCCGGGTCGTCACCGGAGCGCTCGAGATTGCACGCGCGAACAAACTCATCGGCTCCTCGTTGGCGGCCTCGCCTGAGATCTATTTGGCGAAGGAATTCATGGGAGCCTTGTTCGACGTCGATTGGGCGGAAGTCTGCATCACCTCGAACGCCGAGGTTCATGTACTCCGCGACGGCGAAAAGCTCCCCGAGGAAGCGTTCACGATCGACGGCGTGTTCGAAATTGGTGTGATCGTGAAAGAAGCGCAGGGTCGCAAATGCGCCCGCTCCTGGAAGATCTCGCAGTTTGTCGGCGATGATCCTGAATACCCCGACGTCACCCCGCGCGACGCACAGGCGCTGCGTGAGTGGAAAGCGTTGGGCGTGAGCGTCTGATCCCCGGCATGACCCCGCTTGGCGCCGGCATCCTCGCGGCCCTGGTCACGCTCGTGGCCGACCAGGCCTCGAAGCTCTGGCTGCTGAACGGGTTCGACCTCGCCCGTCGCGGCGTGGTGAAGGTGACGCCGTTCTTCGACCTGGTGCTGGCCTGGAACATCGGCATCAGCTTCGGCTGGCTCCAGAACGACAGCCAGGCGGCGCAGCTCGCGCTGATGGCGGTCAAGGCCGTCGCCGTGGTCGCGCTGGCGATCTGGATGGCCCGCTCGCACACCCGGCTTGCCACGGTCGCGCTGGGGCTGATCATCGGCGGCGCCATCGGCAACGGCATCGACCGCTTCGCCTATGGCGCGGTGGTCGATTTCGCCCTGCTCCACATCGAGATCGGCGGAAATACCTATAATTGGTATGTGTTTAACCTCGCCGACGTGGCCATCGTTGCTGGGGTGGCGGGGCTATTGTATGATTCCTTCCTGGGGGTACCCGCCGCAAAAGCGCCCTGATCCCGGCCGATACGGACCGGCAGGTGGAACCCGGCCTTTGCGAGGGTTTGCCGCGTGCGAGCGGCGATCTGACACAATATGGAACAGGTACAGTAATGCGCAGCTCGAAGACCAGCATTTCGATGGTTCGAGACCCCCGATCGGGGCTTTGGCAGGCGTTGAAATTGTCCGCCGTCGCGCTTGGCATCGGTCTCGTCATGTCGGCCGGCGTGGCCCGCGCCGGTGACGACGAGGATGAAGATGACGGGATGACCTTCGAAGAGAAGATCATCGACAATCTGATGTCCGGTATCGGCGCCAAGAGCATGGAAAAGCCCGGCATCGAATACCGCGAGCGCTCGCCGCTGGTCGTGCCGCCCAAGCTCGACCTGCCGCCTCCCGCGACCCAGGCCAAGGCCGCTCCGAACTGGCCCAAGGACCCCGAGGAGAAGCGCCGCAAGGAAGCCATCGCCGCGCGCAAGAAGGCGACCAAGGAAACGGAAAACTGGCAGGTCGCCCGGCCGCTGACGCCCGCCGAAATGAAGGCCGGCCAGACGGCTGCCCCCGAGCGCACCAGCAACGATCCCATTCAGCCGGGTACCAACGGCAACCCGTCGCTCAGCCCCGCCCAGCTCGGTTTCTCCGGCGGGCTGTGGAACATGATGAAGGGCGGCAACAGCTCCGAGGAAAAGAAATTCACGACCGAGCCCCCGCGCCAGTCTCTGGTGGAGCCGCCGCCGGGCTACCAGACCCCGTCCCCGAGCTATGCCTATGGCGCCGGGGTCGACAAGTCGCGCCGGACCTATTTCGACATCATGTCGGGTAAGGACAAGGAGCAATAACGCTCCTGTCCTACGGACCCGAAATCCCGCGCCGGCGATTCATGTACGCCGGCCGAGGCGCATAAATTGCTGATCAGTAACTTGCCACCGCGTTGAGTTCTCTGCTTCGTGACGCGAAGCCTCAGCCGCACGGTGTAGCATGCCGTGCCGCCCGAGCCGGACATCCGGACTCGGCCTTTCATAAGGATCATGATGTCCTCTTACCGATCGGCTGCCTGCCTCCTTGCCGCGCTGCTTTCGACCAGTGTCCTGACATCAGGCGCGGCCATTGCCCAGACCACGGTCACATCGGCCCCGCCCGCCAGCTTCACGCTCAGCAACGGCATGCAGGTCGTGGTGATCCCCGATCACCGCACGCCCGTCGTCACCGAGATGATCTGGTACAAGGTCGGCTCGGCCGACGAGACGCCGGGCAAGTCCGGCCTCGCCCACTTCCTCGAGCACCTGATGTTCAAGGGCACCTCGAAGCATCCGGTCGGCGAATTCTCCCAGACCGTGCTTCGCGTCGGCGGCAACGAGAACGCCTCGACCTCGGTCGACTACACCAACTATTACCAGCGCGTGCCGAAAGAGCAGCTGCCGACCATGATGGAGTTCGAGGCCGACCGCATGACCGG
Source organism: Bradyrhizobium sp. TM233 (assembly GCF_036247965.1). Taxonomy (NCBI): domain Bacteria; kingdom Pseudomonadati; phylum Pseudomonadota; class Alphaproteobacteria; order Hyphomicrobiales; family Nitrobacteraceae; genus Bradyrhizobium; species Bradyrhizobium sp. TM233. The sequence goes on along the minus strand of NZ_BTIG01000029.1, from coordinate 97,740 downwards.
CCTCATCCTCAAGGACGAGAACGTGCTGCCCGAGCGCGACGTCGTGCTCGAAGAATACAACATGCGCGTCGCCAACAATCCGGACGCGCGGCTGAACGAGCAGATCATGGCCGCGCTCTATCTCAACCATCCCTACGGGCGGCCGGTGATCGGCTGGCATCAGGAGATCGAGAAGCTCGATCGCGAGGACGCGCTCGCCTTCTACCGCCGCTTCTATGCGCCGAACAACGCGATCCTGGTGATCGCCGGCGACGTCGAGGCCGCCGACATCCGCCCGCTGGTCGAGCGCAATTTCGGCTCCATCCCCGCGCAATCGGCGATCCCGGCGCGGCGCGTCCGTCCGCAGGAGCCGGAGCCCGCCGCCCCGCGCACCGTCACGCTGGCCGACCCGCGCGTTGAGCAGCCGAGCATGCGGCGTTATTATCTGGTGCCCTCGGCAACCACGGCCGCCGCCGGTGAAAGTGCCGCCCTCGACGTGCTGGCCCAGCTGATGGGCAGCGGCAGCAATTCCTATCTCTACCGCGCCCTCGTCGTCGACAAGCCGCTCGCGGTCTCCGCCAACGCCAGCTATTCGAGCATCTCGCTCGACCCGACCCAGTTCGCGATCTCGGCCTCCCCGAAACCCGGCGTCAGCTTCGCCGAGGTCGAGCAGGCGGTCGATGGCGTCATCGCCAACGTCGCGCAGAATCCGATCCGCGCCGAGGATCTGGAGCGGGTCAAGACCCAGCTCATCGCGGAAGCGATCTACGCCCAGGACAACCAAGCGGTGCTGGCACGCTGGTATGGCGGCGCGCTGACCACGGGCCTGTCGATCGAGGACATCAGGAGCTGGCCCGACCGCATCCGCGCGGTCACCGCCGAGCAGGTCCGCGCCGTTGCGCAGAAATGGCTCGAGAAGAAGCGCTCGGTAACGGGCTATCTGATCAAGGACACTGCCGCCACCAAGCGCGAGGAGAAGCGTTCGTGACCTATCCTTTCCTTCGACGCGCTGCATTCTCCCTTGCCACCGGCGCTGCGCTCGCGCTCGCTGCGGTCTCGCCGTCACAGGCGGCCGCAAAGATCCAGCACCTGATCTCGCCGGGCGGTATCGAAGCCTGGTTCGTGCAGGACGCAACCGTGCCGCTGATCGCCATGGAATATTCCTTTGCCGGCGGCTCGGCGCAGGATCCCAAGGACAAGCCGGGCGTCGCCAATCTGGTCGGCGACCTGCTCGACGAAGGCTCCGGCGATCTCGACTCCAAGACCTTCCACGAGCGGCTCGACCGCCGCGCCATCGAGCTCTCCTTCAGCGCCACCCGCGATACTTTCCGCGGCAGCCTGCGCATGCTGCGCGACAACAAGGACGAGGCCTTCGACCTGCTCAGGAGCGCGCTGACCTCGCCGCATTTCGACGCCGCCGATGTCGAACGCATCCGCTCGCAGGTCATCTCGGGCCTGCGCCGCGAGACCACCAACCCGACCTCGCTGGCGAGCCGCAAGTTCCTGGAGGTCGCCTTCGGCGATCATCCCTATGGCCGGCAGACCAACGGCAACCTCGACAGCGTGCCGACCATCACGGTCCCGGACATGAAAGACTATGTCGGCCGCGTGCTTGCGAAGGACGGGCTGAAGATCGCTGTCGTCGGCGACGTCGATCCGGCGACCCTCGGCAAGCTGCTCGACCATACCTTCGGCAGCCTGCCCGCCAAGGCCAACCTCACGCCGGTTCCGGACGTCGAGGCCGCAAAGCCGCCGCAGCGCGCCTTCGTGACGCTCGACGTGCCGCAGACCGTGATCACCTTCGGCGGCCCAGGGGTGAAGCGCAGCGATCCGAACTTCATGGCGGCCTATGTCGTCAATCACATCCTCGGCGGCGGCGGATTGTCCTCCCGGCTCTATCGCGAGGTCCGCGAGAAGCGAGGCCTCGCCTATTCGGTGTTCGAATCGCTGCTCTGGATGGAGCATTCGGCGGTGTTCATCGGCAATACCGGCACGCGCGCCGACCGCGCCGGCGACACCATCGACGCCATCGACAAGGAAGTGCGCCGGATCGCAGAGGAAGGCCCGACGCAGAAGGAGCTCGACGAGGCCAAGTCCTACCTCAAGGGCTCGCAGATGCTGGCGCTCGACACCTCCTCCAAGCTGGCGCAGGCGCTGCTGCAGTATCAGCAGGACAAGCTGCCGATCGACTATATCGAGAAGCGCAATGCCATCGTCGATGCCGTGACGCTGGACGACGCCAAGGCCGCCGCCAAGCGCCTGTGGGGCCAGGGTCTCCTGACCGTCGTCGTCGGCCGCGCCCCGCAGGCCGCGGCGCAGCCGTCCGCGGCTCCGGCGACGAAGTCGAACTGACGTCTCCCTACGTTTTCTGAAATGGCCGGGCTCCGCCCGGCCATTTGCGTTTCCAGGATGCGCCATTGCCGAACGTGGACGTCCGCGATATGTCCGGACATCACGAATGGTGCCACCATGCTGCGGATATCCCGCGATCTCGTCATCGACGAGGACGACATCGAGATCGGCTTTGTCCGCGCCTCCGGCCCGGGCGGGCAGAACGTCAACAAGGTCGCGACCTCGGCGCAGCTGCGCTTCGACGCCAGCAAGCTGACCTTGCCGGAGGATGCTGCCCTGCGCCTTGCCCGCCTCGCCGGTCAGCGCATGACCAAGGACGGCGTGATCGTGATCCAGGCGCAGCGCTTCCGCACCCAGGAGCGCAACCGCCAGGATGCGATCGACCGCCTCACGGAGATGCTGCGTGAGGCCATGATACGGCCGACGCCGCGGCGCGCGACGCGGCCGACCTTTGCCTCCAAGCAGCGCCGGCTCGACGGCAAGAAGCGCCGCGGCGACGTCAAGGCCGGGCGCGGCCGGAGCTTCGACGATTGATTGGGCAAGAACCTCCAGTCGCGAAGCGACCGGAGGTTTGCCTGTTCGCGGCCCGGCGTCAGTAACGCTTGCCGGGGGCGGGACTGCCGGTAGCGGAATCGTCGACCGCCCCCTTGTGCGCTGCGCTGCCCGTGGTGCCGACCGTGCCCTTCGTGCCCTTGGTCGACTTCATGCCCGTCTTCTCGCCTGCAGCCCCCTGCTGTGCACCGACATCTTCGTCCTCACTGCCTGCCGCGCCGCCCTGCATGGGTTTGCTTTGCACGGTGCCGCCAGGCCTGGCACCAGATGACGTGCCTTGCGCGAAAACGGGCGTCGCAATGAGGGCCGCGACAGCGCATGCGATTGCAGAGGTCTTCACCAACTTCATTCATTTCTCCTGGATTTTTCGCGATGAACGGTTCGGCTGCTTGCTGCGCCGCCCGCCTGTGCCGGACCGGTTCATCGCGTCGAGAGTTCGAACGGCGCGATCACGATGCAATCCGCATGGTGTGGTGATCGTTTAGGGATTTCGGGGCGGTTTCGCGGAATTGCGCTCCTCATATGCGGCGGCGCGGAACACGCGCGACCCACGAGCATCTCCGCGCGCAGCGAAACAGCCCGCTACTACCACCGCCCATCTGACGCCGCCTAGAGTTTGCGCAGGTTGATGTGGATGGGCGGCTCTTGACGATGCGCGCGTTCGTGCTGGGATTGTGCACTGCGATGGTGCTGGTGGTGCGGGCTGCCGACGCGCAAATGCCTTTGCCGGCCGCAAAGCCGCCGGATGGCGCGACACTCTTCAAGCAACAATGTGCGGTGTGCCACACGTTGAGCCTGTCGGAGCCGGCGCGCCAGGGGCCGCCGCTGCTCAAGGTCGTGGGCCGTCCCGCCGGCAAGATCGAAGGCTTTCGTTACTCGGAGAGCCTCGCAAGAGCTGACTTCGCCTGGGACGAAGCCCGGCTCGACGCATGGCTGACCAATCCGCAGGCCGTCATTCCCGGCGTGGTCATGGCCTACCGGCAAGGCAAGCCGGAGACACGCGCCGCCATCATCGCTTACCTGAAGGAGCAGAACTGAATGGCAAAGCCGGTCCATTCCATGATCCGCGTGCTTGATGAAGCGCGCTCGCTCGACTTCTACCGGCGCGCCTTCGGCCTCGAAGTCGCCGACCATCTGAAGTTCGCAGACTTTGCCTTGATCTATCTGCGTCACCCCTCCTCACCTTTCGAGGTCGAGCTGACGGTGAATTTCGATCGCAAGGAGCCGTACCAGCTCGGCGACGGCTACGGCCATCTCGCCGTGGTGGTCGAGGATCTCGAGGCCGAGCACGCCCGCTTCGAGCGCGAGAAGCTCGCACCGGGACCCTTACGCGATTTCAAGCACGACGGCAGGACGCTGGCGCGCTTCTTCTTCGTCAGCGATCCCGATGGCTACAAGATCGAGGTGATCCAGCGGGGCGGACGTTTCAACTAGACCAAATCAAAAAAATCTTAGGAGGAATGCCATGAGAGAAGTCGATCGCCGAAGCAAGCACAGCCGCCGCGTCTTTCTCAAGGGCGCGGCCACCGCCGTTCCAGTCGTGGCCGTTGCAACCAGCGTCGCCGTCAGCATCGAGGGCGCCTGGGCGGATGAGGCGAGCACGCTTTCGCCCGCGACGATGAAGACGCTGCTGAAGGTCGCGCGCGACATCTATCCGCACGATGTGCTCGGCGACAGCTACTACATCACCGCGGTCAAGCCGTGGGACGGCAAGGCGGCGAAGGATCCCGCTGTCAAATCGCTGATCAGCGACGGCATCGCGCGGCTCGATCAGAATGCGCGGGATCGCCACAAGGTGCCTTATGTCGAAGTGCCGTGGGAAGCCGACCGGGTCGTGCTGCTGAAGGAGATCGAGGGAAGCGACTTCTTCCAGAAGGTGCGCGGCGACCTCGTCGTGTCGCTCTACAACCAGAAAGAAGTCTGGCCGCGGTTTGGCTACGAGGGCTCCTCCGCCGAGCATGGCGGCTACATCAACCGCGGCTTTGCCGACATCGACTGGCTGCCGAAAGCCTAAAGGCCACCCAACGGTTCAGGAGAACGCATATGGCAAAATTCGATCTGAACGACTCCAGCGTTGTGGTGATCGTCGGCTCCGGTGCCGGCGGCGGCACGCTGGGCAACGAGCTCGCCCAGAAGGGCGTCAAGGTGGTCATTCTCGAAGCAGGTCCCCGCATCGAGAACCACGATTTCATCAACGACGAGTGGGAGAGCTTTTCCCAGCTCGCCTGGACCGATGCGCGCACCACGTCGGGGACTTGGCGTGTCGCCAAGGACTTTTCCGGTCTTCCCGCCTGGATCGTCAAGGCGGTCGGCGGCTCGACCACGCACTGGGCCGGCGCCTCGCTGCGCTTCGACGAGCACGAGTTCAGGGTGAAGAGCACCTACGGCAGCATTCCCGGCGCCAACCTCCTGGACTGGCCGGTCACGCTCGCCGAGATGGAGCCGTGGTACGCCAAGGCCGAGAACAAGATGGGCGTAACCCGCACCAACGGCATTCCCGGACTTCCCGGCAACAACAATTACAAAGTGCTGGAAGCCGGTGCGAAGAAGCTCGGCTACAAGACCGTGCACACCGGCAACATGGCGATCAACAGCCAGCCGCGCGACGGCCGCGGCGCCTGCCAGCAGATCGGCTTCTGCTTCCAGGGCTGCAAGTCCGGCGCGAAATGGTCGACGCTCTACACCGAGATCCCCAAGGGCGAGGCGACCGGCAATCTCGAGGTCCGTCCCGCCAGCATGGCGGTCAAGATCGAGCACGATGCCGGCGGCAAGGTGACCGGCGTGGTCTACGCCGACGAGAGCGGCGCGATGCAACGCCAGAAGGCGCGCATCGTGGCGGTCGCCGGCAACTCGATCGAGAGCCCGCGGCTGCTGCTCAACAGCGCCTCGACCATGTTCCCCGACGGCCTTGGCAATTCATCGGGCCAGGTCGGCCGCAACTACATGCGGCACATGACCGGCAGCGTCTATGCGGTATTCGAGAAATCGGTGCACATGTATCGCGGCACCACGATGGCCGGCATCATCCGCGACGAGGCCGCCAACAATCCGAAGCGCGGTTTCGTCGGCGGCTACGAGATGGAGACGCTATCGCTCGGCCTGCCCTTCATGGCGGCGTTCCTCAATCCCGGCGCCTGGGGACGTCCGTTCACGGCGGCGCTCGACGGTTATCCGCGGATGGCCGGCATGTGGCTGGTCGGCGAGGACATGCCGCAGGAGACCAACCGCATCACGCTCGACCCGGTCATGAAGGACAAGTTCGGGCAGCCGGTCGCGAGCGTGCATTTCGACGATCATCCCAACGATATCGCGATGCGCGCCCACGCCTACAAGCAGGGCGCTGCGGTCTACGACGCCGTCGGCGCCACCGTGACCTATCCGACGCCGCCCTATCCGAGCACCCACAATCTCGGCACCAACCGAATGAGCGAGAAGCCCCGGGACGGCGTCGTCAACAAGTTCGGACAGAGCCACGACGTCAAGAACCTGTTCGTCTCGGACGGCAGCCAGTTCACCAGCGGGGCTGCCTGCAACCCGACGCTGACCATCGTCGCGCTGGCGATCCGGCAGGCGGACTACATCGCGGGTGCGATGCAGAAGAAGGAGATTTGAGGAGGGGGTGTTGTCACCGCGCCAGCGATGGCGACGTTGAAGGATTGCGTATCCACACCCAAGGTGTCGTCCCGGCGAACGCCGGGACCCATAACCACAGGGAGACATTTGGCGAAGATTGATCGTTCGGTACACCGACCTTCTGCAACAGCGAGATCACGCGGTATGGGTCCCGGCGCCCGTGCGCAATCGCGCACTAGGCCGGGACGACATTGTGGAAGCGTGCTCGCGCCCAACTGCTACTCCGCCGCGTCGAGCATGGGCGCCACCGTGGCCTTGAACTCCGGCGCCGTCACCATGCTCTTCGATCGGTAGATCAAGCACGAGCAGCGCAGCAGCGAGGCGAAATTGTTGACCTCGCCGTGATGGTCGAGGACCTCGTTGTAGAGCGTGGTCAGGAACTTGCCGACGCTCATATTCTCCTTGGCCGCGATCTCCTCCAGCGTGTCCCAGAACGCCATTTCCAGGCGGATCGAGGTGCAATGGCCGCCGATCCGCAATGAGCGGGTCTGGGATTCGTAGTCGCGTTGGGGCTGGTGCGCAAAGAGATGGCACATGGCGTCCTCCCGTCCTGTTGCCATTTTTTCACAATGCTACACCGCCGCCCCACACCCCACAATCAGGACGGTCGCCGGGGAAGCCGGCTCCGGATTGCGCGATTTTCTCGAACGGCCAATGTCTTCAATGTGATAGGCATCCCTCTTCCCCAGGCCGTCACGCGGCTGTTGCCCAACACATGCTTTTGACGCAACACGGCCTAGAATAGCGCCGTCAGCGAATCCAGATCGTAAGCCTAAGCCCAGAGCCCATGCCCGTCCGCCAGCTTCCAGAACAGGTCGTCAACCGCATCGCCGCCGGCGAGGTGGTCGAGCGGCCGGCGAGCGTGGTCAAGGAGCTGGTCGAGAACGCCATCGATGCCGGCGCGAGCCGGATCGACGTCTTCACCGATGGCGGCGGGCGGCGGCGGATCGGCATCACCGACGACGGCGGCGGCATGACCGCGAAGGACCTCGCGCTCGCGGTCGAGCGTCACGCCACCTCCAAGCTCGACGACGAGGATCTGCTGCAGATCCGCACCCTCGGGTTCCGCGGCGAGGCGCTGCCCTCGATCGGCTCGGTGGCACGGCTGTCCATTACCACGCGCCATGCCAGCGAGCCGCATGCCTGGGCACTGTCGGTCGAAGGCGGCGAGAAGTCCGAGATCATGCCGGCGGCGCTGGCGCATGGCACCCGCGTCGAGGTTGGCGACCTCTTCTACGCGACGCCGGCCCGGCTGAAATTTTTGAAGACCGACCGCACCGAGGCCGAGGCGATCCGCGAAGTGGTCAGGCGCCTCGCGATGGCGCGGCCCGATATCGCCTTCACGCTGGCCGGCGAAGAGCGCGCACCGGTGACCTGGGCCGCCGCCCTGCCCGGCGCCGCCGGCCGCCTGACGCGGCTCGGCGACATCCTGGGCGCGGAATTCCGCAGCCATGCCTTCGAGGTCCATGCCGAACGCGAGGGCGTGGTCGTTGCCGGCTATGCCGCGGCCCCGGCGCTGACCAAAGCCAATGCGCTCGGGCAATATCTCTTCGTCAACGGCCGCCCGGTGCGCGACAAGCTCATCTTAGGGGCGGTCCGCGGCGCCTATGCCGACTATCTGCCGCGCGACCGGCATCCGGTGCTGGCTCTGTTCGTCACGCTCGACCCGCGCGAGGTCGACGCCAACGTGCATCCGGCCAAGACGGAGGTCCGCTTCCGCAACGCGGGCCTCGTTCGCGCGCTGATCGTGCACGGGCTGAAGGAAGGCCTCGCGCGGGAGGGCCGGCGCACCGCCGCCAACAGCGGCGAGAGCGCCTTGTCAGCGTTCCGACCGGCCTTCACGCCGCGTCCCGCAAGCTGGGACTGGCGGGCCTCGCCATCCGCGCCCGTTGCGCCGATGCCGTCCTTCGAAGGCGCCGCGGCGCCTGCCTTCGCCGAGCGCGCGCAGGCGGCCTTCGACGTCGGGGCGCCGAGCGCGGACGTGCGGATCGAGACTCAGCCCGTCAGCGATCTCGTCGACCGCCCGCTCGGCGCGGCGCGCACGCAGATCCACGAGACCTATATCGTCTCGCAAACCCGCGACGGATTGATCATCGTCGACCAGCACGCCGCGCATGAGCGCATCGTCTATGAGCGGCTGAAGGCCTCGCTGGCCGCGAACGGCGTGCAGCGGCAGATCCTCCTCATTCCCGAGATCGTCGAGATGGACGAGGCGACGGTGGAGCGCCTGCTCGAGCGCAGCGAGGAGCTCGCATCGTTCGGCCTCGCCATCGAATCCTTCGGCCCGGGCGCGGTCGCCGTGCGCGAGACGCCGTCGCTGCTCGGCAAGACCAATGCGGGCGGGCTCTTGCGCGACCTCTCAGAGCATATGGCCGAATGGGACGAAGCGCTGCCGCTCGAGCGCCGCCTGATGCACGTCGCCGCGACCATGGCCTGCCACGGCTCGGTGCGCGCCGGCCGCAGGCTGCGGCCCGAGGAGATGAACGCCCTGCTCCGCGAGATGGAGGACACCCCGAACTCCGGCCAGTGCAATCACGGCCGGCCGACCTATGTCGAGCTGAAGCTGAGCGATGTGGAGAAGCTGTTCGGAAGACGGTGACAGTGCCGTAGGGTGGGCAAAGCGTAGCGTGCCCACCATCACGATCTCAGCCTTCGATGGTGGGCACGGCGCGCGAAGAGCGCGCCTTTGCCCACCCTACGATCTCTTCAAAAACACGAACTCCGTATCGTCATACGCCCGCCGCTCCAATTCCTCGAAGCCATCAGGCGCCACGAACTGCGCGGCCTTCGCCTCCTCGACCACAATCAACGCGCCGGGCGTCAGCCAGCCGCCATCGCGCAAGGAGGCCAGCGCCTTCTCCGCAAGACCCTTGCCGTAGGGCGGATCGAGGAACGCCAGCGAGAACGGCTCGACGGGATGCGCGGGGCCGAGATCGGTCGCATCGCGGCGATACACTTTGGTCACGCCGCCGAGGCCGAGCGACTCGACGTTATTGCGCAGCAGCGCCCGTGCTTCCGCACCGTTGTCGACGAACAGCGTGAACTTTGCGCCGCGTGACGAGGCTTCGATGCCGAGCGCGCCGGTGCCGGCGAAGAGATCGAGCACGCGCGCGTCTTGAATCGGATCGTCATAGGCGTGCACGAGGATGTTGAACACGGACTCGCGCAGGCGGTCCGCCGTGGGGCGGATGTCGCGCGAGGACGGTGAGGCGAGATTACGCCCCTTCAAACGACCGCCGACGACGCGCAACCCTAGTCCTCCTTCGGCGTCAGGTCGCGCTTGCCGTGATAGCCGCGCTTGGGACGGCGCGGCGGGCCGTAGCCGCTGGCCTCTTCCTCGTTGCGCTCGCGCGCCTCCTCGCTACCGGTGCGCTGCACCAGCACGCGGCGGCCCTTGCGGTCGTTGATCACCGCGCGCTTGCTGGCGGGCTTCGTCTCGCGCGGCGCGTCGTCGACGCGCGAGGCGGATTTCGAGGGCACGTCGAACTGCGCCCCCGACTTCTCGATCACCTTGTCGCCGAGCTGGTCGCGCAGCACGCGCGACTTGATCTCCTCGACCTGCCCTTCCGGAACTTCGCCGAGCTGGAACGGACCATAGGAGACCCGGATCAGCCGGTTCACCTCGAGCCCGAGATGGGCGCAGACATTGCGCACCTCGCGGTTCTTGCCTTCGCGGATCGCGAACACCAGCCAGACATTGGCGCCCTGGTCGCGCTCCAGCGTCGCTTCGATCGGACCGTATTTGACGCCCTCGACCTCGATGCCGTTCTTGAGCTCGTCGAGTTGCGCCTGGGTGACGTCGCCATGGGCGCGAACGCGGTAGCGGCGCAGCCAGCCGGTATCGGGAAGCTCGAGCGTGCGCGCGAGGCCGCCGTCATTGGTGAGCAGCAGCAGGCCCTCGGTGTTGAAATCCAGCCGGCCGATCGAGATCAGCCGCGGCAGGCCTTCGGGCAGATTGTCGAACACGGTCGGACGACCCTCGGGGTCGTCATGCGTGGTCATCAGTCCGCGCGGCTTGTGATAGAGGAACAGCCGCGTGCGCTCGCGCTCCGGCAACGGCTTGCCGTCGACCAGAACGACGTCGTTCTTTGTAATGTCGAGCGCCGGCGAGTTGATGACGCGGCCGTTGACGGTGACGCGGCCCTGCGTGACCATCTCCTCGGCGTCGCGGCGCGAGGCAAGCCCCGCGCGGGCCAGCGCCTTGGCGATGCGCTCGCCGGCCTTCTTCGGCTTCGGCTCTTCCTCCCGGCGCGGCCGCCGGTCGAAATCACGGTCGCGCTCGCGATAGGCGCCGCGGCCGCCGAAGGCGGGGCGTTTCTCGAAAATCCGGCTCTCGTCCTCGTTTTCACGGCGCGGGCGATCGCCGAAACGGCCCTCGCTGCGCGGATGCTCGTGCCAATCGGAGCGGCCTTCCGAGCGCTCGCGCGGACGATTGAATTTCGGCCGGTCGCCGCCGCGGTCGCCATCGCCGTCGCGACGGGGCCGATCGAACTTCGGACGATCGTCGCGCGGCCGATCGAATTTGGGCCGCTCGCGGAACGGGCGATCACCCGAGGCGCGATCGTCGCGCGAACGCGAGAACCGGGGACGGTCCTCGCCGCCTTCGCGCTTTTGCCAGGGCTTGTCCCCGCCGCGGTCACGACCGCCGAAATCCTTGCGCGGCCCGCGATCCCCACGGTCGCGTTCGCGATCCGGTGCGCCTCGCGAAAACTTTCGCTCGCCGTCGAACTTGCGCTCCGGACGGTCGCCACGCGGCGCACGATCACCGCGATCGAAATTCGGGCGATCTCCACGCGGCTTAAAACTGCGCTCGCCACGATCTTCGCGCGGCCCGCGATCGGGTGCGCCCCGCGAGAACTTCCGCTCGCCGTCGAACTTGCGTTCCGGGCGGTCGCCACGCGGCGCGTAGGGCTTCTTGTCGCCAAACTTTCTGTCACCGGTCCGGCCGGCCGGGCGGGAATCGTCACGATCCCTGCGCGGCGGACGGTCGTCGCGGCCATAGGACGGGCGATCGCCACGCGGCTTGAAGGGACGCTTCTCGCCGTCGCGCGAGGAGCGATCGGAAAACGGACGGTCGCCGCGGGGCTTGAAGCTGCGCTCGCCACGCTCCGCGCCGCCGCGGTCGTCGCGCTTGAACTTCGGCCGATCGCTGAAATCGCGGCGCGGCGCATCGCCCTCCTCGCGGCGGCGGAAGGGTTGACCCTCGCGGGGCGCGCGGCTGTCGCGGTCGCCACGGGGCGGGCGGGCGTCGCTCCTGCCCTCGGGGCCGCGCTTGGCGAACTTCTTCTCGGGACCGCGCGGCTTGCCGGACCGGCCCTTGGGCGGGCCGCCTCGATCACGCCGGCCGCGGGAATCGTTGTCTTTGTCGCTGTCGCGAGGCATGAATGATCTCACTCAGGGGGTAGCCAAAAAGCTTTGTGCGCGCTCGTTCCGAGCCGCAAGCTCAGGCAAAATCGGTAAGCACTTCTGCTGAAGGCGCAGCTACTAGCAGGTTTCTGGCGATGATACGAGGCTTGAAAGCCCCCTCTTTCATGGATTTGGCGCTCAAAACGGCCGAAAATGCCGGAAAGGCGGGCGAAGTTCCGATCGGCTGCGTGGTGGTCCGCAATTACGAGGTGATCGCCACCGCGGCGAACCGGACGCTGACCGATTACGACCCCACTGCTCACGCCGAGATCGTCGCGCTGCGCGAGGCGGCGAAAAAGATCGGCAGCGAGCGCCTGGTGGACTGCGACCTCTACGTGACGCTGGAGCCCTGCACCATGTGTGCGGGCGCGATCTCGTTTGCAAGGGTCAGGCGGCTCTATTACGGCGCCGCCGATCCCAAGGGCGGCGCGGTGGAATCAGGCGTGCGGTTCTTCGCCTCGCCGACCTGCCATCATGCCCCGGATGTCTATTCCGGCGTCGGCGAGAGCGAGGCGGCGCGGCTGCTCAAGGAGTTCTTTCGCGAGCGGCGGTAATCCGGCGTCGCGTAGCCCGGATGGAGCGAAGCGCAATCCGGGACAGTGTCGCCGCGCTGACTAACAGACCCCGGATTTCGCTTCGCTCCATCCGGGCTACAAGATCGTTAAGCCGTGAAGAACTCCCGCAACGCCTTCGCGGTCACGTCCGGATTCTCCTCGGTGAGGAAGTGACCGGAATCCACCGGCATGCCCTCCACGTTGGTCGCCCATTGCTGCCAGGTGTCGAGCGGCGTCGCGGCGGCCTGGGCCACGCCGGCGTTGCCCCACAGCGCCAGCATGGGAATGGTGATCTTCTTGCCGGCTTCGAAATCGGCCTTGTCGAGGTCGTAGTCGAAATAGGCGCCGGCGCGGTAGTCCTCGCACATCGCATGCACGCGGGCGGGATCGCGGAACGGGGCGATGTAGTGCTCGAGCGCGCGCGGGTCGATGGCATCCAGCGTCCTCGACCTGGTCTGGCTCGCCATCTTGAAGCGCAGGAAGAACTCGCCATTGCTCGAGATCAGCGTCTCCGGCAGCGGATAGGGCTGCGCCAGGAAGGTCCAGTGATAGATCTTCAGCGCGTAGGCGCGGTTCATCCGCTCCCAGTAATTATAGGTCGGCAGGATATCGAGCACCGCGAGCTTCGACAGCCGGCCCGGATGGTCGAGCGCGAGGCGATAGGAGACGCGACCGCCGCGGTCGTGGCCGGCCAGTGCGAAGTGGACGTGGCCGAGCCGCTCCATCACCTCCACCATCGCCTTGGCCATGGCGCGCTTGCTGTAGGGGATGTGCAGCGCATCGCTCTCGGGCATGTCGGACCAGCCATAGCCCGGCAGATCGGCGATGATCAGCGTGAAGGCGTCGGCCAGCTCAGGCGCCACGCGGTGCCACATCACGTTGGTCTCGGAGAAGCCGTGCAACAGCAGCAGCGGTGGGCCCTTGCCGCCGACGCGGGCGAAGATGCGGCCGAACGAGGTATTGATCCATTCAGAGCCAAAGCCCGGATAGAGGTCGGCGAGATCGGACATCTTGTTGCATCCTTGAGGGGTCAGTCGGGGCCGGTCCCCGACACCTAAATTTGCGAAAACAACCCCATGCACAGTACCGGTATCATCATCGGGGCTGATAACCCCAACGACCGATTGCACATTCTGGCGGGCTGATGTGGCGATCCGGTGACGCCAACCGCGCCGAGCTCGCTCTGGACGAGCCCTCGACTAGCCCTTGGCCTTCTCCGCCTCCACCGCCTGCCAGCCGATGTCGCGGCGGCAGAAGCCCTCGGGCCAGTTGATGCGGTCGACGGCCTGGTAGGCGCGCGCCTGCGCCTCCGTCACGGTCTTGCCGAGCGCGCAGACATTGAGCACGCGGCCGCCATTGGCGAGGATGGCGCCGTCCTTCGCGACCGTGCCGGCGTGGAAGATCTCGACGGTGTCCACCCTGGCGGCGTCATCGAGCCCCTCGATGCGCGTGCCCTTCTGGTAGTCGCCGGGATAACCCTTGGCCGCCATCACCACCGTGAGCGCGGAGTCCGGATGCCAGCGCAGATCGAAATTCTTCAGCTGGCCGTCGCAGGCGGCGAGGAAGGCCGGCACGATGTCCGACATCATGCGCAGCATCAGCACCTGGCATTCGGGGTCGCCGAAGCGGACGTTGAACTCGAACAGCTTTGGGCCCTGCGTCGTCAGCATGATCCCGGCATAGAGCACGCCGCGGAACGGCGTGCCGCGCTGCTTCATGCCGGCGACCGTCGGCAAGATGATCTTCGCCATGATCGCGTCGTGGATGGCGGGCGTCACCAGCGGCGTCGGCGAATAGGCGCCCATGCCGCCGGTGTTCGGGCCGACATCGTGGTCGAACACGCGCTTGTGGTCCTGCGCGGAGGCCAGCGGGATCGCGGTCTCGCCGTCGCACAGCGCGAAGAAGCTGATCTCGCGGCCGGGCAGAAACTCCTCGATCACGACCTCCGCGCCGGCCTCGCCAAAGGCGCCCTCGAACATCATGGCGATGGCGTCCTCGGCCTCGCGCACGGTTTTCGCGACGACGACGCCCTTGCCGGCGGCAAGCCCGTCGGCCTTCACCACGATCGGCGCGCCCTGGCTCTGCACATAGGCGCGCGCGTCATCGGCGTTGGTGAAGCGCTTGTAGGCGCCTGTGGGAATGCCGAATTCGGTGCACAGCGCCTTGGTAAACCCCTTGGAGCTTTCGAGCTGGGCGGGGATCCTGCTCGGGCCGAACGCCTTGATGCCGGCAGCGGCAAGATCGTCGACGATGCCGGCCGCCAGCGGCGTCTCCGGTCCGACCACCACGAGCTCGACCTTGTTCGTCTTGCAGAACTCGATCACCGCAGCATGGTCGGCGACATCGAGCGCCACGCATTCGGCCTCCCTGGCGATGCCGGCATTGCCGGGCGCGCACCAGAATTTGGTCACCAGGGGCGAGGCCGCGATCTTCCACGCCAGGGCATGTTCGCGGCCGCCGGAACCAAGCAGGAGAATGTGCATCGAAGGCTCAGAAATGAGGGAGTTGCTGGGAGCGGAGGTCGCACGAATCGGGGCGGGCCTCAAGGGGAAACGGCCTAACCTTTCCGTCAGCATTGTGAACTTCGCACACCACTAGTTGCGCAAAGTTCACAAATCAGTCTGACTAAGCGAGCCGTCATCGGCACCATTCTGTGATTCGGCGAGCAGCCGAAGGTCCAAATGCGCGCGCCCCGCTGGGAGGGGCGGACCTGCGGGTAGATTGCCCGCGCAACAGAAAGGAGATCGCCATGCGAAGACATGGCACTAGTCGGAAGCCAGTTTTTGTAAACGCGTATGACCGATTTCGCTACGGTCGATGGGAGAGCGTCTGCTCCCATTACCGATCGCTACCGGGTCAACTGTCCTTCGACTTTTGATGAGGGGAAGCACCGGTTTCCCTAGCGTCCGCCGATGACGGCAACTCGTTCCGGCCTTCCTCGCGAGGGGACTTACCGGGTTGTTTTAGCGTCGCATGAAGCTTCCTCTGACCCGCAACCTTCTCGATTTGGACCTCTTGGCAATGGCTAAAGATACCATCAGAGTTAGTAAGCTCGACGCGGCACGCCGACAGCTTCGGACAGCCATATCACTTTGGTTCAACGGCGGCGATCCAGTGGCGATCCATACACTGGCATTCGCTTCTTATGAGGTGCTCCACTACATCAGCGAAAAGCGCGACCCTTACAGACGCGATCTGATCTTTGATACGTTTACAGTCAAGGACGAATACCGGCGCTACTGGAACCAAAAGGTGCGCAAGGAAGCCAACTTCTTCAAACATGCAGACAGGGACGGCGACTCGGTGATCGAGTTCAACACATCCCTCTCTGAATACTTCATTTTCTTCGCCATTTTGGCCCGTAGTCTTTGCGGCGAGACCGAGAGCGACGAAGAATCAGCCTTCCTAAGATGGATGCATATCAATCGGCCCGACCTCCTTTTGGAGCAGGGAAAGGTTAGCATCACAAATAGCCTCAAGGCCGAAGATATTGAGTGGATCAGAACCCGGCCCAGGAGTGAGTTTTTCGACCATTTCTTGCAGGCGAGACGAAACGTTGGCACTCTCAATGCACGCTTCAGCCTCCCGGTCGATTAACCAAGCGTCCGCTCTTAAAACGCGGACGTCTCCATACTCGCTGCTTAAAATAAAAGAACACCGGTGACAGCCCGCGAAGCCATGAAGACGCTGTTAATTACGAACGAGTCCTTAGAGCGCGAGATGGAAGAGCGCGTATCTCGCGGGTACATTTGCGCATCGAACGCGGGCGGTTCAATACTTACCCGGATGAGACTTGACATGGCAATTACGGTGACGGTGCTGGACTGCACCCCTGAAGTGAGACACGATAGTTTCAGTAACAGGTGCGGTTGTCACGAAGCGTTACCGCAAGGTTGATTTGCGCCAATGCGCTTTCGAACTCAGGTGGCCGATGCCTCACCCGTCATTCCGGGACGCGCGTAGCGCGAGCCCGGAATCCATCGGGCCGCAGCATTCGTGGATGAATGGATTCCGGGCTCGTCGCTTCGCGACGCCCCGGAATGACGAGAGAATCAAACCTGCTTCCCCGCAATGATCTCCTGCAACGTCGCCACATGCCGCGCGAACGCGCCGCGCCCTGCAGCCGTGGCCGTCACCGTCGTCTGCGGCTTCTTGCCGACGAACGCCTTCTCCACCGAAACGTACCCTGCCTTCGCCAGCGTCTCGATGTGCGCGCCGAGATTGCCGTCGGTGGCGCCGGTGAGTTTTTTCAGTCGCGAGAACTCAAGGCCAGCTGAAACCGGCAGCGCGTTCAGTGCCGCCATGATCTTCAGCCGCAGCGGCTGGTGGATGATGTCGTCGAGCTCGGCCATCAGATCCGCCGCATCCAGAGGCCGCCGAGGATCAGGCCTCCGCCATTGACGAAAGCCATCCAGAGCGGGAACGCCTCGCCGATATAGAAGAAGCCGATCAGCGTCAGGGCGGAGATGCCAAGACCGATCGCCACGAAGGCATAGCCGAACCACAGCCCCGCCAGCGTGTAGAACAGCATGAAATAGATCGGCCAGAACGTCCCCAATTGGCGCGGACCGAAATGACCGACGACGCTGGTGACGAGATAGCCGAAGGCGAAGAACAGCGCGAATATCAGGAACAACCTGAGGGCAACGCCGGCGCCGAAGGGGTGACTTGATGGATTGAGCACGCGAAGTGCAATCAGGCCGCCGACGCCGAAAACATCCGCGGCAACCCAGGCGTAGGCCGCGTAGATCGGCCAAAGCCAGGTCACGAGATTGGCTGCGAACACCAGCACGCCCCACCAGACCGCAGCTAAGCTCGCCAGCTCGTAGAGCTGCGATTGCTTCACGCGCTGGACGATGTCGTCGATATCGGCCAGCGCTGCGGACGCCTCCCTGCTGTCGATCATGACTGCCCTGCCCCGCGCGTTGCGACGTCCTCGGCGATCACCGAGATCGCTTTCGGATGGGTGACGATGCCCATGTGGTTGATGCCGTCAATGACCTTGACGTCGACCGACGGCTTCACCGCTTGCACGACTTCAGCATATTTGTCCGAGATCATCATCTCGTCCTCGGCGCCGCCGAAGATCGTGACCGGACGCGTGGTTGCCGGAAGATCGACGCGATAGCCGCGCGTCGCGAAATTGCGCGTCAGGCGATCCGAATAAATGGAGACGAGGTACTTCGCCGAGGTCGGCGGCACCGCCAGGGCCAGCACCGGAAGCTGCGAACAGCAGTCGATGCCGAGCTTGCGCAGCGCCGTCAGGCCCAGGAAGCGCGGGACATTGAAATTGGCCCAGCCGCCGGCGTTCGGCCTGTTGGTCGGCGCGTCATAGCCGAGATAGGGCGCGAGCAGCACGGTGCGCACGAACATGTCCTGCATGATCGGCGTCGCGGCGACGCGCAGCGAGAAACCGGCACCGGCGGAATGGCCGATCAAGGTGAGCGGCAGGTCCGGCGCGGTCTTGCGAATCTCGGCGACGAAATCGACGAGGTCGTCCTCGAGCTGGCCGACATAGCCGATATCGCCGCGCGTGCCGGAGCCGCCATGGCCGCGGATGTCGAGCGCCCAGGTCTCCACCCCGCGCGAGGCGATCGCGTGGGTCAGCGCATGGTTGACGGTGCCGCTGGAGCCGGACGAGCCGTGGATGAAGATCGCACCCCGGCCTGCCGCCGGGCCCCCGGAGCCATTTCCGTTCCGATGGGATCGGGCTCCGGATTCTTGTTTTGACGCGTTTTCTTCACGCGAACCGGCTTCCACTTCGCTTGAAAACGCATTGGCCGCGTAGTGGCGATAGCCGATCCAGGTGCCGTCGCGGGCCTGGAAGCGCTCCAGCGCAGGCAGGGTAGACCAGTCGATCCCCTTGGCGGAGTCGGAGACCGACCGCATCTCGGGCGGGCGCTCGAGCGGCGTTGCGATCATCGCTGTCAGGATCAGCGCCACGCCGCCGACCGCACACAGGACCCATTTCAGGCCATTCAAAATGCCGCGCAGCAACCGGACCGCCATTGTTCCATCTCCTCAAACGCATCAATCAATAGAGAACTCTATAAAACAGAGTACTCTTTTGATCAACCCCTGGATTGGCGCCGCACGGCGAAAATCCTTAACGTCGGGTCTGACCCCAAAATGCCGAATCGTGTGCCGATGCCGCCTGCGGAACAACTGAACAACGCGTTTGAATTCACCGTCTCCGAGCTCTCCCAGTCCCTGAAGCGGACTGTGGAGGATACCTACGGCCATGTCCGGGTCCGCGGCGAGATCTCGGGGTTCCGGGGCGCCCATTCCTCCGGCCATTGCTATTTCGCGCTCAAGGACGAGAACGCCAAGATCGAGGCGGTGATCTGGAAGGGCGTGCACGGCCGGATGCGCTTCAAGCCCCAGGAAGGGCTCGAGGTCATCGCCACCGGCAAGCTCACGACCTATCCGGGCTCCTCGAAATACCAGATCGTGATCGAGGCGCTGGAGCCGGCCGGCATCGGCGCGCTGATGGCGCTGATGGAGGAGCGCAAGAAGAAGCTCGCCGCGGAAGGGTTGTTCGACGAAGCGCGCAAGCAGCTGCTGCCGTGGTTGCCCGAGGTGATCGGCGTCGTGACCTCGCCGACCGGCGCCGTGATCCGCGACATCCTGCATCGGCTGGAGGACCGCTTTCCCCGCCGCGTGCTGGTGTGGCCGGTGAAGGTGCAGGGCGACGGCTCGGCCGAGCAGGTCGCGGCCGCCATCCGCGGCTTCAACGCGCTGCCTGAAGGCGGCAGGATTCCGCGGCCCGACGTGCTGATCGTCGCGCGCGGCGGCGGCTCGCTGGAGGATCTCTGGTCGTTCAACGAGGAGATCGTGGTGCGGGCCGCGGCCGAGAGCATGATCCCGCTGATCTCGGCGGTGGGGCACGAGACCGACATCACGCTGATCGACTTCGTCGCCGACAAGCGCGCGCCGACGCCGACGGCAGCGGCCGAGATGGCGGTGCCGGTGCGCAGCGAATTGTTCGTCGAGGTCGCCGATCTCGGGCGCCGCACCCGCGCCTATTGGCAACGCAGCCAGGAGAGCCGCCGCAGCGAGCTGCGCGCCGCCGCACGCGCGCTGCCCGCGGCCGGCGATCTGCTCGCCATTCCGAGGCAACGGCTGGATTCGGCGGGCGCATCCCTGCCCCGCTGTCTCAAGGCCAACACCCACGCGCATTTCCGAAGGTTCACCGCCGCGAGTTCAAAACTGACGCTGCGGGTGCTGCACGGCCAGATCTCGCAGGCCGACCACCGGCTCACCGTGTGCGGCGAACGGCTCGGGCTGTCCGCGCGCTCGCTGCTGCGGCGTCGGCGCGACCGCTTTGCCGGACTCGAGGTTCGCTTGCGCGCTTCGAAGCTTTCCAATGCGCAGGCGCAGCGCAACGCGATTCTCCGCCAGCGCGAGCGCACGCAGCGTCTTGGCGAACGCGCCGGCCGCGCGCTCGTCACGTTGCTGCAGCGGTTAGAGGCCCGCGTCGAGAACAGCGGCAAGCTGCTATCGGCACTGTCCTATCGCAGCGTGCTCGCGCGCGGCTTCGCGCTGGTGCGGGACGAGGCGGGACATCCGCTGCATGCGGCGGACAGCATCGGGCCGAATGCACGGCTCGAGATCGAGTTCGCGGATGGACGTGTTGCGGCGACCGCGGACGCGGATCGGCCGGCGCCGACGACAAAGCGTGCGCCAGCGCAGCCAAAGTCGGCTGCGGCGGACGCAAAGGCCGCGCCGAAGCGTGTGGGCAAACCGGTGGATCAGGGCAGCTTGTTCTGAGGTGTGAGAACGGCGCCCCACCCTCGGTGTCATTCCCCGCGAAAGCGGGGAATCCAGTACGCCGCAGCTTCTCGATGACTCACAGCCGCCTCGGCGTACTGGATCGCCCGGTCAAGCCGGGCGATGACAGCGATTGTGTGGGTCGCGCGTGTATTCCCAAGCGTCATTGCGAGGAGCTCGCGACAAGATTGCGTAGCAATTTTGCGCTGAAGCGACGAAGCAATGACGGAGCATGTGGGGACAGCATGCCCCTACCGACACGACAATCCCGCGTCGATCGTGGTCCAGAAGCCGCAATGGTCCGGCGCGCGCTGGGGGGCGCCGGCATGGGCTTCATACAGGAAGATCGCGACGGTGAAGACGGCCAATGCGGAGAAGAGCGTGAGACGGTTGCGCATGAGGATTGCGTTTAATCGACATCGTGGTCGAACTAAGGCGCCGTCACGTGCTGAAACCCGCGCCGTGCGCGATCCGTAGATTCCCGGTCGGCCATTATCCGTGCAGGGCGGTGGTCGATGCGGGGCTGTCCGCCTGAATTTGTTCCTCGGGCGGCCCCGCTTTGGAAGACCTGTAGCCCGGATGGAGCGAAAGCGTAATCCGGGTTCATGCCACGCGCAGCACTGTCCCGGATTGCGCTGCGCTCCATCCGGGCTACGGCGCTCCCACTACCGCGCCAGCCACTGCGCGACGTCCTTCTGCGACTCCGCGCGCGCCTCGGCATCGGTGCCGAGGTGACCGCGCTCGGGTGCGGCGGCATCGTTGCTGCCACTGGCCGCGTGCAGCGGCGTGTTGGCGCGGTCGAAATCGTGATAGGCGCCGGGATAGACCACGATGCGTGCGAGCGCGCTGCGGCCATGCGCGCCCTCGACCATCTGGCGGCAGGCCGGCGGCGAGGAGACATCGTCATTGGCGCCGATCAGCACCAGGGTCGGCACCCGCGTGCTCCAGCCGAGACCGGCGGAGATCCGGCAGTCCGGATAGAACGCGATGGCGGCGCGGAAATCGGGTCCCACCTCGCGCGCCGCGCTCTGCGGACGCACCGCCCAGAGCAGCGCGCTGGCGCCATTGGCCCAGCCCATCAGGCTGACGCGATCGCGCGCCACCCAGGACTGCTTCATCAGCCAGGCGCGTGAGGCCGCAATATCGGTGACGCGCTCGCGCCGCGCCTTGACGTGCATCTCCTTGACGCGGCATTGCGGCCCGAGCTCGCGCGAGCCGTAGCTGTCCGGCAGCAGCACGGCATTGCCCGCCCTGAGCAGGCGCTCGGCCCACTCGCGATAGTGCGGCAGCACGGGATCGGAATGGCTACCGAGGCCTCCGCAGCCGTGCAGCGCGATCACGGCCGGAAACGGCCCCGCACCTTCAGGCTTGTAGAGCTGCGCATGCAGCACGCCGGACGCCAGCGGAATATCGACCGGCTGCGGCGCCGGCGCGGCACGCGCGGCCGACATCAGCAGCGTCAGGAACAGGGCGGTCAGTGGAAGGCGCATCGGACTCTGCCATAGGAGATGCCGGAACCAGCGGTCCTTCGCGCAAGCACTATCATGCGGAAACGGCGGCAAAACATCACAAACCGGTGGGTTTACCGGGCGGACAAGCCACCCTATCTATGCTACATCCCGTCCAACGCACCGTGCCCTCCAGTTTCGACGGAGAGGCCTTCCACGGAGACTTTCGACCGTGCTGAACAAGTTCGGCCCCTCGGGCCATGGCGAAGCGCAAGTGCAATATCTCGACGGCGACTTCCGCGTGATCTCGCCGGGGACCTTCGTGCGCTGTGCCATCACCGACACGCGGATTCCGCTCGACGAGCTGAAGTACTGGAGCGTGGATTTGCAGGAAGCCTACGCCACACCCGCCGCGGTGCTGCAGCGGCATTTCCCCGGCGCGCCGAAACCGCAGCAATGAGCTTTCCGCTCTCGTAGGGTGGGCAAAGGCGCAAAGCGCCGTGCCCACCATCTCTCCGTGACCGCGATGGACAAGGTGGGCACGCGTTGCTTTGCCCCGCCGACGAGAGCGAGTTGGTGGCGTCGTTCCGCTATTGCTGCTCGGGACCATCCGCACCCACGCAAGTCTTGATCGCGCTCTTCCTGGCTTCGCCGACGACCTTCTGATCGATCGCCTGCTTCAGGCAATCGAGCCGCGCCTGCGCCATGCAGAGCTGCAGCTGGTCGCGCTTGTCCTGACCTTTCAGGCTTGCCGTCGTGGCCAGACACGTGACGCGCTTGGTCGCGGGAACCGGCACCGTGCTGGTTGGAGCAGCGGGAGCTGCCGCAGGCGGCGTTTGCGCGAACACGGGCGCAACGATCAGACACACAAGGCTGGCGGCAACGGTCCCAGACGGCAGTTTCATCGAATTCTCCCGATCGTCGGAAACCGATAGGCGCTTTGCGATGAATGCCGCCTGAATGGCAGGCTGCTGCAGGGTGGGCAAAGCGCAGCCCCGTGCGGCGTGGCACGAGCGGTGCAGCTTTTCGCGCGTCATGGCGATGAGACGACGTTCGCATGCACATGAACTGCGAGTCTCACCGAGGAAAGATCTCCGCCGTGTCGATCCGCGTTGCATCGACGAGTGCTTGCACTCCGAGGTAAGTCAATTCGCGCTGTGGTGGATTCTTTGTTGCGAATCCGGCGCCCTTAGGTTGTTTGACGAAGTCTGAATGAAACAGAGCGCTGCTATAATGCATGTTAGGTAATTGGCCCTGTTCTTTTTATCGCACAGACAATCAAGTCAACCAAACGGCCCTCGAGCTTTGGAATTGGCGCAGTCTGTGAACGGGCTCATAACGAAGAGCCATCCGACGGGCTACGATCACCTCGAAAATTCGCGGTGGAATTTCTGTAGATCGAAAGTCGAGCGATGGGGGTGATCATGCCCACCATATTGGACCTGCTCTATCGTGAATATTGCCGCGCCCGTCTCGCTGAAATGCGCAAACAGCTTCTGATCGCGGCTGAACGCGCCGAGGCTCACGAAGCGCATCATCATCCTGCGGATCAGGGTGACGATGAAGGGACGGACGCACATCGCAAGACCGGTCGCGGCTTGCCGCATTGAAGTGGCCGAGACCGGCGATCTCTCCCGCGTAGCAGTGACCAAGCAATTGGCAACAGTTTGGGAGTGAGCAATGAATACACCCGAATGCTATACCGTCGTCGTGGCCTGCGTCTCGTGCCTGACCATTATTGGATTAATGGCCGCTGGGGCGTGGTGAGCATGACTGACTGCCGAGCCGCGATACCGGTTCGCGTGAAGAAGGCGCATCCAAGAGGGGAATCCAGAGCTCCGGTTCTGCTTCAATCAGAACCGAAGCTCTAAAGCGCGATGCGATCAGGATGAATCGTCATCGCGCTTTAGGTTGGTTTAAGCAAGATCTTTTCGGAAAACCGCTGCGCCCTTTTCCGGATCATGCTTGAGGTCCGGATGTCAGCTTCCGGGCGGGGTATACGAAGAACGCAGCTTCGCCGCGTTCTGACGGACCTGCTTGATCTCGTCCTGCGTGAACAACCTGGTCAGCTTCACATTCTGCAGGGTGCCCGCGGAGACGGTCAGGCCGGAAATGGCCGGAGCCGCACCCGGATCAGGCACATCGAAAATCACCAAGACCCCTGGGCCGTCGGCCGCAACGCTGTACATCGAAAGCAGCTTTCCGCCGGCTGCTTCGATGAGCTTTCTTGCCGCCTCCTGGCGATCGGTCGTGGGATTCTCCAAAATGGCATTGAGAGCGCGTGGTGTGTATTGTCCGGTGAGGCAAAAATGCATGGCATGTTCTCCTCTGGGTTTTTGGCAATGATTCTCCCTGCCGTTCCGAACTGATCGTTACGGCCGCCGCATCTGAAATGATGAAGGTACTGCCCGCCGTGGGCATGAACGCCGCCGATGATTTCCGGGAGTTCGGCACGTCCCGGTGACGGCTCTCATGGAAGGCTACATCAACTCCCCAACGTGCGGAAGAGAATTCATCAGCCGCGACATGTTGCCCGATCAATTGTCGAATATCGCATGGCGTTGGATGAATTGCTCTTGGGGCTACCCACCCAACGGGATCATCGCCTGCCGAACCGCCGCTCGCGCGCCTTGTAGAGGTGATCGCTGATCAATTGCCGGAGCGCTGCCGGATCATCGAATTCGAGCTGCACAGCGAACGGCACGATGCTGTCAGGCAGGCCATCGCGGCCGCGGAGGCGCGCGAGATCCTTTTCCGTCGTCACCAATGTGTGCTGCTCGCGCTGCGCTTCCGCTGCGAGAGCTGCGATCTCGTCGTTTGAGAACATGTGATGATCGGCGAAGGCGCGCGTGCGCGCGACCTCGATGCCGCAGGCGCGCAAGCTGCGGAAGAATCGTTCGGGATCGCCAATGCCCGCGAACGCGAACACCGGCTTGCCCAACAATCTTGCGACCGACTCGGCGTCCGGCCTCAGGCGCGCACGCAGCTCGGGCTTGCTGCGCTTGGCAAGCTCAGCCGCGACATCGTTGGCGGCGCGGCCGTCGCCGATCAACACCAGCGCATCGGTGCGCGCAAGCTGCGCCTTCAGCGGCGCGCGCAGCGGGCCGGCGGGAAACACCTTGCCGTTGCCGAGGCCACGTTCGCTATCGATCACGATCAGCGAGGTGTCCTTGACCAGGCGCGGGTTCTGGAAGCCATCGTCCATCAGGATGACGGTGGCGCCTTGCGATTTGGCGAGCGCGACACCCTCGAGGCGGTCACGCGCAACAGCGACCGGGACATCGCGCGCCATCATCAACGGCTCATCGCCGATGTCGGAAGCGGTGTGGCGAGCGCGGTCGACCATGACCGGGCCCTCCAGCCGTCCGCCATAGCCGCGGCTGAGCACCACCGGCGTCTCGCCGAGCTCGCGCAGCAGCTTCATCAGCGCCAGCACAGTCGGGGTCTTGCCGGCGCCGCCGACGTGATAATTGCCGACGCAGATCACGGGGATGCCGGCATCCACGCCTTGGCGCAGCATGCGCCGTTCGGTGATTGCGCCGTAGAGGGCTCCGAGCGGCCATAACGCGTACGACGGGAGGGAACGTGGCCGGTACCAGAAGGCCGGCTCACGCATTGGCGGCTCCCATCTCGATCCGCAGCTGCAGCAGATACGGCTCGAGCGCGGCCATGGTGCGATTGAGCGCGCCGCCGAGATCCTCGACCACGCCGCTGCCCGCGCGCTGCATCTTGTCGCGCAAGGTGGGATCGGCCAGCAACTGGCCGAGCTGCTTGACCAGCGCCTCCTGCGTGTCGGCCTGGCGTGCGCCGCCGCCACTATCGAGTGCTTCGTAGACGTCGGCGAAGTTGAAGACGTGCGGGCCATGCACGATCGCGGCCCCGAGCTTGATCGCCTCGATCGGATTCTGGCCGCCATGGCGGATCAGCGATCCGCCCATGAACACGATCGGCGACAGCCGGTAGAACAGGCCGAGCTCGCCCATGGTGTCGGCGACATAGATGTCGGTGGTCGCGGTCGGCAGCTCCTCGCGCGAGCGCAATGCCGGCTTCAGGCCCGAGGCCGTGATCAAGCCAGCGATCGAGGAGCCGCGATCGGGATGCCGCGGCACGATCACGGTGAGGAGTTGCGGGAAGAAGCCGGACAGGCTGCGATGCGCCGCGACCAGCATCTCGTCCTCGCCCGGATGGGTCGAGGCCGCGACGATGATGGGACGCCCGCGCGTCATCGCCATCAGCCGTTCGAGCTTGGCGGGATCGGCCGGCGGCGCCGGCACGTCGAGCTTGAGGTTGCCCGTGGTGACGACGTCGCGGCCGCCGAGCGTGGAGAAGCGTTCGGCATCGGTCTTCGACTGCGCGAGGCAGATGTCGAAACGCGAGAGCAGCGCCGAGATGGTGCCCTGCATGCGGCGCCAGCGCGGGAAGGAGCGCGGCGACATCCGCCCGTTGATCAGCACCATCGGCAGGCGGCGCGCCGCGCCCGCCAGGATCAGGTTCGGCCACAGATCGGATTCGATGAACAGCGCCAGCGACGGCTTCCAATGATCGAGGAAGCGCGCGACATAACGCGGCGAGTCGTACGGCACGTATTGATGGATGACGTCGGGCGGAAAGCGCTTTGCGACCACAGCGGCCGAGGTGACGGTGCCCGAGGTGAGCAGGATGCGTAAGTTGAGATCGCGCAGGCGCTCGATCAGCGCCGCCGCGGCCAGCACCTCGCCGACACTGGCGCCGTGGATCCAGACCAGCGGACCATGGGGCCGCACGTCCCGGGACAGGCCGCGCCGCTCGCCGACGCGCGCGGGATCCTCCTTGCCCTGCTTCAGCCGCCGCTTGATCAGCGCCGGTGCAAGCGGCACCAGCCCGGAGGCCAGGCGCCGATACATCCGCAGCGTGATCGGCAGCGCAATGGGCAGCGATTTAGGCATCTTGCGGTCCCGGGCGGCCGAGTTGCGCATAGGCGCGGCGGGTCGCCTCGTTCAACGTCTCTTCCAGCTCCTGCCGCAACGCTTCCATCGTGGCGGCGTCGGCATCTGCGGGAACGTGAATTTCCTTGATGCCGACCAATGCGCCCCGCCCGAATGGCAGGTTGATGGTGGTGCGGTCCCAGTTCTTGAGCCGGATGAAGCGGCTGGTCGCCATCGCGAAAGGCATGATCGGCCGCCCCGATTCCCGTGCCAGCATGATGATGCCGAGCCCGGCCACGCGCGCGCGCTTGGGGACATCGGCGGTCAGGGCGACATTACAACCGTCCTGGAGCGTGCGCACCATTTCCTTGAAGGCGCCGACCCCACCCTTGCGATGGAAGGCGCTGCCGTGATCGCCGGAACCGCGAATCAGGCCGATGCCGAGCCGCTCCACCGCGATGGCGTTGAACTCGCCGTCGCGGTGGCGGGAGATCAGGACCTTGGCGCGATAGGAGGCCTTGTTCTGGTTCTTGATGAAAGGCGTGAGGAAATGCTGGCCGTGCCAGAACGCGAAGATCGCAGGGAGCTGAGGCTCAACCTGCGCATAGACGTCGGGCGGATCCAACGTGAATTTGTTGGTCCGCCAGACCAGACGCAGATATTCAGCCGCCAGCACCCCGACGGCACGCTGAAACCAGCTGCTTCGCAGCGTATTGCGAAGCAGCTTTTTCAACGCGCCGGTTCTTGATTCGGGTCGAGCAGCCGGTGGAGATGGACGATGAAATAGCGCATCTGCGCATTGTCGACCGTGCTCTGCGCCTTGGCCCGCCAGGCGGCGTGCGCGGTCGCATAATTCGGATAGAGGCCGACGATCTCGACGTCGTCGAGGTTCTTGAAGATGTTGTGCTCGAGATCGACGAGCTCGCCGCCGACGACGAGGTGAAGCAGTTGTTGCGGGGCACTATCTGGCATGAGTTCTGTTCCTAACGGGCTGCCCGGCAAAGCAGTGTTCGACAAGCACGACGAATAGCGCTTCAGGCCAAGGGGCGGTTTCGAAAATGCGCGACAATGCTCGCATGACGATCGCGTCCCGCTGCCACCAGCACCCCGTGCGTAACTTCCCTGCGGTTATAGAGGATGGGGTCTCCGGAGAGGTCGCTCATCCTACCATCCGCTTCCTGCACGATCAAATCGGCCGCCGCAAGGTCCCAATCATGGCTGTTGCCCCCCGCAAAAGCCGCATCCAGCCCGCCATGGGCGACCCGGCACAGGCGTAGCGC
The DNA here is from genome assembly GCF_036247965.1 of Bradyrhizobium sp. TM233. Taxonomy (NCBI): domain Bacteria; kingdom Pseudomonadati; phylum Pseudomonadota; class Alphaproteobacteria; order Hyphomicrobiales; family Nitrobacteraceae; genus Bradyrhizobium; species Bradyrhizobium sp. TM233. The sequence goes on along the minus strand of NZ_BTIG01000029.1, from coordinate 69,862 downwards.
GAGCGAGCCGATTCGCGGATGCAGCTTGATCTCGTGGCCGGAGCTGTTGAGGCGCTCGACCATCGGTTTCGGGCCGGCGACACGGGAGAAGTCGAGCGCCGATCCGGGCGAAGCCCGCACGGCTGCGCCGTTGAGCGTGGTGCCCTGGCCGCGTGCGGCGAAGAAGAACTCATCGGTCGTCGGCGCGAACACCGCGGCCAGCACCGGCGCGGCGTCCTCGACCAGCGCGACGCTGACGCACCAATCGTCATGGCCGTTGAGGTAGTTGCGCGTGCCGTCGATGGGATCGACGATCCAGGTCAGCCGCCGCGACAGCCGCGCCGCATCGTCGGCACTCTCCTCCGAGAGCCAGCCATAATCCGGCGTCGCACTGCGCAGGCGCGCTTCGAGCAGGTCATTGACGGCGATGTCAGCTTCCGACACCGGCGAGGACGCGCCCTTGATCCATTTCTTCAGCTCGGTGCGAAACATCGACTGCGCCAGCGCGCCCGCTTCCCGCACCGTATCTTGCAGCAGCGCCGCATCGCGCGTCAGGATCGTGTCGTTCGCCTCAACGTCCGCCAAGCGTCAATCCCTCGATGCGCACCGTCGGCGCATTGATACCGTAGCGGAACTCGAGATTGTTCGCGGGCTGCATCGACTTGAAGATCTCGAACAGATGCCCTGCGATCGTCACCTCGCTGACGGGATAGGTGATCTCGCCGTTCTCGATCCAGAAGCCCGAGGCGCCGCGGCTGTAATCGCCGGTCACGCCGTTCACGCCGGAGCCGATCAGATCGGTGACGTAGAAGCCCTGCTTGATGTCGGCGATCAGCTCGGCTGGCGTCGGTGTGCCGGGCTCGAGATGCAGATTGTACGGCCCGGGCGAAGGCGAGGACGACACGCCGCGATGGGCATGGCCGGTGGTGGCAAGGCCGAGCTCGCGCGCGGTGGCACAGTCGAGCAGCCAGGTCGTCAGCACGCCCTCGTCGATCAGCGCGATCTTCTTCACGGCAACGCCTTCTGCGTCAAACGTCTGCGAGCGCAAGCCGCGCTTGCGCAGGGGATCGTCGATGATGCGGATGTTCTTCGCAAACAGCTGCTGGCCGAGCTTGTCCTTGAGGAAGCTGGTCTTGCGCGCGATCGAAGCGCCGTTGATGGCGCCGACGACATGACCGACCAGGGAGCCGGCGACGCGCGGGTCGAACACGACAGGCACCTTGCAGGTCTCGACCTTGCGCGGATTGGAGCGCGCCACGGTACGCTCGCCGGCGGAACGGCCGACGATCTCGGGCGACAACAGGTCGGCGCCATGCGGCGCCGAGGTGAAGTCGTAATCGCGCTCCATGCCGGTGCCTTCGCCAGAGATGGCGGTGGCCGAGATGCCCTGGCTGGAGCGCAAATAGGAGCCGTGGAAGCCGGTCGAGGTGACCAGCACCATGCCGCCCATGCCCGCGGACGCCGAGGCACCGCCGGATTTGGTGACGCCCTTCACGGCGAGGGCCGCTGCCTCGGCTTCGAGCGCGCGGCGCTCGAGCTCGCCGGTGGCGGGCACATCGGGATCGAGCAGATCGAGATCGGGAAAGTCGCGCGCGAGCAGCGCGGGATCGGCGAGCCCGACATATTTGTCGTCGGGCGCGACGCGCGCCATCGCGACCGCGCGTTCGGCAAGCTTGGTCACGGCATCGCCGCTGACGTCGTTGGTGGAGACCACCGCCTGGCGCTGGCCGACCAGCACGCGCAGTCCGACGTCGTCGCCCTCGGAGCGCTCGGATTCCTCGACGCGTCCGTCGCGCACCTCGACGCCTTGCGAGACGCCGCGCACCGCGACCGCGTCGGCCGCATCCGCGCCGGCGCGCTTCGCCGCCTCCACCAGCCGCTGCGCCAGATCCGACAAAGCGGACTGGTCGAACAGGTCGCGGCTGGCCTTTGACCCCTTGGCGGAATCCTTGGACGAAAGCGTCGAGCTTGCGGATGGTGAAGAGTTCACGAACGAAATCCTGTTGGGGCGGGGGTTCGGGACCGGAACCCACAGATGTGCCCTGATCGCGCGGACTTCAAGCATTTTCAGCCCGCCAGAAGCTCAGATTCGCACCTTTGGCGCAACGTCTCGTCAATCATGCGCGCCAAGGTCTTGTCAATCATGAGCAGCAGTGACGGTAGGTTAACCAGCCTTTTTAAGCGGTTTCGGAAAGCCGCGCGCTAAGGTCCTCGCATCGACCGGGAACATAATCCCGGCGGGGAGAACTAAAGCCGTGAGGCGTCAAACAGCAACATGCGGGGTCGCTCCCGCCGGGTCGAGCCGCTCTCTGCGGCTCGACCCCCTTTCCCTTCCGGTCCGCTTCGATGCGCACGATCCGCGCGCCGACGGACATGTCAGGCAGATCGAGCTTCATCGCGAACGCGTCGTGCTGCGCCGTGCCGTTCGCGGCATGCAGATGGCGATCAACGTCCGCGTCAGCGACTTCACAGGCGTCGCACTGCGCGGCAATGACGAGGCGCAGGCCATCGTCCTCGTGCATCGCGATCCCTCGCTCTCGGTGCCGCTGCTCGTCAGTGCCGATGGCGACGAGCTCAATGAGGCCTGGGCGATCTGGAGCGAGCTGTTCGCGCTTCCGCAGCTCGACGAAGGTGCACGCAAGCCCGCAGCCCGCCGCCGCCGCGCCAATGCGATCCGCGCCCGCCGTCCGAAATTCCTGATGCGCCGGCGCACCGGCATCGCGCGCGAGCTGCCGGTTCATCGCGAAGAACGCGAGATCATCGCGAGGAATTGAAGGTGCCGTAGGGTGGGCAAAGCGCAAGCGTGCCCACCTTTTCGATCAATCATTGAGAGTTCGTGGGCACGGCGCAAGGGCGCCTTTGCCCACCCTACGAGATCTACGCCGACCGCATCACCGCGTCGACCAGCAATCCCGCAAACAGCAACAAGCCCGCATATTTGTTTGACTTGAACAGGCGCAGGCAGAGCTCGGGATCATCGATCCGCAAGCGCACGATCTGCGATGCCAGGTGCACGGCGAAGGCGATCAGCCCGAGCCAGGCCGGCCAGCGCGCATCACCCGAGGCCAGCGCGACGCCGATCAACATCACAGCGAGCCCGTAGAACAGGATCAGCGCCTGGTGCGTGTGCGCGCCGAACAGGCGTGCGGTCGACTTGACGCCGATCAGCGCGTCGTCCTCGGCATCCTGATGCGCATAAATGGTGTCATAGCCGATCACCCAGGCAATCGAACCGGCATAGAGCACCAGCGCGGTGACGTCGATGCGTCCGAAAGTGACGGCAAAGCCCATCAGCGCGCCCCAGGAGAAGGCGAGCCCGAGGAAGACCTGCGGCCACCAGGTGACGCGCTTCATGAACGGATAGATGGCGACGACCACCAGCGAGGCGATGCCTGTCATGACGGCAAAGCGGTTGAACTGGAGCAGCACCACGAGACCGATCACGGCCAGCGCGACCAGGAAGACCAGCGCCTGCTTCACGGTGATTTGCCCCGCCGGCAGCGGTCGCGAGCGGGTGCGCTCGACCTTGTCGTCGAGGTCGCGGTCGGTGATGTCGTTCCAGGCGCAGCCCGCCCCGCGCATCACAAAGGCGCCGATGAAGAACAGCGCGATGGTGAGCGGCAGTCCGCGGACGTCATGCGCCATGCCGCTCGCGAGCGCTGCCGACCACCAGCACGGCATCAACAGCAGCCAGGAGCCGATCGGACGATCGAAGCGGGACAATCGCAAATAAGGCCGCGCCCATGGCGGCGCGAGCGTATCGACCCAGTTGCCGGTGGAATCGGCAACGCGGGCGGATGTGTCGCTCATCGGGTCAGGACGTTGCCGTTGAGCGTGTCGAAGGTGCTGCCGCCCTTCTTGCCGGCATTGGCCTCAGGCGCCGAGCCCGAACCGAGCACCTCGCTGAGCGACGGGCCGGCCGGACCGCGCGGCTGCTGCTGCATCTGCTGCGCGACGTTGCAGACCTTCGTCGCCATGGCCTCGGTATTCTTGTGACCGTCCTTCATCTGCGTGCCGATCTGCGGCGGGATTCCGCATTTGGCGGCGTGGGACTCGATGTACTTGATCATCTTGGTCTCAGCCTGGCTGAAATTGCGGATCAGCTTGCAGGCTTCGTCCGGCGGCGCATGACGGTCGCTCGCGGCCTTGATCAGCTTGCCGCGCTTCTCGGCTTCTTCGCGCAGAGGAATGAAAGCCTTCATGCAGTCCTCGCCGGGGCCGCCCTGGGTCGGCGGGGCCGCGCTGAACGCGCCAGCGCCGCCGACGGGCGCGGCGCCATTCACGGGAAAGGACGATTGCGGTGCCGTGCCGACCGAAGCGGTCGGCGCCGAGCCGTTGACCGGGGGAAACGCCGAACTGGTCGCGGCCTGGTTCGGCAGCGGCGCCGGGAAGGCACTTTGCGCATAGGCGCCCGCGGCGCTCAGGGTGACCATGGCGGCAGTGATCGGAACCATCAAATGACGGATCATCAAGACAGTCTCTCCGGCAGGAGCTACGGGGTTCAGCGTCTTCCCAATTGAAGCGCAACCAGCGTGTTCGCGTTTTTACGATTCCCGCCGGCGCTTAACAACCCGTTGAATAGGGCAAGAGCGCGGCGCGGGGACGCACCATTTCGGCAATATTTACCCCCGGAATGGCTGCTTTCGGTTAAGAACGGCCCCAAATCGGACCCCTGAACGATGCCCTCCCACGATTTTCGCGCCCCCCGCCTGTTCGTCGACGCTCCTCTTGCCCAGGACGCCAGGGTCCCGCTCGACCGCGACCAGAGCAATTATCTCGGAAATGTGCTGCGGCTTGCCGCCGGGGCCGAGGTGTTGGCCTTCAACGGCCGGGACGGCGAGTGGCAGGCCGCCATCGAAGGTCGCAAGCGGCCGGACGGCCTCGTGATCCTCCAGCAGACCCGGCCCCAGGACGGGCTGCCTGACGTCGCCTACGTTTTCGCCCCGCTCAAGCATGCCCGGCTGGATTACATGGTCCAGAAGGCCATCGAGATGGGCGCCGCCGCCCTGCACCCGGTCGTGACCCGGTTCACCCAGGCCTCCCGGGTCAACACCGAGCGGATGCGCGCCAATGTCGTCGAGGCGGCCGAGCAATGCGGCATTTTGAGCATCGCAACGGTCGCCGAGCCGGTGCCGCTGGAGCGGTATCTCGGCCAGCGCCCAGCGGGCCGCCTGCTGATCTTTTGCGACGAGGCGGCGGAGGTGCAAAGCCCCGTTCAAAACCTGCAAAACGCCCGCGAGGCCGGACAGGGTATTGATGTGCTGATCGGCCCCGAAGGCGGCTTTGCCGAAGAAGAGCGGGCCCTGCTGCTGCGGCAGCCCAAGATTCTCCGGCTGGCGCTCGGCCCACGGATCATGCGGGCCGATACCGCTGCCGTAGCCGCCCTGGCGCTGGTGCAGGCGGTGCTGGGCGATTGGGGCAACGCCAGCTGATCCCGGCGTTGCCCGCCTGTTAAGCGATTGATCCTTTGGAGGTCGAAACCGCTTTCGGGCCATGCTAAGGGCAGCGCAATTCCTGTCCTTCCCCTTGCCCTGCCCGGTTCCACCGGGACGATGGACCTCTGTTATGACCGCGACTGCCACCTCAAATGCTGCCGGCTCCGCCGCCTGGGCGGATACGCTGCTGTTGTCGTTCGCGCAGGCCGGTTACGTCCGGGCCGAGCCCGCCATCCTGCAGCCGGCCGAACCATTCCTGGACCTCTCCGGCGAGGACATCCGCAAGAGCCTGTACCTGACCACGGACCTCACGGGCGAGGAGCTCTGCCTGCGCCCGGACCTCACCATTCCGGTGGCGCGCGATTACCTGAGTTCCGGCCGTGCCGGCCAGCCGGCCGGGTTCAGCTATCTTGGGCCGGTGTTCCGCTACCGCAGCGGCCAAGCCAGCGAATTCCTGCAGGCCGGCATCGAATCGTTCGGCCGCCAGGACCGCGCCGCGGCCGACGCCGAGACGTTGGCGCTCGGGCTCGAAGCGACCGCGGCCTTCGGTGTCCGCGACGTCGAGATCCGCACCGGCGACGTGGCGCTGTTCAACGCGCTGCTCGATGCGCTCGACCTCTATCCGGTCTGGCGCCGCCGCCTGGTCAAGGACTTCAACCGCAAGATCAGCCTGGAAAAGGATCTGGAACGGCTGGCGGCCGCGACCACCGCGACCCGCAGCGAATATGAGGGCGTGCTCGCCGCCCTCGCCGGCTCCGACCGCAAGGCAGCGCTCGCCTTCGTCACCGATCTGATGTCGATCGCCGGCACCACCAATGTCGGGGGACGGACCACGGCCGAGATCGCCGACCGCTTCCTCGAGCAATCGACGCTGAAGGGCGGCGCGCTGCCGCGCGAGGCGATTGCCGTGCTCAAGCGCTTCCTGACGATCGCAGGCAATCCCGACGATGCCATCGCCGAGCTGCGCGCGCTCACTGCCGACGCCAGGCTCGACCTCACGGCCGCGATCGATCAGTTCGAGAGCCGGGTCGGCTTCATGGCGGCGCGCGGCATCGACGTGAAGCAGACGCGCTTCTCGACCGCGTTCGGACGCGGCCTCGACTATTACACCGGCTTCGAATTCGAGCTGCATCACCGGGGCAACGGCGCCGAGCCGCTGGTCGCCGGCGGCCGCTATGACGGGCTGATGACCCAGCTTGGATCGAGAGAACCAATCCCCGCGGTCGGCTTCTCGGTCTGGGTGGATGCGCTGACGAAGATCGGCCGCAAGGTGGGAGCTTAAGTCATGAGCGCGCCATTCGTTCTGGCCGTTCCCTCCAAGGGCCGCCTGCAGGAAAACACCGAGGCCTTCTTCGCCCGTGCCGGGCTCAAGCTGTCGAAGGCCGGCGGCGCCCGCGACTATCGCGGCACGCTTGCAGGCCTCGACAATGTCGAGGTCGCCTATCTCTCGGCAAGCGAGATCGCCTCGCAGCTGTCGCGCGGTTTCGCGCATCTCGGCGTCACCGGGGAAGACCTGGTGCGCGAGAACATCGCCGATGCCGACAAGCGCGTATCGCTGATCGAAGGCCTCGGCTTCGGCTATGCCGATGTCGTCGTCGCGGTGCCCCAGGCCTGGATCGACGTCCGCACCATGGCCGACCTCGACGACGTCACCACCGGCTTCCGCGAGCAGCATCACATGCGGATGCGGGTCGCGACCAAGTTCATCAACCTCACCCGCGCCTTCTTCCAGAGCCACGGCATCACCGATTACCGCATCGTTGAAAGTACCGGTGCGACCGAAGGCGCGCCGGCGGCCGGCAGCGCCGAGCTGATCGTCGACATCACCACGACTGGCGCGACGCTCGCCGCCAACGGCTTGCGGGTGCTCGACGACGGCGTGATCCTGCGCAGCCAGGCCAATCTGGTCGCCTCGAAAGAGGCCGACTGGTCGCCGCAGGCACGCGAGACGGCGCGCGTGATCCTCGATCACATCGCAGCACGGGCGCGGGCCAGCAAGTACCGCGAGGTCCGCACCCGCTTCCGGCAATGCGACGCCGCCCTGCTCGGCGAAGCCCATGGCCGGTTCGGCGTCGAGGCTCCGTTCGGCGGACCGACCTCGTCGGGCATGCTCACCCTGCACTGCCCGCCGGGACAGCTCTATGCGCTGGCAAGCTTCCTGCGCGAGCATGGCGCCGAAACCGTCTCGGTGGTTTCGCTCGACTACGTGTTCGACCGGGAGAACCCGCTGTTCGCCAAGCTGGAGGCGTTCCTGCGGCAGTGAGCCCCAGGTCCGCTCAGCTTTTCCGTTCAGCTTTGCGACAGCAAATGGCAGCTACCATATGCTGTTGAGATGACTTTGAACGCCTCTGGAACCTTGATCGATGACGCTGGGCTCTGACGTTTCCGGCATGACGACGACCGCAGGCACCGCCGCCGCGAAGGGACTGTCGATCGTCGTCCCCGTCTACAACGAGGCGGCGGGCCTTGCCGCCCTGCATCAGCGCATCTGCGATCTCGCAAAGACCTTGCGGGAGCGCTATCGGCTGGCTTGCGAGGTCGTCTATGTCGACGACGGCAGCAAGGACGCGACGCTGGCGATCGCCCGCTCGCTGCCGGCCGATGCGATCGACGTCCAGGTGGTGTCGCTGTCGCGCAATTTCGGCAAGGAAGCCGCCCTGATGGCCGGTCTCGACCATGCCCGGCTCGGCGCCGTCATGTTCATGGACGGCGACGGACAGCATCCGCCGGCCCTGATCGAACAGCTGGTGCGGCACTGGATCGATGACGGCTATGACGTCGTCTACACCGCCAAGGCGCACCGCGACAACGAGACCTTCCTGCGCCGGGTCGCCGTGCACGGCTTCTACGCGCTGATCAATTGGGGAGCGCGGCAGAAGATTCCCGAGGACGCGGGCGACTTCCGCCTGCTGTCGCCGCGCGCGGTCACAGCGCTCAGGCAGCTGCCCGAGCGCAACCGGTTCTTCAAGGGTCTCGCCAGCTGGATCGGCTTCCGCCAGATCCGGGTCGACTACGAGCCTTCGGCGCGCGCCCATGGCGTCACCACCTTCAACGCCGCGAGCCTGCTCGGCCTGTCGATCGAGGGCCTGACCTCGTTTTCGGTGGCCCCCTTGCGCTTCGCCAGCCTGCTCGGCGTCATCCTCGCCGGGGGCGCCTTCCTGTTCGGCCTTTCGATCCTCTGGGAGGTGTTCACGACCGGCAAGCAGGTGCCCGGCTATCCCTCGCTCGTGATCGGCCTGATGACGATCGGCGGCGTGCAGCTCATCATGATCGGCATCGTCGGCGAATATATCGGCAAGATCCTCTCCGAGCTGAAGGCGCGCCCGATCTACTTCGTCGCCGAGCATAGTGAAAAGCACTTCGAAGCCGAGAAAGCCGACGACGCCGCGAAGAGGACGGCCGCCGAATGAGCGCGGCCGCGGGCCTGCGGCGGATCTGGCTCTGTGCCGACGATTACGGCATCAGCCCCGGCGTCAACCGCGCCATCCGCGACCTGATCGAACGCGGCCGCCTCAACGCCACCTCGGTAATGATGGTGGGCCCGGCGATCGCGCGCAGCGAGATCGAAGCGCTCCAGGCGACCGCGAGCCCGCGCTGCGCGATCGGATTGCACGTGACGCTGTCGGCGCCGTTCCGTCCCCTCACCATGCACTTCCGTCCGCTCGACGGCGACATGTTCATGCCGTTTCCGAAGCTGCTGCGCGCCGGCGTTCTGCGGCGGCTCGACCGCGAGTTCTTCCGTAACGAGGTGAAGGCGCAGCTTGCCGCCTTCGCCGAAGCGTTCGGGCGCGCGCCCGACTTCGTCGACGGCCATCAGCACGTGCAGCTCTTTCCGCAGGTGCGCGACGGCTTTGTCGATGCGGTCGGCGAAGGCGCGCCAAACGCCTGGGTGCGGCAGGGCGGCCGCGACCTGCCGCTCAGGCAGCGCCTCGCTTCACCCAAGGCCATGGTGCTCGACGTCCTCAGCGCGCAATTCCGCCGCCGTGCCGGCAGCGCGGGGCTCGGCTTCAACCCGGGCTTCGCCGGCGCCTATGATTTCACGCGGGCGGCCGATTTTGGCGCGCTGATGCGGCAATTCCTGGAGGGCTTGCCGGACGGCGGCCTCGTGATGTGCCACCCCGGCTTCGTCGACGATGTCCTCGCCGGCCTCGACCCGATGACGGATGTCCGCGAACGCGAGCACGCCTATTTGGCCGGTGACGCCTTCCCCCGTCTGCTGGCGGACAGCGGCGCCACGCTGGGATGAAGCCGGCGGACGGCAAGCCGCGGGGCAGCTTGTCGCATACCGAAATTTAATCCGGCCGGCACTGTTGGGGCCACAATGGAACCCTACATCTGCCTCGCGCTTGTTTTGCGCGAGGGAGACTGATCATGACGCCGCAGGAACGCCAGCTCGTCGACGAGCTTTTCGACCGGCTTTCGAAACTGGAAAATGCACCGCGCGATCCCGACGCGATCGCCGCGATCTCCGACGGGCTGCGCAAGGCGCCCGGCGCCGTGTATGCGCTGGTCCAGACCACGCTGCTGCAGGACGAAGCGCTGAAGCGCGCCCATCACCGCATCCAGGAGCTGGAAGCGGCCCATGCGCCCGAGCAGGCGCAGTCCGGCGGCTTCCTCGACACCATGCGCGACACGCTGTTCGGCGGAGGCCCCTCGCGCGGCTCGGTTCCGAACGTGCCGCCGCGTGACGCGCGGCCGGTCTGGAACAGCGGCGGAGCGATGCAGCAGACGCAGCCCGGCTACGGTCAGCCCCCTTACGGCCAAGGTCCAGGTCAGGGCCCCGGCCAGGGTTATGGTGCACCGCCGATGGGCGGAGGCGGCGGCTCGTTCCTCGGCACGGCGGCGGCAGCTGCCGCCGGCGTCGTCGGCGGCTCGCTGCTGCTCTCCAGCATCCGCGGCATGATGGGCGGATCGCATCAGCAGGCCTTCGGCGACACCAATGCCCTCGGCGACCGCAACGCTGGTGGAAGTCCTTGGGGCGGCAGCGATCAGTCCGGCGGCTCGCTCGCGCGCGATGCCGGCCTCAACGACATCGGCTCGAACCGGGAGTCCCGCCAAAACTTCTCCGACCAGGCGAACAACGATCGTAACGACAACGACCAGAACTACGGCGACAACAACGACGACGGCGATATGGACGTAGCCGACGACAGCGATTTCGGCGGCGACGACGATGGCGGCAGCGATTACGCGTGAGCGATGCGCCCGAAAGATGCGGACGGCCGCCTCCCGGCGGCCGTTTTTTTTAGAGCATGGCTCGAACGCCTTTTCTGCCACGGCAAGCAGATAGGACATGCGAAATAGTATGACTAATGTGCTGCGCCATTGGACTGGGCTGAACGTTACCCGACGCGCCTGAATTCACCATGACAAATCAAATCGGCGTCTGACGCGCGCGACCGTAGACTCCCGGATTTCCAAATTCGGACATGGGTGTTCAACTGGAAGAACACGTTGCTCATGCCACACACCAATGTGGTTGCCTCTCTTGGTCATAGTCGGGGTTTTAAAAATGAGTCCACTTCAGCAGCGCATCGCAACCCTGACCAACGTGACAACTCATCTCATCACCGAGTTGTCGGAGTTGGAGGGACTGCACGAGCGCCTCAAGAAGGCAGAGCTGTCGGCGCGGCGGTTGAAACGCTCCGCTCGCGCATCGCTTTCCCATTCATCAACTCGTCGTCGCTGCTCTGTTGCCGCTCGTTTCGGTTCGACGCCGCATCGTCGGCCAGCCTAAAGCATGATCCGGAAAAGTGCGCAGCGGTTTTCCGAAAAGATCACGCTTGAACAACAACCTGAAGCGCGATGACGATTCATCCTGATCGCATCGCGCTTTAGACCTCGGCCGGAGGACGTACACCGGCGGCACGCAACGCCTGCGATGCCGCGCGTCGCGAGCCCGCGCGACACGCGGAGTTGACGGCTCGCAGCGCGCGCTCGGCTACATCACCACGACCTTGGTGCCGACATTGACGCGGCCGTAGAGGTCGATGACGTCTTCGTTGCGCATGCGGATGCAGCCGGAGGAGACGTTGGTGCCTATGGTCCAGGGCTCGTTGGAGCCGTGGATGCGGTACAGCGTCGAGCCCAGATACATCGCGCGGGCGCCGAGCGGGTTCTCCGGACCGCCTTCCATGTGCCGGGGCAAATCGGGGCGGCGTGCGATCATTTCGGCCGGCGGCGTCCAGTCCGGCCATTCGCGCTTGGCCGTGATCGCCTTTACGCCGGACCAGGTGAAGCCGGGACGCCCGACGCCAATGCCGTAGCGCATCGCCCTGCCGTTGCCCTCGACGAGATAGAGGAACTTGTTCGGGGTATCGACCACGATGGTGCCGGGACTTTCCTTGCCGCTATAGTCAACAGACTGTTTCTCGAACCTCGGATCGAACGGACGCTGCCGCGGGTCGGCCGTCTCCTGCTGGACCGCACCTTGCTGATATCCACCCTGCATCGGCGGCTCGCCCATCGGCGGCAGACGGCGCTGGTCGTAATAGCCGGGCTGCTGTTGATAGACCGGCTGCTGCGGCGCGTAGGCCGGACCGCGGCCGGGACCGTCGCCGAACAGGAACTCGATGAATCCGCCGCCCATGTTCGCATTGGAGGCGACGCGCACCGGCGCCGGCGGCACCTGCGGCTGGTAGAGCACCGCGGGCGGATCGTTCGGCACCGAATTGTCGAAGGCGCTGGCGCTGGTTGCGCCGGCAATGAAGGTGCAAGCGCTGCCGAGCAGCGCGACAGACATTTTCTTGAACATCGACGTACTCTGTACTGTTTCGTCTAGATCACATGCGCCGTGGAGAGCTGATGGCTGGTCCGCGCCCCCGACGTGGTCAATAAAAGGCAAAAGCCGCTTTGTTTGGTAAACAGAAGCGGCGTTTGGATTCACCACGTCGTCAGCAGCGGGGCAATTTGGCGATCAGCGTTTATTTTCGATGAACGCCGCACGCGCATGGTTAATCGCTTCTTTGCGCGCCGTCGCGCGCAGCCGCACAACAGTTCCTGCCGTGAACTTCGTGTTAAATCGCTTCTGCCTACAAAGACGCGTGAGTGAGGTGGGGGGAGTATCCTGATGGCTGTTCACCGCAAACGTTTTCGCGTCGAGGATATCGCTGGTGGCGAGATGCCGATTTTGGACGTAACTGAAGAGGCAATCCCGATGCATAGCGAGATCATGGCCGAGTTGCGTGCGATCCGTGCACAGATGGCGAAAGGCGCTGCGCCCTTGCCCTTGTCCGGCAGCGCAGCCATGGCGGCGATCGACGCATCCACCGCCCACGAGCTCTCCGAGGCTCGTACCATGCTCGAAACCTATCGGGCCCAGATCGAGCAGTGCGAGAAGCTGAAGGTCGAGCTCGACCTCATCCATGACGCCATCGACCGCACCAAGCGTGAAATCGCGACGCTGCACGGCAAGAGCTTTGACGGCGGCGAAATGGCCAAGGTCAATGGCGAGCTCGGCGCGGTGGTCGGCGGCACCGAGCAGGCGACCCAGCAGATCCTCGAAGCCGCGGAATCGATCGACCAGGCCGCCAGCGCGATGTCCAAGGTGGACTCGATCGACCAGCAGAAGCGGCTCGCCGACGACATCCAGGAACGCGTCATCTCGATCTTCGAAGCCTGCAACTTCCAGGACCTGACCGGCCAGCGCATCAGCAAGGTCATGACCACGATGAAGTTCATCGAGCAGCACATCAATGCGATGATGGACATCTGGGGCGGCGTCGACGCGATCAAGTCCCACGTCGTGCCGCCGGTCGACAATCGCAGCGAGGACGACAAGCTTCTCAACGGCCCCAAGCTCGCCGGCGACGTCGGCCACGCCTCGCAGGACGACATCGACGCGCTGTTCGACTGAGCAGACGCGACATAGCGAAAACAAAACGCCGGCGAAAGCCGGCGTTTTTGTTTTTGGCCCAGCCCGTCATTCCGGGGCCGCTCGACGGAGCCGAACCCGGAATCCGGAGATTTAAGGCAGGAAGCCCACCACATCGAGATTCTCAGGTGCGCGAGTGCGCACCATAGTTCGCGCTTCGCGCCCCCCGGAACGACGGAAGACGAACATCACGCCCGCGGCGCGCAGCGGACGTAGACCATGTTGCCGTAGCGGGTGGCGGCGTCCTTGTCGATGAAGCGCGTGATCAGGACGCGGCCGTCGAAGGAGATGATTTCGCGGTCCTGCTCGCCGGGGGTCGGACCCGCCGGTCCGATGTAGTTCTTGCCGCTCGGCGAGCCCTTCAGCCGCAGCTCCTGGGGCGTTGCCTGGTCGGCCAGATGCATGATCACGCCGCCGGAGGAGCCGGCGGTGATCACGTAGGGATTTTTGCACTGGGCCCGGGCGGCCGCCTCGGTACGGGCGCGGTCGGCCGGGTTCTGGAACGAGGCGAGACCCCAGCGGCCGACGATCTCGTCGGCGCGAATGGTCGCAGGCATTTCCGGACCAGTACCAGGCTCGGCTTCGGGCGGCGGCGAGGACGACGAGAAGGACGGCAGGCTCATGCCGCCGCCGCAGGCGCCCAGCAGCAGCGCCAGACAAGAGGCGGCGGCCAGATTGGCAACCGTGCGCGCGTGAGCTGAACTGATCATGGCATTCCCCCGAACAAGACCATGGCCGCACCCCTCCTGCAGCCAAGCGCAAAACCGCTGCCGGAGCAATGACGTCCTTTAATACGTCGGCGCCCCGAACAAGTTTCCAGTGCCACCATCCTATATCCGCCTCACCAATCGCTTAACCACCTTTGCTTGACAGGATCGCGGCCAAGCCATATTTCCGGGCCCACTATTAGCACTCGGAAAGCCCGATTGCTAAGCGCGCCGTTCGATCCTCGGGATAGGGGGGTGGACGGAAGCGCCGCCCCACCCACTTCCAGTCCTTCCGAAGCGAGCCTCCAAAGGGAAACGTCATGGCTAAATCCAAATTTCGTCCGCTGCATGACCGTGTCGTGGTCAAACGTATCGACGCCGAGGAAAAGACCAAGGGCGGCATCATCATTCCGGACACCGCCAAGGAAAAGCCGTCCCAGGGCGAGATCGTCGCCGTCGGCCCCGGCGGCCGTGACGAGGCCGGCAAGCTGATCCCGATCGACCTCAAGGTCGGCGACCGCGTGCTGTTCGGCAAGTGGTCGGGCACCGAGGTCAAGATCGACAACGAAGATCTCCTGATCATGAAGGAGTCGGACATCATGGGCGTTTTGGCCTAAGGCCATCCGCCTGAACGGCCGCTGAATGTCATGCCCGGATCGAAGCGATCCGGGCATCCATCATTCCGACGGGTTCGATCTTCGGATCCCGGAATTGATGCGACGGGCGAGCGGCAGACACATCACCAAACACGAGGGATTGCAGAAATGGCTGCCAAAGACGTCAAGTTTTCCGGAGACGCGCGCGATCGCATGCTGCGCGGCGTCGATATTCTCGCCAACGCCGTCAAGGTGACGCTCGGCCCGAAGGGCCGCAACGTCGTCATCGAGAAGAGCTTCGGCGCGCCCCGCATCACCAAGGACGGCGTCACCGTCGCCAAGGAGATCGAGCTCGAGGACAAGTTCGAGAACATGGGCGCCCAGATGGTACGTGAGGTCGCCTCCAAGACCAACGACCTCGCCGGCGACGGCACCACCACCGCGACCGTGCTGGCCCAGGCCATCGTGCGCGAAGGCGCCAAGGCGGTTGCCGCCGGCATGAACCCGATGGACCTCAAGCGCGGCATCGACATCGCGGTCGCTTCCGTCATCAAGGACATCGAAAAGCGGGCCAAGCCGGTTGCCGCCTCCTCCGAGGTCGCCCAGGTCGGCACCATCTCGGCCAACGGCGATGCCGCCATCGGCAAGATGATCGCCCAGGCGATGCAGAAGGTCGGCAACGAAGGCGTCATCACCGTCGAGGAGAACAAGTCGCTCGACACCGAAGTCGACATCGTCGAGGGCATGAAGTTCGACCGCGGCTATCTCAGCCCCTACTTCGTCACCAACCCCGAGAAGATGACCGCCGAGCTCGAGGATGCCTACATCCTCCTGCACGAGAAGAAGCTTTCGGGCCTCCAGGCCATGCTGCCGGTGCTGGAAGCCGTGGTGCAGTCGGGCAAGCCGCTCGTCATCATCGCCGAGGACGTCGAGGGCGAGGCGCTGGCCACCCTGGTCGTCAACCGCCTCCGCGGCGGCCTCAAGGTCGCCGCCGTCAAGGCGCCGGGCTTCGGCGATCGCCGCAAGGCCATGCTCGAAGATCTCGCGATCCTCACCGGCGGCCAGCTCATCTCCGAGGACCTCGGCATGAAGCTCGAGAACGTCACGGTGAAGATGCTCGGCCGCGCCGGCAAGGTCGTGATCGACAAGGAGAACACCACGATCGTCAAGGGCGCCGGCAAGAAGCCGGAGATCGAGGCCCGCGTCGGCCAGATCAAGGCCCAGATCGAGGAAACCACCTCGGACTACGACCGTGAGAAGCTCCAGGAGCGCCTCGCCAAGCTCGCCGGCGGCGTCGCGGTGATCCGCGTCGGCGGTGCCACCGAGATCGAGGTCAAGGAGAAGAAGGACCGCGTCGAGGACGCCCTCAACGCCACCCGCGCCGCGGTGCAGGAAGGCATCGTCCCCGGCGGCGGCGTCACGCTGCTGCGCGCCAAGAAGGCGGTCGGCCGTCTCACCAACGCCAATGCCGACGTCCAGGCCGGCATCAACATCGTGCTGAAGGCGCTCGAGGCTCCGATCCGCCAGATCTCGGAAAACGCCGGCGTGGAAGGCTCGATCGTGGTCGGCAAGATCCTGGAGAACAAGTCCGAGACCTTCGGCTTCGACGCCCAGACCGAGGACTATGTCGACATGATCGAGAAGGGCATTATCGATCCCGCCAAGGTGGTGCGCACCGCGCTCCAGGACGCCTCCTCCGTGGCCGGCCTGCTGGTCACCACCGAGGCCATGGTCGCCGAGACGCCGAAGAAGGAAGCCCCGCCCGCGATGCCCGGCGGCGGCGGCATGGGCGGCTTCTAAGCCTCCGTTCCGTTACAATGTTGCGAAGGCCGCCTCCGGGCGGCCTTCTTTTTTGCCGACCCTGCCCCTCCGCTTTCCGATTCAACCGACG
This sequence comes from Bradyrhizobium sp. TM233, assembly GCF_036247965.1. Classification (NCBI taxonomy): domain Bacteria; kingdom Pseudomonadati; phylum Pseudomonadota; class Alphaproteobacteria; order Hyphomicrobiales; family Nitrobacteraceae; genus Bradyrhizobium; species Bradyrhizobium sp. TM233. The sequence continues at coordinate 53,381 of NZ_BTIG01000029.1, read as the reverse complement.
GCCAAAACCCACTACGGTGACGCGCCGATTCGAATTGTTTGGGCATGATCCTCTCGGAAAACCGCTTCACACTTCCGGATCATGCCCGTTGCGCGAGGATTTCATCGATGCGTGCGCTTCTGGTTTGCTCGACAGCCCTTTTGGCAACTCTGCTTGCAGCTTCTCCGCATCCCGCATCCGCCCAGATGAAGCTGTCGCCGAAGGCCACGACACCCGGTGGTCCGGAGACACGCTATTTCACCTCGATCGACGGGCTGATGGACGGCAATGCCGACGTGATCCTGAAGGAGACACGCCAGGGCAAGACGGTGACGGCAGCGGTGCTCGACGTCTGCTATCCCGTCGCAAAGAATTCCGACCGCAAGGACCGCTTCGTCGTCAACCTCCAGGTCGCGGGCCAGACCCTGACCGGCACCACGCAGAGCATCAGCGAGAAGGCGCCCGTCAGCGTCAAGCTGCTGCGCAAGCAGGCCGGGGACACCTTCGAATTCCGCGGCCAGATCAGCATCGGCCAAGTCGTGACCGAAGTGACCTCGCCCGACAATTCCGATCTCAGCGAGAAGGAATTTCAGGACAACCAGACCTCCGACGACGGCATCACGCCGCAGCCGAAGGATTTCACCGACGTCTCGCCGGAGGCGATCGCGGTCAAGGTCAAGCTCGACGCTGCAACCGACTTCCTGAAGAGCCTGAAGGGCCAGGCGGTCGAGGTGACGCTGGCGAGCCTCACGGTCGGCTGCGATGCGCTACGCGCCGGCGAGCAGACCATCAACATGTCGGTCGATCCAGAGCGCGCCGGCGCGCTGCTGGCGAAATTCAAGGCGACGCCGGGCGTCACCGCCGCGGGCTGGACCGCGGGCATGACCGAGATGGACCGCACCATCCGCTTCGCCGCGGCCGACTGGCGCGAGGGTGACAAGATCAGCAAGGACAAGCTCGCGGCCGCCGTCTCGAACGTTTTGAGCCGGACGCTCGCGGCAAAGCCGGTCTCGCAAAGCTTCAACCCCGCCACCGGCAAGCTCAAGCTGGTCTTCAAGCGACCGAACCCGGATTTCCCCGCGCTCGATCTCACCGACACGATCGAGGTCGCAGGGCTCGTCTCGCCCGACAAGCCGGGCACGACCGACAAGCTCATGCTGTGGATCGGCAGTCCCGCGACGACGACCGCCGACGAGGGCAGCGGCGCCAAGCTCAATCTCTCCGACGACACCTCGGTCGACGAGGAAGGCGAGCAGCCCGACGACAACGGTTCGGTCGAGGCGCTCGCCAAAGAGCTCAAGGGCCAGCGCTGGGATGCCGACAAGTCGGTGTGGAAGTAGACGCGCTGAACTATCGTGCCGCGGACGACACAAGCGCGTTTACGCGCGTCTTCGACGCGCTATGGCGCGAAGCGCTACGAGCCGGGGCCCAGAGGCCACACACGAATTTGCCGATAGAAAATCTGGGTCCCGGCTCTGCGGCGCATCGCTTGCGCGACGCGCCTTGTCCGGGACACGAGAGCGGGGCTAATTCCCCGTCGTCCTGAAACGCAGCGGCTTGGGGCCGATCAGCGTCAGCACATCGCCCTGACGCTTCCAGGTCTCGACACTGCTCAGAGCTGCGACGAGATCGTCGTCGGCCTGCGCCCTTGCCGGCGGGCAGGAGCGGTCCTGGATCTGACCGGGGACGAAGATCACGGTGTTGCCGGCGACCGAGAACTGGCCCTTGCCGCCCTTGCACCAGAGCTCGAGCACGACCTCGCCATGGTCGCCGATCTCGATGTTCGGAATTCGCTTCGAGCCTGCTTGCGGCAGCGCTTCCAGCGTCATCTCGGTGCCGAACGGGAAACCGTCCTCGGCACGCGCGACAATGGACATCGCGAGCATTGCAACCGCAGCACACATCAATCGCTTGAGCGAAACCATGAGACCTCTCGTCCGACCTGATTTGCCGCACCTTCTATAAGACGGCGGCGCCATTGAGAAGGTTCGCGCCACCTGGAGCACGATGAGATTTGATTGGACGCAAAAATCCCCGCGGGGCGGAACCTCGCGGGGATTTGCGTTCGAGCCGGAGTTGGCCTGCTACTTCAGGACCATTGCCGTGAACGGCCAGACATAGGCCTGCAACGTCACGAGCACGCCGACGAGACAGGCCAGCACGATCGAGTGCCAGAACACGAAGCGCAGGATCGTGCCCTCATGGCCGTACCAGTTGGTGGCAGTGGAGGCGACCACGATCGACTGCGCGTCGATCATCTTGCCCATCACGCCGCCGGACGAGTTCGCCGCGGCCATCAGCACCGGCGACAGCCCGAGCTGCTCGGAGGTGATCTTCTGCAGATTGCCGAACAGCACGTTGGACGCCGTGTCCGATCCCGTCAGCGCCACGCCGAGCCAGCCGAGCAGCGTGCCGAAGAAGGGATAGAGCACGCCGGTTGCGGCGAAGGCGAGACCGAGCGTCGCGTCGACGCCGGACAGCCGCGTCAGGGTGCCGATCGCCAGCATCGCCGAGATCGTGATCAGCGAGATCGCGCAGAGCCGGATGGTGCGGCCGTACTCGGTCAAGAGCTTGCCGGGGCCGACGCCCATCAGGACACCGGAGATGATCGCCGCGATCAGCATGCCCGTGCCGGTGAAGGACAGGTAGGTGAAGCCGAACACCGCGCTCTCTTTCGTCGGCCCTGGCGCGACCGGCGGCATCTTGTTGATCATCTGGTGCAGCTCGGGCACGGGATAGTTCCAGACGAAGATCGAATTCGCCCACGCCTTGAACGCCCCGTTGCCCCAGATCAGCATCACGATGCAGACGATGATCCACGGCAGCAGCGCGCCGAACAGTTCGCTCTGCGTCAGCGGCGTCTTGTCGAGCGGTTTTGCCGCCGCCATGGTGGCTGCCGATTCATCGCGGCCGCGCAGCGCCGGCGACAGCCAGAGCTGCCTGGGCTGCCAGACCTTCAGGAACAGGATCAGCGCGCCCATCGAGATCAGCGACGCGCCGATGTCGACGATCCAGGGGTTGATAAAGTTCGAGATCACGAATTGCGGAACCGCGAACGATACGCCGGTGACCAGGATCGCCGGCCAGACATCCTTCATGCCCTTCCAGCCCGCGAATGCCCACACCACCCAGAACGGCACGATCAGCGAGAAGAACGGCAATTGCCGCCCGACCATCGCGCCGAGGATGTAGGGATCGAGCCCAGTGACCGAGGCAAGGCCCTGGATCGGCGTGCCCAGCGCGCCATAGGCGACCGGCGCGGTGTTGGCGATCAGCGACAGGCCGGACGCCGCGAGTGGCGAGAAGCCGAGGCCGATCAGCACGGCACCGGTGATGGCGACCGGCGTGCCGAAACCCGAGGCCCCCTCGAAGAACGCGCCGAAGGAGAACGCGATCAGCAGCAATTGCAGCCGCCGGTCCTCGGTGACCCCGCCGATGGCGCGCTTGAGCAATTCGAAGCGCCCCGTGCTCACCGTCACCTGGTAGAGGAAGATGACGTTGAGGACGATCCAGCCGATCGGGAAGAAGCCGGTGACGATGCCCAGCACCGAGGCGCGGATCGACATGTTCGCCGGCATGGTGAAGACGAAGATCGTGATCAGATTGGCCACGATCACGGCGATGACCGCCGCGATATGCGCCTGGACGCGGCCGCTCGCGATCAGCACCAGCAGCGTGACGACGGGCACCGCGGCCGCAATCGTCGACAGCACCGGGCTGTGCAGCGGATCATAGACTTGATTCCACATGGTCTTCCTCCCCCACGCATGTTTGCGGCAGACGGCCCGCGTGGAGAGCCGATCCTGCTTGACGCTGGAAGCGATAACCCCCGAGCTGGACGCGAATTCCTCGCGAATGCGGCGGTTCCCGTCCCGCTCACAAGCTCGCGAAATCCCAGAGCACCCCACCCCGCGCCGTCGAACCCCATGCTAGGGTTGCAAGCTGCGACAAGCCAACGCAAATTGCAGCACTTGCGACTTTAGTCTAAGCGCGCCCATTTCAGCCATTGCCTCAAGCCTCTGGCTCCGGGCCGTTGTGCACATCCCCCTAGGAGATTCTGCTCTGTGAAGAACCTCAGCGCCACGCTCGCGATCGTCTGGCGAATCGCCGTCCCCTATTTCCGGTCGGAGGACAAGTGGGCCGGCCGCGGCCTGCTCGCCGTCGTCGTCGCGATGGAGCTGGTGCTGGTCGCGATCAACGTGCTCCTCAATCAGTGGCAGAACCGGTTCTACAGCGCGCTGCAGGCCTACGATCTGCCCGAATTCGTCAAGGAGGTCTGGATCTTCCTTGGGCTTGCCTTCACCTTCGTCGCTTTGGCGGTCTACAAGCTCTATTTGAACCAGTGGCTCCAGATCCGCTGGCGGCAATGGCTGACGCGACACTATCTCGGCGAATGGCTCGAGGGCGCCACCCATTACCGCATGCAGCTCAAGGGCGATGCCGCCGACAATCCGGACCAGCGCATCACCGAGGACGTCAAGAATTTCGTCGAGCAAACGCTGACCATCGGCCTTGGCCTTTTGTCGTCGATCGTGACGCTGGCCTCGTTCGTCGTCATCCTCTGGGGTCTGTCCTACAAGGCCCCCTTGTACATTTACGGCACCGATATCCTCGTGCCCGGTTTTCTGGTCTGGTGCGCACTGGCCTACGCTATTCTGGGTACCGCGCTGACCCACTGGATCGGCGCCCCGCTCATCAATCTCAATTTCGAGCAACAGCGCTTTGAGGCCGACTTCCGCTTCAACCTGATCCGCGTGCGCGAAAATTCCGAGCAGATCGCCCTGCTGAAAGGTGAGCCCGCGGAGCGAGGGCATCTGCTGCGGCGCTTCGGCTTCGTCATCGGCAATTGGTACGAGATCATGAGCCGGACCAAGCGCCTGACCGCCTTCACGGCAAGCTACGGTCAGGCTGCGACGATCTTTCCCTATGTCGTGGTGGCGCCGGCCTACTTCGCCAAGCGCATCCAGCTCGGCGACATGATGCAGACCGGCTCGGCGTTCGGCAGCGTGCAGGATGCGCTGTCCTTCTTCGTCACCGCCTACCGCTCGCTCGCAGAGTGGCGCGCGGTGATCGCCCGCCTCGATGGCTTCGAGATGTCGGTCAGCTCCGCCGCCCACGGCGCGGCGCTCGAACCGACCATCGACATCGCGCCATCGAACGGCAAGGCCATCGCGCTCGAGCAATTGCTCGTCAAGCTGCCGAACGGCGCGCCTCTGGTCGCAGCCGATGCCTTCACGATCCAGCCCTCGGAGCGGGTGCTGGTGACCGGCCCGTCGGGCTCCGGCAAGTCGACACTGTTCCGGGCGATTGCCGGCGTCTGGCCGTTCGGCAGCGGCACCGTCGCCATTCCCGAGACGTCGAAGCTGATGATGCTGCCGCAACGACCGTACTTCCCCATCGGTGCGCTTGGCGACGCCGTCATCTACCCGGCCGGGCACGGCTCCGTCCCGCCCGAGAAGATCCGCGACGCGCTGATCGCAGTCGGCCTGCCGCGGCTGGCGGAGCGGCTCGACGAGCACGGCCACTGGAACCGGACATTGTCGCTCGGCGAACAGCAACGCCTTGGGCTTGCTCGTGCGCTGCTGCACGTGCCGGACTATCTATTCCTCGACGAAGCGACGGCGTCGCTGGACGAGCCGTCCGAGGACCGGCTCTATCGGCTGCTGACGGAGAAGCTGCCGCAGGCCACCATCGTCTCGATCGGCCACCGCTCGACGCTGGACGCCTTCCACACCCGGAAGGTGGCCTTGGTGGAGCACGGCGAGATCCACGTCCTCGGCAAAGCCGGCGAGCCGGCCCGGCCGGAGCCGACCGCGGCACGCTGAGAGGCCGGCGGGCGTCTCGGACGACCAAGGCCAGGCACCCCGCACCCCAAAAAGCAGAAGGGCGGCAGATTGCTCTGCCGCCCCAACAAGTCGTTCCGGGAAGAAATTACTTCAGGTTGGTCATCGCCGTCAGGTCGAACGAGAGCTTGGCGATGCCAGCCGCGCCGCACCAGTTGGAGCCGACGCCGGTCGGATTGATGTTGCTGAAGCTGCCGTTGGCGGTCGCCGTATAGTCGCTGGTGAACGCGTTGCAGTTCGCCTTCGACAGGTCGGTGTCGGAGTAACGCAGGTCGAGCGTGAAGACCTTGTAGGTGAAGCCGATGCCGATATTCCAGGTGTTGTAGTCGGCGTACTTGATGCCGTTCGGGAACGGACCGGCGAAGCCCGGCGCGGCGAAGCCCGTGCCGTAGAACGAGTCGGACGTGCCCAGGAACTGGCGGCCGAACTCACCCGAGACGTACATGCCGACGCCACTGGAGCCGAAAATGGTGCTCGGAGCAGTGTACTTGGCGGTGATCGACACGTAGTCGCCCCACGCACCGGAGTTCAGGAAGCTCGGCGTGTAGTACTCGTTCAGGCCGACGCTCCAATTGTCGTTGATGGTGTAGTTCACCTTGCCGTAGACTTCGAAGAAGCTGACGTCCTTCTTCATCACGTTGCCGTTGAGCAGGGCGTTCGCGGCGCACTGCGCGCTGAGCGGGTTGCCGGCGGTGTCGATCGGCGCACCGTAATAGCAGGTCCCACCCGGATACAGGTAACCCCAGACGCCGATGTCGAAGGCGAATGCACCGAAGGTCGGGCGGATACCGCCGTAGATATCGATCTCGGCTGCGGCGCGGTTCGGGAAGGAGATGCTCTCACCGGCCACACCAACATAGAGCTGGAGGTCCTTGGTGACGTTGTAGCGCGGCTCGAAATAGGCCGAGACCGACGGCTTGTGGTTCGACTGGGTGATACCGCGGAAGATGTAGTCGCTCATCACCGCACCGCCGAAGGCGATATCCCAGGGATCGAAGGCGGGCGGCGGCGGGGCCTTCAATGCCTTCACGCGCAAGTCTGCCGCGAAAGCCGAACCCGTCGTCACCATTGCCAGCGCCGTTGCCAACAAAGCCAATTTTTTCATTTCGATCCCCATCGCCAGTTCTTACCCAGTCGGATCCCGGAAGCCCCCGGGGCAAACGACTTGTCTGCAAAATTGCGTTACTGCGACAATCTGGATTGAGGGATGTGGGCCGTGAAGCAAAAATCACGGGCATCTGCCGACTTTTTGGGCGTTTTGACGATTCCACGAAAGGTTGTCGGCCTGTGTGTCTTCTCGATCACATTATTCGCATTCCAAAACGCACGGCAGGACCGTGCAAGTACGGGGAAGGCGGCCAGCGTGGCATCCGGGCTACGAATCAAACAGGCGCCGTAAACGGAGAGCTTCCGGAGCTACTTGCGGCGATGCAAAAAGGCCGCAGCGTCACCGCAGCGGCCTTCCCGTTGGCGATCGCGGTCGCTGGATGGGACCTAGCCTTGCCCCTCGGCCGGCGCCGCTTCCGCAGAAGACGAAGGCATCGCCCAGCTCGTCTCGGCGGCCGGCTCGGGAGCCGGAGCTGCCGCCGGCGCTGACGGCTTGGGCGCAGGAGCTGCCTTCGCCTTCCTCGGTGCCGCTTTCTTCGCGGCCTTCTTCGGTGCAGCCGGGCTGGCGGCCTTCTTGGCTGTTTTCTTCACAGCCTTCTTGGCGGCCTTCTTCGGCGCGGCCTTCTTCGAAGCTTTCTTTGCAGCCTTCTTGGTAGATTTCTTCGTGGATTTTTTGGCAGACTTCTTCGCGGACTTCTTGGCTGCCTTCTTCGCGGATTTCTTCGCCGCTACTGCCTTCTTCGCCTTTTTGGCCTTCTTGCTTTTTTTCTTCTTCGCTTTCGCCATCGTGGTCCTCCTGTTGCCGACGAACAATGGTCGATCGAGCGCCGTTCTACCGTCGCCTCCGGACGAAAGTTCAGGCTTGAAAGCTCAAACTTGCGCGTTCAATGCCGGCCGCGACCCGCCCGTAGCCCAATCGAGAAGCTCAATCGTGTGTACGACCGGAACTGACGTGCCACTGGCAATCTGCACCATGCAGCCGATATTGCCCGCGGCAATCATGTCCGGCTTGACGCTTGCGATGTTGGCGATCTTGCGATCGCGCAACCGGCCCGCAAGCTCGGGCTGGAGAATGTTGTAGGTCCCCGCCGAACCGCAACACAAATGGCTCTCCGGCACATCTTTCACCACGAATCCATTCTTGGAAAGCAATTCTTTCGGAAGGCCCGTGATTTTCTGCCCATGCTGCAACGAACACGCCGAGTGATAGGCGACGACGATGTTGTCCTGTCGCGCAGTCGGCTCGAGTGCGAGGCCGGCGATGTATTCGGTGATGTCCTTGGCGAGCGCGGACACCTTCGCCGCATCGGCGGCGAACGCAGCATCCTCGCGCAGCAGATAGCCGTAGTCCTTGATCACTGTGCCGCAGCCGGACGCCGTCACCAGGATGGCGTCGAGCCCCTCGCCGGCCGCTTCCTTCCGCCAGGCCGCGACGTTGGCCCGCGCCCGCGCCAATGCATCCTGATCGTTGCCGAGGTGATGGGTCAGCGCGCCGCAGCACTGCTCGTCCCGGACCAGGACAACCTCGATGCCGTGGCGGGTGAGAAGACTGATGGCCGCCTGGTTGATGCGCGGCGCCAGCACCTGCTGGGCGCAGCCCTGCAGCAGCGCGACCCGGCCGCGCTTCTTGCCGAGCGCCGCGAACACGCTGCCGGCGGCGGGACCCGGCGGCGGCAGCCGGTGCGGAGCCAGCGCCAGCATCGCCTTGATGCGCTGGATCAGGCCGGGCGTCGCCGAAGGCCGCGGCGTCGGCAGGAAAACGGCAAGCGGACGGGCCAGCCGCGCCAGCACCATGCTGATGCGAAAGCGCTGCGGGTCCGGCAGGACGAAGGCCAGCACCTGGCGCAGCAGCCGCTCGGCCAGGGGCCGCTCATAACGCTGCTCGATCCTGACCCGGGCCTGGTCGACGAGATGCATGTAGTTCACCCCCGAGGGGCAGGTCGTCATGCAGGCCAGGCACGACAGGCAGCGGTCGACATGCTTGACCACTTCCGCCGTCGGCGTCTGGTCCTTCTCCAGCATCTCCTTGATCAGATAGATGCGGCCGCGCGGGCTATCGAGCTCGTCGCCGAGCAGCACATAGGTCGGACAGGTTGCGGTGCAGAAGCCGCAATGGACGCAGGCGCGCAGGATCTTGTCGGCCTCCGCAATGTCGGGGTCGGCGAGCTGGGCGAGTGAGAATTCGGTCTTCATGCCACAGCGCCTCGGCTCAAGCGGCCCCGGTTGAGAACGGCCTTTGGATCGAAACTGGCGCGCACCCGCTCGCTCAAGGCGGCAATGCCTGGCGCTTGCGGATGAAACACGTCGACATCGCGCCTGACGTCTTCGGCCGCCCGGATCAGCGTTGCGTGGCCGCCGACGGCATTGGCACGCATCCGCACCGCCGGAGCATGCGCGTCGCCCTTCGGCGGCAGTGCCGCCCAGATCAGCCCGCCGCCCCAATCGTACATCACATCGCCCCCCGTCTCCCGCGCCAATTGCGTGCCGAGCGCAGCACCCGAGGCCGGCGCGCAGACGATCCGCCAGACCGGCCAGGCGCCGAGCGCGCCGCCGGCGGCGAACGGCAGCACGTCGCGGATCGTCGCCCATAGCGCAGCAGACGCTGCGTCCTCGATCAGCGTCGCGGTTCCGAACGGCGCCAGCAATTCGCGCAACGACCCGGCGCGATGGGCGGCTGAGGCCGTGATGCCCTCGAGCCGCAGCACGGTCAGCGCCTCCCCCTCCCCCGCGAGATCGCCAAGCCCCTCGGTCTTGGCCCGGAACGCCGATTTCGGCAGATGCGCGGCACCGGAGACGTCGAAGGGCGAGCCGAGCGCCGCGGTCATCGCCTTGTTGGCGGCGGCATCATCTAACCCGTGCAGCAGCAGCGTCCGCTCGGCCTCGGGCTTCGGCATCACCTTCAGCGTGACCTCGGTCATGACGGACAGCGTGCCCCAGGATCCCGCCAGCAGCTTGCAGAGGTCATAGCCGGTGACGTTCTTCACCACCTTGCCGCCGGTCTTGAAGCTGTCGCCGAAGCCCGAGACGGCGTGTGCCCCGAGCAGGTGGTCGCGCGCCCCGCCCGCCCTGATGCGCCGCGGGCCGGCGAGCCCGGCCGCGATCATGCCGCCGATGGTCCCGAGCGCGGGCGTGCCGAGCAGCGGCGCGGTATTCATCGGCTCGAAGGCGAATTGCTGGTTCTTGGCGTCGATCAGCGAGAGCACGTCGGCCAGCGGCGCACCGGCCTGGAGCGTGATGATCAGCTCGTTCGGCTCGTAGGAGGTGACGGCGTTGAGCGCGGAGAGGTCGAGCACGGCGTTGGTCGCCATGGCATGGCCGATGCCGCGCTTACTGCCATGACCGATGATCTCGAGCGGCTGCTCATTGGCAATCGCCGCGCGCACCACCTCTTCGACGTCTTTGGCGTCTCTGACCTTAAGCGTATTCACGACTGAGCCGGTATCCAAGTTTAGAACGGAAAGCAAATCTGGCGCGTTGCAGCGAAGGCGCAGCTATCGACGCTAGAACCGCGGAATGTCCGGGAACGCCAGCTTGCCCGCGTGGACATGCATGCGGCCGAGCTCGGCGCAGCGGTGCAGGGTCGGAAACACTTTTCCGGGATTGAGCAGGCCCTGCGAGTCGAAGGCGCATTTCAGCCGCTGCTGCTGGTTGAGGTCGATCTCGCTGAACATCTCCGGCATCAGGTCGCGCTTTTCGATGCCGACGCCGTGCTCGCCGGTGAGCACGCCGCCGAACTCGACGCAGGCACGCAGGATGTCGGCGCCGAAGGCTTCGGCCCGCTCGATCTCGCCGGGCTTGTTGGCATCGTACAGGATCAGCGGGTGCAGATTGCCGTCGCCGGCGTGGAACACGTTGGCGCAGCCGAGCTGGTATTTTTCGCCGAGCTCGCGGATGCGCGCCAACGCCTTCGGCAGCGCGCCGCGGGGAATCGTGCCGTCCATGCAGAGATAGTCGGGCGAGATGCGCCCCACCGCCGGGAACGCGGCCTTGCGGCCGGCCCAGAACAAATTGCGCTCGGCCTCGGAATTGGAGATCTGCAGCGTCACCGAGCCGCAGCCTCGTGCGATGGTCTCGACGCGCGCGATCAGCTCGTCGACCTCGATCTTGGGACCGTCGAGCTCGATGATGAGCAGCGCCTCGACGTCGAGCGGGTAGCCGGCATGGACAAAGGCCTCCGCGGCATGGATCGCGGGCTTGTCCATCATCTCCATGCCGCCGGGAATGATGCCGGCGCCGATGATGCGCGCCACGCATTCGCCGGCGGCCTCGACCTCGGCGAAGCCGACCATCAGCGCGCGCGCCGTCTCGGGCTTCTGCAGGATGCGGACCGTGACCTCGGTGATGACGCCGAGCAGGCCTTCGGAGCCGGTGATGACGCCCATCAAATCGTAGCCCGGGTTCTCGCACCCCTTGCCGCCGATGCGCAGGATCTCGCCGCTCATCAGCACGATCTCGCAGCCGAGCACGTTGTTGGTGGTCATGCCGTATTTGAGACAGTGCACGCCGCCGGAATTTTCCGCGACATTGCCGCCGATCGAGCAGGCGATCTGGGAGGACGGATCGGGCGCGTAATAGAAGCCGGCATGGGCGACCGCCTGGCTGATGGCGAGGTTGGTGACGCCGGGCTCGGTGACGACGACGCGGTTGTCGAAATCGATCTCGCGGATGCGCTTGAACTTGCCGAGGCCCAGCAGCACGCCGTCCTCGAGCGGCAGCGCCCCGCCTGATAGCGATGTGCCGGAACCGCGCGGCACCACCTTGATGCCTTGACCTGCACAATATTTCAGGATCAGCGAGACCTGCTCGGTCGTATCGGGTAACACCACGACCATCGGCGGCTGCCGATAGGCCGTCAGCCCGTCGGATTCATAGGCCCGCATCTCCGCAGGCGTATCGATCACACCCTCGCCGGGCACGATCGCACGCAATGCAGCAACGATCTCAGCGCGGCGCGCCAGCACCGCCTGGTCGCTCGCAGGCATCATGATGGCCATATCGGATCCTTCATGGCATATCCTTCCGGCTCGCGCCGCACGATCAATTTGTCTCGGCAAATCAATCACGTCCGCGGGTGTTTGGGTAGGCCATCCGAAAGTCGGATCGCCCATCTTCCGCCAGTTCGCTCTGGGACAAGTCGGAAATCATGAAACCTGTCATGGTTTGGTGGCTTGTCCAAGCCGCGCAGGCCTGCCAAAACCGGCAGGTCGGGCGATTGCCGATCCGGCAATGGACTGACCAGCCCAGACCCACCAGGGAAGAGACGAAGAGCACCCGATGACAAAACTGATTTTTGGCGCACTGACGATCCTCACCGCGATTGCCACCGCACCCGCCGCGATGGCGCAGGATGCCGCGGCCGGCAAGACGTCGTTCAACAAATGCCTGGCCTGCCACGCGATCGGCGAAGGCGCCAAGAACAAGGTCGGCCCCGAGCTCAACGGCCTCAACGGCCGCAAGTCGGGCACGGTTGAGGGCTATAGCTACTCGGACGCGAACAAGAATTCCGGCATCACCTGGGACGAGGCCGTGTTCAAGGAATACATCAAGGACCCCAAGGCCAAGATCCCCGGCACCAAGATGGCGTTCGCCGGCATCAAGAACGAGACCGAGATCAACAATCTCTGGACCTATGTCTCCCAGTTCGACAAGGACGGGAAGATCAAGCAGTAAGCACGTAGCAGACAGCCGCTGCAGCTTCGGTTCTGATCAATCGGGACCGAAGCTGCAGCTTTTTGTTTTGACGCGCCTTCTTCGTATAAGGCGGCACCTGCGTTCTCCAACCTCCACTGTCATTCCCCTCGAAGGCGGGGAATCCAGTACGCCGCGGCCTCTCGATTCAATCACAAGCGCCTCTGGAATACTGGATCGCCCGGTCCTGGTGCGCAATTGCGCACTGGCCGGGCGATGACAGCGAGTGTGTGGCTGCGGACATGCCTTCGCAGCCTCGCGGCTGAATACGCCCGAGCTTTGCTTCATCTTTCGCCCTCTAAAGCCAAGAGGGCGCAGGGAAGGCCGGGTGCCGGCTCGCACCCGCGGTCCGCTGCGCGAAATGCACACGCAGAAAGAACCGCACAGCAGCATACAGGTGGTGCCGATCACTCGGCCTTCCCTGCGCGATGGTCGGACGGCTTATGCCGTGCTCTCCCGGGAGCCGAGTTCCCTCTGGCCTCCCTCGCCGTTCGAATTGACGATGCCGTCCGCCCGGTTGGGCTCGCGCGCACCTTCGAAAGGCTTGACCGTAGCAACGACGGCCAGGACCACACGGTTTTGCCGTACGCGTTCAGCGTCGCTCGTCCGCACGCGGTTTCGGGCTCACAGGGACTACCCGCCCTGCCCGCTACCTTTTTCGTGCCGACGCTGCCGCGTCCACCGCAAGCCCGGCTCGCGAAACGTGACGACGCGCGATCGCCCCTCAAGGTCAAGCCGGAATGGGCAACACATACGTCGAAACCGAATTTCGGTAAAGTGGAATATTTTTGCGCGCATGGATTGACAGAGGGCGACACAGGCGCGGTCCCGTAGCCCGGATGGAGCGAAGCACAATCCGGGACGGTGCAAAATGCCGGGCGAGCGGCCCCGGATTGCGCTTCCGCCTTCGCTCTGCGAGCTGCGGCGGCAGCTCCATCCGGGCTACGGGGAGCGTCAGCTCTAATCGGCGGCCGCCTGCGCCGGGGCGATTTTCCCGATCATCGCTTCGATTTCCGTCTTCACGAGCTCCGGCACGGCGTTCTGCACCATGTGGCCGAGATCGGGCAGCACGATCAGCTTCGCATGCGGCACCATGGCTGCGAACGGGCGGGCGTGGATGTTGGTCTTCACCGTCTTGTCGGGCTCGCCGGCGATGATCGTGACCGGCGCCGAGATCTCGCCATAGCGCGCGGCTTGCGCCGTCACCGCCTGCTTCAGCGTCACCAGATCATAGGCATTGGCGATGAACTCGCGCGGGCGCAGCAGCAGCGGCGTCGCGGAGTCCTGCACGAATCCATCCGGCATCGTCTGCGGCAGGAACACGTTGCGCGCGCCGGGCTCGGCCAGAAAGTAGCCGAGCGGCAGGGTGATCGTGTAGGCGAGCAGCGGACCGATCACCGGCGTTGCGATGAACTCATTGTAACGGCCGACCCCGCCGCGCCAGGGATGGGTGACGGGAGCGAGCATGACCAGGCCGGCGACGCGGCCGGGATGATCGAGCGCGATCCGCGCGCCGAGCGCACCGCTCCAGGAATGAACGACGAACACCGCGCGATCGATCCCGAGCTTGCCGAGCGCCTCGTCGATCATCCGCGCCTGGATCTGCGGCGTGGAATCCTGGCGCCGCGCCCGCGTGCTCCAGCCATGGCCGGGACGGTCGACCAGGATGACGCGATGATCCTTGGCGAGGAGGTCGCCGAGCGGGCGCCGCATTGCTTCGAGATTGGAGCTCGCGCCGTGCAGCATCACGATCGGCAGGCCTGCGTCGCGCGGACCGATATCGACGATGTGAAGCGTCGCGCCGTCGACCTCGACCATCCCGCCCTGCGGCGGAAAGGCGCGCTGCACGGCGACGATTCCAGCCTGCGTGACCAGCGCCAGCAGAACCAGCGCCGTCACGACTGACATCACGATCATGGAGAGAATCCGGGTGATCCTGGGCACAGGGCAGTTACGGGTGTCATGGGCGGCAGTTTCGGGCGGCAGTTTCGGGCGGCAGTTTCGCTCCGCCGGCTTCCGCGAATCCGCCGAAACTGCCGGGGCTGTGGATATGTGCATAATTGGAGAACGTGAAAACTCAATGGAATCAACAACATTCCAGGAGGGCGCGCAAGCCTCGGAACAGCTTCATGCAGCCGTCATCGGGGCTTCCTTATAATCGCCATGGTCGGTTCCGCCATTTAGGCGCGGGTGGGCGCCGATCCTCCTCGCAGGCCCCAGGGCAACCTCAGGGGATGCGGGAAAGACCGGCAGGATTTGTCCTGATTTGAACCGGAGGATTTTCGATGAGCTTCAGATCGAACGACAGTGCGATCGACGAGATCGTGGCGAGCTGCAACGGCGATCTGCGCGGTGCCGTACGGGCGCTGCTGCTGATCAACGAGCACCTGGAATCGGAGCTTGCAAAGGCTTACGCGGCAGCCGCCGACCGCGGCCTGGTCGAGCGCGGCGGCAGCGCCCTGCACTAAAGTGCGGTGGACCGCACTTTAGGCTCTCTATCGAGCATGATCTTGTCGGAAAACCGCTGCACACTTTTCCGGATTATGCTTGGCACGATTGCTAGTTCGCGCCGTCCTCGTCCTTTTCCTCGTCCGGCGTGAGCGCGGGACAGAGGCGGATCGTCGAACGGGCAAGCTTGGCATCGGCCCTCGACTTGTAGGGACCGTCGCCGAACCAGATATCGCCGATGATGACCGGATTGCTGGTCACGATGTTGCATTTTCCGGTGGCGCGGTTGCCGACCACCCAGAACAGTCCGTCGGCGAAGCTCGCCGTCCCCGACGCGAGCAGCAAGCACCCTGCAAGAATCAAACGCTTCATGGCTTTTGCTCCTGCCATGCAGGTAGGCCCCTGGCGGCGCCGGCAATAGTCCTCACGATGCCGCGCTTCCGATCGTGGTTAATCCACGTAAGGCGCCATCGCTCGGAAGATGATCAAACTATCCGCTATTGCGCGAGCACGATCCTCCCGAACTTTTCCGGATCGTGCTCTAGATATCGCGGCCTTCGACCTTCTCGGTCAGCGATTTGACCTGGTCGGGAATCTTTTCGAGGTGCGGATTGACGGCGAGCGCCTTGCGATAGGCCTCGAGCGCACGCTTCTCGTCGCCGACCTCCTGCATGATCATGCCGAGGCCCGCGAGCGCGCCGAAATGGCGCGGCTCCCGGATCAGCACCTGCTGGATATCCGCGAGCGAGCGGCCATAGTCGTTCTGCATGTAGTAGAGCGTGGCACGCCGGTTCCAGGCCTCGATATAGTCGGGCCTGAGCTTGATGACCGAATCCAGCAGCTTGATCGCGACCTCGATCTTCTTGGCGTCGACCGCGGTCTTGGCGCGGGCCATCAACAGCGCCGCGGTGTCGCTCGGGGTCTGGAGCCAGATCGCCCAGATCCGCGCCTCGACATGCTTGGCGCTGGCCTCGTCGGGCGCCGCCTTCAGCGCGCCGAACAGGAATTCGAGATTCTTGTTGCGATCGACCTTGGGCAGCTTGGCGGGCGCCTCGGGGAGCTTCTTCTGCTTGCCGGGTGGATCAACCTGCTGTGCCAGGGCCGGAGCAACGCCGGCGGTTCCCAGCACAAAGGCCAGACACAGGGTGCGCGCTAACGGGAATCTCGCTGCCATGATGAAAGTCTAAACGCGTAAAGCCGCCCTTGCAAAGCAAAGGCGGCGTCAAACTCGTGTGAGACCGTCGTCTTTCGGGGGCGCGCTCAGGAGCCCTCGACAGGGATCAGCCTTTGACTGATCAGCCCTGACGAGCCTTGAAGCGGCGCTGCACCTTGTTGATCACATAGACCCGGCCCTTGCGGCGGACCAGGCGGTTGGCGCGATGGCGACCGCGCAGCGATTTCAGCGAGTTACGGACCTTCATGGCGGAATCCTGAACGTTCGAAAGGCCGTGTTCGGCACTACCGTTTCGGCACGCGCGAATGTGGCAAAATGAGATTTTTCCCGCCGGCGGACGACCACCCGGGACGGGGCGGTTCTTAAGGCATGGCAGGAGGGGATGTCAATGTTAACTGCCCGGTTCCGAACCGGCAAATTCGCGAAAACAACCCCATGCACAGTCAAAGCGGCCGGATCGGCCCGATTTATCGCAAGGGAGTCAGACCTTTCGACGACGCCTTGCCAAATTCGTTATATCATATAATCAATTCGGCAACCCGTCGGGAGGAAACCCATGCCGAAGCTGAAGCTGCCCAATATCGACGATGTCGTCGCCATCGACATCCACACCCATGCCGAGGAGCCCTGCGGCTGCCACCCCGACGACGGTTATGACGATTTCCAGGCGCAGATGGCGGAATACTTCAAGTCGCCGAACAAGCATCCGCCGACCGTGCCGGAGACCGCGGCCTACTACCGCTCCAAGAACATCGCCGCGGTGATCTTCCCGGTCGACGCCGAGCGCGAGACCGGCTTCCGCCGCTACAACAATTACGAGATGATCGAGGCCGCCTCCGACCATCTCGATGTTCTCATCCCCTTCGTCTCGATCGACCCGCACAAGGGCAAGCTCGGCGCACGCGAGGCGCGCAAGCTGATCGAGGAATACGGGGTGCGCGGCTTCAAATTCCACCCGACCATGCAGGGCTTCTACGCCAACGACCGCATGGCCTATCCGCTCTACGAAGAGATCAACAACGGCGGCGCGGTCGCGCTGTTCCACACCGGCCAGACCGGCGTCGGCTCGGGCATGCCCGGCGGCATGGGGATGCGGCTGAAATATTCCAACCCGATGTACATGGACGACGTCGCGGCCGATTTCCCCGACCTCAAGATCATCCTCGCCCACCCCTCCTTCCCCTGGCAGGAAGAAGCGCTGTCGGTCGCGACCCACAAGCCGAACGTCTATATCGACCTCTCGGGCTGGTCGCCGAAGTACTTTCCGCCGATCCTGGTGCGCTACATCAACTCGATTCTGCAGGACAAGATGCTGTTCGGCTCGGACTGGCCGGTGATCACCCCGGACCGCTGGCTGTCCGACTTCGCCAAGATCGAGATCCGCGATGAGATCCGGCCGAAGGTGCTGAAGGCGAACGCGAGGAAGCTGCTGGGGATCTAGCAGCAGCATCTTCGTCGGCATGGAGGGCTTCGATCATGATGACCGAAGCCCTCACGCCCGATGCTCAGAGCGTCAGATCTGAGCGAGGCCGCCGTCGACGAACACCTCGCTTCCGGTCATGAAGCTGCTGTCCGACGACGCCAGGAACGCGGCGACCGCGCCTGTCTCCGACGGGGCTGCCACGCGACCGAGCGGCGTCGTGCTTCCAAGCGCGTCGAAGGCTTCCTCGCCGACGATCTCCAGCGCCAGCTCCGTCTTGGTCGGCCCCGGCGACAGCACATTGACGCGGATGCCGGTGCCGCGCAGATCCTGCGCCCAGCTGCGCGCCAGATTGCGAACCGCGGCCTTGGTCGCGCTGTAGATGCTGAACTGCGGCGTTCCCATCACGCCCGTGCTCGAACCGGTCAGGATGATCGACGCGCCCTTCGTCATCAGCGGCAGCGCCTTCTGCACGGTGAAGACCAATCCCTTCACGTTGACGTCGAAGATATGATCGTAATGCTCGACCGTGATCTCGCCGAGCGGCGCGAACAACCCGGTCCCGGCGTTGGCGAACAGGATGTCGAGCCCGCCTCGTTCTTTCTTCACCGTCTCGTAGAGACGGTCGAGGTCGGACAGATCGGTCACCGAGCCCCTGACGGCGCGCGCCGAGGATCCGAGCTTCGCCACCGCAGTGTCGAGCTGCTCCTGCCGCCGGCCGAAGATGTAGACGAACGCGCCTTCGTCGATGAAGCGTTTCGCCGCACCAAATCCGATGCCGGTGCCGCCGCCGGTCACCACTGCCGTCTTGCCTTGTAGTCTGCTCATGATGTGCTCCTTCACTGAGGTTGCACTGAGCTGGCGGCATACCTACCTATCGACAAGTATGCACCTTTTGGTAAGTACCTAAAAAATGTCAGACACGACTTTCCCGCCTGCACAGGCTCCCACACCGGTCCAGAGCTGCACGCCGACTTTGCCCGGCTTCACCTGCGGCCTCGATGCAACCTTGCGGGTGGTCGCCGGCAAGTGGAAGCCACTGATCCTGTACTTCGTCGCCCAGGACGGCCCGACCCGCTACGGCGAGCTCCGGCGCGCCATCCGCGACGTCAGCGACAAGGTGCTGATCCAGCAGTTGAAGGAGCTGGAGGCCGATGGGCTCGTGAAGCGGACCGACTACAAGGAGGTGCCTCCGCGGGTGGACTACAGCCTCACCCCGTTGGGCCACAGCCTCGCCCAGGCTCTCGTGCCGCTCTGCGCGTGGGGCACCGAGCACATGGCTGAGGTCAGCCAGGTCTTCGCCGAGCGCGCGACCTGGACGCGGCGGGGACGTCAGCCGACTGGCTAGCTTGAATGGCTGCATCGAACGCCATGCAAACTCTACCTCTGCGTCTGCTTCCTGTTAAAACGGTTGTTTAGACAGTTGGCTGGCGAACAATATTTGCGGTGTTTTGCAAAAGCCGAACCGTCCATGGCGCAACTGCCGGTGGGACATTGTCCGTTGTCAGAGCTCATCTTGGCCGCTGGACTGTGCACCTGAGCCCTCGCTTCGACCGCAAACACCAGCGGAAACATCACAACAAAAAGAACTGCAGGAATCCTCGACATCAACCGCCCCCTTGTTTCAGGATCTAGTCAGACTTTACCCAAGAATTTGACTGAGAAAGAAAGCAACTCGATCATTAAGAGCGTACGCCTTGCGCTTCGACAGTGGAACGTCTCTATCCATTTGAGCCGATGCGAATTCAAAACGCGACTGCGCCGACGATAGCCTGACGACGAGCAACTTTCATTCTTCTCCGCCTTCGTGATTCAGCACGCCGGCTGCCGACTGCACCAGATCTTGGCTCTTTGCGGATCCATCTGCTGGATAGCCCTTGCATAACATCCCGTGATGGGGCCCATGCATTTCTGGTAGGTGCCGTTAGATAGAGCCGCATCAGCGCGCGTAACGGCGGAGGACGAAGAGGGTCTTACTTCGCGTTGCTGCAGCTCTGGCTTTTTCTTTGCTTCAGGCGATGCTCCCTTCTTCTCGCACTCATTCTCGTCGTTCAGGACGTAGCCCTTGCGGCAGGTGATCTTCGTGCAGCGGTCCCCCTCTGCGCGGTAGCCGTTCTCGCAAGTCAGCGGACAGATTCGCCCGCCCTTGTTTCTGACGGCGTCGAGCGCGTCGGTCGTGGCGACGCTCACATTCAGTTTCATGCCAGCGTGCTTGTTGAAGAGGTCGAGGGCTTTCTGCGAGGGCTCACCCCAAACGCCGTCGACAACGCCCACATTGCATCCCACACGACGTAGCTCGGCTTGCAGCGCGCGCGCCGTATCGGCGCTGATCTGCTCCGTCTCGACGGGAGGTGGCAGAGCAGCGACCTGCTGGTTCTTTTCTCGCGAGGCCTTCTCTCGAATTGCTTGTTCCCGGGCCGCGTTCTCCTGGGCCAGACGAGCTCTTTCAGCAGCAGCAGCCTTGTCCTGCTCGATCTGCTTGACCTTCTCGGCAGCGATGCGGGCCTCTTCAGCAGCCTTGGCAGCCGCGGCTGCTTTTTCAATCTCGAACTGTCTTGCACCTTCTGCGGCAAGACGAACCCTCTCCTGCTCCGCAAGCCTCGCCTTTTCAGCGGCAGCCGCCCGCGTCTCTTCTGCAGCGATTTTCTTCGCGTGCGCTCTTGCAAGGTTGGCATAGAAGCCATCTGGATATTGAGACAGAAAAGCTTCCCAGCCATCGTGGGTGCCGAGTTGCAGCGCCAGCTCGTAGTCCCTTCGGATCGCCGTCTGAGGATCAGCCTGCGGTCCTGTTGGGGACGGCGCCGCCGCTGCCGGGACAAGCGACAAATCATCGCCTCCAAGTGAGCCGTAGAGATATGGCTCTTGCCTATTGGCGGTAGACTTCAAAACTTCGTCGCGGACGTAACCAAAAGCCTTTCGCAGATCCAGGCCAGGCTTGGTAACGTGGTGAACCATCGCCGCCGTGAACGGACTATTCTTGCCATCACCGTCCAGCGCCGTTGAACCTGCCTTTGATGCGAAGGCAATCAGAGTGTTGGGGCTTGAGGGTTCCACCTTTGCGAGGCCGCGCCCAATCGCCCTGGAAGCGAGGGTCCGCTTCATCACCTTCGAGAACGGGCTGTCACGGCATGCGTCAAGAACCACCAGCCGCAACTTCTTCGCAGGCTCGATAGCGACAAACACCCGATCCAGCGACAATGCCTCGTCATAAATGTCAGTGTCACGTTCGAGGACAGCATCGGTCGGGACGAGATAATTGACCCCATCAACCTCGATGCCATGACCGGCATAGTAAACGACCGCAACCTCGGCATCGCGGGACTGTTCGACAAAGTCCCGCAGCGCCCGCCTCATATCAGCTACTTTCAGGTCACGACGCAGGTCGACAAGATCGAAGCCGGCGGCCTTCAGAGTTTCGGCCACGAGTGCTGCATCGCTGGAGGGATTGCCGAGCCGCGCGACCTTTTCATAAGCCGAGTTACCGATCACCAGCGCCACGCGGCGCTCGGCCTGCGCCGAACCGCAGGTCAGCCAGATGAAAAAGAATAATGAAAACCAACGAAGAGCGCCCATCGCAGGCCCCGATCAACGTGTGCGCAGCCTACGTCGAGCCTGATGAAAGGCAAGCATTGGCTCTGTGATATCAATCACACTTCGATGCCGTGCCCCCCTTGGTGCGCTCGCTGATGCGGCGTTACCAGGGCTTTGCCGCGGTCACCCGCGACTCCCTCGCCTAACGCTGCGCGTGCTCGGGCTGGCCTATGAGAGCGAGGCGCTCACGTGGGTGATCGAGAAATATCTGCACCTCGATCTCTATCCGGATGCGACAAGCGCGTAGGATGGGCTTCGCAAGAGTTCAACCCATCCTGCGAACTAGCTCTTTCGAACAGCGGCTGCCGCCTTGCGGATGACGTCGATCACAAGGTCGGGCTGAGAAAGCATCGGCACGTGGCTACTTGCCACCTCCGTGACCGTCGCTCCCATGCGCTTCGAGACCCAGCGTTGCAGGTCGGGATGCACGGTATGGTCTCCAGTAGCCAGGATGTACCAACTTGGCTTCGATCTCCACGCGACCTCGTCCGCGCTAAGCTTCTGCTGCTGGAACAGATCGGCGACGGGCGCATAATGAGTGGCCCACACCAGCTTCTGCTCTGCTTCGGAAAGGTCGCCGGCAAAAAACTCGGTGCCGCTCGGCAGCATCCAGGCACGTCCGTCTGCGATCTCGACGCGCGAGAAGATGTCCGATGGATATTTATCGAGCTGGTCTTGCACGGTTTCACCTGCATCGGGGGCCACGGCTGCGATGTAGACGAGGCCACAAACGCGATCATCAGTACCGGCGCCGGTGATGGTCGCTCCGCCGTAGGAATGACCGACGAGGAGCACTGGGCTGCCAACGCGGTTGAGCGTGCGCTTCACCGTCGCAAGGTCTTCTTCATAGGAGTCCAATCCATATTGGACGGCAATGACCTCGTGGCCGTCGGTCTGCAATGCAGGAATGACTTTGCTGAAGCACGAGCCATCAGCCCAGATACCGTGACAAAAGACGATTGTTGGCTTCGAGACGGTGGACATGGGCACTCCTCAATTGTCGTGACTGGATCCCGAATTCTGTCGAAAGACCCAGCTACGTCTTCCGAAATCCCCCGAATCGGCGAAAAGGAGACGCCTTAAACGGCGTCCCCTTCGCGAGCGAAATGTCACCTACTTCGACCGACTTGCCTGAACCGCGGCAGCGGCCTTGCGAATGACCTCGATGACGAGGTCAGGCTGGGAGAGCATGGTGACATGGCTGCTGTTGGTCTCGACCGTGGTGGCATTCATGCGCTTGGCCAGGAAACGCTGAAGGTCGGGATGCACGGTCTGGTCCTTCTGCGCGAGGATGTATCAGCTCGGCTTGGACCTCCAGGCGACTTCATCGAGATTTTGCTGATCGAGCAGATCGGCAGCGGGCGGATAATGGGTCGCCCACACCAGCTTCTGCTCTTGCTCGGAAAGGTCTCCCGCGAAGTACTTGACGCCATCCGGCTTGATCCAGATACGTCCGCCTGCGTTCTCGATCTGGGAGAATATTTCGGTCGGGTACTTGTTGAGCTGGCTCTGCACGGTCTCCCGAACATCCGGGACGACCGCGGCGATGTAAACGAGGCCGGCGACGCGCTCGTCGGTACCGGCGCCCGTGATGGTGGCTCCGCCATAGGAGTGACCCACGAGTACGGCTGGGCTGTTGACCCGACCCAGCGTGCGCTTCACGGTGGCGACGTCGTCCGCGTAGTTGTTGAGCCCGTATTGGACAGCGATCACTTCGTGACCATCGGCCTGCAAGGTGGGAATCACCCTGCCGAAGCAGGAGCCATCGGCCCAGAGGCCGTGACAGAACACGATGCTAGGCTTGGAGGTTGTCGACATTCTTCCTGGTCCCTTGGTGGGTTGAAACTGCGCGAAGCTAAATCCCCCTTCTGTTGATGACTAAGACCTTGTACGCTCGGAGCTATGCCTCAAAGATATACGAGGGCGAATGGAACTTCGGCATTTGCGCTATTTCGTTGCCGTGGCGGAGGAAGGCAGCTTTTTGATCGCTGCCCAGCGGCGGCTGAACACATCGCAGCCGTCTTTGAGTCGACAGATCCGCGATCTGGAAAACGAAGTTGGCGTACAGCTATTGGAGCGCCAGGCCCGCGGCGTGACGCTGACAGCCGCAGGAAGAGTGTTTCTCGATCACGCTCGGCTGGCGCTCTTGCAAGTAGAGGCGGCGACTGACGGTGCTCGGCGGACGGCCGAGCCGCAAAGACCCACGCTTTCCATGGGGTTCCTGGTTGGATTGGAGGTTATGTGGCTACCCCATCTGTTGCGGATCCTCCGCGAGGAAGCACCCGAGGTCGAAGTCACGCTCTGCACTCAATCCTCCCCAGAACTCACGCTCGCGTTGATGCGAGGAAAGTTGGATGTCGCCTTCCTTCGGCCTGAGAAAGACAGCGCGGGTCTAATCTTCAAGATGCTGGCGAAGGAGCCCTTGATTGCTGTGCTTCCGGCTGACCATCGTTTGGCCTCTCGCAAAAAGATTCGGCCGCAAGATCTGGCCCGGGAAATTTACGTCAGTTCGGCAAGAACCTCCCCGGTGCTGCAAGCCGTCATTGATGATTATGCATCCAGGGTTGGGATCACGCTCAAGGCAAGGTACGAAGGCGAGAATATATCGTCGGCGATGTCGCTCGTAGCGTCCACAGGCGGAATTAGTCTTGTTCCCCTCTATGCGCAGAATATGCTGGCACCCAACGTTGTTGCCAGAGCGATCGAGGGAGGAGCGCCAACGGTCGATTTAGCCTTGGGGTTCAATCAGGAAAATTCCTCCCCGTTGCTCCAACGGCTTTTGTCTCGCGCAGATGAATTGATCGCAAGCGTTCAGAATCAGAGCATCATCCGCTATGCCGAAGTTCAATAATTGGCGGTCGCGAAGGGACAGCCGATGACCATCAAAGCCGTCGTCTTCGACGCCTACGGAACGCTCTACGACATCCAGTCGGTCGCTGAGGTCACCGAGGATGCGTTTCCGGGCTATGGCGAGATCATCACGCAGGTCTGGCGCATCAAGCAGCTCGAATACACCTGGCTGCGCTCGCTGATGCAGGCTTACCAGGATTTTGCCGCGGTCACCCGCGACTCCCTGGCCTATACGCTGCGCGTGCTCGGGCTGGCCTATGAGAGCGAGGCGTTCGAGCGGGTGATCGAGAAATATCTGCACCTCGATCTCTATCCGGATGCGACAAGCGCGCTTGCAGCGCTCAAACCGCGAAAGCTCGCTATCCTCTCCAACGGCAGCCCGGACATGCTGAATGCACTCGTGCGCAACTCCGGCCTCGACCGCCTGCTCGATGCCACCATCAGCGTGGACGCGAAGAAGATCTTCAAGCCGAGCCCGGAGGCCTACATGCTGATCGGGGAAGTGCTCGGCACCGCACCGAGCGAGGTTCTGTTCGTGTCCTCCAACCCCTGGGACGTGGCGGGCGCGAAAGCATTCGGGCTGAACGTCGCCTGGATCGAGCGGGTGACGCCGGAGGCGATGGCGCTGGCTTGCGTCGAGAACGAACTCGTGGCACCGCTGACCATGTTCAAGGCGATCCGCACGCAGATGGACGAGCTTGGATTTGCGCCGGACCACCGCGTCCGTTCGCTGTCCGAGCTGCCAATGATTGCTTAGGCATCGCCGCCCGCAAAGTCTGAAATGAGCTGCCCGGAATGAGCCTGGAATCCGTTCGCGCCTTCTTCGCCGAGAAAGCCCCCGACATCACCGTGATGGAATCACAGATCAGCTCGGCCACGGTGCCGCTGGCCGCCGAAGCCTATGGCGTCGAGCCCGGAATGATCGCCAAGACGCTGAGCCTGCGCGTCGGCGAACGCGTGATCCTGATCGTCGCCGCCGGCACCTCGCGGATGGACAACAAGAAGGTCAAGGCGCAGTTCGGCGGCAAGCCGAAGATGCTGGGGCTGGAGGAGGTCGCCGACATCACCGGCCACGAGGTCGGCGGGGTCTGTCCGTTCGGGCTGAAGGCGCCGCTGCCGATCTACTGCGACGTGTCGCTGAAGGCATTCGACGTGGTGGTGCCGGCCGCCGGCTCGACCCACAGCGCGGTGCGCATCACCCCCGATCGCATGGCCGAACTGACCGCCGCCGAATGGGTCGATGTCTGCGAGGTCAGGCCGTAAGGTGGCACCGGATACGATGCCTGATGCATTTGCCGGCCAGGGAGGCTAGCATAGCAACGATGACCGACGACAAGGTGAAACGCCGACTGACCACCGTGCTGTGCGCTGACGTGTACGGCTATTCTCGTCTCATGGAAGCGGACGAGGCCGGGACGCTGGAGACGCTCCGCCGCTACCGCACGGCCATCGCGCGATTGGTCGAGCGCCATGACGGCCGCATCGTGAATACCTGGGGCGATGCCGTGATCGCCGAGTTCGCCAGCGTGGTCGAGGCCGTGCAATGTGCAGTCGAGATCCAGCAGGAAATTTCCAGTCAGGCTGCTGACACGCCTCAGGCGAGCCCGATGCAGTTTCGCATCGGCATCAACCTCGGCGACGTGATGGTGGACGGCTCCGACATCTATGGCGACGGGGTCAATATCGCATCGCGGCTGCAAGAGCTCGCTGAGCCCGGCGGCGTCGTGATCTCGAGCTCCGTCTACGACCAGGTGCACAACAAGCTGTCCGTTGGCTTCGACTGTCTCGGCCAGCGTCCCCTGAAGAACATTGCTCCTCTGACCAGTTATCGGCTGACCCTGGGCGGCCGGGCCGCCGCACAAGGGAGCTTCCCGATCGCGGCAAGCGCAACGCCCTCGGAGCGAGCGCGTGCTCCTCGGGTGGAAGACAGGCGCGAGCTTTCTTCGGCGACGAATGTCGTCTCGGATTGGCTCGCAAAGCTGCCCCGCCCGCTTGCAGCGGCCCTCACGGTGTCGGCCTTTCTGATTCTGATCAATCTTTTCACTGGCAACAAGATCTGGTTCCATTGGCCAGTCGCAGCCATTCTCTTCGGTGTCGTCCTGCGGATGGTGCTTGGACAGCGACCTGAATCGGACAGCAAGACCGAGCGCTGACCGGGCGGCACGACCGCATCGTCGCGCCGTCCGTTGCGCAATTTTCCGGATCATGCGCTCTTCGAAGCCTAATCGTCGTAATCGTCATAGGGACGCTGCGGAGGGGGCGGCGGCGCATTGTTATAGCGCGGCGGCGGTGCGGCGCGATTGCGCGGGACCTGCTGCTGCGGCGACATCTGGTTGTTGGACTGGAACACGGCACGGCAGCCGCTCGAGAGCTGCGGAGTGTTCTGCTGCAGGCAAGCCGTGATCCGGCTCACGTCCGGAATCTGATCGCTGCACAGACGCCAGACATCCGGCGTGCAGGCCATCTGCTGTTCCATGGTCCCGCGATATTCCTCGGCGAATGCTGCGCCCGGCGCGACGATGCCGCCGATCGCGAGCACGACACCCAGCGCAATCCGCTCTGTTCGCATATCCCGTTCCTTCTCGATTGCTGCGAATTCTCATCAATCAATGAGGCGGGAGCCGGTTCTGGACCAACAAAAAAATGTGAAAACGCGGCTGGAACCCCGGCGGTCTCGCTGGCGCTCCAGTCCGTGGCAGCGCCGCAACAGCGCCGGCGCAAACCGGCGTCTTGCGCCTTTGGCCATAAGGCATTTCGCATAACGCCAAGAAGCATGAGGGCTTCCCCGCTAGCAATCGTGTTGCAATGAGGGGAATGTCGATGCCGACTGCAATACCGGCCTATGCGCAAAGTGCCACAACGGCCGCCATCCTGCGTCACAGGCTGCTCGTCACCGCGGCGTTGACGCCCCTCGCGCTCGCCGCATTCCCGGTCCTGATGCCGAGCCCGGCGCTCGCGGCGTGCACTGTGGCCGGCACCGGCACGATTGGCGCGCTCAATTCGGGCGATGTCGCGACCTGCACCGGCCTCGGCAACACCGATCACATCAACGCCACCGGCGGCAGCAACGTCACGGTCAACGTCGGCGACGGTACGTTGACGTCGCTCCTGCCGGGCGCCGGGATTCCCGCGATCGTGTTTGACGGCACCATTGCTTCGCATGTCACCGTCAACAATCAGGCGACAGCTTCGACCTACAGCGGAGCCGTACTGCTCTCCAACGGATCAAGCCACAACAATGTGACGATCGCGGCCGGCGGGATCGCGGAGGGTACGGGCAACGCCGAAGCGGCCATCGTCATCGACAATTCGAACAGCAATCTCGTCAACATTCGCGGGACGGTCGTCGGCACCGGAGGAAACACGACGGGACTGCGGATCAGCGGCACGTCCAGCGACAATGTCGTCCTTGTCTATCAGGGTGGATCGATCGGCGGCGGCCATACCGGCGTGCAGCTCATTGCCGGCGGCAACACGCTCATCAATGGCGGCACGATTTCGGGTGGCTTCTTCATCGCCATCCAGGGCTCTTCCGGCACCGACACTGTCCTCAATGCCGGAACCATCTCGGGCGGCGGCAGCGGAGCGATCGGCCTGTTCGGGGGCGACGACCTGCTGGGCCTCGCCCCCGGCTCGACCATCACCGGAAATGTTCGCGGCGGGACTGGCACCGACACGCTGAATTTCGGCAGCAGCGGCAGCGCCTCGTTCGATCTCGGCAATCTCGGAGCCGGACTGCAATTCGACGAGTTCGAGCAACTGACAAAGACCGGCACCTCGGTCTGGACGCTGACCGGCACCACCGCCTTCAACGGTGCCACCACGGTGGATGCAGGCGGCCTGATCGTGAACGGCACGTTGCCCTCCGTGGTCACCGTCAACGGCGGCTATCTCGGCGGCACCGGCACGGTCGGCGGCATCGTCGTCAACAATGGCGGCATGGTCGCTCCCGGCAATTCGATCGGGACCCTCAACGTCAGCGGCAACGTCACCTTCAACGCCGGCTCGACCTTTCAGGTCGAGATCAATCCCGGCGGCCAGTCCGACAAGATCGCGGCCACGGGGACGGCGACGCTCAATGGCGGCACGGTGCAGATCGTGCCGCTCGGCGCCGGCTTCCTCGCCAACACCCAATATACGATCCTCACCGCGACCGGCGGCGTCAGCGGCACGTTCGCGACGCTCACGACCTCGGGCAGCCCGCTGGTTTCGGGGCAGCTCAGCTATGATGCCAACAATGTCTACTTCATCCTGCAACAGATCGGCGGCTTCGGCACGCTGTCGGGCCTGACGCCGAACCAGACGGCGGCGGCCGGCGCGCTGGATCAGGCCCAGTCCGGCGGCGCATCGGGATCGCTCGGCACCGCGATCAATACGCTCGCCGCACTCAGCACATCGGGCATCAAGGCTGGCCTCGACGATCTCGCCGGGCAGATTCACGCCGACGGTCGCCGCTTCACCGCGGACCAGGCCGACATGTTCCAGAGCTTCATGTGGAACGCCGGCACACAGTCGCGCGGCGAGAGCGTGCGGATGTCGGCCACCGCTTACGCCGAGGCGCCGGCGGACCCGATCGGCAAGGCGCTGCGTGGTCGCCGCGCTGCGCCGGTGCAGAGCGTCTGGTTCGGCGGGTACGGCAATTGGGACAAGGTGGCGACGAGCAACATTGCTTTCGGGACCAGCACGGCCGTTGGCGGCGCGGCCCTCGGCGCCGATCTCTGGAACCTGCCGGGCTTCACGGCCGGCCTTGCGATCGGCGCATCGACCGGTCAGTTGCGCTTGGCGGGCCGGGCCGACCGCATCGACGCCAATGCCGGTCATGCCGGCTTCTACGCACGCGGCGAAGCCGGGGGATTCAACCTCGCATCCGCCATCAGCTATTCCTTCGCGGCGCTGGAATCCTCCCGCACGATCTCGTTCCTGGGACGGACTGCAACCGCGTCCTCGCGGGCGAATACCTTTGCCGCGTCGTTCGGCATCGCACGTCCCTTCGAGACCGGATGGGGCTTTACGGCCGAGCCATTCGCCAAGGCCGACTGGTATTCAACGCGCCAGGGCAGCTTCTCCGAGACCGGCGCGCCCGGCGTCAATCAGCTGGTGCGCGCCGGCAGCTTCGACGTCGGCTACGGCACGGCCGGCTTGCGCACCCATCACCGCATGATGATGCCGAACGGTCACGCGGCACAGTTCGGCGCGACCCTTGCCGTACGCCATGAGTTTTCCGGCAACGCAGCAACCATTACGGCTGCGCTCGAAGGCGCGCCCGGCATTCCGTTCGCGATCACCGGCGTCGAGCGCGCACGCACGGTGGCGCTCACCGGTGCCGAGATCCGATGGGACCTCACGGCCGCGACATCGTTCAAGGCGTCTTACGAGGGCGCGTTCGCGCCGGGATACGACCGGCATACCCTGCGGGGCGTCGTCCGCAGCGAATTCTAGAGCATGATCCGGAAAAGTGCGCAGCGGTTTTCCGAAAAGATCATGCTTAAACAGACAACTTAAAGCGCGATGACGATTCATCCTAATCGCATCGCGCTTTAGAGCGAAGCCCCTACTCGACCTTGCCGATCTTCTTCACGGCCGCGATCAGCCGCGTGCTGTCGGTCGCGACGAATTGGGCGAAGGCCGGCGCATCCTGATAGGCGACGAGGCTGCCCGAGGTTTCGAAGGCCTTGAGCACCTCGGGACTCGCCATCACCTGCGCCATCGCCTCGCGCAGGCGGGTCGCGATCGGGGTCGGCAGCGCACTTTGCGCAAACAGCCCCGCCCAGATGTACATCTCGACGTCCTTGTAGCCGAGCTCCTGGAAGGTCGGCACGTCGGGGAAGCTCGCGATGCGCTGCGCGCCGCAATTTCCGAGCACGCGCAGCTTGCCGTCGTCGACCTGCGGCTTCAGCGTGCCGGGTGCGGCGGCGATCGCCTGCACGGTGCCGCCGAGGATCGCGGTGAGTGCGGGACCGGCGCCACGGAACGGCACGTGCAGCAGCTTGATGCCGGCGCTGTTCGCGAACATCTCCATCGCCACATGCAGCGTGCCGTAAGGGCCCGACGAGCCATAGGTGATCTGACCCGGGCGCTTCCGGGCATCCTCGACGAAATCCTGCGCCGTTTTCCACGGTGCGGAGGCGGGCACGGCGAGCAGCGTGGGATCGGCGAGCACGCGCGCGATCGGCATGAACTGCGAGACCTCGTAGGCGGCGGGACGGTCGAACAGACGGTCGGCCTCGGGAAGCACCGCGAGCGAGGACAGCGTCATCAGCAGCGTGTAGCCGTCGGGCTCGGCGCGTGCCGCCGCGGCATTGCCGACCGAGCCGCCGCCGCCACCGGCACGGTTGTCGACGATGACAGCCTTGCCGAGGATCCGCTCCAGCGCCATCGCCACCGGCCGCGCCGCGAGATCGGCCTGTCCGCCGGCCGGAAACGGCACGATCATGGTGATGTTGCGGGCTGGGTAGGTTTGCGCGAAGGCCGGTCCGGGTAACGCAGCGCGCAGCAACGGCAGTGCAGCAGCGGCGCGCAGGACATCGCGTCGATCCATGGCAGATCCCTCCCGAATTTTCTTCTTCGCTCCCAGCCTAGCGCGGCGATCGGCAAGAACAAGCGTTTACGAAGCGTTAGCCATGTTCGTCCCAGCCCGGAACGCATGCCTGGAGCCGCTGTTGCCCTCCCAGGGAGTGAGCAGATGCCGAAACTTGGAACCATCGATGTCGCCCTGGACGAGATGCTGGTGAATCTCGCCGCGATCGTTCTGCGGCTTGCAAGGCCCGACGTGACACGTACGCCGGAAGCGCGGCGTGCGTTGGCGCAATCGGTCCATCAATACGCGGTTTGTGCGAGGCGTTCGAGGGACCCTCGCGTTCACGAATTGAAGTCGCAGCTGGAAGAAACGCTGAAACCAGCCTTGCGCATCGTCGCGATCGACGGCGTGAAGGTGGCGTAGGCGAAGCCGTCATTGATGCCGCTCGCTTTCCTACGACGCCTTGACCTTCCCGCGCGTCCGCCGCTTGCATGTGCCCGGCAGCTTGGCCGCAAGGAAATCGCCGAGCGCCTCGACGCGGGCGGGACGCGGGCCGCCGGGGGGCGTCACCAGGTGTACGGCGCCTTCGGCCTGTTTCCAGTCCTTCAGGATCACTTCGACGGCGCCCGACGAGATCGCTTCGCCGACGATGAACTCGGGCAGCTCGGCGATGCCGAGACCCGCGATCAGCGCCGGCATCACGGCTTCGCCGTTGTTGACGCGAAGCTGGCCGCCCGGGCGCACGCTGGCCTGCTCACCGGCTGAATTGGTGTAGTGCCAGACATTGGGTGTCGACATGTAGGCGTAGCTGAAGCATTTGTGCTCGGCCAGATGCATCGGATGCGTCGGCCGGCCATGCTTCTTCAGATAGGACGGCGCAGCCACGGTGAAGCGCGGCATGGTGAAGAGCCGCCGCGCGATCAGCGAGGAGTCCGGCAGCCGCGCGATCCGCACCGCCATGTCAAAACCCTCGCCGATCAGGTCGACGGTCGCATCGCTCAAATGCAGGTCGACCGAGACTTCCGGATAGGCCTCGAAAAACTCAGGCAGCAGCGGCGCCACCGCCTTGATGCCGAACGTCATGGGCACGGCGAGCCGCACCAGGCCGCGCGGCGCCACCGATTGCGCCAGGGCCTCGTTCTCTGCCGCTTCGCCGTCGGCCAAAAGGCGCGTCGCGCGCTCGGCGAGCTTGTGCCCGGCGTCGGTCAGCGCAAGCCGGCGCGAGGTGCGGTTGAACAGCCGGGCGCCGAGCCGCTCCTCCAGCCGCGTCACCGCCTTGGACACCGTCGCCTTGGACATGACGAGCTCGCTCGCGGCCCCCGCAAACGACCGTAACTCCACGACTTTTGCGAAAATAGCGAGCGCCTCGAAATCAGGGAGTTTTGCCATCAGGGCCGTCCAATTGGGGCATCCACGGAAACAATGCGTTTCAACAGTTTCTATTTCTATACCACAGACGGAGGCTTATCCAAGGGTCATCAGACATTCAGGACGCCCACACAGGGATAAACCAAATGATCGAACTCAGACCTTTCAACAAGCTCGGCGGCGCCGATCACGGTTGGCTAAAAGCAAAACATCATTTCTCCTTCGCCAGCCATTATGACCCCGACAACATGGGCCATGGCTCTTTAAGGGTGTGGAACGACGACGAGATCGCGCCCAACACCGGCTTTCCCGCCCATCCCCACGCCAACATGGAGATCATCACCTATGTGCGCGAAGGCGCGATCACCCATCAGGACAGCCTCGGCAATCAGGGCCGTACTGAAGCGGGCGACGTGCAGGTGATGAGCGCCGGCAGCGGCATCCGCCACTCCGAGTACAATCTGGAACCGACCAGGACGCGGATCTTCCAGATCTGGATCGAGCCGACGCAGCGCGGCGGACAGCCGACCTGGGGCTCGAAGCCGTTTCCGAAAGCGGATCGTTCCGGCAAGCTCGTGACCATCGCGAGCGGCTTCGATGACGATGCGGACGCGCTGCCGATCCGCGCCGATGCGCGGGTGCTCGCCACCACGCTCAAGGCCGGCGAGAGCGCGGAGTACGCACCGCAGAAGGCGCGGCATCTCTACCTCGTGCCTGCGGCAGGTTCAGTCGAGATCAACGGTGTGCGCGTCAACGCCCGCGACGGCGCCGCGATCCGCGACGAGGACCGGCTGAAGATCATCGCGCTCGAGGACACCGAGCTCGTGCTGGTCGACGCGGCGTAACGCTCCAATCAACCAATCATCTCATCCCCCCAACGGAGACCACCATGACCAAAGTTCTCGTCCTCTATTATTCCGCCTATGGCCACATCGAAGCGATGGCCAACGCCGTCGCCGAAGGCGCGCGCGAGGCCGGCGCCACCGTCGACGTCAAGCGCGTGCCGGAGCTGGTGCCGGCCGAGGTCGCCAAGGCTTCGTATTACAAGGTCGATCAGGCCGCCCCCATCGCTGAGATCGGCGATCTCGCCAATTACGACGCGATCATCGTCGGCACCGGCACCCGCTTCGGCCGCATGGCCTCGCAGATGGCGAACTTCCTCGATCAGGCCGGCGGGCTCTGGGCCAAGGGCGCGCTGCACGGCAAGGTCGGCGGTGCCTTCACGTCGACTGCGACCCAGCATGGCGGCCAGGAGACGACGCTATTCTCGATCATCACCAACCTCCTGCATTTCGGCATGGTCGTGGTCGGCCTGAACTACGGCTTCGCCGGCCAGATGAAGCTCGACGAGGTCACCGGCGGCGCACCCTACGGCGCCACCACGATCACCGGCGGCGACGGCAGCCGCCAGCCCAGCGCCAACGAGCTCGCCGGCGCGCGCTATCAGGGACGCCAGATCGCGGAGACCGCCAGGAAGCTCCATGGCTGAGCTCCATGGCTGATCGGTAGCGCCGATGCGTCGCGGCATTCCCGTTCGGGAGTGCCGCTTCAGCGTGTCCCCTTGCCCATGGCGCGCGCCGCAAGGGCGGCCGCCGTGGGATGGCGGCGCAGGCCCTGCGCGGCATGGTCGCGCCACGCAAAGGGAGCCCCGCGCCAGGACAGCGCGATGCTGACGTCGGTCAGCGGCACCCTCTCGGCGCCAAAGCGCCGCTTGTAGTCTTGATTGCCGATGCTGAGGTCGAAACGGCGCACGCCCTCCGCATGCAACGCCGCCATCGTGCGCTCGGCGACGAGCAGCCCCGGCGAGCAGCTCGACCATGGATTGCCGGCGTGGCTGATGCGCAGAAGGTAATAGGTCGCGCCGGATCTGACGCCGAACGCGGTGGCAACGGTGCCCTCGTCGCAGACGAGCGCCGTGACGACGGCATAGCCGTCCGCGACGCCCTGGCGGGCGACCTCGCGGTAAAACCGGGCATGGGCGTCGTCGTTGAGGACGAACCGCGAGCCGAGCTGGCGCATGCGCGCCTGCTGCTGGACATCCATCACGTCAAGAAGCTCATGCGCGCGCGCAACGTCCGCGGCGATCTCGAACCGCGCGCCTTCGTGCCGGCTGAAGACGCGCCAGCAACGCGGCATCTGCATGCGCTTGATCGACGCTTGATAGTTCTCATAGTCGTCGCCCATCAGCACGACATTGCCGTTGAGCGACGAGGAGCCGATCCGCCCGAGCAACACCAGCGGATTCGGCTTGCCGCCGACCTGAGCCGGCATCTTCCTCAGGCGGAGCAGGTCGAAGCGGTCCGGCAAGGCGCGCAACGCCTCGACCAGGGCCTCGCCGATCGCATCCATCGCCGCCGCGTCCAACGCGGCATCGAGCGCCAGGATCGGCGCGTTGTTGTCGGAGACGCCGAGATCGGCGAATTCGACGATGCGGATGCCGCGCCTGATGTGGCTGACCATCGGCACTAGCGCGATGTCCCTGCCGGTGGCGGCATCCGAGATCATCGCGATCAGCGGCGCAAAATCGTGAAACGCCTGATACCATGCATCGAGCCAGTAGCCATGCTGGAATGGGGTGCGATGCCCGGCGTTCAGACGCGACGCGGCCTGCCGCCAGTCACGCACGAAATCGACGGCGATTTTCGACGTGCTGGACACAAGACCATCTGGTTGCTCGACGCTGAGGAACGTCATCTGCGAGGCATACGATTACTGAATGTTTCGAGATAGATTATGTTTTGTCGCACACCACAAGAGACCTAGCCGCTTATCGTTAAGCCGATGCCACCATCGCCTCGACTGCGACAAGCTGTCAGCGCTCCGGTTCCAGCTGCTCGACGCATTGGAACCTGGCGAGGAAATGCAGGCCGGCCACGGCGAGCGCGAACATGAACCAGATCGGATTCTGCCGTTCGAGCAGGAAGGTCTCGGTCGCGCCGTAGTAGAGGCCGAACAGCCACACGGTCAGCAACAGCTTTGCCAGCGCCCCACTGCGATTGTGTGTCTGGGCTGACTGGAAATTGCCGAGAGGACCGAGCACGAAGACGAGTATCACGAGCAGCAGCCCCGGCAGACCGATGGTGACAGCGAGGTCGAGATAGCTGTTGTGGCTATGCGCCGCCGACGTCGCCCATTCGGCGCCCTGGGCGGTCTGCCGCGCCGTGACATCATCCCAGAAGGCCGCATAGCCATGACCGATGATCGGCTTCTCGGCGACGGCCGCGAGCGCGAACTCCCAGATCGCGGAGCGGCCGGTGAAGGTCGGATCGAGCGGCAGCAAGCGCGTCATCGCCCCCAACGCCGGGCTCATGACACTGCCGACCGTCAGCAGGTTCATCACGATCAGCGGCACGAAGCAGATGATCCGCTTCAGCCACAGGCCGGGGGTGACATAGACCAGCGACGCGAGCGCGTAGATCGCAAGGCACAGCACCGACGAGGTCTTGCCGCCGGTGAAGATCAGGAAGATGCCGGCCAGCGCGGCGATCGCCGGTCCCATCACGAACGAGCCGACGGCGGACAGGTAGATGCCGACATAGACCAGGATGGTCATCACGGGTGAGGCGATGTTCTTGTGGCCAAAACTGCCGCGCCAGTCGCCGGCAAGCTGCGGCTCGCTGATATCGAGCGCGGTGTGGATCGAATATTGCGGCGCGAGGAAGACGCCGAGATAGCAGAGCGCGAGCAGCACCAGCGCAGCTCCGCCCAGGCACAGGTTGAAGCTGCGCTGCGTCGGCGGCAGCAATGGCAGCAGGACGGCGAGCGACGTCACGCTGGCGGCGAGCACAAAACGCTGGATCGAAACGCCTGGGCTTTCGGAGAGGACGATGTTGATCAGCAGCCAGCCTACCAGGCAGAGATGAAGCGGTGTCACCAGGGTCTTCAGCGCGGGCGCATCCGTGGTGGCGACGAACAGCACCGCAACCGCAGCGAGGAGTCCCCAGGAAACATAGGCCAGCGCCATTCGTCCGCCGACGACGGTGGTGACATCGGGATTGCGCAGGTCCGGGAACGGATCGAGCGTCACCAGCACCAGCAGCAGCGAGGCGACGGCGACGAGGCAGCGCGCAGCCTGCACGGCATTCAGCTCCGCAAGGCCGTCGCGGAAGGCGCGCCCCAACGATCGGGCCTCGAGGTCAGTGATGTCGGCGGCGCTGCGGTCCATGCTGCAATCCATGGCTCAAGACATTTGCTGACGCCGGGGAAGCTCCAGGTCGTGGCTTAACCCCATCGAGCGTCCATCGACCGGGCCACCGGAGGCCTGCGACGCCGCCGGCTGCCGCACGATGCTCCGCGCGATCTCGTAATACTGCAGCGCCCGTTGCTCCAGCGTGAGGCTGTCCAGGACATAGCCGCGCGGATCAAACACGCCCGCAGCGCACCCTTCCCAGAAGTTTTCCCAGCCCGCGTCGAATCCCGCGACGTCGACGAATTTGGCCCCGCAGCGCTCATCCCAATACGGTACCGACGACACCGGCGCGAACTGCACGCGGTGCGGATAGTAATCGGGGTCTCGCCACGGGCCGCCCGGATCCCAGGCGAATACCGGCACGCCGCAAGACAAGGCCTGCTGATAGGCAATGCCCTGACTCTCGTTCTGGCACAGAAAGATCATCGCGCGCGAGCGCGCCAGCGCGGCCTGAAAGTCTTCCTCCTTATAGCTGCCATAACGCAGCTCCGTGAAAGAACGTCCCTCCCTGACGAGCCGGGCGCGGACGGGTTCGATCAACTCCGGCGCATAACGCTCGCGGTCCCAGTGGACCTTGTCGTAGATCAGCACGTCGACGGCCTTCTGCGAGGCCTGCGACGGCGCCCATAGATCGGTGTCGATACCGACCGGCCAGGCCTCCGTCTCGGGCCAGTACGGCCGGTACATGTCGACGTACCAGGGGCCGGGTACCACGACCTTCTTCACCGGCAGACGCTTGAACAAATCAGGGTCGTCGAGCGGATGATTGTGGGCGGCGACGCCGAGCAGGATCGGGTTCTTCCACGCGAACTTGTCGAGCAGGAAGGTGCGGCCGATGATGCAGGCGAGCTCGCCGGGATGCCGCGCGATGTAGCCGTAATCGTTGACGCGATAGCGGATCCCGAGCCGGTCGAGTCCCGCGCAGAGATTGAGGAACACGCGAAGCTGACCGCTCATGCGCGGCTCGCCGAGCAGCAAGCGGCGCGCCATGCGCCGCAGATGCCGATCGCCGGGAAACCAGCGGTCGTCCTTGTCCTCATAGAAGAGGTTGAGGATCATCGCATCTGGGTCTTGTTCGAAGGTCTTTGCGGGCACTGGATCCATCCGCGGCAGCCGGATGCGCATTCTCGCACGGGAGCGGCTGTCGCTCTCTTCCAAATTTGCCACAGGCTTAATGCCAGCGGCTTAACGCTAACTGACGAAACCAGCGCCCCGCACGGCTTCCCGGCAACGATCTGGCTGTAATGCGAGTATCATTCGCGGGGCCTGCACATGCTGCGATCGATCGCATCATCCATTCAGCAGATACGCCCTGGTTAACAGACTCTTAAAGGCGAGCCGTGGCTCAGATCACCGCCGAAGACGTTCTCGACTTGCCGGCCACCACGCGCCTCGTTCCGGCGGTTCGCCAGCCGCTGCCGTCGAGCACGACGGTGTCCGTGGTCATTCCCGCCAAGAACGTTGCGGCCTATGTCGGCGAAACCCTCGCCAGCGCACTGGCGCAGGGCGAGGTGGGCGAAGTGATCGTCGTGGACGACGGCTCGACCGACAACACCGCCGCCATCGTCCGCGGCATCCGCGATCCGCGGCTGCGTCTGATCACGAATGACTCCGCCGGCGTGTCGGCAGCGCGCAATCTCGGCGCGCGATATGCCCGCGGCGACTGGCTTCTGTTCCTCGATGCCGACGACCGCCTCCGCCCCGGCGCAGTGGCGGCGCTGCTGGCGGCGGCACGGGGGGCTCCGCGGGCGGTGCTCGTCTACGGCGATTACAACACGATCGACAGCGAGGGACACCAGATCGGCCGGCGCGGCCTGCTGAAGGGGCGCCGGAAGCCGTCCGGCGACGTGCTGACGCGGCTCGCCGCCGGCAATTTCATCGTCAATGGCGGCATCGCGCTCGCGCGCGCCGAGGCTTTCCGTGCCATCGGCGGCTTCGACACCTCGCTCAGATATTGCGAGGATTGGCATTGCTGGTGCCGTTTGGCCGCAATCGGCGAGTTCGAATTCGCGCCGAAACTGCTGCTCGATTATCGCCTGCACACCGCCAACACCATGAATGCCGCGGTGCGAACACCGAAGGATTTCTTCCCGGCCATTGCGCGGGTATTCGACGACGGGCTGATCCTGGCGCGCCTGCCCGAGGGCACGGCGGCCGGATTGCGGCTCGCCGCCGAACTTCATCTCATCACCTACTCGGCGATGCAGGCGGTGCGCTTCGGCCGATATCGCCAGGCCTTCTTCTATCTCGGAATGGTCGGCCGGCGGTCGCTCAAGGCGTTGCCGCGCGCCGCGGCCAGGACCGCCCTCGCACGCTTCGGCATCTGATCGTCACGACACGATCTTCGAGGCCTCATAGGGTTTTGGCTCGATCCCGAACGCCGCGAGCATCGAGCCGAGCGCGACCATCACCGGATGCATCGCGACGACGGCCTTCGACGACGTCAACAGACCTGCGGACCGAACCAGCGAGAGCGGCAGCCGCCCGAGCATCTGTACGAACACCCGCGCTCGGGCCGCCGCGCTCTGCGCGGCCTTGTGCTGCACGCGGTAATTGATCGCGCCGATGCGCAGGCCACGCTTGGCGATCCAGCCGAGGCTGGTGCGGCTTTGCGGCACGGTCTCGGTGATGACCGCCTCCGCCGTCCAGTGGAAGATCATGCCGGCATCGCGGCACCGCACGAAGAAGTCGCAATCGCCGCCGCCGAGGAAATTGAAGCGCAGGTCGAACGCGGGACGATCGAACCGCTCGAAGGCGGACCGTGTGATCAGACAATTGCCGCAGCCGTAGATCAGCGGCACCGCGCCGGAATAGTCGTAGGCGGGACAGAAGGCTGGATGACGCGAAAGCCACGGCTTGCTGTCGTCGTCGAACATCGGCAGCACCGGCCCGCCGACGACGTCGGCACCGGTCGCCTCCGCGGTGCGGACCATCAACTCGAGCCAGTCCGGCGAGGCGATCTCGTCGTCGTCGATCATCAGGAAGCGGGTCGCGGCGGAAAACAGCGCCTGCGCCGTCTCGAACGCAGCGTTGATGGCCTGGCAATTGCCCTGGCGCTTCTCGACGAGGCAGACGCCCTGCAGCCTGCCGGCCGCCAGGAATTCCGCAGCAACCGGCGCGCTTTCGCGCTGCGCGGCATCGTTCTCGACCATGACGACGGCAAAGGAACGTGGGGTCCGCTGGTTCGCAAGCGACTCCAGCGTCAATCGCAGATGCTGCGGACGGCGGAAGCAGGGAATGCAGACGACGATACCGACCGACAGGTCGATGACCCCGGAGCTCGCCACGATCTCCCGGTTGGGATCGCGCACGGCATCCGAGATGCGCGTGGCGGACAGGTCTGTCGGGATCAATGTCATGACGTTCTAGATGTCCGAGATATGTTGAAAAAGCCCTGCTTCATTCGTACGTCCCGCGACGGCGCATCGTCGCGGGACAGATGCGTCCCAAAACGAACGGCCAGTTGAAGGGGCGCGCCTGTGCCTCGCCCCGGTCTCCCGGCCGTCCTGAAACAACATCATGCGTTTAACCGCATTCGCCGGTTTCTCCCGCGACATCATGCGCGCGTGATACTGCAAGTCGCGGTCCATGCGCCGACGACGACCCAACATGAACAATGCCGTAGTTAATGCGCATGCGCATTAACCCGACCCTAAGCACTGCGACCGGTGAGACGGCGCGGCATCGGATTTGCTCTTCGGGCTCGCGATATTTTTCCTGTAAATTTGAATAGAACAAGCGCGGTCCAAAAACATGAACAAGCCAGCCACAATCGATTTTGCGACAGCCACGGCGATCCAGATCCCCGCGGCGGCTGCACCCGTCCAGGCGCTTCACGAGCTCGTCCCGGGCGAAGCCCGCGACAGCCTGCTCGCCGTTCACGACGTGCTGCGCCGCGAACTGCCGCAGGGCCAACTCGCCATCTATGAAGCCGGTGGCGGCTCGTGCAGCGTCCTGCCGCCGGAATTGCCGAACCGCAGCAAGGTCACCGTCGTCGACATCGACGAGGACCAGGTCCGCAACAACACTTACGCGGACGAGGCGATCCTCGGCGACGTGCAGACCCACCGTTTCGGTCACGAGACCTTCGATCTCGTGATCTGCTACAACGTGATCGAGCATCTGCCCCATGTCGACGCCGCGCTCCTGAACTTCCGCGATGCGCTCAAGCGCGGCGGCTTGATCCTGATCGGCGCGCCCAATCCCCGCTCGCTGTCTGGCGTCGTCACCAAATATTCGCCGCACTGGTTCCACGTCTGGTTCTACCGGCACATCCGCGGCATCAAGGATGCCGGACTGCCCGGGGAGCCGCCATTCCCGACCTTCTTCCATCCACTGGTGACGCTGCCCCGGCTCGAAGCCTTCGCAGCCGCCAACGGCCTGGAGATGATCTACCGCCGTGAGGTCGAGAGCCCGCGCTATCCCGAGATGCGCCGGCGCAAGCCGCTGTTCGCTGCGCTCGTGGACGCCGGCGCCGCCGTGCTGAACGCCGTGCTGCCGCGGGGCGTCGACGTCCGCCGCGGCGACTATCACGTCATCCTGCGGAAGAGCTGACGGTCATGGCGCGCGCGCGGCCCATTGCAGAGCAAGCCGAGCCTCGCGGCCATGCCGTGCGCGGTAACGAACCGTTAATCTCCAGGGAGCCCCGGCATCGCCGGCGTCACGAGGACGCACCGCGGAGTGGCAAGCGCTTAAACGCTTTGTTTGCCATTTCGGTGAATAGTCCCTCAGTGAGTATGGTTAATTTTCCCTGTTGCGTTGATTGGGCACCTATATCCCGGGTGCATGGCGTAGAGCGAAGAATAGCCCCTCAGCCTGCGGCATTTGGAATGAAAGCTGGGGATCATGCTTGACTATAACCAGCCGATAGATCGGGCCAGACCCGAGCCCCCGCAACAGAGATCTCAGGCCGGTTTCAACGCGCTGGAGCTCGCCAATCTGCTCTGGCGGCGCAAGATCGCGATTGCCGCGGCTGCCCTGCTCGGCGCGACGCTTGCCGTCACCGTGGGCAAGAGCCTGACGCCCCGCTACACCGCCACCGCCCAGCTCTATGTCGATCCGCGCGAGCTTCAGCTCGTCGACCGCGAGCTCACGCCGCGCGCGCAGGACGTCTCCGGCATGTCCATGGTGGTGGAGAGCCAGGCGCGCTTGATCACCTCCAACAGCGTCCTGCTCAAGGTGATCCAGCAGGCCGGTCTCGACAAGGATTCGGAATTCGGCGGCGGCGACGGCAAGAGCCTGATGTCGTCGCTGCTCGGCCTGATCGGCCTGCAGCCCCGCGCGCCCTCCGCTGCGGAGACGAAGGAAGTGCAGCTTGGGGCGCTCGACGCGCTGAACCGGCACATCACGGTCCGCAAGACCGAGAAGAGCTTCATCGTCGACATCGAGGTCTGGTCGACCGATCCGGCGAAAGCGGCGATGCTCGCCAACACGCTGACCAATGCCTACCTCACCGAATCCCGCAACTCGCAGGCCTCGGCCGCACGGCGCGCCACCAACGATCTCTCCGGCCGCCTCAAGGAGCTGCGCGAGCGGCTGCGCAGCGCCGAGACCACGCTCGCCACCTACAAGGCCCAGAACAATTTCGTCGGCACCCAGGACGCGCTGATCAGCGATCAGCAGCTCTCAGCCAGCAACCAGCGGCTTTCCGCGGCTCGCGCGGCGACGATGGACGCGCAGGCGCGGCTCGACCAGATCGAGGCGAGCCGCCGTACCGCTGCCGATGCCGGCGCGAATTCGGAGGCGCTGCAATCGCCGACCATCGCGAATTTGCGCGCGCAATATGCCGATGCGCGAAAGAGATATGCTGAGCAGGCCGGCGAGCTCGGGCCGCGCCATCCGGCGCTGCGCCAGACCGAGAAGCAGGTCGAGGACCTCAAGCGCACCATCAACGAAGAGATCGACCGCTTCGCGCAGTCCGCCAAGAACGATCTGACACGCGCCCGCGACTTCGAGGCCTCGCTCAACCGGGCGCTGGAAGCGCAGAAGCGGCAGAGCGTCCAGCTCAGCCAGGCCGCCGTGCGCCTGCGCGAGCTCGAGCGCGAGGCCGATGCCAGCCGCGACGTCTACCAATCCTTCCTCAAGCGCTCGCGCGAGACCGAGGAGCAGGAGACGCTGAACACCTCGGCGGCCCGCGTCATCGGCGAAGCGACGGTACCGCAGCGGCGCTCGTTCCCGCCCGCGATGAGCCTGTTCGCCATGATCGGCTTCATCTTCGGCGCGCTCGCGGCGTCGAGCTGGTTCGCCGCGGCCGAACTCCTGCTCGTCGGCGCACCGGCGCCCGCATCGGCCCGCCGTGAGCGCAAGCCGGTACCGGAGAGAACGCGCACGCCCGAGGTCCTGCCGGCTCCGGCAGCTCCGCAGCCTCCGCAGGTTTCGCGACCTCAGGAAGTGGCGCAGGCCCTGCCTGAACTTGCCGCGCCATCGCTGCAGCCTGAGATGGTCGAAAAGCCCCTGATCGAAAAGCCGCTGATTGCGCGCCTCCAGGAGGCCGACGTCATCCACACGCTCGGAGCCATTCTCGCCACCGGCGGCGGCGTCGACCTCACCCGGCTGGGCTGGCCGACGTTGCGGCCCGGCTTTCCCCTGACGCGGCTGCTCAACGCCTGGCGCGATATGCGAACGGCCGTGGCCCGACGCGCCGGCGACAAGACGATGCCGGTCATCGCGCTCGTCGGCGCCGACGAGACCAGCGGACGCAGCGTGATCGCGCTGAATTTCGCGCTCGCGGCAGCGCGCGACGGCGCCCGCGTGCTGATGATCGATGCCGACCATCTGGCCCACGCGCTCTCGAACAGGGTCAGCCGCCCCGGCAAGAGCGAGCCGAGCAGGCTCGGCTGGCTCTCGATCGGCAGCAAGGCCGCACGCGAGATCAAGACGGTCAACGGCATTTCGGTGCTGCCGGCCGGCGAGAGCGACGCCGGCAAGGCCGCCGACGCGATCCGCAAGGCGATTGCGCAGGCGCGTTCCGCAGGCGGCTATGACCTCGTGATCCTGGACGGCCCGGCGATGCCGCTCTCGGCCGGCGGCCGCAAGTTGCTCGACGACACCGACGCGCTGGTGGCGGTGCTGCCGACCAGCCTCGACATCAACGACAGCCTGGAAGAGATCCTCACCGCGCTGGGCCGCGCCGAGCGCAAGCTCGTCGGCGTCGTGCTGGACGAGCTCACCCCGGCACTCCAAACGCGCCAGCGAGGCAGACAATATGCTTGAGCGTCGCGTCAACCTCGACGGACGGGCAGCAACGGCCGACGTGCCGCGAATCACCGTCGGCGGGCTCCGCATGGCCGCGATCGATCTGGAAGCGACCGCCGATTTCATGATCGAAGCGACCGATC
Source organism: Bradyrhizobium sp. TM233 (assembly GCF_036247965.1). Classification (NCBI taxonomy): domain Bacteria; kingdom Pseudomonadati; phylum Pseudomonadota; class Alphaproteobacteria; order Hyphomicrobiales; family Nitrobacteraceae; genus Bradyrhizobium; species Bradyrhizobium sp. TM233. Next base: position 9,870 of record NZ_BTIG01000029.1, on the reverse strand, counting down.
CGGACAATCGCATCGGCCGCCCGTTATTCCTGACCTCGGCCAATGGCGAGGTGCTGGCGCGCTGCTCGACGGAACCGCAGACCGAGCGCCTGTTCCGCGCCGCCGACCTGATCAACGCCGACGGCCAGCCGCTGGTGGCGGCCTCGAGGCTGCAATCATGGTTTCCCCTGCCCGAGCGCGTCGCGACCACGGACCTGTTCCACGTCGTCGCGCGCAAGGCGGAAGCGGTCGGCCGCACCTTCTACATGTTCGGCGCCAGCGAGGCCGAAAACATCGTGGCCGTCGAGAACGTCCAGAAGCTGTATCCGGACCTCAAGATCATCGGGCGCAGCCATGGCTATCTGCGAGGCGAGGCGCTGCGCGCCAAGGTCGAGGAAATCAACGCGCTTGCGCCGGACTATCTGTGGGTCGCGCTCGGCGTGCCCAACGAGCAGGCATTCGTGGAAGAGTTCACGCCGCACCTGACCAATGTTGGCGTTATCAAGACATCAGGCGGGCTGTTCAATTTTTTATCGGGCAGCCGTTCCCGCGCGCCACAATGGATGCAGAAGGTCGGACTCGAATGGGCCTGGCGCACCTTGCTCGAGCCGCGCCGCCTGCTCTGGCGCTATTTGACCACCAACCCCCGCGCGCTCTATCTTCTCTTCAGCCGCAACAAACCCCTCCGCTAAGAGAAGAGCAGAAGACGACATGACCGACCGACCGACCGTCCTCGTCACTGGGGGCGCGGGCTATATTGGCTCGCATGCCTGCCGCGCATTGACCGCCGCCGGCTATCAGCCCGTCGTTTATGACAATCTCTCGACAGGTCATCGCAGCTTCGTTGCCGGTCCCCTGGTGACGGGCGATCTGCTCGACGGCACGGCGCTGGCACGCGCCTTCGCCGATCACAAAATCACGGCTGTGATGCATTTCGCGGCGGCGAGCCTGGTCGGCGAGTCCATGACCGATCCGCAGAAATACTACATCAACAACGTTCAGGGCACGCTGTCGCTGTTGCAGGCGATGCGCAACGCCGGCTGCCATCGCATCGTGTTCTCCTCGACCGGCGCCGTCTACGGCAATGCCGATTCCAAGGAGCTGCCGGAAGACTTTCCCTGCGCACCGATCAACCCCTATGGCGCGTCGAAATGGATGATCGAGCGGATGCTCGCCGATTACCGCGCGGCCTACGGCTTCGGCGCGTTCTGCCTGCGTTACTTCAACGCCAGCGGCGCCGATCCGGCCGGCGGCATCGGCGAGCTGCGCGACAATGAAACCCACCTCATTCCCCGCGCCATGATGGCGCTGCAGGGCCATGTCGACTTCGCAGTGTTCGGCGACGATTACGACACGCCCGACGGAACCGCGATCCGCGATTACATCCACGTCACCGACCTCGCCGCGGCGCATGTCGCGGCCCTGAAGCTCCTGGAGGAGGGGCATGCCGGCGGCAGCTTCAATCTCGGCACCGGCTCCGGCTTTTCCGTGCGCGAGATCCTGAACGCGATCAGGCAGGAGACCGGCCGCGAGGTGCCGCATACCATCAAGCCGCGCCGCGCCGGCGATCCCACTTATCTGGTCGCGGATCCTTCCGCTGCGAGAAAGGTGCTGAACTTCGTGCCGCGTCATTCCGACCTGGCGACGGTCATCCGCACCGCCTGGGCCTGGCACCAGAAGGCGCATCCGCTCAGACAGCGTTAGGCAATCGGGGCGCCCGCGCCTTGCTCGACGGAGGCATGAACGGCTAGACTGGGCCTTCGCTGCCGGCGACGATGCCGGCATGCATGGCTCGGCCGATTGCGCGAGCCGATTTTTCCGAGCGTCAGGCCACGATCACGTCGACGCGTCGGCCTTTCATCGGTCGCGGCCCCCTGGGAGCATGGAACGAATGCATCAGGCCGCACGCCTGGAGTTCGAACGCGTGATGGCAGAGTTTGCCCGCTGGCACATTGTGCCCGCGGACGAGCGCTCGCCTGCGCCCGCCTGGTGGTGGGGACCCGCGATGGCAGTGTTCGATGACCGGGAGCCGATGAGCTGCGCATGGTGCGCCGAACTCGGTTTGAACGAGGGCGCGAGCTTCGCCGAGGGCGCGCACACGATTCTCGCGCTGTTCGTCGAACAGACATCGCTGACGGGACCGCAGGATTTTCCGAGCAAGGCCGAGGGCGGGGAACACGACGCCCGCGAGCTGCACCCGCAGCCGTCAGACGACAGCGCGTTTCAGCCGTGACGCTGCAGCTTCCATCGCCGCAACGTCCGGCTCCGGCTGGAGCGGCGGGGCGATAGGCAGGACCATCGGCCGCAACAGCGCGGCCATCTGCTTGGCTGGCAGCGGCTTCGAGATCAGGAAGCCCTGCATCTCGTCGCAGCCATGGGTGCGCAGGAACGCCTCCTGCTCGGCGTTCTCGACGCCTTCGGCGACGACGGTCATGCCGAGCGCCTTGCCCATGCTGATGATGGCCTGTGCGATCGCCTGGTCTTCCGAATCCTGTGGCAGGTCCCGTACGAAGGAGCGGTCGATCTTGATCGTGTCGATCGGGAAGTGCTTCATCAGCGACATCGACGAATAACCGGTGCCGAAATCGTCGATGGCGAGGCGGATGCCGCGGCTCTGGATGGCATCGAGCACCTTGAGCGCGCGGCCGACATTGCGCATCATCATGCTCTCGGTGACCTCGAGCTGGAGCAGCACCGGCGACATGCCGCTGGCCGCCAACGCCTCGTCGACGTCCTGCAACAGATGCTCGTCGGCGAACTGCCGCGGCGACAGGTTGACCGCCATCGACAACGGCAACAAGCCGCGGCGCTGCCAGGCCATGGCCTGCGCGCAGGCTTCCCTCAGCACCCAGCGGCCGATCGGCACGATCAGGCCGGTCTCCTCCGCGAGCGGGATGAACTGAGCCGGCGAGATGTTGCCGAGATCGGGATGCGCCCAGCGCAGCAGGGCTTCCACGCCGGTGATCTGGCCGGTCGCCATGTCGACCTTGGGCTGGTAATTCAGCGAGAACTGCTCGCGCTCCAGCGCGCGGCGCAGCGCACTCTCCAGCGACAGCCGCTCGATCGACTGCGTCGTCACTTCCTTGGAGAAGAAGCGGTAGCCGTTCTTGCCGTCCTCCTTGGCGAGATACATCGCCATGTCGGCGTTCTTGGTCAGGGTCTGCGCATCGGAGCCGTTGGCCGGATACATCGCGATACCGATCGAGGCCGTGGTGTGACACTCGTGTCCGGCCAGCTCCATGGGCTCGGCGAGAGCCGCGAGCAGCCCGGTCGCGATGCGCTGGACGTCGTCGATCTCGCCGCACTGGTCGAGGATCACCACGAACTCGTCGCCGCCGAGGCGGGCCACCACGTCGCTCTCCCGCAGCGCCCCGCGCAAGCGGTTGGCGACTTCGAGCAGGAGCAGGTCGCCGGCCTCATGGCCCAGCGAATCGTTGATGACCTTGAAGCGGTCGAGATCGATGAACAGCACCGCGAAACGGTGATCGTGACGCTCCGCCGTGTCGATCGCCTCGCGCAAAAGCCCGTTGAAGGTCTCGCGGTTCGGAAGGTCCGTCAGGCTGTCATGCGAGGCCAGGTACTCGATCCGCTCGTCCGCCTCGTTCTTGGCGTCGGCGCGATCGAAATTCTCCATCGCAAAGGACACGTTGTCGGCCAGACGCTGCAACAGCTCGACGAACTCGGCCGTGAAGGTCGCCGGCTCGGTCGACATGTAGATCATGACGCCGACGGCCTGGTCGTGCACGATGAGCGGAAATGCCGCGCCGGACCGCGCGCCGTCGCCGCGGACGACGGCATGGAAGGCGCTTACGCGCTGGTCGTTGAGATAGTCGTTGCTGATGCAGGGCTGGCGCGTGCGGAACGCCGTGCCGCTCATTCCGCGTCCTTCGGGCCGCTCGGGATCGACGGAGAGGCGGACGTTCCGCGTGGTGTCGGCGGACGGGCCTGCGCTCGCCGCGATCTCCAGCTGGTCGCTGTCGGCCCTGGCCAGCGCGATGGTCGTCGACGTGAACTTGGCACCGTTCGAGGCGGCAAGGCAGACGAGGTCGAACAGCTCGGCGCGCGACTTCGCCCGCATGATCGCCTCGTTGGTCGCGCTCAGGGCCGCGAACATGCGCGTCAGGCGCTCCTTCTGCGCCTCGGTGCGGGCCTTTTCCTCGGCTCGGTCGAAATTGTCGAGCGCGAAGGAGACGTTTTCGGCAAGGCGCCCGAGCAGCTCGACCAGATCGGGCGTGAATGTGTTCTCCTCGGGTGCAAGGAAAAGCAGGATGCCGATCGGTTCCTGACCGGCCTTTAGAAGCGGGAAGCTGGCGGCGGCCCGCGTTCCATCCTCGATCGCCTTCGTCCGCCAATATGCCGACCGCGGCTCGTTCAGATAGTCGTTCATGACGCTGGGCTGGCGGGTCCGGAGCGAAGTACCGATGATTCCCTCGCCTTCGGGATGGTCGACGGAAATGCGACAGGTCCGTCCAGCCATTTGCTGCTGCAGGCGGCCCTTCACCGCGACGACGCGAACGAGTTCGTTTTCCTCGTCGATGATACCGATCGTTGCCGACGCGAACACGTCGCCGAGGATAGCTGCCTGGCACGCGGCCTCGAACAGGTCCTCGCGCGTCTTGGCGCGCATGATCGCTTCGTTGGTTGCGCTGAGCGCTTCGAACATTCCGGTCAGGCGATTGCGCTGCTTGTCCACTTGCGCCTTCTCCCCGGCGCGATCGAAGCTTTCCAGCGCGAAGGCGACATTGGCCTGGAGCTTGCGCAGCAATTCGACGAATTCGTCCGTGAAGGTGCCGCACTCCGGAGAGTTGAACAGGAACACGCCTTCGACCCGGTCGCCGTTGAAGAGCGGCAACGCCGCAGAGGACGCGATCCCGTTGCGGCGGGCGCTGGCGTGCCACGGCGCGATGCGCTCGTCGGCGAGCACGTCGTTGCTGACGGCGGGCTGGCGCGTGCGGAACGCCGTGCCCGTCAGTCCGCGCCCCTCCGGCACCTCCTCGGAGATCGAGAATTTGAAGTTACGAACCTGGTCGGCGTTGGGCCCGTAACAGGCGACGACACGCAGCAGCTCGGCGTCGCGGTCGACCAGCGCGATGGTGGCCGAGGTGAACTTGGCGCCCTTCGCGGTCGCCTCGCAGACGAGGTCGAACAGCTCGGAACGCGAGCGCGCGCGCAGGATCGCCTCGTTGGTGGCACTGAGCGCCGCATACATGCGTGCCAGACGTTCTTCCTCCGCGGCGATTCTGGCCTTCTCGGACTCCCGGTGAAAATTCTCGATCGCGAACGAGACGTTCTCCGCCATGCGCAGCAAGAGCGCAACGACCTCCTCGTCCTTGGCCCATGACTTGCTGATGAAGAACAGGACGACGCCGACGCTCTTGCCAAACTTGACCAGCGGAGCCGCGACGCAGGCTGCGACCCCCGTGTTGACATTGGCCTGCTCCCACAGCGTTCCCTTGGTGCGGCTCGCGAGGTCGTCCTCGACAAAGGGCTTTTGGCTGCGGAAGACGTTGCCGGAGATGCCGCGGCCATAGGGATTGGCGGCATCGACGGAATATTTGGTCTGGGCAACGAGCTCCAGATTCTGACCAGTGCCGGCAACGGGCTTCAGCCAGTGGGACTCCTGCTCCTTCAGCAGGACGATCGTCGCCAGCGACTTGCCGCCATGGACGGAGGCGTCGCACACGAGCTGGTACAGCTCCTGCTCGGTCTTGGCGCGCAGAATGGCCTCGTTGGTGGCGCTGATGGCGCCGAACATGCGGTTGAGCCGCCGCGCCGCCCGCTCGCTGGTCTGCTGTGCGGTCTCGCGCGCGAAATTGTCCAGCGCATAGGATATGTTGGCCGACATGCGCTCGAACAGCGAGACCATCTGGTCGTTCAGCGAATTCGGCTCGCTGCGGGTCACATACAGCACTCCGACGCTGCGGCCGTTGCAGAGCAACGGTAGCGCCGCAGCCGCGCCGATATGGGCCGTGGCCGCCCCCACACGCCACGCCAGCGAGCGCGGATCATTGAGATAATCGTTGCTGATGCACAGTTTCTGATCGCGAAACGCCTCGCCCCCGACGCCCGATCCTTCGGGCGTGCCGGCTTCGGTGGTGATCAGGATCGAGCGCAGTCGCGGGATGTCGTCGCCGCAGCCGGCCGCAAATCGCAACCGCCGGCCGTCCGGTTCGACCAGGAACACGGCGACGGCCAAGAAATCCTCGCTCGAAAACCCGGCGTCGCAGACCTTCTGGTACAGCTCGTCCGGCGATTTCGCATAGAGAATCGCTTCGTTGATGGCGCTCAACGCCGCAAAGGTGCGCGCGAGTGTCGTCGGCACGATCTCAGCTCCCGGGCATTTCTGCCTATTTCTCCCGGGTGCCTTTATGAGGGGCCATCGCCTAAGTGGTCGTTATTGCGCGCTGCAAACAATCGATCAAAGTGAACGAGCTGCGAACGACCCGAGGCAAACTATCGAAAATACCGCCGCACGGGACGAATCTGAGCGAGAGGCGCGACCTCTTTACGAATTTGCAGCCCTGTATTGGTTTACGGGAGATTGATATCGCAGCTGCGCTTTGAGACGATGGCCTCCAACAATCAGTGCCCGCCAAGGGCAGGACCCCGGGGAACGCCATGCCGATCGTCAAGGCCGATCGCCTCACGCGCGTCAGCGCTGCCCTGCTCCGCGCCGCCGGCGCCTCCGAGGAAGAAGCCGACGCCGTCGCGGTCGGCTGCGTCAACGCCAATCTTGCCGGCCACGATTCCCACGGCGTGATCGCCGTTCCCACCTATATCGACCGCATCAAGGCCGGCCACATCGTTCCCGGCGCCAAATGGACCGTCGTCCAGGAATCGCCGACCACGACCGTGATCGACGGCCATTGGGGCTTTGGCTTCCACATCAACGCCAAGGCGATGGCGCTGACGATCGAGAAAGCCAGGACGGCGAATGTCGCTGCCTGCACCGTGTTCCGGCAAAGCCATGTCGGCCGCCTCGCCGCCTACCCCTTGATGGCGATGCGCGCAGGCATGATCGGGATTGCCACGGCGGACTCCGGCCGCTCGCCGAAACATGTGGCGCCGTTCGGAGGCAAGGAGGCGCGGCTCGGCACCAACCCGATCTCGATCGCGGTGCCGTCCGATCTCGACGCGCCGTTCTATCTGGACATGGCGACCTCGGCGGTGGCGGCCGGCAAGATCCAGCTCGCGGTCGCGCGCGGCGAGGAGATTCCGACGGGCTGGATCATCGATGCCGAGGGACGGCACACCACCGATCCCACCCAATACCGCAAGGGCGGCGCGCTGCTGCCGCTCGGCGGCACCGAGGGCTACAAGGGCAGCGGTCTTGCTGCCATGGTCGAGGTGCTGTGCGGCCTGCTCACCGGTCTCGGCTTCGGCGTCGAGCCTACGGGACGACACAACGACGGATGCTTCATGGCGGTGTTCAATGTCGCCGCGTTCCGGCCGCTGCAGGAGTTCAAGCGCGAGGTCGCCGAGTTCGCGCAATATCTGAAATCGACGCCGCCGTCGGAAGGCAGCAAAGGCGTGTTCTATCCCGGCGAGATCGAGGGCCTGCGCGAGCAGCAGCGTCTGCGCGACGGCATCGAGATCGAGGATGCCACCTGGGAAAAGCTGCGCGCGCTGGCGCGGGAATACAGGCTCGACACCGTCCTCGATCTGACCTGACGGCAGCAGGAGAACAGCAGCATGAATCGGCAGATGGTCCTGGTCGGCTTCCTCCAGGCGCAGAACTGCACCAACTTGCCGAGTTCCTGGCGACATCCGGACTCGCGCGGCGATTCGATGTCGGCGGACTACTATCAGGAGATCGGCAGGATTCTCGAAGCCGGCAAGTTCCACATGGCCTTCTTCGACGATCGCCTGGCAATGCCGGACCGCTACGGCAACGACCACGCCCACACGGTCGAATACGGCATCCGCTGCGTGAAGATGGACCCGCTGATCGTGCTGACCACGATGGGCATGGTCACCGAGAAGCTCGGCCTTGGGGCAACCTGCTCGACCACTTATTACGAACCGTTCGACGTCGCCCGCCGTTTTGCGACGCTTGACCTCATGTCGGGCGGACGCGCCGGCTGGAACGTCGTGACCTCGCTCAATGACGGTGAGGCCCTCAACATGGGGCGCGACTCACATCCCGAACATGATTCCCGCTACGACAAGGCCGACGAGTTCATGGAGGTCGTGCTCGGTCATTGGGACACCTGGGAAGACGGCGCGCTCATCATGGACAAGCAAAGCGGTCGCTTTGCCGATCCGGCCAAGGTGAAGCGGCTCGACCACAAGGGACCGGCCTTCAAGTCACGCGGGCCATTCACCGTGCCGCGCTCGCAGCAGGGCCATCCCGTGATCATCCAGGCCGGCGCCTCCGGCCGTGGCCAGCGCTTTGCCGGGCGATGGGGCGAGGTGATCTTCACCGCCGCGCGCAATCTTCAGGGCGCCAAGGACGGCTATGCCTCCGTGCGCAACGAGGCCGCCAAGGCCGGCCGGAATCCCGACCAGATGTTCCTCTGCAATCTGACGACGCCGGTCTGCGCGGCGACCAAGGCCGAGGCCGAGGACAAGATGGCGCTGATCAACAAGCTGCCGCTCCAGATCGACGCGCTGTCGCTGCTCGCCGAAGCGCTCAACTACGATTTCGCCTCCAAGGACCTCGACGAACCGCTGACGACGGAAGAATTGAAGAGCATGCAGGGCATTCTGGGCATCCGCGACGGCGTGCTGAAGAATTCGGGCAAGAGCAATCCGAGCGCGCGCGACTTCGTCACCTTCTCCGGCCGCGGCCAGGTGCAGGACGCCATGGTCGGCGGACCCAAGGAGATCGCGGACAAGTTAGAGGAAATGTTCGTGGAGCGCGGTTGCGACGGTTTTGTCATCGCCGCAACCTACGTCCCCGGCTCCTACGCCGATTTCGTCCAGCATGTCGTGCCGGAGCTGCAGCGCCGCGGCCTGTTCCAGAAGGATTATCGCGGCAAGACGCTACGGGAAAATCTCGGGCTCAAGCGGCCGGCGGCCGGCGCCTGGAAGGTGCAGCCGCGCGATGCCGCGGAATGATGGCGGGTACACAACATGCGCTGGCTGAAGTTCACTGAGACAGGCAAGACATCGTGGGGAATCATCGAGGGCGACAAGGTCATCGCAGTCGACGGCGATCCCTTCGGTGAATGGCAGCGCACCTCGCGCACGCATCCTTTGGCGCAGGTCAAGATCGAGCTGCCGCTGATCCCGCGCACCTTTTATTGCGTCGGCCTCAATTATCTGAAGCATCTGAAGGAAGCCGCCGACAAGGCCGGCACAGTGCCGGCCGTGCCCGACCGGCCCGAGATCGGCTATCGTGCACAGAACGCACTGATCGCGCATGACGAGGAGGTCGTGATCCCGTCCTTTGCGACGGAGAAGATCCACTACGAGGGAGAGCTCGTCGTCGTCATCGGCAAGAAGGTGAAGCACCTCACCGAAGCGAACGCGATGGATTGCGTGTTCGGCTACACCATCGGCAACGACGTCAGCGAGCGCAGCTGGCAGAAGGCCGACCGCAGCCTGTGGCGCTCGAAGAATGCCGACACGTTCAAGCCGATGGGACCGTGGATCGAGACCGAGGCCGATCTCGACAAGATGGAAACGATCGTCCGGGTCAACGGCAAGGAGACCAACCGCTTCGCGACCAACGACATGATCTTTGGCGTGGTGCCGTTCCTGGTCGAGCTGACGAAGTATTTCACGCTGTGGCCCGGCGACGTGATCTGGATGGGCACGGACGGCGCCTCGCCCGACATCAAGCACGGTGACGTCGTGGAGATCGACATTGCGGGCGTCGGGACGTTGCGGAACAGGTTTGTGCGGGAGGGGCGGTAAGCACCGGTGCCGTAGCAACCATTAAAGCAC
>NZ_BTIG01000028.1:0-45725 GCF_036247965.1 Bradyrhizobium sp. TM233 | reverse complement strand
GCACATTGGTGACTTCGACGATTGCAGCGTCCTTGGTGCCGCCATGACCAATCGGCGGATCGATCGGCTGCGACAAGGCGCTGGTGTTGCCGGCGGCATCGGTCGCGGTCGCGGTGAAGGTGTGGGACCCGTGCTTGAGATTCGGGGTCGTCACGCTCCAGTCGCCGTCGCTCGCGACGGTCGCGGTGCCAAGCAGGGTCGTGCCCTCGTAGAGCTTGATCGAGCTCCCCGCCTCCGCCGTACCGGATACCGTTGCGCGGTTATGTGTCGTCGGATCGCTCAACAGGATCGGAGCATCGGGGGCAGCGCTATCCACCGTGACATCAAGCGCAGTCGATGCCTTGCTGGTAACGCCAGAGACCGTGTCGGTTGCGGTGAAGCTGTGCTTGCCGTCCGGCAGTGCGACGGTCGTGTAGTGCCACGCCCCGTTCGCATCCGCGGTTACGGTGCCGAGCTGGGTCGTGCCGTCGAGCACCTTGACCGTGCTGTTGGCAGCTGCAGTCCCCGCCAGGGTCACCGTCTTGTCGCTCGTGATGTGATCACCGGCGGTGCCGGTATCGCTGGAGAACGAGGCGATCTTCGGCGCGGCCGGCGCAGTGCTCGTGCCCGACGTGCCCGAGCCGGTGGTACCTGTACCCGAGGTACCCGAACCGGACGTGCCCGAGCCGGTGGAGCCCGTCGTCGTTCCAGAGCCAATGACCGGGTCCACAGCCGTCGACGCAGCGCTGACGTTGCCGGCAACGTCGGTCGCCTTCGCCGTCAGGGCGTGCGAACCGACCGACAATGCAGACGTCGTGACGCTCCACGCGCCGCTCGCGTTGGTCGTCGCGGTGCCGACCTGGGTCGTTCCGTCGAACACCTTGATCGCGCTGTTCGCTTCGGCAGTCCCCGACATCACGACCTGATTGGCAGTGTTGACGGTGTCACTCGCGATCGTCGGTGCAGCTGGCGCCTTGGTGTCGACGGTGACCGCCACCGCGGCCGACGCCACGCTGGTCTGGCCCGACGAGCTGGTCGCGGTTGCGGTCAACGTGTGCTTCGCATCGGTCAGGACCTTGGTGATGTAGTCCCAGCTTCCGGTCGAAGTCGCGGTCGCCGCGCCGATCTGCGTCGAACCATCATAGACCTTCACGGTGCTGCCAGCCGCGGCGGTACCGTGCAGGGTGACCTGACTGGCGTCAGTGATACCATCGCCAGTCTTGCCCGTATCGGGTGACCAGGATGCGATGGTCGGCGCTGCCGGGACTTCGGGCGTTGCGGGGGGCGTCGTCGGTGAGGTCGTCGTCGTACCGCTATTTGCCGACGTATTGAGCGTCGACGCCAGCTGCGCGCCGTCCGTGTAATTCCCGGAGAACACCGAATTGTTTCCGCGGATCAACGCGTCACCATACTGCGCGCCGCCAATGTGATTGTTGGTGAACGACACGCCGGTAATCGATGCGGTGCCCAGGTTGGAATCCGCGTATACGGTGTAGGCGCCACCAGTCAGCAGGTTATTGGCAACGGTGACATTCGAGACCGGCCCGAAGTCGTTGTCGATCATGACCGCAGAGGTCCAGCCCCACTGATTGATGATCGAATTGCCGGTGATCTGAATGTTGGAGAGGCCTCCGTCGATCTGGATGCCGTCATAGTGAGGCGATCCGCCTGCCTGGAGATCGTGGATGTAGTTGCCCTGGATGACGGAGTTGCTCCCCGGAACGATGCCATTCTCCACGTTGAAGATGTTGTTCCCGATGAACGTGCCGCTTCCCATGATGCCCTGATTGCCAGTGCCATCCGGTGCACGGCCGGTGCCATCGATGGTGCAATTCTGAACCACTGCGCCCGTGACTCCGGAATCAATGGTCACCGCAGCCCAACCGCCGGACGTGACCTTGCAGTTCTCAAGGGTCACATTGTCCGCCTTGATGTAGACACTGCCGGTGATGTTGAGTCCGGAAACCACCGCTCCCGCCTGCGTGATGACCACATCTCCAGAAGGAGTCAGCGTTACCCCTGCCGGCACCCCAGTGTTCGTCGCGTCAGGCCATGCGTTCGTTGTCGTTGCCAAAATAGTTTCTCCGTCTTCTCTGCATTATCCCCGTTAACTGACACCAGTGCTTATTGCGAGTTTGCGCTCTCGATTTAATCAGTGATCGAGATGCGCCAGGTGCCGTGCTTGCGCGGCGTTAGTGGTCGTCTGCAGACGGCCTTTTTTTGACAAGACCACGGCTCCGCTAAGGTCATTTCGCCACAAGCGCCGTCAGATTCCCGTTTCCGGAAATACCGCGCGGAAATCTACGTTACGGAAATTAAAAGCGATTTCGTTCTAGCCGCGATCAAACGACGGCAAAACATGCGCGTGCCACACTTCACAGAAAAATTCTTTCGAGCTGGCCCGTCGCAACGGTCGAGCGGCTCCGAGATCGACTGCGCTCAACGTTGGCGCACATTAAATAAACCATCGGATGTATAAATAACCAGCGACTGCGCATTATTAAATACGATGCGCGAACGTCCTCTGCAGCAGACTGCGGCAAGACAGTCAGCTCGAATTTGCCGTGCTGCTCCGTTGGCTGAGATGCGCGCCTACCGACGGAGCCAGAGGCGATGCAATGACGTGATGAATGGGCTTAGGTGACAAAGCGAGGCGGCCCGATTTCGCCGGGCAACGTCAAAGCACGGCCTGGCCTAAGTCTTCCGGCACAAAAATACTTTCTCGCCGCGGATGAGGCCATATTGCGCAACCTGAGGCTCGACCGCCGTATACTCGTCGACGACAAAGCCCGCTCGTTCGAGCCGGCGTCGGAAATCACGACCGAAGAAGCGGACGTGATCATGCTGGTTGAAATACAGTATCCGATCTTCTTCTGTTTTCTGCCTCGATCGATCCTCGAACGTTTCTTGCCACCCCTCAATAAGAGGAATCATCGCGATCAGCGTCCCGCCCTTACGCAGGATCCGAAACAGTTCGGGCATGGCCAAGCGATCGTTCACGTGCTCGAGGATGTGGCAGCAAATGATCAGATCGAACCTGTCACTTTCGAGGTCTATCTTTTCGATATTGATGTCAAGATCAGCGCCTTTTTCTCCGAACTCGCAGGTGACGTAACTTCGCGGCTTTCTCGCCTTGATATACTCCGTGAGCCCCTTCTCGGGCGCGAAGTGAAGGATATCCTTCCCCGTAAACAGGCTCTGCTCGGCGTCGCAAAGCGCCAACAGACGGTGCCGCTCGTGCGACAGACAATTCGGACAGAGCGAATCGAAGTTGATTCCCAATGCCAGCGGATTTGCGTAGGCGAAAAACCGGCCTCGATACCCACATACCGAACAGGTCCTCTCAAAGCGCCCGAACAGGAAACGGATCGTCCGAAGCCCGCTGCGTAATGACCAGACATAAGGTCGCAAACGTCCCCTGATGCCGCCAATCGACGATGATGCCACCTCAAAATTGCTCATCTTGCGCTCCCAACATCTGCCATTCCCTGAGCGAAGCACGCACGCCGATGCAAACGCCCCAAAACGTCCACATGTAGTTCCAGAAATGCACCGTCAAACCCGTGAACAGGAACACCATGCAGGCGATCGTGAATCCCGTCTGAATCTGGGTTGGACGGCGCCCGGGCACAGGCAATACCGCCGAGAGGTTCAGAACGATCAGCAGGATGGTGACCGGTACGCCGTAATGGAGGCTCGTGACCAGCCACACGCTGTCGACGGTGCGATCGAGTAGATAATAGCCAAACGTTACGAATCCGGCTCCCGTCAGAGGCGACTGCCACACCTGCGCCGAGACAGCGTCCCAGATCATGAGGCGATAGAACCCCGTTTGAGGCTCCAGTGTCGCGTGGGACAGCAGCCAGCTGAGAGGGTTATTTGTCACAGCGGTAACGGCCAGCAGGAACATGCCCGCTGCCGTCCAAAGGAGAGGCCATCGCCACGGGCAGTGGCGCAACAACCGCTCGTAAGCGTAGCTCGACATGACGACGACCATCCCCATGACAGCGGCCGAAGATAACGACAGCAATCCGCCGAAGACGCATAGACACGCCCACGACAGACGCTTGATGGAATTTGTCGCCGAGAACAGCACGATGGCCGCAGTCAACGAACAGAACACGCCATAGAGAATAGGATGATCGAACGTCGATATTGCGCGTCGCAGACCTGCTCGCACTCCATCTGCGCCCGACGTGCCGTCGTCCACGAACGCCTCAGGCTGCGGCATGAGTGCCGCCATGACCTCGCGGACGATCCAATGCCCCGTCAACACGTCCGCTAGCGCAACGCATATCGCAATCGCCGTGAATGCCTTGATGAGACGAATGAACTGCTGGACCGCCGACGGCTGCAGAACGAAAGCCCGCGCGACAAAGTATGCTCCGACAAAGTCGAGAGCCTCTGCGACAGCAGAAAACGCCGATTGAGGTCCGGCGGCGTAACCAGCCGCCGCCACCATGGCGAGCGCAAGCGTCCCCGCGAGCCCGTCCGACAGCAGGAGCCGCCGGCTCGGCTGCAATAACCGCGCGACCGCCGGCAACAGCAGGATCATGAGGCTTATTCTGGTCGGCGTCAGCTTTGCCCCGGCGATCAGCACCTGAAGGCCCGACGGCAGTACGATGCCCATCAGAAGGAGCGGGACGACCAGACTGGCCCGTTGGGGAATGGTCGATTGGAATCCGGCCGCCGTCGCGCGAATACGCGGCTGTCCCGCGAGGAGAGCATCGCCAGGATAGCTCATGAGGCTGTCTCCCTGGACAGGCCGGACCAGGCCATTAGACCCGACAAGCGCTTCAGTTGGTGCAAAGCACGCCAGCGCTTCATCTGATGGCCTCCTGTGCCGCGACGCTGCCGAAGTTCAGATTGCGCACCAGGCGCCAGCCGTCTGTCGCATTTCTGAGATAGGTGGGGCGGTTTCGCCGAAACAGGGTCGGCCCATACTGCCCCGAGCCGATGTGATTGTCGGTGATCGAGACATCCGAGATCGGATTGTCGCTGAACTTCGCATCCGAGTAGACCGTATAGCTGCCGCCGGCGAGAAGATTGCCTTCGATGACGATGTTGGAGACCGGGCCAAACTCGTTGTCGATCATGATAGCGCCGGCCGCGCCGTGAGAATTGATGATCGTGTTTTGCCGGATGACCGTGTCCGAGATGCCGCCATCGATCTGGATACCATCGTAATGCGGCGCCCCGCCGGCATTGAGATCGTGAATAAAGTTGTGCTCGATCAGATTGCCCTTCCCGGTCAGCACGATGCCGTTCTCGACGTTGGAGATGTTGTTGCGCTGGAACGTGCCCTGTCCCATGATGCCCTGGTTGCCATTGCCATCGGGACCAGCACCCTGGCCGTCGATCGTGCAATCCCTGACGACAACTCCTGTCCGATGCGGATCGATCTTGATAACGGCCCAAGCGCTAGCCGAGATGCGGGACATCTCGATGGTCACGTTGTCGGCGTTGACGACGACGCCGCCCTGAATGTCCAGTCCTGAAATCGTCGTGCCGGCAACGGCAATCGTGAGGGGGCCGGACGGCTTCAGCGCGAGATCCCGAGGCGGCCCCGTGTTGCTTGCGTCGGGCCATTGGGCGGCGAAGGCCAGCTTGGACGCGCTGTCCGGTTCAGCTGCCACCGCCGCCGGAATCTGGAGCGCTGCGACGGCAGCCGCTACGCGGGCAGCCTCGAGCACAATCTCGCCCCAGCGCTTATGGCCAAACGCGAGCCGTCCGGCTCTTCGCCATGTCCATCCCTGTCCTTCTACGCAATCTGACCTCATCGCTCTTCTCGCCAGAAACGTCTCATGCCGGCTCGACTCTCGGTGCCTCGTAACCGCCAACCCACTCTCGCCGACGCCTCCAGACGGCTTCCCAATAAGCAGCATTCCTTTGCCATTCCGCATTCCGCGCCAGGGCGGCCGCCATGCCGTATCCGTACCGGCGTGTGAGCGGCACGATCAGGTGCAAAGCCTGCCCGATCGTCCGTGCCGGCCAGCCGAAATGCCGATTGATCAAGGTGATTCTTCCCTTGAACACCTTCACCCTCTTGTCGACAGGCACGACGTCGGATGCCCCGCCATAGTGGACGATAGTCGCCTCAGGCGTGACCGCGGGCCGCGCACCGAGGGATCGCGCGCGATGACAGAGGTCCGCTTCTTCTCCGTACATGAAGAATGTGGGGTCGAACCCGCCGAGCCTCTCCCACACCAGCCGGTCGATCAGCAAAAAACAACCTGTAACGATGTCGACGTGCCGCGCGGTATCCCGGTCCCATCCGCCATAGGCCTCGGAATTGAAAATCGGACTGCGACGACCGAAATAGGTGAACCCCAACGCGAAGCACAACAAATTCCACAAGCTAATTCTTCGAAAGCACGAGGTGCGATTGAGGCTGCCGTCCGGAAACACCGTGCGTCCGCCCCAGACGTGAAATGACGGATTCGCGTCGGCGAACTCGAAAAGACGATCAATCGCGCAGTCGAGAATAACGGTGTCCGGATTGAGCAGAAGCAATCGTCGTCCGCGCGCCTGTTTTGCAGCCAGATTGTTGGCGCGTGCAAAGCCGATGTTGTCGTTTAGGGCAATCAGCCTGACGTCAGGGAATTGACGGGCGATTGCGGCAGCTGACTGGTCGGACGAGCTATTGTCGACGACGATCACCTCATATCTCGTACCCATTGTCTCCGCGGCGATCGACGCCAGACAGTCGAGCGTCATGTCGCGGGTATTGTAGCTCACGACAATGATGGAGAGGTCCAGCTGCCGATCCGAGTCCGGACCTTCGTCATCACGGTACGCGCTGCTCATAGCGACTCTGCTCCTTACGAAGACACTGCGGCCCGCTCGTCGCGCTATCACCCTCGAACCTGAGCTCAGGTGCTGGTGTCGTCTCACTCCGCTGCGCCGGCCTCGATGGTTCCTGTCAGATTGTTGCTCGGCTGATCGCGGCGCACGGCGGCCTGACTCTCAACGCCGCGTCGGCTGCCTAGACGTGCAATCTGCGACGACAGCCAACGCGAAACCCACGCCTTTTGCCTCAGCGCCGGCGCTTCGACAAATCGCCAGGACGCATACGCCAGAACGAGAGTCACTGATGCCGACAGCAGGGCCAACTGCCAGCCAGCCGCGAGATCGAATAGCGTCAGGAACGCCAATATGACCGGTGAATGGATCAGGTATACGCCGTAGGACAGATCGTACTTGAGTGGCACTCGACTCGCGACCTCGGACAGTCCGAGATAGACCACGACGTAGGGTATACACAGCGGCACCGCCACCGCGCCCAGCCCGCTCGCAAGACCGATCAGCGTGCCCCCCACGGCGGCTGCGGCCCCGATTCCGGAGAACGGGATGCTTTCACGGTAGAGGTAGAGGGTCGTGCCGGCGATGAAGTAGACGAAGAGGCCGATGAAATCCGAGAGCCGCTGCGGACAGGCCGCATGCAGCGATGGCGAGAGCGCCAGCCCAACATAGGTAAGATAGACCAGGGCGAAACTGATCATCGTCAGCACACGTCGGCGGAGAAAGCCCGCCACGCTCATCGCCGCCAGCACCGCATAGGACCAGACTTCGATATTGAGCGTCCATAGCGGTCCGTTGACCTGCACTTCGTGTCCATGCCGCACCACGCCGGGCAGGTAGTGGGACATCAGGGTCACGGCGTTCTTCAGATACAGGTAAAGCTCGGCACTGCCGAGATAGTCGGCTAGCGAATATGTCGTCAGGGCGGGCCCCAGCACGAACATCGATGCGATGACCACGACGAACAGTGCGGGCAGGATACGCAACGCTCTGTTCACGCCGAACCGGACGAGATCGCCAGATCGGGCCAGGCCAGGCGCCAGCAGGAAGCCGCTGACGCAAAAGAAAATGACGACTGCAAACAGGCCGAACTGGATGAATCCGCCGCTGAACCGGTAGAGGATGTCATTGACTCCCCACCAAGCATGGTGCCCAACCACCATGAGAGCGGCCACAAGTCGTATCTGATCAAAACCGGGGCCTCTGGCCGAAAGGACGGCAAGCCGATCGCCGATCGTGGTTGCCCCGAGCGAAATCATCGATTTCTCACGCGAAATTCTCTTTCTGCCATTTCATGATTATATATCATTTAATATCAAACCACAATTAAATGCGAACCGTTTTTAACCGGACCGGACCTCGCCGGCCGGGCGATTTGACTGAGGCGAGGCCGTCAATTTGGCTACCCTGTCAGTGCTTTGCCTTCCCCCGGACGCGGTCATGATGATCGAGGCCGCAAGCCCGAGCGAAACAAACCTAGGCGCGAGCCTGCCCAGCCGGGAGGTCATGCCAAACAATCCATCGCCAGGATCCGCTGGAACTCCGAACATCGCCTCGATTCGCAGGCCTGAATCGACGCACCAACTCGCCAGCTTGCGTCCCGAAGCGAAATGAGCGCCCACAGCCTCGTAGCCGCTGGAGCGCCCGGACTGGAGACTCGCGCCGAGATAAGACCGAATGCCCCTTGGGGACATCGTGTTGGGCATCTGGATCACTGCTAGCGATTGCTCGTGCATGAGCGATCGCAGCCTGAGAAGCAGCTTTCGCGGATCCGGAGCGAGGTGCAACAGGTTGAGACATAAAACGCAGTCGTAAGTGTCTCGATTGGAGCCGATACTGTCCAGATCGTCGTAGATCATCTCGATTCCGTCCCCGGCGGGGCCGGCAGCAATCACTGGATCGAGCGGAATCGCGGTGACGTGCAGGCCTCGCGCCTGCAGCCGCTTTTCCGTTTTGCCAGAACCACAGCCGATCGAAAGCACGCTACGCGCCGATGCCGGCACGAGCGCGATCGTCGCCTCGGATTCAGGTTCATAATAGTCCTTGGAAAAGCTCGCGCGGCGAAGGCGCGTCTCCGTTGGAAGCAACGAGTAGGGCGTGCGCCGTCCGTCCGCGATTTGCAGCAGAATCGCCTTCTGCCTGCCAATTTCCTCCTCCCCGATCCCCATCCGGCCGACGTACCGGTTGGTGAGGTGATGCACGGTGAAATCCTCCAGGTGTGAGATTGGCACCAGTTTTCTCAAACCACATTGCGTGTATGGATCCGTCGCGGCCGTACAGGCCAGATCATACTTTCCCTGATGCGGAGCTACATCGAAGCCGCCCGAACGCAGGGCGTTGCCTAGCTGCTTCCGGGTAAGGACAAAGCAGGCGGCGTGCTCGTTGGTAAAATGCGCCAGAATATAGTCGCCGCGCCGCCTAACCGATGAGGAATCCCAGTGAAAGTGCGCGTGAATATCAGGATAGTTTCGCTCGCCGTCCTCGCCGAATTCAACCCGCAGAAACCCGGCAACTTCGTCCGGAGATAGAAACGACGTTGCATCCAGCCAGGCCCGGATGTTCCTCTCGGTGATCAGGATGTCGTCTTCCGAGTAGATGAACAGATCGTATTGATCGCGACGTTCAGCAAACAGCTTCTTGTGCGCGAACGGCAGGGACCACGGGTTCCTGTCCGGCAGGCCAACAATGCACTCCACCCCGGTTCTCGCGCGCTTGTCGATGTTTGACAGCACGACGATATCAACGACGAGGGACATCGACCCGTACTCCCGGATGACCCGCTCGAGATAGCGGTCATTCGAGGTTCCATGGCTTGCAATCGCGACCAGTACGCGAGGCGGGCGACCGCCGTCTTGGCGGGCCACATGCCGGGCAGCATGCTCGTTCATCGCATCGGGGTCCCCGGTGGAGGTCAAAAGCGGGTCTCGCGTTTAAATCCGCACAGAGTATATAACCGAATTTGGACGGGTCGACATTTATTATTATTTAAATTTGGATTATATCGCGATATGGTTCTCACCAATGTCAGGTTGGTCAGCGTTTGGCGCGACACCCGGAGAATCCCATCGCATGAACGTGCTGGTCTATCCGCATTCCATGGAACTGGGAGGGTCGCAGCTCAACGCAGTCCAGCTCGCCGAGGCGGTTCGAGACCTCGGTCATGACGTCACCGTGGCGGCAGAGACTGGCCCTCTTCTGGATAGAGTAAGGGAGACGGGTCTCAGACATATCGAGATTCCCCGGCATCGGGCCCGCCCCTCGCCTCGTGTTAGCCAGATGCTCCGCAGCATCGTCAACGAACGCGCCGTAGACGTGGTGCACGGTCATGAATGGCCCCCCATTGTCGAAGCTTTTCTGAGCGTTGGACTATCGACGAGGGCTGCCGTGGTGGGAACGGTCATGTCGATGTCCGTCCCCTCCTTCCTGCCGCGCAGCGTTCCTCTGACCGTGGGCACGGAGATGATCCGTCGCGCTGCAATCGCTGCAGGACATCGGGATGTTACGTTGCTCGAGCCGCCAGTCGATACGAAGTCCGACCATCCCCTCATCGATGGCACGAGCTTTCGCGAGGCTCAGAATATCGGCCCGGACGAGGTCGTCATCGCGATGGTCTGTCGACTTGTGCCGAACCTTAAACTTGAGGGGCTGCTGTCGGCCTGCGATGCCGTCGGCGAAATAGCGCTCGACGGCCTGCCAGTGCGGCTTCTGATCATTGGTAATGGACCGGCACGACTGAGCGTCGACGCGCGTGCGGCCAGAATTAACTCGCTGGTCGGCCGGAACGCCGTCGTATTGGTGGGCGAGATGTCCGATCCACGGCCTGGCTATGCTGCCGCGGACGTCATCATTGGCCAGGGTGGTTCGGCGCTGCGCGGAATGGCCTTTGGAAAGCCGCTGGTGGTCGTTGGCGAGGACGGGTTCAGCGAGCTGTTGACGCCCGAGAGTGCACCGACCTTCCTGCAACAAGGCTGGTACGGATTGGGCAAGGGCTCGCGTGGAGCCGGCGCCAGCGCACTTCGATCGGCTCTCGAGACCATCCTGGCCTCTGCGTCGCTCCGTCAGGAGCTTGGCGGATTCGGCCGGCGGCTGGTGGAGCACCGCTTCAGCCTCGCGCAGGCGGCGAAAACGATAGAGCAAACCTATCTACATGCCCTACGCAGCAAGCCCTCAACCAGCCGACGATTGGCAGATGCCGGCCGATGCACGGCCAGCCTTGCCAACTATAAGGTGCAGCGAAAATACCGGCGTTGGATGGGTTTGGCTTCCGCCGAAGACGACAACGATCGGGCGCGAATCTCTGCGGTGCTGTCCGCAAAATCGATCGCCCCTCGATCAGACAGGGCCGCACCAGATCCGGCTCATAAGATATCCCGGCAGACCGATTCGTGACTCGCCACGGCGGCGCCGTGGTTCGTGCGGGCAAGTTCAGCCTTCACCGCATCCACGATACGATCCTGATCCGCGCCGTCCATCTGCGCATAGAGTGGAAGGAGGATCGCGTGATCCTGAGCTAGCTCGGATTGCCGCAGATCATCGCGCGACGCCGTGCCGGCATAGGGCGGCTCGCGATGGGAGCACATGATGCCCCTGCGCGTAGCGATGCCCTGATCGAGCAGCGATTGCATGATCGTCCGCTGATCCAATCGATCGGGCAAGCGTACGCAGTAGCTCTGCCAGTTCGATCGCGCCCACGCCGGCTCGAACGGCAACCGCAGCCCCTCAATATTTCCAAGCAGTTCAGCGTAACGGGATGCCAGCTCGCGCCGCCGCGCAATCAGCTGCGGAAGCCGCTCGAGCTGCTTGCGCCCGATCGCGGCCTGCATATCCGTCATTCTATAATTGTAACCGACGAGGACGTACTCTTCGAAAATGACACGCCGCGAACCATGACGCACGATATCCGGAACGCTCATCCCGTGTTGACGTAGAAGCCTGAACTTGCGATCGAGCTCGGCATCGGAGGTGGTGAGCATTCCTCCCTCACCAGTCGTGATCACCTTGCGCGGATGAAATGAAAAGCAGGCAATGTCTCCATGCGGCTTGCCGATCGCCTCCCATTGCCCGTTCATGCAGATCTGCGATCCGGCGGCACAAGCCGCATCCTCGATCACGGCGATCCCGTGGCGACGCGCCACAGCCATGAGCGCTGCCATGTCGCACGGCATGCCCATCTGATGCACCGCGATGATCGCGCGTGTGCGCTCGGTGATGGCTTCAGCCAGCCGAGCGCAATCCAGATTGTATGTCTCGGGCTCGATGTCGACGAAAACTGGAGTGGCGCCCTGATGTCGGATCACGTTCGCCGTTGCGATGAAGGAATGGCTGACCGTGATCACCTCGTCGCCGCTGCCGATACCCAGCGCGGCCAAGGCAAGCTGCAGCGCGGTCGTGCAATTCGCGACGGCACAGGCGTGCGGGGCGCCGACAAGCGCGGCGAACTCGTCTTCGAACGCAGCCACCTGCGGACCTTGCGATACCCAGCCCGACAGCACCACGGCGCGCGCAGCGTCGGCTTCTTCGTCCGCAAGCAACGGAGCTGCGATCGGGATCACGATGCCGCCACCTGCCGCTGACGATCCGAAGCGAGTTCGCGCTCTGATCGCCACCATTTCACGAGCTCGGCGAGCCCCTGCTCGAGCGAAACCGTGGTGCGGAACCCCAGTAGACGCTCGGCCTTTCCTGTCGATGCCAGCCGCCTCGGCACCGGATTGACCGAGCGCTCAGGCGCGAATTCGGGAGTCAGACCGCGGTGTCCCATCACCGACGCAAGCACCGTAGCCAGTTGCGTCAGGCTGGTCTCAGTACCGCTTCCGACGTTGAAGACCTCGTCGGTAATCTTCGCCCTGGCCGCAAGGATATTGGCGCGCGCGACGTCGCGGACGTGAACGAAATCCATCGTCTGACCGCCATCACCAAAGATAACGGGTGGTAACCCGGCCTCCAGCCGCTCCATCCAGCGGATCAAGACCTCGGTGTACCGTCCGTGCATGTCCATCCGGCTGCCATAGACGTTGAAGTATCGGAATGCCACGTAGTCGAGGCCGCATGTGTCGTTGAAGGCGCGCAGAAGCCCTTCATTGAACGCCTTGGCGGCCCCGTATAGAGTCCGGTTGTTGTACGGATTTTGTCGCTCGGTTGTCGGAAACTCCTCGGCCATGCCATATACGGAGGCCGAGGACGCTGCGATGACCTTCTCTATGTCGTGCTTGATGCACATCTCCAGGAGGTCGTAGGTGGCGTCCACCATGACCTCCTTGGCCATGCGGGGCTCCGCCGCGCAATGAGTGATGCGGAGTGCGGCCTGGTGAAACACGATGTCGGCAGCCTTCACCAAGGCTTCCATCAGCTTGCGATCGCGTATGTCGCCGTGAACCAGTCTCACCGGTCCACGACCGAGCGCACGCCGGAGATTTTCGGGGCGGCCTCTGACCATGTTGTCGAGCGCAACGATCTCGATGCAACCCTCATCGCAGAGCAAATCGGCGATGTGGGAGCCGATGAACCCTGCCCCGCCAGTGATCAGAACGCGCTTTCCCTTGAGCTCAATCAAGACGCCCTCCTGTTGCAGGATCTTGTTGTGAAGCTTTGTGATTGCTGCGCCCCGTTGCTGGCGGCTTCGCTGGGTCGCAATGCTCCGGCGTTTCTCAACGTGGAGACAACCTCGGTCGCCCGGTCCGGCAGCAGTTCCGGATAAATGGGAAGGGAGAGAAAGTCGTTCGCAAGCATCTCGGTTACCGGCAGATCACCGGCCCGATAACCGAGTTCAGCATAGGCCTTCTGCAGGTGCACCGGAATGGGATAGTGAATCCCTGTACCGATGCCGGCCTCCCGCAACAATGTGAGCGCGTCGTCGCGCCGCTGCAATCTGATCGAATAGACATGATAAACGTGGCGGCAGTCCAAGGGCGGTCGCGGACGCGCGAATGGAAGCTCTGAAAGCAGTTCGTTGTATCGTTCTGCGATCGATCGGCGGGCCTCGGTCCAGCGCTCGATGTAGTCCAGCTTGACATTCAGTATCGCGCTCTGGATCTCGTCCATGCGATAATTGTACCCGGGAATGACGTGGTCGTATTTCGCCTCCTGCCCCCAGTCCCGCAGCAGCGACACGCGGCGCGCGAATTCAGGCCGATCAGTAACGACGGCCCCCCCCTCCCCGAACGCACCCAGGTTCTTGCCTGGGTAAAAGCTGAAGCACCCCAGATCCCCGATCGAACCTGCGCGGCGTCCCCGGTATTCCGCGCCGTGCGCCTGCGCGGCGTCCTCAATGACGACCAGACCGTAACGCTGCGCAATCGACATGATGGGATCCATGTCGGCCATTAATCCATGGAGGTGAACCGGCAGAATGGCTCTGGTTCGAGGTGTGATTGCAGCCTCGATAAGGCTGGGATCCATCGTCCACGTGACCGGGTCAACGTCGACAAAAACCGGTTTGGCGCCGCTGTAAAGTATCGCTGCGGTTGTCGCCACGAAGGTCATGGATACCGTGATGACTTCATCGCCCGGCCCGACGCCCGCCGCCAACAGCGCAAGGTGGAGCGCAGAGGTCCCACTATTCACTGCGAGGCAACGCGCAGTCCGGCAATATTCCGCAAAACGCCCCTCGAACGCCGCCACCTCCGGCCCGAGCACAAAATGCCCGCTGCCGACGACTCGTGCCACCGCGGCGTCGATTTCCGGCTTGATTTGACAGTATTGGGCTTTCAGATCCAGGAAGGGTATCAAGATTCAAACCTTGGATTGGACTACATCATAATTAAATAATTAACTCGCATTATAATAATTAATCAAGCGACATTTCAACAAATAAATGCCGACCAATTCAATCTGGTCTGTGAGACTCGCTGATGAAGGCACAATCGGCGACGGCCGTGCTTCCGACTGCGGACATGGTCCGAGCGGGCACTCCCGCGACGGTGACACCCGGGGCAACATCCTTCGTCACGACCGAGCCCGCGCCAACGGCCGCACCCGCACCGATCGTGACACCGCATAGAATGGTGGCGTTGGAACCGATGGCGGCCCCCTTGCCGACGTGAGTGCGCTGCAATGTCCAGTCCGAAGCTTGCTGAAGACGACCATCCGCGGTCGTCGCCTTCGGATATTTGTCGTTCGTGAACATCACGCCATGACCGATAAACACTTCGTCCTCGATCGTGACGCCTTCGCAGATAAAACTGTGCGAAGATATCTTGCACCGCGCACCAATCTTTGCTCCCGCCTGGATTTCGACGAAAGCTCCAATCCTGCTCTCATCGCCAACTGTGCAGCCGTACAGATTGACCAGTTCCGGGTGGAGGATACGGACATCGCGACCAAGTTCTACGTCTTGTGTAATAGGCATGTCCCGCACTCCGAATGATGTCGTAGAACCGCTATGGCGCCGTCCGCGAAGGCCACAGCCCCGGCGCCATTCTCGCCAAGCCGGCTGCGGCGGAGTGAAACTGCTGCAAGAGCGGGTGCCCAGTGACCATCAGTCCAAGCCACCAACACAGCACAGCCACGGAGAAGGCTGACGCCAACCCAGCCCCCGAGGTAAGGCCTCCAGCTTCCGTCAGCACTGCACAAATAGAAGCACCGGCAATCACCAGAACCGTTACAGCTCCGCTTCTCCGCAGGGGGCGTACAAATTCGGCGGGCCGAAGGCCGAGTTGCCGCCCCAGAAAATAGAATGCAACTGCTGCCTGAAATGGCAATGTCACAAGAGCGGACGCCGCAACGGCGTGCACGCCGAGAAACGATGCGCCCAGGATCACCAGAAGTGATGGTGGCAGCGAAATTAGCGACGAGATCAGGGCGTCCTGCACCCTTCCGACCGCAACAAACATCGGGTAGGTCAGGCAGGCCGCGAAAAGCGCAAGGTTGCCGATACAGAGCAGTTGCACGAGCGGGACGATCTCCAGCCACGTCGGGCCGAGCCAGATCAGAATGATTGGCCGGGCCATGATCGCCATAAATACCAGGAACGGCCACTGCACGGCGGAGAGCAACTGGATGGCCTCGAGATAGACGGCCTTGAGATCACCACCCGCCTTGCTTCGCGCAACGATTGCCGGCATGACGACCGGACTTATCACCTGCGTGACCAGCTTGTCGAATATCTGTGTCGAGGCGGTCGCACGGCTGTAAAGACCGACAGCGGTGAAGTCGAGCACTCTCGCCAGAAACAGCTGGGGCGCCAGGCCAAAAAACACATTTACAACGCTCACCGCGCCCGAGTAGAGGCCGAAGCCGACGATCTCTCGGCAATCGACCAAGGATGGCCGCATCGCACCGAAATCCCTCCGCAATATCAGTAGCATCACGGCCAGCACCGCGTTGCCCGCCACCCCTCCCCAGAGCGGGGCCATGTAGCTGAAGTGGGCCATTGCGAGGGCGACCGAAACGACAGCGATCGTCGTACCAGCCGCGAGGTTACAGATTGCGAGCACGCCAAACTGCATCTCACGACGGAACAATGCGGCTATGGTTCCGGAGAACGGCAACAAGAGAAGATTTAGCGAGGAAACCTCGATCCCTCGGCCTAAGCGGTCCAGCTCGAAGAAGCGCGCGATCGGCTGCGCAAACACGAACAGCACGAAAGCCGTGGCCGCCGAAATCATGAGGGTAATCGTGAACGTGGTCTGCACGCTCGCGCGCGACAACTCTCGCTTCTGAATCAGATAGCTTGCACCTGCAAATTCCTGGAAGCAGGCCGCGATGATGGACGTGACGGCGTTCACGACGGCATAGATGCCAAACTCTTCCGGGGACAGCAAACGGGCTAGCACGGCGGTCGCGACAAAGACCAGCAGCAGGCCGACGTAACGGTCGAGCGCTGAAAACAGAATGGAGCGCTGCACGGACTTCATTGCGTCGTCTGTCATGTCGGTCAAGTTAGCTGGGTCGCGGCGCGCGTCATGCTATCGCTCTGGCGCGCTGCCGGGTTCCGTAAGGCTCGCGCAGCAATACCGGCGCCCCCTGTTTTGCGATCGAGCACGATGCCGCTTCCAGAACTTCGATCACGCGAAGTCCGGAGTCGCCGCTGGAAATCGGTTGGCCACCGGTGCGCACGCAATCGACAAAATGCTCGACCTCCGTCTGTAGCGCCTCCGTGGGCGAGATATGCGGAGCCCACATGTCGCCGGCGCGATATCCGATCCGAAATTGATGTGCATCTTCGGGGGGCGCGTCGAGCGTAATTCCCTTGTCATAGACCTTGATCTTCTCGGTCGGCTCGAGATCATCGTAGACAATCATCTTCTTGCTGCCACCGATGAATGTCTGGCGCACCTTGACGGGCGACAGCCAATTGACGCTGACGTGGGCCACGCATGCGTCGGCAAAAAACAGCGTGATGTGCGCCATATTCTCCGGCGAGCCGGCAACGTGGCACGAGCCGGTTGCCGAGACGGCGATCGGCGCTTCATCGAGGATATGGTGGATGATCGAGATATCGTGCACCGCCAGGTCCCAGATCACATTTACGTCCTTTTGAAACAACCCGAGGCTCGCGCGCGTGCTGTCGTAGTAGTAGATGTCGCCAAGCTCTCGGCTCAGCAGGAGTTCCCGGATCTTCTGGACCGCCGGCGTGTAGAGGAAGGTATGATCGACCATGAGCGTCAACCCGCGCCGATCTGCTTCCTCGATCAAGCGAGTCACGAGCTCAACGCTCGGCGCGAGGGGTTTTTCGACCAGAACATGCTTTCCGGCTCTCAACGCCGCAATCGCCAGCTCGTAATGCGTATGCACCGGCGTGGCGATAGCGATTGCATCGATACGGACGTCCTTCAGAAAATCTTCATAGCAAGAGGTCGTTTCCACGGCAGGGTAAAGCTGCTTCATCGCGCCGAGCCTCCCTGGGTGGAGGTCGCTCACGCCGACGACGCGGGTGGCAGGATTGATCGAGAAATTGCGGACGAGATTGGGGCCCCAATAGCCGCACCCCACAACGCCGATTCCCAGTTGACTGTCTCGCATGCTAACCTCGATGCATCCAGAAGGTAGGCCTCAGATCACTCCATTGCCGGCGACCACTTCGCGCCGGGCATTAGGTCCGTGCTGGCATGTCCTGCCATATGCCCCGGGTATCTATGACGTCGAGATGTCGGCGCTCCGATAGGGGCACCATCTTGAACTCGTCATGGTCGACGAGGAGAACCGCGATTTCGCAGCTGCGCAGAGCTTCCTCAATGTTCACGAAAGCAACACGGTGATCGGCTAACTGAGGCGGCAGACGGCGAAGGTTCGGCTCAACGACCTTGACTCGTTCTCCGTACTTTGCCGCTAGATGCGTGGCGATCTCCATGGCAGGACTTTCACGCAAATCGTCGACATTGGCCTTGAAGGTCAATCCACAACAAGCGACGTTTGCATAGGGATGATCGTCGATCAGCGCCTCTGTACGTTCGATGATCCTCTGAGTTTTGGCGTTGTTGACTTCCCGGCTTGTTCGCATCACCCGAGCGAGGTCTGGTGCGGAGTCGATGATGAACCAGGGATCGACCGCAATGCAGTGCCCGCCTACTCCCGGTCCTGGCCGCAATACGTTTACGCGAGGATGGCGGTTGGCGATGTCGATCACTTCCCAGACATTGATGTCGAACCTCTCGCAAATCAACGAGAGCTCGTTCGCGAATGCTATATTGGTATCGCGGAACGCGTTTTCCGTCAGCTTGACCAGCTCGGCTGCACGCGCCGTGGTCCCCACGCAGGCACCGCGAACAAACATTTTGTAGAAGCGTTGAGCACGCCGCGTGCAGGTTGGCGTAATTCCCCCTATGCACCTGTCGTTGTTGATAAGCTCGGTCAGAATCCGCCCCGGCAACACGCGTTCCGGACAATAGGCGATGTAAATCGCTCCGTCTTCCTTGCCGTTGACACCTATGTGCAGATCCGGCCTGCGTTCGACGATTCGCTTTGCTATGGCCTCGGTGGTCCCGATCGGCGACGTCGATTCGAGGATGACGAGATTGCCCGGCGAAAGGATGTCGACGATCTGGTCGACTGCGGCATTGACGCTTGAAAGGTCTGGACGGTTTTCGCGGTCGATCGGCGTCGGCACTGCGATGATGAAGACGTCGGCAGGCTGCGGCTTGGTGGAGGTCGTCAGTGCACCGCTCGATACGACCTTGGAAACGAGACCATCGAGATCGGGCTCCGCAATGTGAATTTTTCCGGATGCGACCGTATCGACGATGCGCTCATTGGTGTCGATACCGACCACCTGCAGTCCCCGGCTCGCAATCAGCGCTGCGGTCGGGAGCCCGATATAGCCAAGTCCAATGACATTGATCTTCTGAAATTCAGGCATCGAGAAGCACCTTCACGATACGCTCGCTCGCGTGCCCGTCACCGAACGGATTATGCGAACGGGCCATGGCGGCATAGGTCTCGTCATCGTCGAGCAAGCGAAATGTCTCGGCTACGATCTTGTCGTAGTTCGCACCGACCAGGCGCGCCGTCCCGGCCTCCACCCCCTCAGGACGCTCGGTGGTATCGCGCATCACCAGGACTGGTTTACCGAAGGTGGGGGCCTCCTCCTGGACGCCACCTGAATCCGTCAGGACCAAGTGGGACAACGAGAGCAGGCTCACGAAGTCCGTGTATTCCTGAGGAGAAATGAGGACGACCCTCGGGTGATCCGATAACCGGGCCGCAAACAAGTCGCGGACATTCGGATTCGGATGCACGGGGAGCACCACAGCGACGTCTTCCCTGCACAGGATCGTTTCCAACGCGTTCACGATGTTGACGACACCGCCGCCGAAATTCTCCCGGCGGTGGCAAGTCACCAGAATGATGCGCCGATTGCCGTGGCGCTTCTTGATACCGTCCCAGCGGCACGAAAGCCCCGGATCGGCTTCGACCATTGCTTTCGCGAGGATGAGCGCGTCCACCACCGTGTTGCCGGTGACGTGGATGCGGTCGTCCGAGACGTTTTCAGAGCGCAACGCGCGCGCCGCGCGTTCTGTCGGGGCGAAATGCTGATCGGCGATCGACCCGACGATCTTGCGGTTCACCTCCTCGGGCCACGGAGCGAAGATGTCGCCGCTGCGCAGTCCCGCCTCGATGTGCGAAACCGGTATCCGGTGGTAATAGGACGCCAACGCGCCGACCATGGCGGTCGCCGTGTCGCCTTGGACAATGACCCTGGTAGGCTTCACTTTGTCGAGGAGCTCACCGATTTCTCCGAGCAACCGGGCCGTCAGATGATCCAGCGTCTGATTGGCCGTCATGACGTTCAGATCAAAATCCGGAACTACCTTGGCAAGCTTGAGGACCTGATCAAGCAACTGTCGATGCTGGGCCGTCGCACAGATCGTCAGCGAAATGTCCTTGCGGTTCTCGGCCTTGAGTCGGTTGATGACCGGAAAGAGTTTGATTGCTTCTGGTCGGGTTCCCAAGAGGATGAAAAAATGCTTCCGCACGTCTCACCCTCCGATCCGGCTCGGGCCCCGCGGCACGGCGCCCGGCGTGCCAAATGTATGCCCTAACGCTTGCTTGACGAGCGCTTGCACCAGGATGCTCGCAAACAACGTGTTCGTTGTGGCGTATCGCCACCACATCCGCCCGGGCTCTTGATAGATGCGGTAAAGCCATTCGAGGCCCAGCCTCTGAATCCGCGCCGGCGCGCGCTGAACGGTGCCCGCAAGGATATCGAACGCTCCGCCCACGCCCATGATAAAGGGTACGCCGAGCTCGTCACGATGGACGGCGAGAAAGCGCTCTTTCCGTGGTGTAGGCATGCCGATGAAGAGACAATCGGCCCCGCTGGACTGGATGTCCCGCACGACGTCCCTCTCCTGCTCCGGCCTGAAGTAACCGTCGTGCCAGCCCGCGAAGACGAGTGAGGGATATCTCTCTCGCGCATGCTGCATTGCCTGATGCAGGACGGCGGGAGTGGCTCCCAGGAAATAGGGCTTGTAACCCTCTTGCGCACATACCGCGAGCAACTCGGCCAGGAGATCGACGCCGGCGACCCGTGACCTCGCCGGCAAACCCAGGGCTCGGGCGCCCCAGAGAATTCCCATGCCGTCGATGCTGACGATGTCGCTGTTGGCGACATCGGCCGCGAGCATGGGATCCGATCGCATGTTGACAAATTTGGCGACGTTCAGCGCGACATGTTGCAGCCGTCGGCGGCACCGCATGGCGCCGCGCGCGAGCTCGACGGTTTCCGCCATTGTCAGCAGGTCGATTGGGCACGCCAGGAACGATGCACGCATTTGAACCGACCTCCAAAACGCAATTTGTTTAAGTTGCATTTAAGATTATAATAACGATAATAATTCGCTAACATTTAATTGCAAGGATTAAATGCATCAACCTCCTCGATGGACGCGGAAATATCGGCCGGCGGGCATGCCGTAGGCCGGGGAGGATTAAATAGAGGCATCAACAAATGATCTCGGTCATTATTCCCCATCTCAATCAGGCCGACGCCCTGGAATCCTGTCTGCGAAGCCTGGATGCGCAGACCCTGTCACGGGACTTGTTCGAGGTCATCGTGGTGGACAACGGCTCGGCCGTGTCGCCCATAGACGTCATTGCCGGCCATTCCGGCGCCAGGCTGGAGCACGAAGCGCATCCCGGCCCTGGTCCGGCGCGAAACGCAGGCGCGGCTTGCGCGAGAGGCGATATCCTCGCTTTTGTGGATGCCGACTGCCGGGCTCATCCGGACTGGCTGACCGCGATCCATGAGGCGTTCCAGCAGGTCGGGCCGGCGACGATCCTTGGCGGAGAGGTCCGCATCAGGCCTGCCGTCGAAGGGCGTTTCACCGCGATCGAAGCCTACGAAAGCGTTTTTGGCTTTCGCAATCGCTTGTACGTCACCAGGCACGGTTACTCCGTCACGGCAAATCTTGCGGTTCGCCGCGCCGACTTTGCGAAGATCGGACCTTTCCCGGGCATTCAGTTCGCGGAAGATATGCAATGGGGACAAATGGCCATCCGCGCCGGCCACGAATTCCGCTACGTTCCCGGGATGGTCGTGTTTCACCCTGCCCGGCGCTCTCTTCGAGAGCTCTACGCGAAATGGGACCGCCAGATCGCGCACTACCGCAACACGGCGCAGGCGGCGCGCGGCTGGCAGCTGCGCTGGTTTGCCACGGCCCTGCTCGTCCTCGCATCACCGGCGGTCGGCGCCATCACTGTACTGACGAGCGGACGCCTCCATGGGATAAGCGCCCGCCTCAAGGCGATTGCCGTGCTCTGCGCGGTTCGCAGCCATCGAACGACCAAGATGCTGGCCCTACTTCGGAGAGAGGGCACGGTTGTCTGGAATCGCTAGCCGAGCGCGCTGCCGTTGCTCCGCGGCTCGCTGCCGGCCGGGCACGCTGACTGTTCGAATGCGACGTGGTGACTGAGATCCTGCAAGTCGGTACGCCGACCGAATGACCACAAAATCCAACCCAGCTCGTAGCTGCGGCACTCGAGCCGAACTCCCACATCTTGGCTGTCGATCAGCTCTCCCCCGTTCTCGAGCCAGACGTTCTTGATCGCGCGCAATACCCGCGGCGCCTTGGTCGTCAGTTCACCCTTTCGGACCTGCGAACGGATCGTCAGGCTCAGTTCAGGCACGAGCATGGTCCGACCCAGCTGGTTGTGACCCAGCACCCAGTTGAATCCCCTGACCAAAGCATCCCGCGCTCCCCGTCGTCCAAAGCGCTCGGCCCATTCCAGCAGCGCGGGGGCCATTCCATACTGATGGACCGAATAGATCTCGTAGAAATCGAGGATGCGGCCGCTCATCGCGTCGAAGAACCACGGCCATTCGCCTTGTGGGCCTTGAAGCGCGATCAGATCGCGCACGCAAGTGTCGGCCATGACGAGCGCGGACGCATCGCCGGTGAATTCCCCGTACTGGTAGCAGGCGATGGAGAGATAGGTTTGCGTCGCAAATGATGCGAAACGGCGACGGAAACCGGACGGCGCGTCGAAGAATAATCCGGAATCGCCATGGAAACGCTCCTTCAGGAATCGGTAGAGCGGGTCGGCGAAGCATAGCCACTCCTTCTCGCCTTCCCTCGCCTGGGCGATGACACCCGTCAGCAGCATGCCAAGATCCTGCGCCCGAAAAGCCTGCCACCGCGACTGATCCGAGAAAACCGCTTTCAGCTCGCGCCTGACTGGCTCCGGAACGGGAAGGCGGAGCTCGGCGGCGGCCCACAGCGCCATGCCGAACGCATATTTGCGCACGGGGAGCGCGGTAAGCCTAATGGCATTTCGATAGAAGATCTCCGGGAGATCAATATCAGCCGGAAGTTTCGCGACCCGCGACATCCCAAGCAAGACGTTGAGAGTGTAGAACACGTCGCTATGTGGCAGCGACTCGTTCGGCGAAGCGGGCCGGTCGAGGTGATAAACATGCGACCAACGACGCTCCGCGGGCAACCAGCACCGTTCAAGCCCCCGCAACGCGTAGTTCACAAGGGGCGAGTTTGATAACGGCCCCTTCGCTCCAGCGGGCACTATGAATTTCACACCAGAATTCGGACTGATCATCATTTCCAGTACACCATTGTAAATTCGGCTCAGTACTCCCGGATGCTCTCATCCAAGCCGCGAAGCAGGGGATAGAGGAAATATGAAATCACCGTTCGCTGTCCGACCTTCATCTCGGCGGTGACTGCCATACCGGGCATCAACTGGGCGCGCTCGGACGGCAGCCGAAGGTGCGTGTCCCGCAGATCGATCAGTACGCGGTAATAGGGAGCTGATGACCGGCGCACACCTTCGGCCTTCACCTCTGGCGAGAATGAGTCCTGACTAATGACTCCGACCTCGCCAGTAGCGGTGCCGTACTTCTGAAATGGAAATGCATCGAACTTCACTCGGACGGCCTGCCCGACCGCCACCTGCCCGATATCCCTCCCCTCCACGTTGACCTCCGCCCGGAGCGTCTCGTCCCGAGGAACCAGCACAAACAAAGTCTCGGCCTCGCGGACCACCGAACCCACGGTCCGATTGGCAATGTCGAGTACCACCGCATCCGCCGGTGCATTCAGCACGATCAGTTGCCGGCGGAGCTCCGCCTTTTTGAGCTCTTCGGCAGTTCCATCGCGCTTTGGTAACGTCTCGACCAGTTCCTGATAGGCAGCGCGGCGAAACTCGGCGGCGAACACCTTCTGGTCCGCATGGACCTTGTCCAGGCGATGCGTGTTATCGACGATGCTGCCATGGACCCGCGCCAGGTTGCTTTCGACCTCCAACCGCGCATCCCGTGATAGCAGGAAGTTCAGTCTTGAGCCGACCTCCTTGGCCATCAACGCATTTCGCATGGCTTCAATGGACTGCATCGTGTCCAGCCGCTGGGCCAGGACCAACTCCTCGTTCTGAGCCGTTTTTAGATTGGCCTCTGCGGACGCAATCTGCGCGTCATAGTTCTGGATCTGAAGGTCGTAAGCCGCCTTCCTCTGGAGGAATACCCTTCTCTGCAGAGCCTGGTCGGCGTTCGCCGTCTCATCGACGCCGTAGTCCGTGCCATCCAACTCGGCTCGAAGCCGGCCGATGGAGGCGTCGAGACCCGCCAGGCGGCCGCGCAGTTGGGCAAGATCGGCTTGAGAGAATGTCGGATCGAGGACCGCAAGCACGTCACCGCGATTAACGGCTTCGCCGGCCTTGACCCGAATTTCCCGAATGACCGACGTTTCCAGCGGTTGCACGACCAGGTTGGGACGCGTCGTGATCAACTTGCCCTGCGCAGTCACAATCATATCAACGCGAGACACGCATGCGAATGTGACCGCCGCAGCGATCAGGGCGACGACACAATAGAGCGTGATCCGTCCGACACGCGGTGGCATCAGCTGCTCGATCTCGGCTGCGTCTGACTGAAATTGCGAGACAATGCGAGGACCTGCGGGCGCGGACCTCAAGAGCCGGCGTCTCGTCCGTAAACCGGACGGAGGCCCGGATCTGCCCGGGGCCGCTTCAGCCCTGGTCTTTTCAGCCGCGCTCATGCGATCTGCCTCGTCTGCTGATTCCAGAGATGCCTGTAGAAGGTGCACTTCGAGAGCAGTGCGTCGTGACGATCCACATCGACGATCCGTCCACGGTCGATCACCAAAATCTGGCTTGCGTCCGACAGCATCGAAAGCCGATGAGATACGATGATGACGGTCCGTCCCTCCGCGATCCGTCGCAGATTGCGACGAATGATCGCCTCGCTCTCGGAGTCCAGCGCGCTGGTGGCCTCATCGAGGATCAGAATACGCGGATTGACGATCAAGGCCCGCGCGATGGCCAGCCGCTGCTTTTGCCCGCCCGACAGGTTCGATGCCTGCTCCTCGAGCATCGTGTCGAACCCCCTCGGCAGCCGCTCAATGAACTCGTCGGCGCCCGCGAGCTGAGCCGCCCGGACCACCTCCTCGAATGGGGCGTCGCGCTTCACGCAGGCGATATTTTCGCGCACTGTGCCCCGGAACAGGAAATTGTCCTGGAGCACGATCCCGAGATTCCGCCGCAGATGGGCGAGATCGATCTCGCGCGAATCGTGACCGTCGATGCGCACCAATCCCTGCTGAACCGGATACATTCCCGCAATAAGGCGTGTCAGTGTCGTCTTGCCCGAACCGCTCCGGCCGACAATTCCGAAGATCGAGCCGGGAGCGATTGAGAACGACACGTCTTCCAGCGCCGGCGTTCCCTCGCCATAGCGAAACGTGACGTCTTCAAACTCGATCTGCCCGGCGAAGTCCGGCCGCAGGCCCTCGCGACGACCGTCTCGTTCCAGCTCCCTGTTCATAACCTCGCCCAGCATCTTAACGGCGAGCGCAACCTCTTGATATTCGTGCACCATGGTCACCATCTGCACCAGCGGCCCCGAAACGCGTCCCGCCAGCATGTTGAAGGCGACAAGTGCGCCGATCGTCATCTCGCCGCCGAAGACATCGAGCGCACCAAGTGCGACGATGCCGAGCGTCATCATCTTCTCGAGGAAACCGGTCAAGGCCTGAGCGCCCGCCGAGATTTTTTCGACGCCAAACCGCATCGAGACCGACTGCGCGCAACGATCGTCCCATGTCCTGCTCTGGCCGGGCTCCATGGCCAACGACTTCACGGTACGCATGCCGTGCACGGTCTCGACGAGGAGCGCCTGGCGCCCGGCTTCGGCCTGATAAAGCTGGTAGAGCCGCCGTCGGAACGGTCCCATCAAGATAGCGATCACGCTCGCGCTGATGGCGGTGAAGGCCAGCACGACGCACGTCAGCTTGATGCTGTATAGCGCCAGAACGGGCAGAAAGACGAAAAGCGAGAGCGCGTCCAAGGCGGTCAGGAACAGTCGGCCGGTCAGAAACTCACGGATTCGTCCGGCTTGCTGCATGTGCTTCACCAACACGCCAGCCGAGATGCGCTCGAAGAACGTTACCGGAAGTCCCAAAAGATGCCGAAACGTCCTGGTCGCGACCCGAATGTCGATCTTGTTCGTGGCATAGAGCAGCAGGTACCGCCGCAAGAAGCTGAAGACGGCGTCGAAGCAGAGCGCCAGGATCGCGCCAGCAGAAAGCACGTAGAGCGTCGTGAGACTCTCGTGGACAAGAACCTTGTCGATGACGAGCTGAAAGAAGATCGGAAGCGCCAGCCCGAGCGCATAGAGGAACACCGCAGCAATTGCGACGTCGGAAAAGAGCCGCCACTCCCGCAGCATTTCAGGTATGAACCAGCGCAGCCCAAAGGGCCTCTTGCCCTGCGATGGAGCGCTCTCGCGCTTGAACAGAACCACCTTTCCGGACCACATAGCGCAAAAGCGATCCGCATCGACCAGCAGGTGCTCTCCCCTCCGCTCCGCCAGAGGATCGAAGACCGTTACAGCGTCGCGTTCCGGCCCGGCGCCGACCACGAGGACCCAATTGAGGTTCGAGAGCTGGACGAGAGCCGGATAGGCTTCGCCGAGCTGGCATATCGCCTTCCAATCGAGCTGCGCCGTGCGGGCGCGAAGGCCCGCATCATGGGCCATGCGCAGCAAGAGATCGGTCGAGATGCCGGCCTCGTCGACGGCATAGGCGTGCCGCAGCCGGTCGGGAGGTAGATCGATGCCGTGATGGGCAGCGATCCTGGACAGGCATTCAAGGGCGGTTTGAGCAGCCCGACCCGGTTCGTCCTCCGACGAGGGCAGCTCCGGTTCGAACCTCTCGATTTCAACGGAAATTGGTTGAGACATTGGGAGATCGTGGATTGTCCGAAACTGACGAGGCAGGCTCGACTCGCGCGCTCGTCTGTGGCGCGACCATCGGCGCCCTGGGCCGAGAGCGCTGGACGACGCCGGCATCGACCAGACCCTGAAGCGCGTTCTGCATCACCTCCACAGAGTTCGCGAACGACTCCGCGGAAAAGATCAGCCTTTGCCGAAAGACTTTCTTGGGCGCGTTGTTGGCATCACGTTCCGTGGGTGACAGACTGACCAGGTCCACTCGCACGATCGACCCGCCAATTGTGACCTCGTCAATCCCGTCTGTATAGAGCTCTGTATGCATCAGCCTGCTTCCCTATTTCGGTTGAGATGGATGGCCTAGTCTGCTCGTGTCATTCGGGCGCATTGCTATGACGCAGAGGCAATGATGCAGATGAATGCCCTCGGAGCGATTGTGGGGAATTCGGGCCCCATTGTAGGAGGCGTCCGGACGCAACGGCTCCAGGATCTCAAGGCCCGCCTCGGCGTACATGCGGCGGATGGCTCCCTCCTCGTAGGCGATCGACGCTTCTGGCTGATCGTCGTCCTTCACGCGGAACTCACCGTGATCGAACTTCCAGCTACGCTCCACGCTGCCCTCCGTCTGGGTCAGTTCGAGGGTGCGCTTGTTATAGACCAGCCAAGTCGCCACCAGCCGGCCACCAGGCCTTAGGACCCGCGCGGCCTGCTCCAGATAATTGCAGGCTCCGCCGGGCAAGATGTGCGTGAAAATCGAGCCGGCGTAAGCGAAATCAAATCGACCATCGGGATAGGGAAATCGATATCGGTCCACCGATACCTGCTCGTTCGGGCTCCACCGCGTTGCGACCCTCGCAAGCTGGAACTGGAAGTTGGGCCGCCGGGCACTGATCTTGCTCTGGCACCAGTCAATCAGCTCTTCCTTGATGTCGAAGCCGTCATAGCTTCCCCTCCCGTTCAGATATGTGGTGAGGGGGATGGCCAGACGGCCGACGCCACACGCGATGTCAAGAACACGATGCGACGGCCGCAGACCGGCCATCTCGACGAAGAACTCCAACTGATCCCGTCCGGTATCGTGAAAATCAAACCATGTCGGCGAAATCCACGCCCGCAGACGCCGCGGCGGTAGCCCCGCCACTGCATATGAGAACCGGTCGCATGCGGCGCGAAGCACGCTCCGCACCGGCTGCGGCGTGACACGTCTCGCCAGCGCGAACGGCGATGCGATAGTCCTAGATAGGCTCGACATGAACTCCCCTTTCTTGTCTAGGCAGCGAGCTGCGGCCTGAAGAGAACGTCGACCGCATAGCTGGTCGCCCCGAAGCTGTTGGTCGGAAACAGGCTGCCGGATCCGTACGCGTACACGCCGTTGCCCCCGCTCGATGAGGATGACGGAGCCGTCAGTGGTCCGTTCGTCACCGCATTGGCAAACAGGTTTGGATCGTCCGAATAGTTGCCCGCAGTGTGGTAGGAGGCGATGTAAGTCGTCCCTGCCGTGATCGTGACTGGCGTCGCGAAGTTGACCTGTTGCCAGCCGCTCGCGGTCTCATTGGTGAAGGTGGCGGTGGCCAGCAGGGTCCCTGTGCTGCTCCAGAGATCGGCGACGTGCTGGCCCGTATTGGACGGCCCTTTGTAGAAGCGCAGGCCGACAATGTCGCCCGATGTTGACGCCTGGAACTTCATGCCAAGCTCCACCGAATTCGGATCATTCACCGTCACCACGCCAGGCGTGGGATTGGAGCTGAAAAGGCTTACGGTGGTTGCTGACGGCGCATGAACAGTTACGCTCACACCGGCGGTTGCCGAACCGCCCCGACCGTCGGAAATGGCGTAGTTGAACGATGCCGACCCGGTATATCCGTTGGCGGGAGTGAACGTCACCGTGTTGTCCTGGGCACTGAAACCGACGGTGCCGTTGACGGCCCCGCTGACGCCCGTGATTGACAGGGCATCCCCGTTCGGATCGGTATCGTTTGCGAGAAGCGCCGCCCCGGAAATGCTGAGCGGTACGTTTTGGGTGGCATTGAAGCCGCTGTCGTTGCTGGCGATCGGCGGCTGGTTCGTGCCGCCACCCGAATTGCTGAACAAGACATCGACCCAATAATTTGTCGCGCTGAATGTGCTGGTCGGAAACAAATTGCCCGTTCCATAGGTGTAGACACCATTGTTGCTCGCGGAAGCCGTGAGTGGGCCGTTCGTGCGCGCGGCGGTAAAGTAGTTGGGCGTATCGGCGTAGTGGCCGTTGCTGTGGAAACTCGCGACGTAGGTGGTTCCCGCCGCGATCGCTACCGGACTATTGAATGTGAGGGTTTGCCAACCGCTGCTGCTCTCGTTGGAGAAGGTCGCGCTCGCAAGGAGCGTTCCCGTGCTACTCCACAGTGAGCCGGTATGAGTGCCGGCGTCGTTCGCACTCTTGTAGTACTTGATCCCGGTAATCGTGCCGGCCGCGGAGGACGTAAACCGCACGCCAAGATTGACCTGAGATGTGTCTGACGTCGACAGCATCGACGGCGTATCGGAAGCTGAGAACAAGCTGACCGTCGACGAGGCTGCACCCACCGCGATATTGAACGTCTCGCTGGCCGTGAGGCCGCCGAGGTCGGTCGCAACGGCCTTCACGCCGAGCGTGCCGACATCGGCCGACGTCGGCGTGCCACTGAAAGTCCGGGTCGAAGCGTTGAAGGCCAACCAGGCGGGAAGTGCCGAGCCGTCGGCCGCAGTTGCCGTATAGGTGAGTGAATCCCCGGAATCGACGTCGGTGAACGTGCCGGCCGGCAGCGTCAGCGAGAAGGCCGAACCAGCCGTTGCAGTCTGGTTACCGGTTTGGCTCGCCAGGACCGGCGCATCATTGGCGCCATGAATGGTGATTGTGAGCGTTGTCGAGGATGTCGCACCGGCGGCATCACGCATCGTATAATTGAAGGCGTCTGTCAGCACGTTGGACGCAAGCCGCAGGGCCTGCACTGCAGCATCCGTCTCATTGACCGTATAGGTGAAGGCGCCTGACGCGTTGAGCACGAGGCTTCCGTGCGCGCCGTTCAGCGCCGAGCCGAGCGCACCGGAGGTCGAACCGAAGCTGACCGCAGTCACAGTCTCGGTATCGCCGGCGTCTGGATCGGTGTCGTTGGTCAGCACGTTTCCCGCGGCAGAGGAACCGCCGGTGCCGTTGTTGACACCACCCTTCTCGGTGGCGTCGCCCGTGTCGGCGACCGCCGTCGGCGGCGTGTTCGGAGTTGTCGTCACGGTGATATTGAATATCTCGCTTGCAGCAAGGCTGCCGAGATCGGTCGCGGTTGCCTTCACGCCGAGCGTGCCGACGTCGGCCGACGATGGCGTACCGCTGAAGGTTCGGGTTGATGCGTTAAAGGTCAGCCAGGCGGGAAGTGCCGAGCCGTTGGCCGCTGTCGCGGCGTAAGTGAGGGAATCGCCGGAATCGACGTCGGTGAAGGTGCCTACCGGTAGCGTGAGCGAGAAGGCCGAACCAACCGTTGCAGTCTGGTTGCCGGTTTGGGTCGCCAGGACCGGCGCATCATTGGCGCCATGAATGGTGATTGTGAGCGTAGTCGAGGATGTCGCACCGGCGGCATCACGCATCGTGTAATTGAAGACGTCCGTCAGCGTGTTGGTCACAAGCCGCAGGGCCTGGACGGCAGAATCCGTCTCATTGACCGTATAGGTGAAGGCGCCTGAAGCGTCGAGCACGAGGCCGCCATGCGCGCCGTTCAGCGCCGATCCGAGCGTGCCCGACGTCGCGCCTAAGCTGACCGCAGTCACGGTCTTGGTGTCGCCGATGTTCGAATCGGTGTCGTTGGTCAGCACATTTCCTGCGGCAGACGAACCGCCGGTGCCGTTGTTGACACCTCCCTTCTCGGTGGCGTCGCCCGTGTCGGCGACCGCCGTCGGCGGCGTGTTGGTACTCGCGGATCCGTTGAAAACGACGTCGACAAAGTAGTTTGTTGCCTTGAAGACGCTGGTCGGGAATACGGCTCCGGTTCCGTAGCCATACACGCCATTTCCCGTGGCGGGGGCGCTCAGCTGGCCATTCGAGATCGACGTGGTGAAATAGTTCTGAGTGTCCGAATAGTTGCCGTTGGTGTGGTAGGAAGCGACATAGGTCGTGCCCGCGGTAATGGCTATCGGGCTCGAGAAACTGACCTGCTGCCAACCGCTGGCGGTCTCACTCGCGAAGGTCGCGGTGCCGAGCAGCGTTCCCGTCGAACTCCAGAGATGCGCGACGTGGGTACCTGTGTTCAGCGAGCCCTTGTAGAAGCGCAGGCCCGTTATGGTCCCGTTGACCGACGCGCTGAACTTGAGACCCACCTCGACCGAGCTCGTGTCGCCCGAATTGCCGACGCTCGGCGCGTCGTTGGTGCCGAACAGGCTCTGCGCGGATAGCGGATAGCTGACATTGAGGAAGACCTGGCCCGTTCCGGTGGCGCCCGCGGAATCCGTGATCGTGTACGCAAACTGTGCCGCTCCCGCGTAGCTTGCGGCAGGATTAAATGTCACCGTCTGGGTCTGGACATTGTAGCTTACGGTGCCGTTAGCCGGATTACTCACGCCACTGATCGAAAAGGACAGGCCGGCCGGATCCGTATCATTGGCGAGCAGCGCCGATGCCGGGATGTTCAGCACTCCGTTCTGCGTGACCGTGAACCCGCTGTCATTGTTGGCCTGCGGCAGCTGGCTCGTATCCCTGAAGACGACATCGACCCAGTAATTGTCACCATCTGCAATCGAAATATTGGATGGGAAAAGCGGCCCGGTGCCGTACGCGTAGACGCCGTTCAGGCCGCTCCCCGTTGCTGTCAATGAGCCGTTGGTATGACCTGGGTTGTCGAAATAGAAATCGGTCGTGGAATAGTGACCGGTGTTGGTGTGATACGAGGCGACGTAGGTCACCCCCGCTTGTATGTGGACGGGCGTGGTGAAATTGACCTGTTGCCAGCCGCTGCCGGTTTCGTTGGTGAATGTTGCGCTTGCGAGTAGCGTCCCGTTCGCCGTCCAGAGATCGCCGAGATGCGTTCCCGTGTTCTGGGTGCTCTTATAGAACCGGATGCCTGTGATATCGCCGGCGATGGCGGCAACGAACTTGACTCCCAGCTCCACGGCGGCATTGTCCAGCGTATTAACGACCGCGGGCGTGTCCGTGGGACTGAAGATCGTCAGGTTCGAAGAGGGCGTCACCGTGTAGGCAACGCCCGCGCCCGGGACTTCGAGGTTCAAACTATCGTCGACGGCCCTGCTCCGGACCTTCACTTGCCCCGGCGCGCCCGCAGCGAACGTATAGGTCCAAGTGACATTCGATGCTCCGACGGTGCTGCTGGCCGGATGCCAAGTGGTGCCGCCGTCGGACGACACTTCAACACCACCGATCACCCCGCCGGCGTCGCTTGCCGTTCCGGTCACGGTGATCGGCCGCCCCTCCACGACGCTCGTGGCTGAGAGATTCGTGATCGTGGAGGTCGGGGTTGTGTGATCGGTCGATTGGCTCGCAATCACCAGACTGGCCTGCAGCGTCGCGGGCTGCACGCCCATGTCAGCGAACAGATTGACCATGGCCTGCTGGACGTTCCGATCGCTCGGCGTCTGCGGGGCGAGGTTGTACTGGTCATGATCCGATGAAAGACCCCAGGACCAGAACACGGTGCCAGCGCCAAAGACAAGCGCGCCGCTCACGGGGTCTCGAAACTCCACCAGATTGTGAGTCGCTGTACCGTTGCCGGTCGTGTTGCCGTAATCGAGCAAGTATTTTGTGGTTTGCAGAGTGGTCGAGGAGACATCTACCAGACCGGCGGGGCGGAAGCCGTTGTCCGGTGACGCATCCCACTCATAGCCGAGCAGGTTCGGCGTCAGGGACGCAGTCTGGCCTTGGGCCGTTCCCGCAATCGGCGCGTTGCGCCAAAGCCTCAACTGCGTCATCCCGTATGGGATCTTGATCGTGCCGTAGGAATCCCCGTCCACCTGGAAGACCGTTCCGGTCAGCGCATTGGATGGAATGCCCGACATGCCTCCGGTCGAGGCAAAGCGTGCATCCATGAATGTTCCGGTCGCTGTGCCTGTCGGGTCGATCAATTGGTTGGCATGGGTATCCTTGTACGTGATCAAGGTCCGGTTAGCCGTATGGCTGGGATCAATGCTGGTTGCCAGTCTCGTCTGCCAATACACCTCGTTGCCGCTCAGGAACGTCAGATTGACACCGGCGTGGCCGGCCGCCTGGACGTTGGCAAACTGGCTGTCGGTCCAATATTCGTCGTGACCTACATCCATATAGATCTGATGATTGAGCAACAGCGATCCATTGGTGGCCGCATCGATGCCCGAGATGTAGGAAACGTCGTATCCGTTCTGCTCCAGCCAGTAGATCGCCGGATACTCCGCCGAGAATACCATGTCGTTGGAGGAACTCTCGAGTCCGCCGTCGCGCGTCGTGATCGGACGATTGTAGCTGACGGCGTAAGCAGAGCCGTTCACGCCAGGCCCGTTGCCGGTGTAGAGATTGGCGCCGCCCCAGGGGTTGTAGGCCTGCCAGGTCTGATCGGCCGTCTGAAACACGATTGCGCTCTGCGACGCATCATTGCGGACCACAAATGGAATTTGAAACACTTGCGTTCCGTCGATGACGTTGGCGATGTACACGCCAGAAACCGCGTCCGTCGGCACGCTCCACGAGTCGGTCACACTCCAATTTCCGGCGTCGACGAGGCCCGTCGACGCGTCCTTCAAGGGAGCCGGCTGCACCACGGAGGTCGCAGCCTGATGCTGCAGGCTCGTAACCAGCCTCGCGCCGTTGCCGCCATAATAGCCAAGCCGATAGATATCGACGTGATAGTTGGGCGCGCCGGTCTGGTTGTTGATCTTGAATTGAACGGTCCCGCCGACATTGGTACTTATCGCCGTGGTGAACCCTTGGATTTTCGTCGAATCTTCACCGGGGCTGATCTGCCAAATGCTCTTCGATGTGCCTTGCTTCTGATTCTCAAGCACGATCGGGTTCGTTGTCACCGGATCCGCAATGATGGTGCCGCCCAGCCCATCGCTTGCAAAGGTCCAATTTGGATCGTTCCCGGAAAACAGCAGGGTGACATTGCCGGCCCCGTTGCTAAAATCGACCGTGCTGATGTTTGAGCTGGGGTCGTATTGAACCGACGCTGACATCGTCGCCGTGAAGGGGAAATCCCTGAGATCAATCAGGTTGCCAACAGAAAGCGGTCGATCCGGCGACGAACTTCCGATCAGGCCGTGGAATTGGGCAGAGTGATCGAGAATCAGGGTGCCAACCTCCGTCTCGAACGAGACGGTTATTCCGTAAAACGAACCGTTCACGAGTTGCCCGGAGACCGAGCCTCCGATCTCGAGCGCCGATCTGTCGGAAATCGCGAAGGCGCCCGACCCGCGGACGTCACCTTTAAAGTCCGCTGCGGCAACCCCATCGCCGCCGGGCGATCCGAGCTTGATGCTGCCGTTGTTTATGGCGTCACCTTCCACGACGAACGACAATTTTTCTCCGAGCGCGATCGTCACACCCGCATCAACGATCAAACTGCCCACATCGACATTGGCCTTTATGGTGACAACATAGTATCCAGGCGCGTCGATGAAGGCGCCGGACGCGGCGTTCGGAATGCCCGCACTCCAGTTCGCGGCGACATTCCAATAGCCGCCGCTCGAACTTATCCAATGTGTCGTACCGGCATGCGAACGTGAAGGCGCGACCACAGCTCGCAGATCGGAGCCGGAAACGAGTCGCGCGCCGAGACCGTCCGGGCGCGTAAGGGGGCTGGTCGTCCTCCACAGCCAAGCAGCGTCCCTGCTCCAGGTCGGATTCCAGAGGGGCGCACCCAGCAAGACCGCATCCATCTGACCGAAATCTACCTCTTCCGGGAGCAGAGGCCTTGCCGCTCGATAGAACACGCTCGCCTTTTGATTTAACATGGCCAGCCCTCGAGGTTCGCAAGAGAAAGCATTTAATTTAAAAGAGC
The DNA here is from genome assembly GCF_036247965.1 of Bradyrhizobium sp. TM233. NCBI lineage: Bacteria > Pseudomonadati > Pseudomonadota > Alphaproteobacteria > Hyphomicrobiales > Nitrobacteraceae > Bradyrhizobium > Bradyrhizobium sp. TM233. The sequence goes on along the minus strand of NZ_BTIG01000028.1, from coordinate 10,829 downwards.
TGCACCGGTCAATTAATTAAATTAGAAATATGTAATTTAAATCAGCCATCGATTGCAGCGCCGGCGCGCGCCCCGGGCAACCGCAGGATTTCATTGAGATACCTGCCGTATCCGCTCTTCTCCAGCGGCTGAATCAGTCCGAGAAGCTGATCTTCATCGATGAATCCCTGCCGAAAGGCGACCTCCTCGAGACAAGCCACCTTCATGCCCTGTCGCTTTTCAAGCGTCTGCACGAAGGTTCCAGCATCGAGAAGCGACTCGACCGTGCCCGTATCCAACCATGCAAATCCCCGTCCCATGCGCTCGACATGGAGAGCGCCGGCCGCGAGATAGCGCATTTGCAGATCGGTGATCTCGAGCTCCCCCCGGGGCGACGGCTCGACGCGGCGGGCATATCGCACGACCCGGTTGTCGAAGAAATAGAGACCGGTGATGGCCCAGTTCGATGTCGGCTTTCTCGGTTTCTCCTCGATTCGTAGCGGGCGGCCCGTGTCATCGAACGTAACGACGCCGTATCGTTCGGGATCGCGCACGTGATACGCGAACACGGTTGCACCTTCTTCGCGGGCAGCGGCCCTTGCGAGTAGTTCGCGCAAGCCGCCGCCGAAGAAGATATTGTCTCCGAGCACCATTGCGACGCGATCGGTTCCGATGAAATCGGCACCTACGATGAACGCTTCCGCCAGGCCGCCGGGACGAGGCTGTTCCGCATAGCTGAGCCGAATCCCCCACTGGCTTCCGTTTCCGAGCAATCGCTCAAACTGAGACCGATCGGCCGGGGTCGTGATCACAAGGATCTGGCGGATTCCTGCCAGCATCAGCGTCGACAGCGGATAGTAGATCATCGGCTTGTCATAGATGGGCAGCAACTGCTTGCTGACCACACGCGTGATCGGATACAGCCGCGTTCCGCTGCCGCCAGCCAGGACGATTCCCTTCAGCATCGGTGTCTCCTTTTCCGACAAGTTGGTCGAGACAGATTTCGAGAGAGTGGCGCCAGGCCGGCAATCGAATTCCAAACACGCGCTCCGCTTTGGATGAGTCCAGGCGGGAATTTAGGGGCCTGGGCGCAGCGCAGGGATACTGCTCGGTCGTGATCGCCTCCAGCGCCGGCGGCCGCACTCCACGACGGGATAAACCATCGAAGATTGCCTCGGCAAAGCCGTGCCAGCTCGTTGTTCCCTGGCCGGACACATGAAAGATGCCCGCCGCGATGCGGCGATCATCGGTGATCGACCGCTCTGCGATCTTCAGGAGCGCTGCGGCCAGCTCCGCCGCTGACGTCGGGCTTCCGTATTGGTCGCAGACGACCCTTACGATTGGACGCGTCTCGGCCAGCCGCAGCATCGTCCGAACGAAGTTGCTGCCTGTTGCGCTGTAGATCCAAGACGACCTGACGACGGTCGCGAGAGGATGCGTCGCCAAAACCGCCGCCTCTCCGGCCAACTTTGATGCACCATATGTGTTCAACGGCGCCGGCACGTCGGCTTCGTCGTAAGCCTCGCGTTTGGCACCGTCAAAGACATAATCCGTCGACAAATGCACAAATGGAATATTTCTCTGCCATGCGACATCCGCTAACGCAGCCGCACCGTCGCGGTTGATACTGAAGGCTTTACCGACTTCAGACTCCGCGCGATCCACAGCCGTATAAGCCGCTGCATTAATGATCATGCAGGGGGCGATCGCGGCGACCGTCCTGTCGATCCCGTCCCGGACTTCCAGGTCGAGCTCCTCACGTCCGAGGGCTACCGCAGATAGGCCGCGAAGAGCAGCGAGATCACGAAGGCAACTACCCAATTGGCCATCTCGACCAGCAATCAGAATCGGTCCTTCGATCATGGTAACCTCAGTGTCGGGTGGCTGGGAGACCAAGGCGCGCGCCGTCGTAGACCATATTGCGAGCCCGCGCCCACCAGGTGCCGCTGGCCAGATACCATTCCACCGTGTCGGCGAGCCCTTGCTCGAAGCTTCGGGTCGGCTGCCATCCCAGCTCGCTGCGAGCCTTGGACGCATCGATTGCGTAACGTGCGTCGTGTCCCGGACGGTCCGGCACAAACGAGATCAATGACCGCCTGGCTGCCGGCCCTGGACGCAACCGATCAAGCACGTCACAAATCTGGGTGACTACCTCCAGGTTTGAGCGCTCGCTATCGCCGCCGAAATTGTACTTCTCTCCGGCCCTGCCCTGGAATAGCAGCCTGATCAGGCCTGCGGCGTGATCGTCGACATGAAGCCAATCGCGCACATTGCTGCCATCGCCATAGACAGGCAACGGTTTGTGCTCAATCGCGTTGAGAACCGTCAGCGGAATGAGTTTTTCCGGGAATTGGAATGGTCCGTAATTGTTCGAACAGTTAGATACGATTACCGGCAAACCATAGGTCTTATACCAGGCGAGCGCGAGGTGGTCCGAGGCGGCCTTGCTCGCCGAATAGGGTGAACTCGGCCGATAAGGGGTATCTTCCCGGAAGCAGTCGACCGGCCCCAATGAACCGTAGACCTCGTCCGTCGACACGTGAATGAACCTGAACTGTCTTCGCCTCTGGCCTGAGAGCCCGTCGTAATATCGTCTGGCAGATTCCAGCAGAGTATAGGTGCCGACGATGTTGGTGCTAACGAACGCTGCCGACCCTGTAATCGACCGATCGACATGGCTCTCCGCTGCCAAGTGGATGACTGCGCTTGGTTCCCACTTGTAAAACAGACGAGTGACCGCCTCCTGATCGCAGATGTCGTACTGCTCAAATCGATAGCGGCTGGTACCTTCGATGGATGTCAGCGAGGCCAAATTGGCCGCATAGGTCAACTTGTCGACATTGACGACCGAGGCACCGGCCTCCAATACCAACTGTCGACAAACCGCAGACCCGATAAATCCAGCTCCTCCGGTCACCAGGACACACATGCCACGTCCTCTATTCAAACACTGAAGCGAGCCGGTCGAACGGGGGAAGCGCTCGATCCTTCGGTGAAAGCTGGGCCGCCGAGGCCCTCACCGGCCACTCGATGGCCAATTCGGGATCCGCCCAATAGATACCGGCGTCGTGGTCCGGAGAGTAGACCTCGTCGACCTTGTAAAAGACCGTGGTTTGAGGCTGGAGCGTGCAGAACCCGTGAGCGAACCCCTTCGGGACGAGCAACTGCTCGTCGCTCTCGCTATCCAGTTTGACCGCAACGTGCCGGCCGAATGTCGGCGATCGCCGCCGAAGGTCGACCACCACATCAAGGATCGCTCCCCTCAACACGCGAACCAGCTTGGTCTGCGCGAAGGGAGGCTGCTGGAAGTGCAATCCGCGAACCGTCCCGACGCGCTCCGAGCAGGATTGGTTGTCCTGGATGAAATCGTGAGAAATTCCTCTTTCGGCAAAAGCAGAACGACGAAACGTCTCGCAAAAATAGCCGCGCATATCGGAAAAGCGCTTCGATCGGACCAGCTTGACATCCGGGATCGCCAAACTTCGCACTTCCAGCATGACCGCACGCTCCGATAAGCGGCGCTATCGCCCGGACGGTCGGCCTGATCTCCCCAATATCGTCTCAGCCGAGCAGCGCAGCCGACCAAGTCCGCCTCGCTCCGCTCGCGACAAATATGGGGGTTTAATCGGACGCCGATCCCTCATCTAGTTAATTACCTGGCAATTAATGCCTGAGCTAGATTTAATTGGCAATACAAAATTTATCAGATATATTATTTTAAATGCGGCCGCTGGTCCGAATATCGCCTGCGGCCTCGTGCTCACGCACGACTGTCGACAGCCGAGAGAATTGTCCGATGCTTCAGACCAATACGCTCCAGACCGATGGGGCACGTCTGCCCTCCGCCATGCCAATGCAGTCGGATCGCCAAGGCGCCGCGGGCATCGGCGAGCTCATTAAATTGGCGCTCGTCTTTATAAGGCGGCAATACCTCGTCATCATTTTCACCACCGTCCTGGCAGGTGCCGCCAGCCTCATATACCTCCGACTGGTCTCGCCAGCCTATACGGCGCAGGTTCAGCTCCTGTTCGAAAACCCGAGGACACAATTCCTTCAGAAGCAATCGTTTCTCTCAGAACCGATCGTCGATGTCACCCAGATCGAAACGCAGCTGCAGATCATCAAGTCGCAGGCAACCGCTGCCGCCGTGATCAAGCAGTTGAAATTGGGCGATCATCCGGATTTCAAAGAGTCCCGGCCGCTGCAGTCCTGGCTACTGAGCTGGCTTCGACGATGGCGATCGAATCCGTCGGAAGCTGCGCAATCTGCCGCGCCAGAGCAGCTCTCAGAAGCGGCCATTGCGAGCTTCCTGGATCGCCTATCTGCAGGTCGAGTTGGCTATAGTCACGTTATTGAAGTCAACTTCACCTCGAGCGATCCAGCGCTCGCGGCGGAAATCGCGAACGCAATTGCCAAAGCCTACATCAACGATCAGCTCGACGCGAAATTCGAAGCCAGCCGCACTGCAACAAGTTGGCTGCGGGAACGGCTGCGAAACCTCGGTGAGGAGGCGTTGACCGCCGAACGTGCGGTTGAGGCTTACAAATCTCAGAACAACATCGTTTCGCCCGGTGGAAAGCCGATCGACGAGCAGCAGATCACGGAACTCAACACTCGGCTGGCTACCGCCCGCGCGCAGAGTTCGGAGGCTGCGGCCAAGCTGTCCCGCTACGAAACTCTCCTCGGCACCGACCCGGCAAAACCATCGATCAGCAATCTGGATGCCATCGGCTCCGACGCGATGAACAGTCCAATCATTACGTCGCTACGCCAGCAATATCTCGAACTCGCCAGGCGTGAGGCCGAGCTATCGGCACGCGTCGGGCGCGACCATCTGGCGGTCGTCAACGTCCGAAACAGGCTCCGCGAATTTCGGGTCTCCATTCTGGACGAGGTTAAGAGGCTATCCGAGATCAGCCGCAGCGAAGCCGAACTCGCAAAGCAGCGCCAGCAGGAGATTGAAAAACGTCTGTCCGTGGCCATTGCGCAGTCACGCCTCACGAACTCGGCAGAGCTGACGATAAGAGATTTGGAAAGTAGAGCGAAAAGCCTGCGGGCGCTCTACGACACCTTCCTTCAGCAGTACATGGGCTCGACGCAGCAGGAGACCTTCCCGATTTCGGAAACCCGGGTCATCTTCCCTGCGTCCGCCGCTCAGACAAAGAGCAAACCGAAGACGAAGGTCGTGCTGAGTTTCGGTCTTCTGGGTGGCCTCGCGCTGGGACTACTGCTCGGCTTCGTGAGAGACGTAATGGACCGCGTATTCCGTACGTCTTCCCAACTCGAGGCTGCGCTGGAACTGCCGTGCCTGTCTCTCGTACCGATCCTGAGCTTGCCCAAGCAGCAGAGGCCGTCGGCCCGGCTTCAACAGACGCAGGAAGACTCGAGCCAGCGAATTCTTTCGACCGCTCCGGACATTCATCGCGCCGTCGTAGGCATGCCTCTCTCTCGGTACACGGAGGCCATCCGTGCGATTAAGATTGCGATCGATCACAGCCCGGCAAAGACCCCGAACCAGGTGATTGGCGTGACGTCGGCTCTCCCAAATGAGGGCAAGACCACGATTGCTGCTTCCGTGGCGCAACTCATCGGACACAGCGGGAAGAAGGTCATCATAGTGGACTGCGATCTCCGAAATCCGTCGCTCTCGGCCCGTGTCGTCCCGAAGGCAGTAGATGGCATCATTGAGGTCATGAACGGTGATCGCCCACTCGAGGAGGTGGTGTGGCGGGATCCGAGGACAAATCTCACCGTTCTTCCGGCCGTTCAACGCGGGCCCGTACTCCACTCGAGCGAACTTCTGTCCGACGGATCGATATGCAAGCTATTTGATCGCCTGCGACAGAGTTATGACTACGTCATTGTAGATCTTCCGCCGCTGAGTCCGCTTGTCGACGTACGGGTCACGGCCCCTCTGATCGATTGTTACGTTCTCGTCGTCGAGTGGGGACGCACCAAGATCGAGGTCGTGCAGCATGCACTACACACCGCCCCGACGATCTCGGACTCCCTGATCGGCGCAGTCCTGAACAAGACGGACATCAAGGCGATGGCGCGATATGACACCCAGCGAAGCGACTATTACGACGACAGTCACTATGTTCGTTATGGTCTTTCGAACTCTTGAGCGGCCTGCCGCCGTGCACCATCACGATTTGCGCGTTGGACGGTCTGCCGATCGGAGCATCCGGAGGAACGCCAAGCCAGAGAGGTGACGTAGTATGCTCGTCAGGTTCCTGATGCTGGCACTCGTTGTGTCCGTCGCGGCAGCTTTTGCAATGCCCGATATCCCGCAGCAACGAGCTCTATCCTCTGCTCTTCTCGCGACCGCAGTGCTGGCGGCCGCAGTCTTCGCCTCATCCTCCGCAATCGCGGGTCTGGTACGACGGTCGGGACTCGTTCTCGTCCTCATTCTCGCTGTACCGGCGATCTACATGGCCTTCCAACTCGCTCCAGTTCCTATCCACGGGCTCGGCAATCCGATTTGGGAAACCGCATCGGCCGCATTGAATGCTCCCCTCGCCGAACGGCTCACGGTGGACATCCGTGCAACTGTGCAGGCAGTCTTGCACTACAATGCTGCCGTCGCCCTCGCGCTCGTCACGGCCGTCGTCGCGCTGGACAGGCAGCGTGCGTGGCAACTCCTCTCCATTCTGGTCTCTATCGCGACGACCGTCAGCGCGTACCTGCTGTTGCGGCAGGCGATCGGATCGGACGGTTTCTCGCGCGGCGATACTCCTGTCCTCGTCGTGACCGGCGCTGTCCCTGCCGTGCTGGGGCTGGTGCTGTCCGCAGCGATGATGGTTCGTGCGTTCGAGGACCGCCGTCGTGTCAAGCAACGCTCATTTCGAGTGGCAACGACCCTGTGGTTCGCACTCCTCGCAATGCTTCTCTGTCTGTCGGCAACCCTCGCCAGCGGAGACGGGATTGGAACTGCCACGGCGGCATTGCTCGGAGTGGGAATAGTGCTCGCCGCGTTCGCGATCCAGAACTGGTTCTCTGGAGTCTGGGGTATCGCGAGCGTCCTGGCCACGGCTGCAGTGTTGCTTCTGGCGGCCTTCACCCTCATGCCAATGAGGCCGAATGCCGATCTGACAGTCGCCCTGTCCGAGCACCCCTCGGGCGCGACTGAGCGGATGTTGCAGGATGCCGGCCATGCCGGCTCCGGCGCGGGAACCTACGCGGCATTGCTACCAATCCATCGCGATATTGCCGCGCCGTTGTCACGAGAGCGTCCGACGGCTGCCGCGGCCATCGCAATCGAGATGGGCCGCCCCTTTCTGTACAGCGTGTTGATCGTTGCGGTGCTTGGCGCCGGGGCTCTGCTAAGATGCTCCCTGCGGCGAAGGCATGACTACGTCTACGCGGCCATTGGCGCCGGCGCTGCGGCTTCGTTGGTTGTGCTGGCCTTGGTCGAGGACGGCATTCTCGAGTTCGGTGCATCGCTGTTGGCCGCCGCGCTGTTCGGACTTGCGGTCGCCCAGAGCCAGCGTGATATGGGCGCTGCGACCGAGCAACCGCATTCAACGCGGCCCGTCAGTGGACTGGATAGTCCGGGCCGGGCATGCGCGCGAATACGCTCATATGGGATTGGCAATGCATCAATGCGTATCGGATTGGGCTGCATTGCAGTCGCGCTGATTGCGCAAACGGTCTGGCTGCTCACTCAGCCGTCGTATCCTGGCCGTCTTCCGGTCGAAGCGCTCGCCGCCAATGATGCCTCGCGCCAAGCACCTCCGAGGGTGCTACCGCCGAACTCATTGCGCGGTGATGGCGATTTGCGGTCTGGGAGACCCGGTCACGCCCCACAGCCCACGGCCAATGGAGCAGCCGCCTCAAGACCGGAGCTCGGATTCCAAGCTGCCGCGCCGACTGTACTGGCACAGGCACTGCGGTCCTCGCCATTACGAGGAGATCTTTGGCTCATGCTTGCGGCACTGTCGAGGGAACAAAGATCGCTCGAATACGACGTCGCGGCCCTGCTGAAACTCTCGTACTACACAGCTCCAAACGATTTGACCCTGCTTCCGCAACGACTGACTGCCGCTCTCGGCGAGGCCTCGGTCGTCAGCGATCCTGAATTGCGTGAACTGGTGCAGCGCGACGTCAAGATTGCCTTTGCTAGACAGCCCGCTCTTCGACCCGCCCTGATTGCTGCCTACCAATCGGCGTCGGCTGAGGGGAAGGCCCTTGTGGACAATCTGATCTCGGAATCGGACTCAGCAACTCTTCAAGGCACGCGAAAGGAAGTCCCGATTCCCTGGCCTAAGACGGATCTCCTTTTGCCGAACCGGACCTCGGATCGAGGGACAGCGCGGTAGGCTCCAAACCTGTTCCGCTTCTGGGCAGTCCTGCGCCAGATCCGCAAGAGCGGCATTTGGTATCATTTAAATTGAGATATTTCTGCTTGATATATTCAATATTAATAATAAATTAAATGCGAATTCCGAGTGCCCCACCATGAACTTCGTGAACCGGCACCTCCCCGATCGAAACGATACGGCTCGTGTTAGTCTCGAGCCGTCGGTGTCCCCCAGGCATAAATGGCCCCTCCGTTATGACTGGATCGAACATGTTGCACTCTGTGCCGATATCGCGACGATTTTGTTGGCCAGCGCCGTCTCCACATTACTGTATCGGCTCCAAAACGGGCAAGCTGAGGGAGACCCTGGCAACGCATTTGGCTTGGCGCTGGTCAGCGCAGCTTGCGTTGCTTCCGTGCTGAAGGCTCAAGGTCTGTATCGCCCGATTGAGCTTCTCGTCCTCAAAAATCAGGTTCGGGCCGTCTGCGCGACGTGGGCGTCATTGCTGCTCTTGATTTGGGCCGCCGACGGCTTTGCAATTCGTCCGGGCGCATCTCAGCAAGCAAGCCCGCTCTTCGCCATCCTTGGCCTAGGGTTGCTGGTAGCCAAGCGATGGGCTGTCAAGTCGCTGCTGATAAGAGGTCTGAGCGAAAGAAGATTTGCCAGCACGAATATCGTTCTAATCACGGACCAGCCGCTTTCGAAGAACGCCGGCCTGCCGGAAACCTTGGCCATGCATGGGTATTGCGTCAAGGGACGGTTCAGCCTGCCGCCGGTTGGGTTCGGTCCCGCCGGACGCAAGCGGCTGACGTCTCGCGTAATCGAGCACATTCGCGACGCGCGGCTCGATCAGGTGGTGGTCGAAGCCAGCCCGGAGCGATGGCCCGAGCTTCGGGCACTTGTTGCCGAGTTGCGGGTCTTGCCGTTTCCGGTCATATTCGTGCCGGTCGGTACAATAGCCGAATTGCTTCGACATCCCACGCGCAGCCTTGGAAGTGCCGTTTGCGTGGAATTGCAGCGCGGTCCCCTTACCCCGTTCGAGTGCGCGACCAAGCGAATCATTGATATCCTTGGCGCGGGGCTCGCCTTGGCGATCTCCGCACCGCTGCTTGCGCTTGCCGCGATCGCAATCAAGCTGGATTCTGCCGGCCCCGTGTTCTTCCGACAAAAACGCTGTGGTTTTAATGGTCGGACATTCTTGATCCGCAAATTTCGGACCATGCATGTGCTCGAGGACGGCAGCGTGATAGTTCAGGCCACCCCCGTCGACCAACGCATCACCCGCGTGGGCAAATGGCTGCGTCGAACTAGTTTCGATGAACTGCCGCAACTGCTGAATGTGCTCGAGGGCAGCATGTCGCTGGTGGGTCCGCGCCCCCACGCCTTGGCCCACGACGGGCAGTTTGACAAGCTCGTGCGAAACTACGCGTTTCGCCGCAGGGTCAGGCCAGGACTGACCGGATGGGCCCAGATCCACGGCTGCCGCGGCGCAACCCCCACAGCGTCCATGATCGAAGCACGTGTACAGTACGATCTCTGGTACATCGACAATTGGAGTCTTCGGCTGGATCTCGCAATCCTGCTGCAAACTCCGATGGAGGTCTTGCGGGGCCGCAACGCCTACTAGGCTCGATCTCCACTCAGAGCGCCAAGCTGCGCCAGCCTGCTGGCGCAACGACGCTTCACGCCCGCTGCCGAAGCTTCGGAGCCACTGCGCCTATGCGAAACTCCTCGATCCGACGGCCGGATTTCATGGCAGCAACCAGCCACCGCGGCCGCTTGCCACGTCCTGACCAGGTTTCAGAAGTCTGGGGGTTGCGATATTTCGGCAGCACACGCGGATATTTGCGCCTCTGCTTGCCGGTCGGAGAGACGCCCGACCCGCCTGTATCGGCTAACACGGCCATCCCCCCGCCGAGAACCGCCAGGCGTTTCTCCAGTTCCTGCTTCTCCGCCTTAATCCGGTCCGACAAAATGCCGCTAATTTCCTCATGAAGCGACCATAGGTCGTCGAGAGACATCGCTTCTAGTTCGAGCTTCTTGGTCGACATGCTAGCATCCTGTAGTTGCGCCCATTTAATATTGTCCCGGCCGGCTAATCAAGAACCAAGTGGTCAGCTTAAACAGAAATATATGGAACCGAACGGTAAGTTCGCGCTCCACATAACTGCGCCGCCGGTTCTAATCAAGACAAAAAAATGAACTATCCGCTCAATTAATAACGGCCAAAGTAACATCACGCGCCTTACGTGCACCGCGGCCTCGACTCTCCAGTGAATAATGGCGCGTCAAGCCGGCGGGGGGATCAATCTGCCACGCCGCACTTTCGACAAATATGATCGGCACGCGAGGCCGCGTTGCTTCGTTCTTGCCGAGATACGACCATCAACCCGCGGCAACCCGGAGCTCCATGATTGCGATATCCCTCGGCGCGAACCGTCGCAGCTGGATCCGTGGCTTCAAACCTGGATATCGGTCAATCCAGCCGCGGGAGCGGTGAGCCGGCCGATCGCCGCCTGAAGGTGCTCCAGAGGGCAATCGATAACA